>JAQIJP010000037.1:0-30114 GCA_036946185.1 Aeromicrobium erythreum
AGGTTGTCGGAGTAGTAGCCGATCGCCCGGTAGACCGCCTGGACCGGCCAGTCCTGGTACTCGCCGGTGCCGCGGACGTTGCCCGTGCCGTCGAGCTCGGTGATCTCGGTGCGCAGCCCCACGACGCGGCCGTCCTCGCCGAGGACCTCGACCGGGTTCTGGCAGAAGTGGATGTGGATGCGGTGCGGGGCGCCCGTGGGCTCCTTCGCGAGGTAGTTCTGCAGGACGTCGACGACGAGCTTCTGGCTCTTGGCCGCGCGGATCGCCTCCATCGAGCCCTCGTCGAGCTCGAAGCCCTCCGGGTGGACGATGACGTCGATCGTGGGGGGAGTGCGACAGCTCGCGCAGCTCCATCGGCGTGAACTTGACCTGCGCCGGGCCGCGCCGCGCGAAGACGTGGACGTCGGTCGTGGCGTTCTTCTTGAGGCCCTCGTAGACGTTGTCGGGGATCTCGGTGACGAGCAGCTCGTCGGCCGTCTTGGCCAGGATGCGCGACACGTCGAGGCCGACGTTGCCGACGCCGAGGACGGCGACCTGCGTGGCGTGCGGCTGGAAGTCCCAGTCGCGGTCGACGTCGGGGTGGCCGTCGTACCAGGCGACGAAGTCGGCGGCGCCGAAGGAGCCGTCCAGGTCGATGCCGGGGATGTCGAGGTCGCGGTCGCGGCGGGCGCCGGTCGCGAAGATGACGGCGTCGTAGAACTGCCGCAGGTCGTCGAGCTTGAGGTCGTCGCCGAACGAGACGTTGCCGAAGAAGCGGATCGCGTCGTTGGACATGACGCGCTTGAGCGCCTTGACGATCTCCTTGATGCGCGGGTGGTCGGGGGCGACGCCGTAGCGGATCAGGCCGAACGGGGGTGGGGTCGCGCTCGATGAGGTCGACCGTGACGTCGAGGTCGTCGACCTCGGCCTTCGTCAGGATGTCGGCCGCGTAGACCCCGGCGGGTCCTGCGCCGACGATCGCGACCCTCAGCTGCCTGCTCATGAAAACTCCTGGTCCGACTCTGCCCCGGGCGGGCGCTCCCGCCGGGTCGCGGACGTTCCTCGCGGGCTCCGGGCGGGCGGTCTGGTGGCAGACCACTCTCCAGGGTACGGGAGTTAGGGCAACCTTGGGCGGGCGTCCACCATGCGATACCTCACAGCCTGCGGGCCCGGCTCGGTCGCCTCAGTCGCCGATCCCGCGGGCGGTGAGCGCGTCCCCGGTCTCGTGCGCGCGGGCCACGACCCGGATGACGAACGGTTGTGAGGAACGCGCGCGGCGACCGGCCGAGACCGCGGGCACGGGCCGCGTCGCGCGTCTCGACCGCGAGCGCGACCGTGCCCGGCAGGGCGGCGATCGCGAGCGAGAACGTGAGGGCGACCCGCTCGGGGTCGACGCCGAGGCGTCGCAGCGGCCCGAGCCAGCGCACGATCGCGTCGAGCATGAGGTTGACCGGGGTGGTGGCGGTGAGCGAGACGGCGAGCAGCGCGAGGGTCACGAGGTCGACGAACGACTCGATCGCCTTGTCGCGTCCGTAGAACCACCACTGGAAGGCGGCGACCACGGTCGCGACGAGCAGGACGGCCCGCGTCGCGCGCCACAGCAGCACGGGTCGCAGACGGGCGACGGCGGCGGCCAGGACGGCCACGGCCAGGAACGCGAAGGCGAGCGGCATGCTGCGCACCGCGACCACGGCGACCGAGGCGATGGCGAGGCCCGCGAGCTTGGGTCCCACGGGCAGCCGGTGCAGCAGGCTGCGACCGGGCTGGTAGATCCCGACGAGGACGCCCGGGGTGCTCACGCGGCACCCGACCCGCAGTGGCGTCGTCGCAGCCTGAGGGTTGGTGGCGGTAGGGACGACCACGAACCCTCAGCCCCCGTCGTCCGCGGCGTGCTCATGCGACGCCCTCGTCGACGAGGGCGCGGTAGGCGTCGACGGCCTCGCGCGGTGGGCCGTCGTGCGTGATGCGGCCCCGGGAGACGACGACGACCCGGTCGCAGCGGCTCGCGAGGTCGAGGTCGTGGGTGACGAGCAGCAGCTGCTGCTCCAGGCCGAGCAGCAGGTCGCCGACGCGTCGCGTGTTCGCGAGGTCGAGCAGGGTCGTCGGCTCGTCGGCGACGACGATCGCGGGGTCGGTCGCGAGCACGCCCGCCAGCGCGAGCAGCTGTCGCTGGCCCCCGGAGAGCGCGTGCACGCTCACGTCGGCGTGGTCGGCGAGCCCGAACCGGGCGAGCACCTCGCGCGCACGCTCGACCCGCACGTCGCGCCGGCGTTCGTGCCGGCGCAGCGACAGCTCGACGTCCTCGAGGCACGTCGGCATGACGAGCTGGGCCGACGGGTCGGTGAAGCAGAAGCCGACCCGACGGCGCACGGCGGCGGCGTCGCGCGCGACGTCGAGCCCGTCGACCACCACGCGCCCCGCGCTGGGGGCGACCAGGCCGTTGACGAGCCGGGCGAGCGAGGACTTGCCGGAGCCGTTCGCGCCGACGACCGCGACCCGTCGCTCGGTGAGCGTCAGGTCGACGGGCTCGAGGACGACGCGCTCACCGTCCGGCGTGGGGACGGTGAGCGCGGCGCCCTCGAACGCGATCGTCGGCACGGGTCAGCGGCGCCGGGCGGGGAGCAGCTGCGGGAACGCGCGGTGCACCTCGGCCGCCACGAGCGCGACGACGGTGCACTTGAGCACGTCGCCGACCCAGAACGGGGCGTCCCAGCCGGCGGCCGTCGCCCAGGACACGTCCTGGTGCAGCTTCATGCCGGCGATGCCGAGCGGGTGGACGACGAGCAGGCTGCCGGCGAAGGTGCAGGCGAACAGCACGAGCGCGCGGGTCTTGCCGCGGTCGCCCGCGACGTGCTTGACGAGGAGCCCGATGAGCAGCGCCGCGAACGGGAACGCGATCAAGTAGCCGCCGCTGATGCCGGTGAACACGCCGACGCCGCTCGAGTGCTCGGCGAAGACGGGCAGGCCGATCGCGCCGAGGGCGAGGTAGAGCGCCACGGCCGCGAAGCCGCGCCACGGACCGAGCAGGGCGCCGGCCAGGCCGACGCCGAGCGTCTGCAGCGTGATCGGCACGCCGGTGCCGCCCACGGGGATCGCGCCGACGTACGCCAGGGCGCCGATGAGCGCGGCGAACGCCGCGACGAGCGCGAGGTCGGTGGCCGAGCTGCGGCGGCGCGCGGGGGACGCGGTCGTCGAGGTGCTGGGGTCGGTCATGCTGCTCATGGTGTCCTCCGGGGGAGAAGGCGTCGACTGAACGGCGTTCAGGTGAACGGCGTTCAGGTAGTGTGGCAGAGGCGCGCCGGCACCGGTGGGCCACCCCCCCCCCCGAGATCGAGGAGCCCGCCCATGAGCCACCGCCGCGAGGACGTCGTCGCGACCGCGCTGCGCGTCCTCGACGACCACGGTCTCGCGGACCTGACGATGCGCCGCCTCGCCGCCGAGCTCGACGTCCGGCCGAGCGCGATCTACCACCACGTCACCGGCAAGCAGGCGCTGCTTGCGGCCGTCGCCGACGAGGTCCTGCGGCGCGGTCGACGACCGCTGCCGGAGGCTGGCTGGCGGACCCGTCACCACGCCGCCGCGCACGCCCTGCGCGACGCGCTGCTCGCCTTCCGCGACGGCGCCGAGGTCGTGGCCGCGGTGCAGGCGCTCGGCCCCGGCGACGAGGACCCGCGGGCGGGGCTCGACGAGGCGCTGGCCGCCCTGCCGTCCGCCGTCCGGGAGACCGGGGCGACGACGACCGTCATCTTCGTGCTCGGCCACGTGCAGGACGAGCAGCTCGCCACGGGCGCGGCGAGCGCGGGCGTCGCCCACGTCCGGCCGAGGCTCGACGCGGCGTCGTTCGACGCCGGCCTGGCGCTGCTGGCCGACGGGATCGCCGCCCGGCTCGAGGGCCGGGCGGCGTCGCCGTCAGTGGTGCGGGATCAGCGCGACGCGAGCTGGTCGTAGATCCAGGAGTAGGTCTTCTCCAGGCCGTCGCGCAGCGAGATCGAGGGCTCCCAGCCGTAGATCTCGTGGAACATCGTGTTGTCGCTGTTGCGGCCACGGACGCCCTGCGGCGCGTCGAGCTTGTAGTGGCGCTCGAGGGTGATGCCCGCGATGTCCTCGAGGATCGAGACCATCTGGTTGATCGTGACGAGCTCGGCCGAGCCCAGGTTGACCGGCTCGACGTTGTCGCCGGCCAGGATCTCCTTCGTGCCGCGGACGCAGTCGTCGATGTACATGAAGCTGCGCGACTGCTCGCCGTCGCCCCAGATCTCGATCGAGTGGTCGCCGCTCAGCTTGGCCTGGGCGATCTTGCGCGACAGGGCCGCGGGGGCCTTCTCGCGGCCACCCTCGAACGTGCCCTCGGGGCCGTAGACGTTGTGGTAGCGGGCGACGCGCGTCTCGAGGCCGAAGTCCTCGCGGAAGTGGCGGGCCATCCGCTCGCTGAAGAGCTTCTCCCAGCCGTAGCCGTCCTCGGGGTCGGCCGGGTAGGCGTCGGACTCCTTGAGGGCCGTGACGTTCGGGTCGGTCTGCTTGTCGCCGGCGTACACGCAGGCCGACGAGCTGTAGAAGAACCGGCGGGTGCCGGCGTCGCGGGCCGCCACGAGCATGTTCGTGCTCGTGAGGACCGACAGCATGCACTCGGCCTTGTTGTTCTCGATGAAGCCCATGCCGCCCATGTCGGCCGCGAGGTTGTAGATGTCGCTCGTGCCGTCGGCGATCTTGTGGGCGTCGACCGGGTCGGAGCAGTCGGCGACGATGTTCTCGGCCCCGTCGTGGACCTGGTACCAGTCGCCCTGGCCCTTCACGTCGACGGCGCGGACCTGGTGGCCCTCCGCCAGGAGGTCGGCCACGAGGTGACCGCCGATGAACCCGCCTGCGCCGGTGACAAGAACCGTCATGCCCGCTCCCAAGAAAGATCGTGTGTCGTGGTGTTCCCCCGAACGCCATGATCAACGACGCGGGTGTCGATTGGTTCCGGTCGTCGTGCAACCCTTCCTGATCGGGGTCGCACGACGACCGGAACCGGTGCCCGCCGGACCGGCGTGGGAGGCGTCAGGACCAGACCTTGACGTAGTCGACCTCCATCGTGGACGGCAGCGCGGTCGACGCCGTGCGGGCGTTCGGGGTGTTCGACATGCCGAGCGTCTGGGTCAGCGCCAGCGTGAAGGGCTTGTCGAACGGGGCGCCGGAGGACAGGACCTGGCCCAGGCTGCTCACGGCGGTCTTGACGGTGTAGTCGACGCACGTCGCACCGTCGTACATGATCTTGATGCGGGACTTCGTCCACTCCAGCGTGTAGGTGTGGTAGCTCGTGGGGTCCTTGATCATGCACTGGTAGTTGCTGCGGGCCGCGACCCCGTCGTCGTCCTGCGGCACGTAGTGCAGCTGCGGGATCATCCGGTCCGGGTAGGCGGAGTAGTACTCGGCGATGTCGATCTCGCCGGAGTACGGCCAGCCGCCGTACGTGTAGTCCTTGGGCCACAGCCACCAGGCGCTGTGGGTCCCGGCGCCGTTGGTCTGAGGCATCTTGGCGCGCATCTCGAAGCGGCCGTAGGTCTGCGCGAAGCTCGTGAGCGAGCTCAGGCTCGTCGAGGTGACGTCGGCGGTGAAGCTGCCCTGCGGGCTCTTGCAGGTGAAGGGCTGGGCCTCCTTGCGGACGGTCAGCTTGAGCGACCCGTTCGAGACGGCGATGTTGTCCGGGTCGTCGACCTGGCAGTCGCCACCGTGCGAGACGCCGCTCGCCTCGGTCGTGACGGGCGTCCAGACCTTGCGGTTCAGCGCCGTGCCGGTGAAGTCGTCGACGAACGTGCAGCGCCAGGACGAGCCGTCGGCCTTGCGCAGCCCGGCGCCGCAGGCGTCGGTGGGGGCCGGCTTCGGCTTGGCCGCCTCGAGGGCGGTCTCCTTGACCTGGGCGAAGGCCCCGGCGACCTTCGCGGCCGTCGACCGCTTGGTGGCGGCGGAGGCCGGGGTCATGCTCGTCGCGGTCGCCAGCAGGGCCAGGACCACGGCGGCGGCCAGCAGCTGCCACAGCCGGCCCGTCATCCGAATGGTGCGATTCATGGCGGTTCTCCCTCGTCCGAGGAAGAACGGCGCAAAGCCGGACACCACTTCGGTGATCCGGTCGACACTCCCATGTGACCGAATGCGACGCCGCGAGCCCTCCCAAGCCCTGGTGCGACGTCTGTTCTCCCTCGAGCGAGAGACTAGTCCGGTCGACACCGGGCCGCATGGCCCGAAAGGACTATTTGTCGGGACTTTCGTCCCGGGTGGGTCCCGGGTCGTGTCCCGAGGTCGCTGGGGTCACCAGCTGGCGTGCAGGGGACGCCCCTCGTCGTAGCCGGCGGAGCTCTGCAGGCCGACGACGGCACGCTCGGCGAACTCCGGGATCGTCGCGGCGCCCGCGTACGTGAAGCTCGACCGCACGCCCGCGGTGATCGCGTCGACGAGGTCCTCGACGCCCGGCCGCTGCGGGTCGAGGTACATGCGGGAGGTGCTGATGCCCTCCTCGAAGAGCGCCATCCGGGCCTTCTCGAAGCCCGCGGCGTCGCGGGTGCGGTTGGCGACGGCGCGCGAGCTCGCCATGCCGAACGACTCCTTGTAGGCCCGGCCGTCGGCGTCGTGGTGCAGGTCGCCGGGGCTCTCGTGCGTGCCGGCGAACCAGGAGCCGATCATGACCGACGCGGCGCCGGCCGCCAGGGCGAGCGCGACGTCACGCGGGTAGCGCACCCCGCCGTCGGCCCAGACGTGCGCGCCGAGCTCGCGGGCGGCCTCGGCGCACTGCAGGACGGCGGAGAACTGGGGCCGGCCGACGCCGGTCATCATCCGCGTGGTGCACATGGCACCCGGTCCGACGCCGACCTTGAGCACGTCGGCCCCTGCCGCGACGAGGTCGCGGACGCCGTCGGCGGAGACGACGTTGCCCGCCGCGACGGGGATGCGATGCCCGGTCGCCTGCTCGTGGTCGTCGCGGGCGGCGCACACGAGCGGGAGGGCGTCGAGCATCTTCTGCTGGTGGCCGTGGGCGGTGTCGACGACCAGGACGTCGACCCCGGCCGCGAGCAGCGCGGCCGCCTTGCCACGGACGTCGCCGTTGATGCCGACGGCGGCGCCGACGACGAGCCGCCCCGCGGGATCGACCGCGGGCGTGTAGATCGTGGAGCGCAGGGCGCCGGTGCGGGTGATGATGCCGACCAGGTCGCCGTCGCGCACGACCGGGGCGACGTCGAGGTGGCCGCCCGCGAGCACGTCGAAGGCGTCGCGCGGGGCGAGGTCGGCGTCGAGCGTGCGGACCTCGGTCGACATGACCTCGTGGACCTGGGCGAACCGGTCGACCCCGCGACCGTCCTGGGCCGTGAAGAGGCCGAGCGGCTTGTCGTCGCGGACCACGACGGCCGCGCCGTGGGCCCGCTTCGGGATGAGGCTGAGCGCCTCGCCCACGGTCTGGTCGGGATCGACCGTGACGGGGGTGTCGAACACGGTGTGCGCGGCCTTGACCCGCGCGACGGTGCGCTCGACGACCTCGACCGGGATGTCCTGCGGGATGATCGCGATGCCACCGCGCCGGGCGATCGTCTCGGCCATCCGTCGACCGGAGACCGCCGTCATGTTGGCGACGACGAGCGGGATGGTCGTCCCGGTGCCGTCGGCGGTCGAGAGGTCGACGTCGAACCGGGAGGCCACGGCGGAGTGCCGCGGCACCATGAAGACGTCGTTGTAGGTCAGGTCGTGCGTCGGACGCAGGTCGTCGAGGAACCTCACGGGCCGAGTCTAGGGCGGCCCGCCAGGGCGCCGACGCCGCCCGCGCCCCGAGGATTCGCTAGCCTGCGCCCGTGCGGATCGCGTTCCTCGGCAACGGCATGACCGGCTACCTCGACGCGCAGTACCGCGAGCTGGCCGCCCGCGGGCACGACCTGCTCGTCGTGCAGCCGGCGGGTGCGGACGCCGTCGTCGGGGCCATGCGCGACACCGCCTTCGGCGAGTTCGGCGTCGGCGGGTACGCCGACTACCTGCCCTGGTCGAGCGAGCCGACGGCCGCGGAGCTCGTCGAGCGCGTCGAGCGCTTCGCCCCCGACGCCGTCGTCATGACGTCGTGGAACTTCGCCCGCTCCTACCGGGCGGTCATGCGCGCCGTGCCCGCGACGACCGTGCGCCTGCTCGTCATGGACAACCTGTGGCGGTCGGCGCCGCGGCAGTGGCTCGGCCGGCTCGTGAGCCGCTGGTACGTGCGACCGGTCGCGGACGCCGCGATGGTGCCGAGCGAGCGCACCGAGGCCTACGCCCGGATGCTCGGCTTCGGCCCGGCCGACGTGGTCCGCGGCTCGCTCTCGGCCGACACCGCGCTGTTCCGCAGCGAGCCCCGCAGCGGGGCCGAGATCGCCGGACGACACAGCTTCCTCTACGTCGGTCGGCTCGTCGACCACAAGGGTGCCGACGTCCTCGCCGCGTCCTACCGGCTCTACCGCGAGCTCGTGGACGACCCGTGGGACCTCGACGTCGTCGGCATCGGGCCGCTCGAGGGCCTGCTGCGCGAGGTGCCCGGGGTCCGGCTGCGCGGCTTCCTCGCCCCGGCCCAGGTCGCCGACCTGATGCGCGAGAGCTCGGCGTACGTGCTGCCGTCGCACATCGAGCCGTACGGGGTGGTCCTCCACGAGGCGACCGCGTGCGGCCTCCCGGTCCTCACGACGGACTTCGCCGGGGCCGCCGCGCCGTTCGTCCAGGACCACGCCAACGGCTGGGTGGTCCCGGCCGGCGACGTCCGGGCGTGGGCCCAGGCGATGGCGCGCACGAGCGGCCTGTCGGCCGAGACGCTGGGGGAGTTCTCGGCGGTGAGCCGGGCGCTGTCGGCGCGGACCTCCCCGCAGGTGTGGGCCCGCAACCTCGAGGAGCAGGTGGAGCGCCGGATGCGGGCGGGCGGCGGCCGGCTGGGACGCTGAGCCGCCGAGCGTCACCGACTCAGGGCTTGAACCACAGGGCGGTGTCCCACACCCCGTTGGTCGTCCAGACGCGGCGCCAGTCCTGCAGGCGCTCCGCGACCTCGCCCCAGCGGGGCGTCGCGGGCCGGTCGACGTGCCACGGGGACCGCGTGGTGGTCGGCAGGTAGGTCTCGGCGTTGTCGAGCACGAGCACCCCGCCGCTGCGCAGCAGGTCGATCGCGCGCAGCATGCACGCGTCGCGGTACTCGCCGTCGACGAACGCGAGGTCGAGCGAGCCGGCCGCCAGGTCCGGCGCGGCGCCCACGTAGGCCGCCTCGTGCTCGGGGGTCTCGTAGCCCAGCTCGTCGAACGGCACGAGGTGCAGGTCGACGTTGCCCACCCCCTGGGTGCGCAGCCGCTCCTCGAGCACCGCGTGCCACGAGCGGGTGCCCTCGACCGACGTGAGGTGGGTGATCCGCTCGGCGAACCATGTCGTCGTCCCGCCCGAGCCCCACTCGACCCCTCGGTCGCCGGGGCGCAGGACCTCGTCGAGCAGCTCGAGGGCGTCGGCGGTGATCCACGGCGGGGCCGTCGCGCCCCGGGCGCGCAGCCGCACGGCGACGGCGTCCGCGACCGTCCGCGGCAGCGTCCGTGGCCGCAGGCGCAGCTGCGGCTGCACGTGACCGGGACGGCCGGCGGCCCACTCCGGGTGGCGACGGTTCCAGACGGCCGTCGCGATCCTGCTGGTCACTGCCCCGGGGGTCATGCCAGCAGCCTAGAGGGCGCGGGTCAGCGCACGGCCTCGACGGCCATTTGGGCGCCGCCCTCGTCGACCCGGTTGTCGAGCCCGTCGAGCTCGGGGTGCACGCTGCGACCGAGCTCGGCGCGGGACACGCTCGAGAACCCGGCCCCGCGTCAGCTCCGCGGCGAGGGTGTCGTAGTCGTAGACGTAGCCCTCGTGGTGGCCGAACGACGCGATCGGGATGCGCACCCAGTCGAGCGGGTGGTCGACCGTGAGCCCCATGCTCTCGTAGACCGCGGCCTCCGGGTCGCCTTTCGGCGCGGTGCCGGCGAGGTACTTGTCGACGTGCGCGCGCAGGTCGGGCGTCACGAAGCGGATGACGCCGCCGGGCTGCAGGCAGCGGTGGGCCTCGGCGAACAGCACGCGCCCGGCCTCGAGCGGCACGTGCTCGATGACGTTGTCGGAGTACACGTGGGAGACCGAGCCGTCCTCGAGCGGCCACGTCGACGTCGCGTCCATGAAGAGCTTCGTCACGGCGTTGACGTTCGTGATGACCCACCCGTCGCGGGGCTCGATGCCGCCCAGCTCGAGCTTGAGCGGCCGCGGCGTGCCCGCGAACGCCCGGGTGGCCCGGGCCTTGGCGACGGGCGTGTTGACGGTGCGGACGGCGGTGCGGGCGACGGCCCGGAGACGGGGATCCACAGGAGACAACCTTCGGTGACGGAGTGGTCGGACGGGTGCGGTCGGGATGGTCAACGCGGCGGCCGGGACGGGGTCACGGCCGCAGGAACAGGCCGTCGGCCTGCAGGAGCTCGCCGTCGGGGTGCGTGAAGCCCTGGTCCAGGCCGGCCAGCACGAACCCGTGGTCGTAGGCGAACGCGATGGCCTCGTCGGCGAGCATGCCGCCGGCGTACAGCTCGACGAAGGACAGCTCGAGCTGCAGGCCCGCCAGGCGGTCGAGGGTGGCCTGCCCGCCGTCGAGGACCGCACGCTCGAAGCCCTGCGTGTCGATCTTGAGGAACGGCACCGACGCCTCGGCCAGGTGCTGCGGTGCGAGGTCGTCGAGGCGCGACACCTGGATCGTCTCCGTGCCCAGGTACTGCACCTGGGGCGCGGCGCCGCTGTGCCCGGCCGCCATCGGCAGCAGCGAGCTGCTGTCGCTGTTCGACGCGACGTTGATCTCGGCCTGTCCGGGACGGTCGCCCAGGGCGGTGTGGTGGACGTGCCAGCGCGGGTCGCCGGCGGCCGTCGCCGCGAGGTCGCGGTGGGCGGCGGCGAGCGGCTCGAACGAGACGATCGTGCCGTCGTAGCCGAAGGCCCGCAGCTCGCTCGCGTAGCCGCCGCGGGCCGCGCCGACGTCGAAGACGACGTCGATCCCGTGCTTCGCGAGGAGGGCCTGGCGCCGGGTCGCGGGGTGGCGTCGGACGACGAACCCGCGGCGGGCGATCTGCTCCATCACGGCGGTGCGCAGGCGGGACACCCCGGCAGCGTAGCGCGCCAGGGACGCCCTCGTTGTCCCCTACGCTGTGTCCGCCGACATCCGTCCGGTCCTCCGGTCCGGCGGTCGGCGGCGCCACCGCGCGGACGTCCGCGGTGCGGCGCCCACCCCCCACCACCTGCTTCGGGAGCACTCATGGCCGAGACGGCGATCACGACGCTCGTGATCGAGCCCGACCACCACGGTCACCACCTCCAGTCGGCGTCCTGGGTGGTCCGTGCGGCGAGCCGGTGGGGCCCGGTGGTCCTCCTCACGAACCGCGAGGCCCGGGGGTCGGCCGAGTTCGCCACGTTCCTGGCCGACGCCGAGGCCGAGGGGCGCGTCGAGGTCCGCGAGGTGTTCGACTCGATCCTGCCGCCCACGGCGCAGGTGGCCGAGCAGATGGGACGCGTGTGCCGCGACGCCGACCCCGCGCAGCCGGTCGGCGTCGTCATCCACATGGACGGCGACCAGGCCCTCAAGCGCTGGTGGTACCTCGCGCCGCGCCACCTGCGCGGGCTCGCCGTCCGGCCGCGGGTCACGTTCATGCTCACCCGGTACCCGGCCCGGGCCCGGCTGCTGGACCGCCCGAGCCAGCGGCTGCGCGTCTCGAAGTCGGTCCTGGCGGTCGTGGCCCGCCTGACGCGGGCGCTCGACCGCGTCACCGGGTTCGCCGGTCGCGACGACACCGCGCGCGGCTGGATCGTGCGTCGCGCCGTGGACCCGGCCTTCAGCACGGCGCACTCCCGCGACGCCGCGGCCCTGCGGCGCAAGCACGGCCTGCCGCTCGACCGTCGCCTCGTCGGCGTGTTCGGCGTGCTGACCGCCCGGCGCAACGCCCCGATGATCCTCGAGGGCATGGAGCGCGCCGGCCTCGACGCCGAGCTCCTCATCGCCGGCAAGGTCCACGACGACATGCGCGGCTGGCTCGACGGCCTGTCGCCGCAGCAGGCGGCGCGGCTGCGGGTCCGGGACGCCTTCCTCGACGACGACGAGCTGGACGAGCTGGTCGCCGCCGTCGACGTCGTGCCGCTGGCCCTCACGAACAACGGTCCCAGCGGGATCATGGGCAAGGCCGAGGCCGCGGGCGTCCCGGTCGTCACGGCCGGGTCGGTCGTGCGCGCCGCGGAGGTCACGGCGCTGCGGGCGGGCGTCGCCTGCGCGCTCGACCCCGACGCCCTGGGCCGGGCCATGGCCGACGTCCTCGCCGGCCGCGTCCGGGTCGAGACGGGCCGCGAGGACCCCTGGGAGGCCGTCGACCGCTACGTCGCCGTGCTCCTCGAGATCGGCCCGGACGGACGTCCGCCGGTGCTGCGCCGGCTCGCCGGCGGCCGGTGAGCCCGTGACCCAGCGCATCGCCTGGCTCGCGGTCGTCGGGGGCTCCCTGCTGGTCCAGGGGCTCGTGACGATCAGCGGCATCCTCTCGGCCCGGCTGCTCGGCGTCGAGGGGCGCGGCGAGGTGGTCCTCGTCGTCGCGGTCTCGGGCATGGCCGCCCAGCTGACCCTCGGCGGGAGCCTGCCGAACGCGGTCACCAAGCGGCTCGCCGACCGTCGGCTCACCGCCCGCGACGGCGTGTCCCACCTCGTGGGGCGGTGGACGCTCCTCGCGGTCGTGAGCGCGGTGCCGGCCGGCGCGCTGTTCGTCGTGCTGCACGGGTCGCCGTCGGTCCACGTCGTGCTGCTCGCGGTCATGGTGGGGCTGCTCGCGATCCAGAACATGGCGTTCCGGCTCGTCACGTCGGCGCTGCTCGGCGAGTCCGCCCCGATGACCCGCATCGCCGTCGCGACCCTGCTCCCGCAGACGCTCGTGACGGTGGGGATCGCCGTGCTGTTCGTCGTCGAGCGCCGCGCCGGCGCCCTGACCGTCCTGTCGATCATGGTCGGCGCCTTCGCGACCGGCCTCGTGGTCGGGCTCGCGCTGCTCGCGCCACGCCGCGGGGGAGCCGAGGACCGCCTCGACGGCCGCGACCTCTGGAGGCTGACACGGTCCACCTACGTCGGCAGCATCGGCCCCATCGACGGGCTCCTGCTGGACCGGACGCTCGTCGGGGCGCTGCTCGGCACGACCGTGCTGGGCCTGTACTCCGCGGCCTCGGCCCTCGGCCTGCTCCCGAGCGCGATGGGCAACGGCCTGGCGGCGGTGCTGCTGCCCAAGGTGGCCGGCGCGCAGGGCGACCCGCAGGCCGAGCGCGCCCTGGTGCGCAACTGGCTGGTCATCGGCGCGGTCGCCCTCGGCGCGGTCGTGGCCGGGGTCCTGCTCGTCACCGAGCCGGTCATCGTCCTGGCCTTCGGCCGGGAGTTCGAGGACGCCGTGCCGATCGCGTACTGGCTCGTCGCCGCCGCCGGGCTGCTCGGGTACCGGCGCATCCTCATCGCGGTCCTGCAGGGCCGCGACCGGGGCGGCGTCGCGTCGATCATCGAGCTCGCCCTCACCCCCGTCCTGGTCCTCGGCATCGTCGTCGCCGCCGAGCTCGGCAGCACCGTCGCCGTCGGCCAGTCGATGTTCGCGGTGGCCGCGACGTCGGTCCTGTGCCTCGCGGTGGCGCTGCGTCGCTCGCACCGGCCGGCGCGGTCCTCGGCACGAGGCGGACGACACCGTGCGTGACCTGCGAAGTGCTGGTCACGGCGCGTCGCCGACCGATAGGGTCGCCGAAGTGAGCGATCGACCCGAGCCGAGCCGGCCCACGTTCCGCGACCTCGTGTTCTCCGACCTGGCCCGGCACCGGGTCGGCGGACGGCAGAGCTGGTTGCGCGTCCTGCTCGCGCTGCCGAGCTCCCCGGGCCTGCTGGCCTCGCTCGTCCTGCGCTCCCAGCAGCGGCTGTACGAGCGCGGCCACGCGATGCTCGCGCACCAGCTGCGCACGCTCGCCAACGTGCTGGTCGGTGCCGACTTCGGGGCCGGCATGTCGGTCGGCCGCGGGCTCATGCTGGCCCACCCGGTCGGGGTGACGATCGGCTTCGGGCTGCGCATCGGCGACAACGTCACGTTCGCTGGCGGCGTCACCTGCGCGGCGCGCTACTACGACCCCAAGCCCGGGCAGGTCCAGGAGTTCGCCACGATCGGCGACGACGTCGTCATCGGCGCGAACGCGGTGCTCGTCGGCGGGGTCACGATCGGCGACGGCGCCATGGTCGGCGCCAACTCGGTCGTGCTGTCCGACGTCCCGCCGGGAGCCGTCGTCATGGGATCGCCGGCGCGCCGCGTCGGCACGAGGGAGGACGCGTGAGCCACGAGGCCTACGACCCGCAGTCGCACTACGACCGGGTCACCGCCGCCTGGCAGCTGCTGCTGGGCGACGAGCTGCACTACGGCGTCTTCGACTCCGGCGACGAGCCGCTCGCCGTCGCGACCGCGGCGCTGACCCGGCGGATGATCGACGCCGCCGACCTCGGCGCGACCGGCCCGGACGGGGCGCCCCTGCGCGTCCTCGACGTCGGCTGCGGGTCGGGCCACCCGGCCCGCACCATCGCGCGCGAGCACGGCGTCCACGTCGTCGGCATCACGACGAGCGGCGTCGGCGTCGAGACCGCACGGGCGCGCACGGCCGAGGCGGGTGTCGAGGGCGTCACGTTCGAGCAGCGCGACGGCACCGACAACGGCTTCGAGGACGCGAGCTTCGACCGCAGCTGGGCCCTCGAGTCGGCCCACCTCATGCGCGACAAGGCCGCCCTCGTCGGCGAGTGCGCGCGCGTGCTGCGGCCGGGCGGACGGTTCGTGCTGTGCGACCTGGTCCGCCACCGCGAGATCCCGTTCGCCGAGGTCCGCGCCCGGCGCGACGACTTCGCCGTGCTGCGGACGGCCTTCGGCGACGCCCACTTCGCGACCCTCGACGACTACGAGCGGCTGGCCGCCGAGCACGGCCTCGTGACCGACGTCCGCCAGGACCTCACCCAGACGACGCTGCCCACGTTCGACCGCTGGCGGGCCAACGCCGACGACCACCGGGACGAGGTCGTCGACCTGATCGGCACCGACGGGCACGCCGCGTTCGTGCGCTCGTGCGACATCCTCGAGGCCTTCTGGCGCGACGGGACGTTCGGCTACGGACTCGTGTCGGCAAAGCGGCCGGACTGACGAAGCCCCCGTGGCAGGATGTGCCACGACCTGACCCTCCAGGACCACACTCGCACCAGGAGCACCGGACATGACCACCGCGCCCGCCGACGTCGAGAAGACCGTCGTCGACTTCCTGACCTCCGTCGACAAGCTCCCCGAGGGCTTCGGCGCCGAGACGCCGCTGTACTCCGACGGCGCCGGCCTCGACTCGCTCGAGACCGCCGAGCTCTCGGCGACCCTGGAGGACGTGCACGGGTCGGACCCCTACTCTGCGGGCGACATGCCGCAGACCCTCGGCGAGATCCTCGCCTTCTACGCCGCCTGAGCGTTGGACGAGCTGCTCCGGCGGGTCGCGACGGTCGACCCCGAGCGCGTCGTCCTCGTGACCCACGACCTCCAGCGGACGGCCGGTCGGCTGTGCGCCGAGGCGCTCTGCGTCGCGGCCGAGCTGCAGCGGCGCGGCATCGAGCGCTTCGCGATCGCCGAGGTCGAGGCCGCCGTCGTGCTGCCGCTCCTGGCCGGGGCGTCGCTCGCGGGTGCCGAGGCCTGCCAGTACCCGCCCGACGCCCCCGGTGACCTCGCGAGCCTCGTCGAACGCTTCGACCACGAGGTGCTCGTCACCGACCGGGACGACCTGGCCGGGCTGGCCGCTCAGGTCCTGCGGCCCGCCGCGCTGCTCGAGGCCGACCCCACGGGTGCGCCCACCACGCCGCCCGAGGGGGTCCGGCCCCACCTCGTCCTGACGACGGGCACGACCGGGGCGCCGCGCGGCGTCCGGCACGACTGGAACCGCCTGGTGCGCGGCGTCTCCCGGGTCGGGCCCGCCCCCGACGAGCGGTGGCTGCTCGCCTTCGGCCTGCACCAGTTCGCCGGCCTGCAGGTCCTGCTGCACGTCGCCGCCGCCGGTGCCGTGCTCGTCGCGCCGGCACCGCGTCGTCCCGTCGAGGGCCTCGCGGCGATGCGCGCCCTCGGGGTCACGCACGCGAGCGCGACGCCCACCTACTGGCGCTTCCTGCTCGCGCAGGCCCGCTCCGACGGTGCCGGCCTCCCGGCGCTGCGCCAGATCACGCTTGGCGGCGAGGCGATCCCGGGACCGCTGCTGCCGGAGCTGCGTGCCGCGTTCCCCGACGCCAAGGTCTCGCAGGTGTACGCCGCGTCGGAGTTCGGCTCGACCGGCTCGATGCGCGACGGCCGGCCCGGGCTGTCGGTCGACGTGCTCGAGCGCGGCGACGACGCCGACGTCGACATGAAGATCGTCGACGGCGAGCTCTGGATCCGGTCGCGCACGGGCATGCTCGGCTACCACGGCGAGGACCCGGTCGACGCCGACGGCTGGCGCCCCACCGGCGACCGGGTCGAGGTCGAGGGCGACCGCGTCCTGTTCCGCGGCCGCACGTCCGAGATCATCAACGTCGGCGGCGTGAAGGTGCACCCGCTGCCGATCGAGGAGCGCGTGGCCGCGCTGCCCGAGGTCGTGATGGCCCGCGTCTTCGGCCGCCCCAACGCCATGACCGGCGCGATCGTGGCCCTCGAGGTCGTGGCCGCCCCGGGGGCCGACCCCGCCGAGCTCAAGGCCGCGATCAAGGCGGCCTGCGCCGACCTGCCTGCGGCGGCCCGTCCCCGCAGCATCACGTTCGTCGACGACATCGCCACCACCGGCAGCAAGATCCTGAGGAGAGAACCGTGAACCAGCCCCAGTCGAGCCCCCGCGAGCCGCGGGTCGTCGTCGTCACGGGCGGCAGCCGCGGTCTCGGCGCCGGCATCGTGGAGTCGTACCTGGCCTCGGGCGACCTCGTCGCCGCCTGCGCCCGGTCGGTCACACCCGAGGTCGAGCGCTGGCGCGAGGAGCACCCCGACCGCTTCCTGTTCGAGACCGCCGACCTGTCGCGCTCCGCGGACGCCAAGGCGTTCGTCGACGCCGTCGTCGAGCGCTGGGACCGCATCGACGTGCTCATCAACAACGCGGGCGTCGCGCGCGACGGCATCCTCGCGATGAGCTCCGACGAGGACATCGACACCGTCGTCGACCTCAACATCAAGGGCACGCTCTACATGTCGCGCCTCGTCAGCCGGCGGATGCTGGCGCGACGCTCCGGGTCGATCGTCAACATCTCCTCGATCGTGGGCCGCTCGGGCTACCGCGGGCTCGGCGTCTACAGCGCCACGAAGGCGGCGCTCGACGGCCTGACCCGCTCGATGGCCCGCGAGCTCGGCTCCCGCGGCATCACGGTCAACGCGATCGCGCCCGGCTACCTGCGCACGGAGATGAGCCACGGCCTCGACGAGGGCCAGATGGAGCAGATCACCCGCCGCACGCCGGCCGGTCGCCTGGGCGAGCCGGTCGACGTGGCCCGCGTGTGCCAGTTCCTGACCGACCCGGCGGGCTCCTACCTCACCGGTCAGGTGCTCGTCGTCGACGGCGGCCTGACCAGCTGACCACGAGCGGACGGGAGACCCCATGAGCGACGACGCGCACGAGCCCACCCCGGCGGCCCTGCCGCTTCGGGTGCTCGTCAAGGGCGCCTCGACGGTCGGCTGGACGTCGATGATGGGCGGGCCGCGCAACGACTTCATCGTGCCGCGGGTGATCGAGTCCGCGCTCCTCGAGCGCGGCCGGCCCTGCCAGGTGCAGACGTACACGATGGCCTCCGAGCCGACCTCGACGATCCTCGGCACCTGGCAGCGCGAGGTCGTGGGGTTCTCGCCGGACGCGATCGTCATGATCTACGGCCACTACGAGACGATCCACCTGTTCCTGCCGCGCTGGCTGGAGATCCACGCCAACAGCCTGCGCGGCCGGCCCCGTCGGCTCGCGCTGCTCTACCGCCGCAAGATCCTGCGACCCTTCTGGTCGACCCTCGCGAAGCTGCAGGCGGCGATCGACGTCCGGCTGGAGCCGACCCGGCTGCGCCCGGGCCGCCCGCGCCGGGTCGCGGACGACCTCGAGACCTACATCGGCCACGTCCGGAAGGTCGCGAGCCCGCTCGTCGTGCTCGTCGAGCTGCTGCCGCCGGCCAGCCGCTTCGTCTCCTGGTTCCCCGGCATGCCGCGCCGCATCGAGGTCATGAACGAGCACGTCCGCGGCCTCGTGGAGCGCCTCGACAGCCCGGACGTCCGCTACGTCCGGGTCCGCGACCTCGTCGACACCTACTTCGACGGCGACCTCGACCGGGCCACCCCGGACGGGTTCCACTACGCCCCCGAGCTGCACGACCTGGTGGGCCGTCGCGTCGCCTCCGTCGTCGACGAGTGGGCCCGCACGAAGACCCACCTCGTCACGGGTGGGAACACCTCGATCCTGCCTCCGGGCGGGGCCACCGATCTCTAGGATGTCTGCATGTCGATCCCGGCCACGACCGAGCCCGTCCGCCCGTCCGCGAAGCAGCGGGCCGCGCGCTTCCTGCCGTCCTCCGCGGTGGAGGCGCTCGACCGGGTCGTCTTCCGGGTGCGGCGCGCCCGGGTCCGCCTGACTCGCCGGGCGTTCGGCGCGCTGGGCTGGAACATCGTCAAGCGCGCCGACTACTACTCGACGCTCCCCGTGCTCGAGGAGATCGAGGAGACCCGCGAGCGCTGGGACCGCCCGAGCGAGCTCGTCGGGCTCGACATCGAGCCCACCGCCCTGGCATCGCGGCTGCGTGACCTGGCCGCGACGTGGGACGAGGAGTTCCGCGCCGTCAGCGGTGACTACCTGACCAACACCCGGCGCGGCTTCGGTCCCGGCTACCCCTACCTCGACGCCCGCGTCCTGTACTTCATGCTGCGCGAGCACAAGCCGGCCCGCTACCTCGAGGTCGGCTCGGGCCTGTCGACCTACTACGCGTCGCTCGCCGCCGCCCGCAACGCCGCCGACGGCTCGCCGCTCGCCATCACCTGCATCGAGCCGTACCCGTTCGACGCGCTGCGCGGCCTGCCGGACTTCACCCTCGTCGAGGGCTTCGTGCAGGACGTCCCGACCGCCCGCTTCGAGGAGCTCGAGGCGGGTGACGTGCTGTTCATCGACTCGTCCCACGCGCTCAAGATCGACAGCGACGTCGCCTACCTGTTCCTCGAGGTCCTGCCCCGGCTCAAGCCGGGCGTCCTCGTGCACATCCACGACGTGCACTTCCCGTTCAACGGTCCCTACCCGGCCGACACCTGGCTGTTCGGCGAGCGCTGGCCCGTGTACTGGAACGAGGCGATGGTCGTGCAGACCTTCCTCGCGTTCAACTCCGCGTACGAGGTGCTGCTCTCGACCCCGATGGTCCGCCACACCGACGAGTCGGTGCTGACCGGGCTCTTCGCCGACTACACGTCGCTCAAGGACGACCCGAACCCGCCGTCGTCCCTGTGGCTGCGCCGCAACGCCTGACCCGCCGGGCGCCCGTCACGACGGGCGCCGGTGGCGGCGGTCAGTCGCCGGAGGCCAGGACAAACAGGCCGTCGACCTGCAGCAGCCGCCCGGCCTCGTTGGAGAAGCCGGGATCGATCTGCTGGATGCGGTAGCCGGCAGCCGCCATGTCCGCGACGAGGTCCTCGTAGAGCCGCTGGCCCGCGTAGAGCTCGACGAACGAGAGCTCGAGCTGGATGGCCGCGAACCGGCCCACGAGGTCGCCCGCGCCGCGCAGCACCTCGTCCTCGAAGCCCTGCGTGTCGATCTTGAGCAGCGCCCGCGCCGGGTCGACGTCGTGCTCGGCGACGACGTCGCGGACCGTCGTGACCGGCACCGTCTCGACCGCGATGTAGCCGGAGCCCGGCGCGGCGTCGAGGTGCTCGTGGGTCATCTCGCGGATCGAGGAGGAGAAGGAGTTCTCCGAGACGTTGATCGTGGTCTCGCCCGGCTCGGCGCCCACGGCCGTGTTGAGGACGGTCCAGCGCGGGTCGGACTTCGCCCGCGCCGCGATCTGCCCGAACGCGCCCGAGAGCGGCTCGCAGCTGATGATCCGGCCCCCGAACCCCGCGCTGCGGGTCAGGACGGCGTACTGCCCGACGTTGGCGCCGACGTCCAGCACGGTCTCGATCTCCCGGGAGCGCAGCGTGTTGACGAGGCGGGTGGCGTAGGAGCCGCGCCCGATCTCGAGGTCGGCGCGCTGCAGCGCCTTGCGGAGACCGAGCTTGGCGGTCTCCCGCACACGGTTCGACAGCGACTGGTCGCTCATGGGTGGCTCCTGGCGGGTGGGCTGGCGGCGAGCAGGTCGTCCAGGGCCTCGAGCACCCGGGCGGGGTCGAGGTCGACGTCGTCCTGCACGCCCGTCATGCGGCGCTCCGGCCGCTGCGGGTCGACCGGGTCGGCCACGAGGTAGCGGTAGACGGACCCCGGGACGTTGTCGGTGATCGCCCAGTACCCCGGATTGAGGTAGGTCGGGGCGAAGAGCTCGAGGACCCGGACGCCCTCGGGGGCGAAGTTCAGGTTGACCAGGCCGGCGCCGTGCGGGGCGACGACGACCTCGGCGGCCGCGAAGTGGTCGATCTGCTCCTGGACGGTGAGGGTCCCGGGGTCGATCGCGACGAAGCCCTGCGGCTCGAGCGCGGCGAGCAGCTCGCGCTCCTGCAGGTAGCGCCGCGTGTTCGGCCGGTCGCCGCGCGAGACGTAGAGCCGGCGCGGGCGGCCTGAGGTCCGCTCGGGGCGGAGGTTCTCGCGCAGCCAGCGGGTGACCCAGGGCGGGGCCAGCGTGGACTGGTTGTCGACGGCGGGCACGAGCAGCCGCTCGGCCTGCAGCGCGAGCCCGGCGGTCGGCTCGACGAGCGGCAGGTCGGCGAGGCCGACCATCGCGACGAGCTGGCGGTCCCACCGGGTCGTGTGCCCGACCACGACGCGGTCGGGGGTCAGGTCGGGGAACGCCTCGCGGAACAGTCCCCAGCGCGGCAGCGCGTCCATCAGCGAGTGGTAGTAGTTCCGCGCCGACGCGTGCGACGCGAGGGAGAGCACCGTCCCGCGCACCGGCTCGGTGCGCGGCAGGCGCGGTCGCAGGAACACCGGGTGCTCGTGCCAGTGCCGCGTGCCGAAGTAGTGGCTCGTGTCCAGGTCGAGGCGACCGCCCGGGGTGATCGTCGCGGCCGACTCGCCGACGAGCCGGCCGCCGCGCACCTCGACGACGTGCCGGTCCGGCCGGTCGAGGCGGCGCACCTCGTCCCAGAAGCGCAGCCCGCCCGGCGTGCCGACGGGCACGTCGCGCTCGACGTGCGTGGCCGGCCCGACGGTGTGGACCACGACGGCGTCGGGCTCCGCGGCGGCGGTCAGCGCCGACGTCGCGGGCGCGTCGTGCGGGACGGCTCGCTCGTGCTCGGGCAGCCGGCGACCCACCGCCCCGCCCCAGCGCGTCGCGGCCCGGTGGGCCCGCTTGGCGGCCGGCCAGAGCGGCATGAGCGCCGGGGGGAGTCGGGTCATCGTCTCGGCTCAGGCCCGCCGGGAGAACCAGGCGTTGCCGAGCCCCGGCTTGTCGTCGCTCGGCTCGTCGCGCACGAGGTCGAGGCCCTGCGCGCCGAGGAAGTCGACCAGGTCGGCCAGCGAGCGGCCCTCGACCGGGTGATACTCCATGACGACGCGCTGCACCGTCGACCAGCTCGCCGGGTCGCTCGTCAGGATGAAGCCGTACTCGGCGCCCTCCGCGTCGCACTTGACCAGGTCGACCCGGCCGCCGGCCCGCTCGACGACGTCGTCGAACGTCACGCACGGCACCTCGACCTCGGCGCCGAGCCCCTCCGGCGCGGTGAGGCCGTTGTGCGCGCTCGCCTGCCCGTTGTCGACCAGGCGCAGGACGCCCCGGTGGTCGGCGACGGCGCGGCGGTGGACGTGCAGCCGGGCCCCGAGCCGGTTCGCGTCGACGTTGCGCTCCAGCCAGTCGGCCGTGGAGGGCGAGGCCTCGAACGCGTGCATCGTGGCCCCCGGGGCGGCGGCGCACACCGCCGTCGAGAAGCTGCCGATGTGCGCACCGATGTCGACGCCGACGAAGTCGGGGTCGAGGCCCTCGATGAGCTCGCCGATCCGGTAGCAGTCGTCCGCGTTGATCTCGTAGACCGGGAAGCGCGCCCCCGGCACGTTCGGGACGTGGATCTCCAGCCCGGTGCGGGTGCGGAACACCATCTCCCGCGACCGCAGCAGGTTCCAGACGAGCGACGGACCGTTCTCGAAGTGCGTGAACGACTGCCGGACGCGCCGACCTGCGTAGGCGATGCCCCGAGAGGCCATCGGAACTCCTTCGGTTCGAGGGCGCCGGGGAGGTGCCCGGCGACGAGACCAACCGCGACCCGTGCGCCGAGGTTACGCCCAGGTCGACAGGTCGTGGGACGTATCCCCGGGCGGGTTCGCTCGTTCTGCCTGGTGGGAGTGGCTGACTGCCGGTCGGCGGACGACGCGTGACCTAGGATCGTGGCGTGCACGGCGCGCTTCCGTGTGCTCGACGAAGGGAAAGTCCTGTGGATCTGCGCCAGTTCTTCGCCACCTTGCGGCGGCGATGGGTCTTCCAGGTCGTGACGTTCGTCGCGGGCGTCGCCGCGACCATCGTCATCGTGCTGTCGATGACGCCCCAGTACGGGTCGCAGGCCAAGGTCTTCATCTCGACGCCGAGCGGTGGCCAGGCGGAGTACGCCGCCTCCTTCATCGTCACGCAGCGCGTCGCCTCGTACGCCGACCTCGCGACCGACCCGTCGGTGCTCGACGGCGCGGCCCAGCGCCTCGGCTTCCCGATGACCGGCTCGGAGCTCGCGTCGCACGTCAAGGCCGAGGTCGTCACCTCGACCCAGACCATCCAGCTCGACGCCAAGGCCGACACGCCCGAGCGCGCCCAGGCCATGGTCGGCGCCGTCGCCGACGAGCTCGTCGCCGTCGTCAAGCGGCTGGAGCGTCCGACCGACAGCAGCGAGGCGCCTGCCATCGCGGCCCGCATCGCCGGCGAGCCGAGCCTGAGCTCCTCGCCGGTCTCGCCCAACATCCCGCTGAACCTCGCCGCGGGCGTCCTGATCAGCCTCTTCGTCGCGCTCACCGGCGCGCTCGTCCGCGACCTGCTCGACCGCACGGTCAAGGGCCGGCACGACATCGAGCGCATGACGACCGCGACGATCCTCGGCACGCTGCCGTTCACGAACGAGGTGAAGAAGGAGCCGCTCAGCGCCGAGACGGGCGGCAGCCTGGCCGAGGCCTTCCGCGTGCTCCGCACCAACCTGCAGTTCGTCAAGATCGACGCGGAGCGCCAGGCGATCCTCGTCTCGAGCGCCCTGCCGAACGAGGGCAAGACCCTCGTCGCCACGAACCTCGCGCTGTCGATGGCCCAGTCGGGCAAGTCGGTCCTGCTGATCGACGCCGACATGCGCAACCCCAACGTCGCCGACCTGCTGAACCTCGAGAACTCGGTCGGCGTCATGACGGTCCTCATCGGGCGCACGACGTTCGACCAGGCCCTGCAGAGCCACGTCAGCGGCATCAGCTTCATGGGCTCGGGCCCGATGCCGCCGAACCCCGCCGAGGTCCTCGAGTCGCAGGCGATGCGCGACATGCTCGCCCGCGCCAAGCGCGAGTTCGACGTCGTCATCATCGACGCGCCGCCGATGCTGCCCGTGGCCGACGCCTCGATCCTGCTGACCGAGGTCGACGGTGTGCTGCTGCTCGTGCGCCACGGCTCGACCACGCGCGAGCAGCTGCGCCTGGCGCTCGCCCGCATCGAGACGGTCGGCGGCTCGATCCTCGGCCTGGTCCTCAACCGCACGCCGCGCCGGGCGGCCGACACCGACGGCTACGGCTACGGCTACGGGCACGGCTACGGCTACGGCTACGCCGCCCCGGCCACGACGAAGGAGACCTCCCGCAAGTCCGACGTCGTCGCGAGCGCCGGCCGCCGGGTCAAGCGCTGACGTCGCCATGAGCGTCCCCAGCCTCGTCGAGCGCCCGGTCGAAGCGGTCCGCCGGTCCGTGCCGACGGTGCTGCCCGTCGTGGTCGTGGGCGGCCTGCTGTTCGTCCTGCTGCAGGTCAGCACGATGTCGACGCTCACGGCCGGCGCGGCCGTCGGCGCCGCGGGGCTGCTGTTCCTCGTCGCGGCGGCCGGGTTCGAGGGCTCGGCGGTCGCGCTGCTCGTCGTCGGGGTCGGTCTCTCGCCGCTCGACGCGCTGCACCCCGTGCCCGCCCTGACCTTCGTGTCCGTGGGCGACCTGTTCCTGCTGCTCGGGTTCATGGCCCTGCTGCCGGTCATCCTCGGGCGCTCGCTGACGATCGACGCGCCGTTCGCCCTCGCGGCCGGCGTGCTGTTCGTCGTGTGCGTCGGCGTCTCGGTCGTGAGCGACGCCCCCGGCGCGAGCCTCAACAGCACGGTGCGCCTGGTCGTCGGCGCGCTCACGCTGCCGCTCGTGTTCTCCCTGTGGCGGCCGGGCCTCAAGATCGCGACGACCCTCGCCTTCGCCTACGTCGTCGGCAACAACATCAACCTCGTGACCTCGTTCTTCCGGGGCGTGGGCGACGGCGGTCGCCGCATCGGCTACTCCAACCACCCGAACGTCATGGGCCTGGCCGCGATGCTCGGGCTCGCGCTCATCCCGTTCCTGCTCCGCGTCATGCCCCGTCAGTGGCACTGGCTCGTCTGCGCGCTCGGCCTCGGCTGCCTCTACGGCATCTGGGTCAGCGGCAGCCGCGCCGCGCTGCTCGTCGCGGTCGCGGTGCTGGCGCTGTGGGTCCTGCTGAGCCGATCGGTCGCCGTCGCGCTCACCCTGTTCGGCGCGGCCATCCCCGTCTTCTACGTCGTCGCGCGGGCCTACCTCGACGGCGACCGCGACTCCGGCAGCGCCCTCGGCCGGCTCTTCGGCGGTGGCTCGGCGAGCGCGTCCGACCAGGCCCGCGAGCTCCTGGCCCGCCAGGCGTGGGACGTCTTCCAGGCGCACCCGGTCCTCGGCGCCGGCCTCGCCGACGTCATGGAGGCACACAACATCTACCTGCAGGTGGCGGCCGCCGTCGGGGTCGTCGGCGCCGCGATCTTCGTGGGCCTCCTGGGGTCCGTCGCGCTGCGCGCGTTCAGCCTGCCCGAGCGGGCCACCCTGCTGGTCCTGCCCGTCCTGGGCTACGCCATGGTCGGCGTCATGACCACGATCCTGTGGGACCGCTACGTGTGGTCGGTCCTCGCCCTGCCGTTCCTGGTCGCGACCCGGAACGAGTCCGACCCCGATCCCGGGCCCGACGCCGTCGAGACCGCCGATCCCGTCCCCCCGAGGCCCGACCGGGCCCTCGTCCCCTCCGTCCTCCGGGAGCGCCCATGAGCCAGCTGAGCCACCGCCTGCGTCGGGTCAAGCAGACCGCGACCGTCTTCGACAACCGCTGGGGCGTCGCCCGGGGCCTGCTCACGAGCACCGACGAGCTGACCTTCGAGGTCGACGGCCTGACGGTGCACTGCCCCAACCAGCCGGGTGCGCGCGTGCCGGTCTACGAGGTGTTCGCCGAGGACGAGTACGCCCTGGCGTGGTTCTCGCAGGGCCTGCGCCCCGACTTCGTCGTCGTCGACATCGGCGCGCACATCGGCTGCTTCTCGATGGACCTCGCCCGGCGCTTCCCGCAGGCGACCGTCCACTCCTACGAGCCGACGCCCTCCACGAACGCCTTCACGGTCCGCAACATCGAGGCCAACGGCCTGGCCGACCGTGTCACGGTCCACCGCGCGGCCGTCGGCGCCGAGGCGGGCACCCTCGTGATGGCCGACAACGGTGCGGGCAGCGGCCACAACGGCGTGCTGCACCTCGGGGCGCCGGGGGCGACCGAGATCGAGGTGCCGTGCCAGAGCCTGGCGGGGGCGTTCGAGGCCGCCGGCGGTCGCGTCGACCTCGTCAAGCTCGACGCCGAGGGCGCGGAGTACGACATCGTCCTGCACAGCGACCCCGCGCTGTGGACGAGCGTGCAGCGGCTCGTCATGGAGTACCACGCGATCCCGGGGCACGACCTCGCCGAGCTGGAGACCTTCCTCGGCGGCGTCGGCCTGCTGCGCGTGCGGCACGCCACGAGCGACGACGGCTTCGGCCTGGCCTGGTTCTCCCGCGAGCCGCTCGCCTGAGCCTCAGGCCCGGTCGGTGGCGGGGCTGAACTTCGGCACCCGCACGACGACCTTCGTGCCCAGGCCGGGCGCGGTCTCGACGACGATGCCGTACGCGTTGCCGTAGACGGTCCGCAGGCGCTCGTCGACGTTCGCGAGCCCGACCGACGTCGAGCCCGCCGCGCCGGCGAGCGCGGCCCGGACGGTCTCCGGGTCCGAGCCGATGCCGTCGTCCTCGACCGTGATGACGCACTCCGTGCCCTCGTCGAGCGCGAGCACCGTGACGGTGCCGTCGCCGTCCTTGCCGGCGAGCCCGTGCCGCACGGCGTTCTCGACGAGCGGCTGCACGCACAGGAACGGCAGCCGTACGTTGACGACCTCGGGCGCGACCCGGGTCACGACCCGCAGCCGGTCGCCGAAGCGGGCCTTCTCCAGGACCAGGTAGCGCTCGATCGAGCGCAGCTCCTCGGACAGCGTCGTGAACTCGCCGTGCTGGCGGAACGAGTAGCGGGTGAAGTCGGCGAACTCCAGCAGCAGCTCGCGGGCCCGCTCGGGGTCGGTGCGCACGAACGACGCGATCGCGGCGAGCGAGTTGTAGACGAAGTGCGGCGAGATCTGCGCGCGCAGGGCCCGCAGCTCGGCCTCGACGAGGGCCGTGCGCGACGTCGCGAGCTCGGCGAGCTCGAGCTGGCTGGACATCCAGTGCGCCACCTCGGTCGCGGCCCGGGCCAGCCCGGCGGACGTCTCGTCGTCGGCGGCGACGAGGCAGCCGACGACGAGCCCGTCGACCTGCAGGGGCGCGACGATCGCCCGGTCGCTCGCCTGCGTCGTGCCGCTCGCGAGGGCCGCCGAGACCTCGGCGTCGGCGCTCGCGGCGTCGTCCGGCCCGTCCCACGCGAGCACGCCGCCGGTGTCGGTGACACCGACGGTGCGGGTGCCGAGCAGGGTGCGCACGTGCGGCAGGACGGCCGCGGCGCTGCGGGCGTTCAGGCCGCCGCGCAGGGCGGGCGCCGTGCGCGACGCGGCGTGCAGGGTCTCGTAGGTGGCTCGCTCGGCCGGGCTGCCGAGACTTCGGCGTCGGCCGACGAACCACCAGCGCAGGCCGAGCGCGAGCACGACGGCCCCGACGGCCAGCGCGGCGGTCGTCGCGACGGCGCCCATGGCTCAGCGGAAGTCGAGCAGCAGCGTGTCGGGGGCGTGCATCGGGTCGGCGGCCTCCTTGACGACGCGCGCCCGGGTGCACCGGGTCTCGTGCCGCAGCCGGAGCGTGCCGGTGCCGGTGGCGGACGCCTCGAACAGCGACCGTACGGCGCGCATCTCGTCGTCGCCCGCGCGCGGGTCGCGGATCTCGTCGGCGAAGCGCAGCAGGCCGGGCAGGTCGAGCTGCTCCCACGACCCGACCGACGACGTCTCGGGCTCCTCGAACAGGCCGGAGGCGCCGAGCGTGTCCGGGGCGGGCGAGCGGCGTGCGGTCCGGTCGCCGACGATCTCGCGGAGCTTGCGCACCCACGGGATCGTGTCGTCGTAGCTGCGGTCGAGCGTCGACAGCAGCCCACCGGGACGCAGGACGCGGGCGTAGTCGGCCAGCGTGGTCGTCGACTCGTGCAGGTCGGGCGCCACGACGACGTCGAACGCGTCGGCGCGGAACGGCAGTCGGTCGGGGCTCGTGCGGGCGTAGAGGACCTCGGGGTGGCGCCGCCGCACGACGTCGTCACCCGCGACGACCACCTCGTGCCCCTGGTCGGCCAGGACGTACGCGAGCGGGCTGTCGCCGACGTGCAGGACGCACGACAGGGTGCCGTCGACGAGCCAGGTCGCCGCGCGCTCCGCCCCGCTGCGTCCGGCGGGGGACGGCGGCGTGGTGCGGACGACCCCGGAAGTGCTCATCGCCACGAGGCTACCCGTCCGGACCCCGTCAGCGCGGTCATGACACGACGGCGCAGCGGGTGCGCTCAGGCGAGCGGCGAGGCCTCGGCGCCGCGGGCGAAGGCGGCCGCGGCGTAGTTGAGCCACTGGGCGACGCCGGCCGTGTCGCCACGGCCGTACGCCGCGAGCGCCGAGCGGTAGCCCTCGGGCTCGGCGGCGTGGCCGGCCTCCGGGACGGTGACCGAGGCGGGGTCGACGCCGCGCGCGACGAGGACGAGTCGTTCGGCGGCCCGGGCGACGACGCCGTTGTGCGACACGAAGGCGCCGGCGTCGAGGATCTCTGCGTGCACGAGGGCGGCGACGACCAGGCCGGGAGCCTCGGTGCCCGCGACGAGCCGGCGACCCAGGTCGGCGAGCCGGGCGACACCCGCAGGGTCGGCCGGCCGGCCGAGGTCGTCGTCGCCGACCGAGCCTGCGGCGGCCAGGGCGTGCAGCCGGGCGAGGGCCTGGACGGGCGTGCGCTGCCAGACGGGCACGAGGCCCAGCAGCTCGGTCGAGAGGCGGACGGCCGCGCGGGCCGTGGCGTCCCCGCCACCCGCGGCCAGGACCGCCGGGTCGCTCTCGCCGCCCTCGAGCGCCGACGTCGCGGCGGCGCCGAGCAGCAGCGAGCGCGCGGTGTCCTCGGGCGTCGTGCGGCGCAGGCCGCGGTC
This sequence comes from Aeromicrobium erythreum, assembly GCA_036946185.1. Taxonomy (GTDB): domain Bacteria; phylum Actinomycetota; class Actinomycetes; order Propionibacteriales; family Nocardioidaceae; genus Aeromicrobium; species Aeromicrobium erythreum_A. The sequence goes on from JAQIJP010000037.1 coordinate 28,709, forward strand.
GCGCAGGACGGCGTCGATGCCGTCGCGGGTCGCGGCGATCGCCGACGGCACCCCCTCGAGGGACGCGGCGGCCAGGAACGGGTCGTCGGTCGCGGCAGGCACGGGACCACGGTAGTCGCGACCCGCGCACAGAAGGCCGGCGCCGTCCGGGGGACGGCGCCGACCTGGGACCAGCAGGCTGTGGCTACCAGGCGTGCACTCGTCAACGTCGTCCCGGGGCCGCGTGATCCCTGATCGCGGATGTCCCGAGGCGACTGCCCTCTGAGAAGGGTGGATCGCCGCGTGGGTACCTGCTGCTGGTGGTCTGTGGAGTTGTCCCTCGATGGTGACCCAGGTCACGCCCGGACGGAACCCCTACGGCGTCGTAACGTTGTGCGCCTTCGTTCACAAGCGCGCAACGGTCAGGCGGGCAGCGGCCAGCGGCGTCGGGAGCGCGAGCGGCGGCGGCCCAGGAGCAGCGCGACGGCCCCGGCCCCGCCGGCGACGAGCAGCACCGCGGCTGCCCGCCCGACGGTCGTGTCGAGCCCGATCCGGCGGCGCAGCGCGACGGGGCGCTCGAACTGCAGCACCGGCCAGTCGCGCTCGGCCGCGATGCGCCGCAGCGTGCGGTCCGGGTTGACCGCGAAGGGGTGGCCGACGGCCTCGAGCATCGGGACGTCGGTCTCGGAGTCGGAGTAGGCGTAGCAGTCGGCCAGGTCGTAGCCGCGCTCCGCGGCGAGGGCCCGCATCGCGTCGGCCTTGTGCGGACCGTACGCGTAGAAGTCGACCTCGCCGGTGTACCGCCCGTCGCGCTCGACGAGGGTGGTCGCGATGACGTGGTCGACGCCGAGCAGCTCCCCGACCGGCTCGACGACCTCGCTGCCGGACGCGGACACGATGACGACGTCGCGGCCCGCGGCCTGGTGCTGCTCGATCAGGTCGACGGCCTCGGCGTGGACGATCGGGTCGATGATCGTGTGGAGGGTCTCGCGGACGGCGCGGCGGACGGCGTCGACCTCCCAGCCCGCGATCATCGCGGTCAGGTAGGCGCGCATCTTCTCGAGCTGGTCGTGGTCGGCGCCGTTGAGCGCGAACATGAAGTTGGCGTAGGCGCTGCGGAGCACCGCGCGCCGGGTGAGCAGCCCGCCCTCGTAGAACGGCTTGCTGAAGGCGAGCGTGCTGGACGTGGCGATGATCGTCTTGTCCAGGTCGAAGAACGCTGCCGACCGTGCGGGGCTCACCCCTGCAGCATAGGGGCGGCGTCGGACCGGTCGCGCGTCCACAGCCCCGCCCGTCCGGGGGGTGCCGTCCACAGCCCGGGACGCGGATCCGCCGCGGCGGGTGCGCCTCGACGCAGGGTCGACCTCATGGAGGAGCCCGAGGACGCCCGCCCGCTCGTCGCCACCCGCCGACCCCGCCCTGCGTGC
>JAQIJP010000038.1:0-16656 GCA_036946185.1 Aeromicrobium erythreum
GTCGCGGTACCACGTGTGGGGAGATCGTCACGTCGGACGAGTCGTCGTTGAAGACCGCCGGGGTCTTGATCGTCAGCCTCGACCCGACCTGCGGCGAGCCCTCGATCGAGGGCGGGGACACCTCGGCCAGCTGCTTGCGCACGGTGACGGGCTCGGACCTCGACGTCACCTCGACGTCGTCGGCGAAGTACCCGACCGTCACGAACCGGACCTTCTTGCCGACCATCTCGTCGGTCAGCGCCAGCTCCTTGCGGTCCGCCGTGCCCTGCCCGGCCAGACGGTCGTCGTCGACCAGCCAGTAGGTCTCCCGGTCCTCGGTCTCCTCGGAGAACGTGGCGAAGGTGCCGTACACGACGGCCGCCGCGGCCGGGAAGCCCTCGGTGCCGGAGGCCTTCACGACGCTCGGGCGGTCCTTCGTGACGACGGTGACCGTGGAGGAGTCCGAGACGAGCGGTGCCCCGGACCCGGGGAAGGCGGCCGAGGTCCGGAACGCGATCGTGTGCTCGAGGTGCTCGGCCGTGACCGCGAACGTCGCCTGGTCCTCGGTGCCCTCGACGGGCTTCCCGTCGACCAACCACTGCGTGGTCACGTCGTCGGACGCGGGGTCGAACGTGGCCGCCGTGCCGGTGAGCGTGTCACCGGGCCGCACCGCGCCGTTCGTGTCGCCGCGGACGGACGACGGCTCGACGACCTTCGGGCCCTCGGGCGCATCGGTGTCGGACACGATGACGGCCTGGTGGCCGTCGCTGGAGCCGACGCCGGCGAGCGTCTCGCCCGCGAGTCGCGTCGGCAGCTTGCGCAGGTCGCGATCGACCGGGTTGTCGGCGGACCAGCCGTCGAAGTCCCCGTCGCGCGTCAGGAACAGCCCTGCGCCGGTGGGGGCCACCGAGACGGCGGCGATCGGCTTGGCGAGCAGCGCGGCGTCGGCGCCGCCACGCCGCACCGGCCGGGTGGGGCCGAGATCGGCCGAGATGCCCAGGTCGAGGAAGGTCCCGGAGGTCGTCACGGCCGTGGAGGACGTCAGGCTCACGACCTGCTTGCCCTGGGCGATCGTGTTCTCGACGGCCGTCACCGGCGCTGCCGAGGCGGACGGGCGCCACTCCATGACCTTCCCGCCCTCGAGCACCACCCGGACGATCGGGCCGGCACCGCCGGCGAGGTAGGACGCCTGGACGGCCGTCACGTCGGGCAGCTCGGCCGGCACGCTCCAGCGGTTGCCGTCGTCGTCGAACACCTCGACGGACCCGTCCTCGCACCGGACGGCGGCGAGGTCGGTCGACGCCAGCGAGACCTGGGTCGCGGCACACAGGTCGCTCGGCGGTCGAGGGGCCGGCTCGCCCGAGAACCGGTTCCAGGTCGTCGTGCGGCCGTCGGCGGCGACGACGCCGAGGACGGGGAACGTCACGTCGACGTCGCGGACCCGCGACCCGTCCAGTCCGGACGGCACGTTCAGGTTCGCCGAGCCGTACACGTGCAGCTCCTGGCGGTCCGTCAGGGTCACGACGTTGTCGACGTTGGGGATCGGGAAGACCTCGGTGAAGCGCTGACCGGACGGTGCCGCGACGTCGGCCCGGTCGACGACCGTGGCGCCGCCGGCATCCTTCGACCAGTGGGCGATACGGTCGCCGCTCGTCGGCGGAGCGGCCTGCCCGGGGGACAGCACCAGCACCACCCCGACGAGGCCCAGTGCTGCTGCACAGGCCAGGGCCACCGCACGTCGCGATCCGTACCTCATCCGGTTCCTTCCGTCCGGCGCCACGGGGGTGGCGCCCAGTCGTCCACGGCCCGTCGGGGGCGGGCCGGGTGCCGGCAGCGGGTCGCACGGGGGTGCGCCACGTCACACGACTGCCCAGACCCTCGCCGCCTGGGTCGCCGGTCGTCACGCGATCGCGTCGAGCCCATCCGAACCGTGACAAAAGTTGTCACCCGCATGACAAGTCCCGCCCCGGTCCGACGCACGGGGGCCCGGTGGGCTCGTGACGGGCGCGCTTCCTGGGGCACAGTCGGCGCCGGGGGCACGGTCCGGCACGGACCGTTCGACGACGGGAGGACCCGGCCCTGCTCAGCTCGACCCGCTCCGACCCGGCCGGCACCGCCGCCCGGGCGTTCGTTGACGCCGTCGCGGTGGCGAGGTAGAACTCGGTGCAGCCACAGCAGTCATCGGAGCGGGGGGCCGGCGATGCGACCTGGACCGGACGGGTCCGCACGACCATGACGATCTCGTCGAGCCCGGGAGCCACCGACCTGATCGCGGCCCACGCACGCCGCGTCCGTCGGGTCGTGCCCGACCTGGCGGCCGAGATCGTCGAGGCCGTCTCGGAGCGGGTGCCGCGCTACGCGCGGCCGGCACCCACGTCACGGTCGGCGCTGGCCGAGGCCGCGACCACGGCGCTGCACCGGTTCCTCGACGCCCTCGACGGCGCACCCCATCGCGATCGCGGCATCGACGAGCTGTTCCGCTCACTCGGCCGCCGCGAGGCGCGTGCCGGCCGCACCCTCGTCGACTTCCACGCCGCGATGTCCGTGGCGACGCGTGTCGGCTGGGCCCGGTTCCAGGCCCTCGGCGAGGACAACACCACTCCGGCGATCGTGTCCGACGGTCTCTTCGCCTTCGTCGACCACCTGGCCCGCCAGACCGAGGCCGGGCACGCCGAGGCCAGCCGGGTGCGAGCCGCCGACCCGAACCGGGCTCGCGCCGCGCTGGCCGAGCAGCTGCTGACCGGCGCCGACGTCTCCGACCGCGAGAGCGTGTGGGAGGTCCCCGCCACCGTCGTCCTGGCGATCGCCGAGCTGGGCGGTGAACGGCCCGACCTCGGCGAGCTCGCCCGCAGCGCCCTGATGGTCGGTCACGACGACACCGTCGTGGTCATCGCCGACGCCGCCGACCGTGACTGCGTCACCACCGCGCTCGTCGACGCCGGCGTGAGTCGCGTCGCGCTCGGGTGGGCGGTCCACCGATCCGCGATCCCGTCGGCGTTCCGGTGGGCCCGCCGCGCGCTCGACCTCGTCCGTCGCGGCGTCATCCCCGACACCCCGGTGGTCGACTGCCGCGCGCACCGCACCCAGATCTGGCTGCACGCCGAGCCGACCCTGCGCCAGCAGCTCGGCCAGGAGCTGCTGTCGCCGCTGCTCGCGGAGACCCCGAACTCGCGCGAGATCCTGTCGGAGACGCTGCTCGTGTGGCTCGAGACGCGCGACAGCGCTCCCGCCATCGCCGCCAAGCTGGGGGTCCACCCGCAGACGATCCGGTACCGCTGGAAGCGCATCAACGAGCTGTTCGGCGAGGACCTGCACGACCCGGAGTTCATCGTCCAGATCACGATGCTGCTCAAGGCCAGCGTCCCGCTCTGGAAGGCCGGGGACCAGAGCGACTTCGAGCTCTTCCGCGCGGAGGAGCCCCGATGAGCGGCGGCACGATCGACCTCGGCACCCTGCCCGTCCCGCCGCGCAGGACGGCGGGCTCGGTCCTGCGGGCGCTGCCGGCCGCACCCGTCGCGAGCCTCGTGACAGGGGTCCTGTGCGTCGCCCTCGTGACGGTGCCGGACCTGCACGTCGACGGCTGGCGCTGGATCCTCGTGGGCCTGGTCGCCACGGCGTGCACGCTGCTCGCCCTGCCGCTGCACCGGGCCGCCGTGGCCGAGCTCCTGGCCCGACGACTTCTTCCGGCCGGGCTGGCGAGCGTCACGGTCGTCGCGTGCGCGGCCGGGGCCGTGGTCGCCGTGACCCAGGACCGGACGACCACGCCGGCCCTCACGGCTGTTGCCGTCTCGACGCTCACGGTCACCGCGCTGTGGCTCCGGGGCGGAGTGTCGTTCCTGGACGCGCCGGCCTGGTACGGGCCGGCCGCCCTCGGCGCAGCGCTCACTGCCGGGCTCGCCTGGGGCCTGGTGCAGGACGTCGGCGCCGGTCGCGACGCGGCTCTGGCCGTCCTGGTCGGCGCCGCCCCGGCCGCCCAGCTGGTCGCGGGACCGCTCGCACTGGTCGCCGCACGACGACGAGGCACCGGGGCGGGCTACACGCTGCCGGACCAGCAGGCCGTCCTCGCGACACCTCTGGTCGACACGATCGCCCTGGACCTCGCGGGCACGGTCACGACCGGCGACCTGACCGTGGTGTCGGTCGACCCGGTCGAGCCCGACCACGACCGCAACCTGCGGTGGTTCGCCGGCGCCCTCGAGCACGCGAGCGAGCACCGGATCGGGCGCGCCATCGCCGGGCTGTCGGCTCGGGGACGGCTGTCGAACGTCGAGCAGCAGCCCGGCACCGGCATCAGTGGGTCCGTCGACCGGCACCCGGTGCGGGTCGGCGCACCGGACTGGCTCGGCATCGCCGCCGAGCCGGGGCTGTGGACGACCGTGGGCGTCGAGGTCGATGCCAGGGTGCTCGGCACCATCACCGTCGCGGAGCACGTCCGCCCCGACGCCGCCGAGGGTGTCGCCGCCCTGCGAGCACTCGGTCTCGACGTCGTCCTGCTGTCGCCCGAGCGTCCCGACCGGACGGCCGAGGTCGCCCGCCAGTCGGGCATCTCGACGGTGCACGCAGGGCTCGACGACGCTGGGCGCGACGCCGTCCTCGAGTCGCTCGCCGCGGATGGGCGCAGGCTCGCGGTCGCGGGCCTGCCTTCGCAGCGTGCGCTGGTCGACGTCGAGGACCTCGGCGTCCGCGACCATGCCGTCACACGGGTCGCGGCCGCCCTCACGGCCTCGCGCCAGGCGGTCGCCACGGGCCGCCGGGCCCGCCGGCTCGCGCTGCTGCTCGGCGGCATCGGGATCGGCCTCGGCGCCTCCGGCGCCGTGCCGCCCTGGGCCGCAGCGATCGTCGCGACGATCACGACCGTGGTCGCGGGTGCCGTGGGAGCCCGCCGCCCCGCCTGACCCCCGATCGCCTGACCGCGACCCGAGAAGTCGCTACGCTCGCTCGGTCACGGAAAGTCGATCTCTCGGGAGAAGCATGACAGTCATCGCCCACCGGACGGAGGTCGACGGCGTGACCTGCTTCTGGGTGGAGACCGGGCGCCCCACGCTCGCGGCCCGCCTCGTGTTCCGCCACGGCTACGCCGACGAGACGCTGCCCCGGCACGGCTGGACCCACTTACTCGAGCACCTGGCCCTGCACGGGCAGCAGCGAGGCACGCTGATGGTCAACGGGTCGGTCGGTCCGCTGCTCACCGAGTTCCTCAGCCACGGTCCGCACGACCTCGTCGTCGACCACCTGTCGACACTCACGCAGCGACTTCGCCAGCTCGACGGGAGTCGGCTAGCTGCAGAGCGCAAGGTGCTCGGTGCCGAGAGCGACCAGCAGAACCGGGCTCTGGCCACGGCCCTGTCGATGCGCTACGGCGCGCGCGGGCCTGGTGTGGCGAACTATCCGAACTTCGGCCTTGAGGCTGCAACGGCCGAGGGGTTGCATCAGCTGTCCCGCACGGTCTTCACCCGGGAGAACGCGGCTCTGGTCCTGGACGGACCTCCGCCGAGCGGCCTGCGCCTCGACCTTCCATCGGGAAGCCTGCTGCAGCCGATGCCGGTCGAGCCGATCGAGTCACGCTTCCCCGCGGCGTACGTCGAGCCCGGCGGTCTCCTGCTCAGCGGCACCGTGCCCCGGTCCCCATCGACACACCTCGTCGCGGACGCCCTGCAGGCCCTGCTCGTCCGCGAGCTCAGGGACCGTGCTGCAGGTGCTTACTCGCCGTTCGCGACCTACGAGCACGTCGATGCCGAGACCAGCATCCTCGTCGCAGGGTCGGACACCACCCCTGAGCTGCGCGAGGTCGTCGTCGACCTGCTCGTGACCCTCCTGCAGGACCTCCGCACGTCCGGAATGCCCGCCGAGCTCGTCGAGGATGCGCGGGCGAACCTGCTGGCGAGCGCCGCCGATCCCTACAACGCCTTCGGGATCGCCTCGAGCCTGGCCTACCGACATCTCCGTGGCCTGGACGAGGTCAGCGCCGACGACGTGGTCGACGAGATCGTGCGGACCGGCGACGACGAGGTCAGCCGCACTGTCATGGCATTTCACGGCACCCTGCTCCTGGGGGTCGAGCCGGACACGACCTGGAACAACCAGTTCCGCATGATCCGGCAGGAGATCCGGCCGCCGTTGGCGAGCGGGCGACGTCTTCGTCACCGTGACTGGCCGGCCGACCGGACGACCCTACGGTGGGACGAGGAGTGCATCCAGGTCAGTCATCCCCGCGACGGCGGCTACATCATCCCGTTCTCGGAGGTCGAGGGGGTCATGACGCACACCGACGGCCGACGCGCGGTCGTCGACCGGCAGGGCTGGGGACGCTGGATCGACCCAGCGGCGTGGCACCGTGGCCACGACGCCGTCGCCGCCCTGGACGAGCGCGTGCCGGCTGAGCGGACCGTGCCAGCCCTGGGCGTCGAGACGCCGCGACCGTTCGCGCGTCTCTCCGCGCCGGTGCGTTGGACGACGGCAGTCCGGAGCCTCTACGCCCGCAGCGCAGTGTTCTCGACCGTGGTCATCACGGCTGTCCTCGCCGCCTGGTTCGTCCTGGTCGTCCTCCGGGTGCCGGACGGCACCCAAGGCGCAGCCGCCCTGACCGTGTGGCCACTCGCCGCCTACCTGTTCTGGTTCTCCAGGAAGCACGTCGCTCCGCGATCGACGGAGTGACCCGACTCAGCGGGTGGGGCGGCGCCAGATGCTGATCTGGGCCGTGGCGGCGCGGACCGGCAGGTTCTGGACCGTGCCGAGCGCCTGGTGGGCGGCGGCGAGCTCGGTCTGCAGCTCGGCGACCTTCTCCTGCAGGGCCGCGACCTGGTTCTCGAGCTCGATGACGCGCTTGACGCCCTCGAGACCGAGACCCTCCGCGGTCAGGCGCGCGACGGTGCGCAGCAGCTCGATGTCGCGCAGCGAGTAGCGGCGACCGCCGCCCCCCGTGCGGCCGGGCTCGACGAGACCCATCCGGTCGTACGTGCGCAGGGTCTGCGGGTGCAGGCCGGACAGCTCGGCCGCCACGCTGATGACGAACACCTTGGCGTCGGGCCCGGGCGGGCTGAACGGCAGGTCGCCGGACGACATCATGAGGTCACCTTCTCGAACAGTCCGTCGCGCGGCGTGGTGTCGCCGCGGCTCGCACGCAGCGCCTCGACGGCGGAGCGCTGCTCGTCGGTCAGCTCGGCCGGGACCTGCACGTCGACGGTCACGAGCAGGTCGCCCCGGGCGCCCGCCTTCGTCGCCGCTCCCTTGCCCTTGGCCCGGAAGGTCCGACCCGACGGGGTGCCGGCCGGGATGCGCAGCCGCACCGGCGGACCGTCGAGCGTCGGCACCTGGATCTCGGCTCCGAGCGCGGCCTCGTCGAACGCCACCGGCACCGTGATGGTCAGGTGGTCGCCCTTTCGGCCGAACAGCGGGTGCGCGGCCACGTGCACGACGAGGAACAGGTCGCCGTCCGGCGCACCGCCCTCGCCCTTGCCGCCCTTGCCCTTGAGCCGGATGCGCTGACCGTCCTTGACGCCGGCGGGGACGCGGACCTGCATCGTGCGGCTCGTGGGGGCCCGGCCGGAGCCGCGACAGTGGTCGCACGGGTGCTCGACCACCATGCCGCGGCCGCGGCACTCGTCGCACGGCTCCGTCATCGCGAACACGCCACCGGACGCGCCGGTCTGCGTGCCGCTGCCCTGACACTTCGGGCACACCTTCGGCACCGTGCCGGGCCGCGCGCCCGTGCCGTGGCACGTCGGGCACGCCTCGTCCGACGTCATCCGCAGCGGCAGCGTGGCACCCTCGACCGCCTGCTGGAAGCTGATCGACGCCTCGGTCTCGATGTCGTCGCCGCGTCGGCCCTGCGGGGCCCGACGACCCCGTCCCCGACCGCCGCCGAAGATGCCCCCGAGCAGGTCGCTCAGGTCGAAGTCGACGTTCTGGCCACCGCCGGCGTAGCCACCGGGCCCGCCGAAGCCGCCGCGGAACTGACCGAACAGCGACCGCGCCTCGTCGTACTCCTTGCGCTTGTCCGGGCTCGACAGCACCCCGTAGGCCTCGGAGACGGCCTTGAACCGCTCCTCGGCCGCCTTGTTGCCGGGGTTGGAGTCCGGGTGGTTGTCACGGGCCAGCTTCCGGTAGGCCTTCTTGATGTCGGCCTGCGAGGCGTCCTTCGAGACCCCGAGGACCTTGTAGAAGTCCTTCTCGGCCCAGTCACTGGCTGCCACCGTGGTTCACCACCCTTCGTCGTCGTGTCGTGTCGTTGCGGTCAGTCCTCGGCGGGACCGCTCGCCCCGTCGGCCGCGGGCGCCTCGCCCGGGTCGACGACGCCGACCTGCGCGTGCCGCAGGACCTCGTCGCCGACGCGGTAGCCCACCCGGACGACCTCGGCGACGGACGTCGTCTCGACGTCCGGCGAGGTGCCCGCGTGGAACAGCGCCTCGTGCAGGTGCGGGTCGAACGCGTCGCCCTGCGCACCGAACGCCTCGAGCCGGTGGCCCTTGAGCGTCTGGCGCAGCGCGTCGGCGACCGCCTTGAAGCCACCCGTCAGCTCACCGTGCTGCTCGGCCCGGCCGATGTCGTCGAGCACCGTGAGCAGCGAGCGCAGCACCGCGGCCTCGCCCTGCGTGCGGGCCTGGGCGCGGTCGCGCTCGACCCGCTTGCGGTAGTTGACGTACTCGGCCTGGATGCGCTGCAGGTCGGCCGTGCGCTCCTCGAGCTGCTGCTCGACCGACGGCGCGTCGGTGGCGTCGGCGGCGTCGTCGTTCGGGCTCGCGTCGGCGTCGCCCGCGGGGGCGGTGGGCCCCTCCGGGCCCCCCGCCTCCACGACCTCCTCCGGGGTGCGGTCCTCGGACTCCGTCACTTGGACTCACCCTTGGCGTCGTCCTCGTCGACGATCTCGGCGTCGACGACGTCGTCGTCGGCCGAGCCCGCGTCACCGGCCGGGGCGTCGGTGGCCTGCTGCTCGGCAGCGGCCGCCGCGTACATCGCCTCGCCCATCTTCGAGCTCGACTGGCCGAGCTTCGTGACGGCCGCGGAGATCGCGTCGACGTCGTCGCCCTCGAGCGCCGACTTCAGCGCGTCGAGGTCGCCCTGGACCTCGGACTTCACGTCGTCGCCGACCTTGTCGCCGTTCTCGGCGAGGAACTTCTCGGTCGTGTGGACGAGCGCGTCCGCCTGGTTGCGGGTCTCGACCGCCTCGCGACGCTTGCGGTCCTCCTCGGCGTACTTCTCGGCGTCCTTGACCATCTGGTCGATGTCGTCCTTCGACAGCGCCGAGCCGCCGGTGATCGTCATCGACTGCTCCTTGCCCGTGCCGCGGTCCTTCGCCGAGACGTTCACGATGCCGTTCGCGTCGATGTCGAACGTGACCTCGATCTGCGGGACGCCGCGCGGGGCCGGCGGGAGGCCGGTCAGCTCGAACGTCGCGAGCAGCTGGTTGCCGGACGCCATCTCACGCTCGCCCTGGTAGACCTGGATCGCCACGGACGGCTGGTTGTCGTCGGCCGTCGTGAAGACCTCGGAGCGCTTGGTCGGGATCGTCGTGTTGCGCTCGATGAGCTTCGTCATGACGCCGCCCTTGGTCTCGATGCCGAGGCTCAGCGGGGTGACGTCGAGCAGCAGCACGTCCTTGACCTCGCCCTTGAGGACGCCCGCCTGCAGGCTCGCGCCGACGGCCACGACCTCGTCGGGGTTGACGCCCTTGTTGGGCTCCCTGCCGCCGGTGAGCTGCTTGACGAGCTCGCTCACGGCGGGCATGCGGGTCGAGCCGCCGACCAGCACGACGTGGTCGATGTCGCCGACGGTGATGCCGGCGTCCTTGATCACGTTGGTGAACGGCGCCTTGGTGCGCTCGAGCAGGTCGCTCGTGATCTTCTCGAACTCGCTACGGGTCAGCGTCTCGTCGAGGAAGACGGGGCTGCCGTCCTGGACCGTGATGTACGGCAGGTTGATCGAGGTGCTCGACGAGCTCGAGAGCTCGATCTTGGCGCGCTCGGCGGCCTCACGGATGCGCGGCATCGCCATCTTGTCCTTGGTCAGGTCGATGCCGGTCTTGGACTTGAAGGTCGTGACGAGCCAGTCGACGACCGCGTTGTCCCAGTCGTCACCACCGAGGTGGTTGTCGCCGCTCGTCGCCTTGACCTCGATGACGCCGTCGCCGATCTCGAGCAGCGACACGTCGAACGTGCCGCCACCGAGGTCGAAGACGAGGATCGTCTGGTCGTCGTCCTTCTCCAGGCCGTACGCGAGCGCGGCCGCGGTGGGCTCGTTGATGATGCGGCTGACGTTGAGGCCCGCGATCTCGCCGGCCTCCTTGGTCGCCTGACGCTGGTGGTCGTTGAAGTAGGCCGGGACGGTGATCACCGCGTCGGTGACCTCCTCACCCAGGTAGGCCTCGGCGTCCCGCTTGAGCTTCTGCAGGATGAAGGCGCTGATCTGCTGCGGGTTGAACGACTTGCCGTCGATCTCGGTCTTCCAGTCGGTGCCGATGTGGCGCTTGACGGACCGGATCGTGCGGTCGACGTTCGTGACGCCCTGACGCTTGGCGACCTCGCCGGCGAGGACCTCGCCGTCCTTGGCGAACGCGACGACCGACGGGGTCGTGCGCGCGCCCTCCGAGTTCGCGATGACGGTGGGCTCTCCGCCCTCCAGCACGGCGACGACGGAGTTCGTCGTGCCGAGATCGATGCCGACGGCGCGTGCCATGGGATGCCTCCTGTGATGGGGAACTGCTCGGGGGATGTTCTTGAAGATTCGAAGTCAACTGACTTGAGTCTGATCATATCAACTCTCGAGGGAGCTCCAAGATTCCCCCGGCTCCCCAGGACGGAGGAGACCTGGGTCACAGCCACGTCGGCGCTGTCCCGGGCACGCAGCCTGAGGGTTCACGGTCGCCGTGACAGCCGGAAACCCTCAGTTCCCCGGGATGGCGACCGGGGAGCGGGTCAGTCGAGGGTGGCGTTGTAGCGGCCGAGCACCTCGGCGAGGTCGGCGAGGTCCGTGTCGGACCAGCCCGACAGGCGCTCGTCGAGCGTGGCACGCCGGCTGTCGTCGATCGCGTCGACGCGGCGTCGGCCCTCGGGGCTGACGCTCAGCAGGCTGGCCCGACCGTCGTCGGGGTCGGGCATGCGCTCGACGAGGCCGAGGTCGAGCAGGTGCTGCGCGTACCGGCTGACCGCCGCCTTGTCGATCTGCAGCTGGCAGCCGACCTCGCCGCCGCGGATCGGGCCCTGGTCGGCGATGAGGGTCAGCATCAGGTACGACGCGGGGTGCATGTCCGGGTGGACGAGCGCCGCGCGCTCGGCGACCGCCCGGCGGGCGCGGCGCATGAGTCGGCCGATCTCGTCCTCGACCGCGCTCAGCGCGCGCACCCGCTGGTCGGACCGCCGCGCCACCCGGGTGGTCATGCCCGGTGCTCTCCCGCGACCAGCTTGTGCTCGCCCCCGTGGTGCGCACCGTGCTGCGCGGTCACCGGCTCGGCCGGGTGCTCGGGGTCGGCCACGTGCTTCGGCTCGTCGTCGGCGACGTGGTGGGCCACGCCGACCGGCTGCTCCTCGCGCGGGGCCTGCTCCGGCACGACCACGTCGGCGCGCTCGCCGGTCGCCTCGAGCGCCTCCTCGTCCTTCTGGATCGTGGTGCGCAGCGGCACCTCGCGGATGAACAGGATGCACAACAGCGCGGCGATCGCGAACGGCGTGGCCACGAGGAAGATGTGCCCGAACGCCTCGCCGAACGACGCCTCGTACAACGAGCGGAACGCGGCCGGCAGCTCCTTGAGGTCGGGGATGTGCCCCGTGGAGTGCTTCATGGCGGCCAGGTCGGCCTGGTCGAGCCTGCCCTCGGCGGCCAGCTGCTTGACGCCGTCGCTCACGTTGGAGCGGACGTCGTGGCTCAGGACGGTGCCCAGGACGGCGACGCCGGCGGAGCCACCGATGGAGCGGAAGAACGCGACGACCGAGCTCGCGGCGCCCATGTCCTCCAGGCGCGTGTTGTTCTGCACGGCCAGGACGAGGTTCTGCATCGTGGCGCCGAGACCGAGGCCGACGAGCGCCATGAACGAGCCGACGACCCACAGCGAGGTGGTGGCGTCGATCGTGCCGAGCAGGCCGAAGCCCACGGTCACGAGGATCATGCCGCCGACGATCCAGCGCTTCCAGACGCCGGTCCGGCTGATGATGCGGCCGGACGTGATGCTCGAGACGAGCAGGCCGCCGACCATCGCGATGGACATCAGGCCGGCCTCGGTCGGGCTCATGCCGCGCGCGTACTGGAAGTACTGGCTCAGGTAGACGGTCGCGCCGAACATCGCGACGCCGATCATGATCGAGGCCACCGTGGCGAGCGTCGTGGTGCGGTCGCGGAAGAGCCGCAGCGGGATGACGGGCTCGGTGGCGACCTTGCCCTCGACGAGGATCGCGAGCGCGATCACGACGACCGCGCCGGCGACCAGCAGGTACGAGGTGGTCGAGGTCCAGGCGAAGCTGGAGCCGCCGAGCGAGACCCAGACGAGCAGCATGCTGACGCCGCCGACGAGCAGGGTCGCGCCGAGGTAGTCGATGGAGACGTCACGCTTGACGACGGGCAGGTGCAGCGTGCGCTGCAGGACGACGAACGCCGCGATCGCGAAGGGCAGGCCGACGAAGAAGCAGCCGCGCCAGCCGATCGGGCTGTCGACGATGAGGCCGCCGATGAGTGGGCCGCTCACGGTCGCGAGGGCGAAGACCGCACCGATGTAGCCGGAGTACCGGCCGCGCTCGCGGGGCGTGACCATCGAGGCGATGACGACCTGGACCAGCGCGGTCAGGCCGCCGACGCCGAGGCCCTGGACGACGCGGGCGCCGATCAGCACCTCCATCGAGTGCGCCGACGCGGCGATGACCGAGCCGATCGTGAAGATCACGAGGGCGGTCTGCACGAGGAGCTTCTTGCTGAAGAGGTCGGCCAGCTTGCCCCAGATCGGGGTGGTGGCGGTCATCGCCAGGAGCGTCGCGACGACGACCCACGTGTAGCCGGTCTGGCTGCCGTTCAAGTCCGTGACGATGCGCGGGAGGGCGTTGGTGACGACGGTGCTGGACAGCATGGCCACGAACATGGCGAGCAGCAGGCCGCTGAGGGCCTCCAGGATCTCGCGGTGGCTCATCCGGCCGGACTGCTCGGCCGAGACGGTGGTGGTCGTGGACACCGGGACCTCTCTTCTCTGGAACGACGTTGGTTGACTTTCACAACTTTATGACCAGTGGTTGACGTTCGCAACCAATCCTCGCGTGAGGTGCACCACCCGGCCGGCCCGTCGGCGCGGAGTTCTCACACCGGCCCGCTCCCCGGTGCGAGGAAGGTGTTACCTGGGCGGTTCGTCAGGGCACCTCCGGCGAAACGCGTCGTCCGTAGCGTCCCGGGAAGACCGACGGCCACGCCGTCACGACCTCCCAGGAGCACGCATGTCCTACGTCAAGCCCGCCGACCTCGTGACCGCCATGGCGGACGCGGGGGCCAGCAAGGTCCTCATGTCGACCCGCGACACCTTGATCCGCGCCGCCATGGCCGGAGGCATCCTCGCGCTCGCCGCGGTCTTCGCGGTCACCGTGAGCGTCCAGACGGGCGTGCCGATCGTCGGCGCGATCCTGTTCCCCGTCGGCTTCGTGATGCTGTACCTGCTCGGGTACGACCTGCTGACCGGCGTCTTCGTCCTCGCCCCGCTCGCCCGGCTCGACAAGCGTCCCGGCGTCACCTGGGGCGGGGGTCCTGCGCAACTGGGGCCTCGTGTTCGTGGGCAACTTCGCCGGCGCGATCGTCGTCGCCGTCCTGATGGCGATCACCTTCACGTACGCCTTCTCGACGAGCCCGAACGAGGTCGGCCAGGCGATCGGCCACATCGGCGAGGGCCGCACGCTGGGCTACGAGGCCTACGGCGCCGCCGGCATGCTCACGCTGTTCGTGCGCGGGATGCTCTGCAACTGGATGGTCTCGACCGGTGTCATCGGCGCGATGATGGCGACCGACGTGCCCGGCAAGGTCATCGCGATGTGGATGCCGATCATGCTGTTCTTCGCGATGGGCTTCGAGCACTCCGTCGTCAACATGTTCCTGTTCCCCTCCGGCATCATGCTCGGCGGCGACTTCACGATCGGCGACTACCTCGTCTGGAACGAGATCCCGACCGTCCTCGGCAACCTCGTCGGCGGCCTGCTCTTCACCGGCCTCGCGATGTTCGTGACGCACGGCCGGACCGCGGCGCAGCGCACCCCGCGCGCCGCGACGACGGCCGACGTCCAGCCCGAGCTCGCGCCGGCGCGCTGACCGGGCCCGGCACGGACGGAGAGGAGAGGTCATGGAGCGCAAGCGACTCGTGGTCGTCGGAGCCGGCATGGTCGCCCAGCGGCTCGTCGAGGCGATGGTCGAGCGGGGCGCGACGGACACCTGGTCGATCGAGGTGCTCGGCGAGGAGAGCCGGCCGCCCTACGACCGCGTGGCGCTGACCTCCTTCTTCACCGTGCGCGACCCGGAGGAGCTGCTGCTCGGCGACCGCGGGCTGTGGCACACGCCGGGGGTCCGGCTGTACCGCAGCTCGCCGGTCACGGCGATCGACCCCGAGGCGCGGACGGTCAGCGCCCGCGGCGGGACGTTCGCGTACGACGCGCTCGTGCTCGCGACGGGGGTCGTACGCCGCGGTGCCGCCCGTCGAGGGCGCCGACCTGCCCGGCTGCTTCGTCTACCGGACGGTCGACGACGTCGCCGAGCTCCGCGCCTGGGTCGGCGACCGGGCCCGCGGAGACCGACCCGTCCGCGGCGTGGTCGTGGGCGGCGGCCTGCTCGGGCTCGAGGCGGCCGGCGCGCTGCGCGAGCTCGGGGCCGAGGCGACCGTCGTCGAGTTCGCCGACCGGCTCATGCCGCTGCAGGTCGACGCCGGCGGCGGGGCCGCGCTGCGTCGTCTGGTCGAGCAGCTCGGGGTCGAGGTGCTCACGTCGACGGCGACCCAGCGCGTCCGGGCCGGCCGTGACGGCCGGGTGCGGTCGATGCACTTCGCCGACGGCACGAGCCGTCCGGTCGACGTCGTCGTCTTCGCGACCGGCGTGCGCCCGCGGGACGAGCTCGCCCGGGCCGCGGGTCTCGCGGTCCACGAGCGCGGTGGGGTCCTCGCCGACCCGACGTGCCGCACGAGCGCCGACGACGTCTACGCCGTCGGCGAGGTCGCCCACGTCGCCGGACGGGTGTGGGGCCTCGTGGGGCCCGGCTACACGATGGCCGAGGTCGTCGTGGACCGGCTGCTCGGCGGCGACGCGACCTTCGAGGGCGCCGACCTGTCGACGAAGCTCAAGCTGCTGGGGGGTCGACGTCGCGAGCTTCGGCGACGCGTTCGCGACGCAGGACGGGAGCCTCGAGGTCGTCTACGCCGACCCGGTCGCGGGCGTCTACAAGAAGCTCGTCATGAGCGACGACGCCTCCGAGCTGCTCGGCGGCGTGCTCGTCGGCGACGCCGAGGCGTACACGTCGCTGCGGCCCCATGGTCGGTCACCCGCTCGGGGCGGACCCCACGGCCTGGCTGCTGCCGGAGGGCGTCGAGCCGCCGAGCGGCGACGGCCTGCCCGACGAGGGCGACGGTCTGCTCGTGCAGCAACGTGAGCGCCGGGACCATCCGCTGCGCCGTCACCGACGGCGGCTGCACCGATGTCGCGGGGGTCAAGGCGTGCACGAAGGCCGGGACCGTGTGCGGCTCGTGCACGCCACTGGTGAAGCGGCTCGTCGAGCACGAGCTCACGGCCCAGGGCATCGAGGTCAGCGCGGCGCTGTGCGAGCACTTCGACGTGGGCCGGCCCGAGCTGTACGAGATCGTCCGCATCACCGGGCTGACGACGTTCAGCGAGATCATCGCCCGGCACGGCCGCGGACGCGGCTGCGACGTGTGCCGGCCGGTCGTCGCGTCGATCCTGTCGAGCCTGGGGCGCGGCCACGTCCTCGACGGCGAGAACGCCGCGCTGCAGGACACCAACGACCACGTCATGGCCAACCTGCAGAAGGACGGCACGTACTCCGTCGTGCCCCGCATCCCCGGCGGCGAGGGTGACGCCCGAGGGACTCATCGCGATCGGCGAGGTGGCCCGGGAGTTCGACCTCTACACCAAGATCACCGGCGGCCAGCGGATCGACCTGTTCGGCGCCCGCATCGAGCAGCTGCCGGCGATCTGGACCCGGCTCGTCGACGCGGGCTTCGAGTCCGGCCACGCGTACGGCAAGTCCCTGCGCACCGTGAAGTCGTGCGTCGGCCAGACCTGGTGCCGGTACGGCGTGCAGGACTCGGTCGGCCTCGCGATCGCGCTCGAGCTGCGCTACCGCGGCCTGCGCTCGCCGCACAAGATCAAGCTCGGCGTCTCGGGGTGCGCCCGCGAGTGCGCGGAGGCGCGCGGCAAGGACGTGGGCGTCATCGCGACCGAGAACGGTTGGAACATGTACGTCGGCGGCAACGGCGGGTTCACGCCGCGGCACGCCCAGCGTGTTCGCCGAGGACCTCACGACCGAGGAGCTCGTGCGGGCCATCGACCGGTTCCTGCTCTACTACGTGCGCACCGCCGACCGGCTGCAGCGCACCGCGCCGTGGCTCGAGTCCGTCGAGGGCGGCATCGAGCACGTGCGCGCGGGTGGTGCTCGACGACTCGCTCGGCATCGGCGACGAGCTCGACGCGATGATGCGCGACCACGTCGACGGCTACGAGGACG
>JAQIJP010000039.1:0-21754 GCA_036946185.1 Aeromicrobium erythreum
CTCGAGGCGATGGTCCCCACCCTCCAGCAGGCCTACGAGCAGGCCGGGCTCGGCCCCGACGACGTCGACGCGATCGCCGTGACGAGCGGGCCCGGGCTGACCGGTGCCCTGCTCGTCGGCGTCGCCGCCGCGAAGGCGCTCGCGCTGGCGCACGACAAGCCGCTGTACGGCGTCAACCACCTCGTCGCGCACGTCGCCGTCGACCAGCTCGAGCACGGTCGGTTCGACGGCCGCGTCGGTGCGCTGCTGGTGAGCGGCGGACACACCGAGATCCTGCTCGTCGACGACCTCGCGACCGACGTCACGATGCTCGGCTCGACGATCGACGACGCCGCGGGGGAGGCCTTCGACAAGGTCGCCCGGCTGCTCGGCCTGCCCTACCCGGGTGGTCCGCACATCGACCGGGCCGCGCGCGAGGGCGACGGCACCGCCATCGACTTCCCACGGGCCCTCACGCGCTCGCGGGACCTCGAGCGCTACCGCTACGACTTCTCGTTCTCGGGCCTCAAGAGCGCGGTCGCGCGGCACGTCCAGCGCGAGCAGCTCGCCGGCCGCGAGGTCGTCGTGCCCGACGTCGCCGCCTCGTTCCAGGACGCCGTCGTCGACGTCCTCACGGCCAAGGCGGTCGAGGCGTGCCGCGCCGAGGGCGTCGACACGCTCGTCGTCGGGGGTGGCGTCGCGGCCAACGGTCGGCTGCGCGAGCTCGTCGAGCAGCGTGCCGCCGCCGCGGGCATCTCCGTGCGGGTGCCGCGCCCCGGCCTGTGCACCGACAACGGCGCGATGGTCGCCGCCCTCGGCGCCGAGGTCGTGCGCGCCGGCCTGCCGCCGTCCTCCCTCGACCTGCCGGTCGACTCGAGCATGCCGGTCACCCAGGTCGTCGCCGCCTGACCCGCCCGCGGTCCGCGGTTCACCCGCTCAAGCGGGTAGACCGACACCGATCGAGGGAAGCCTCCCTTGAGTCGTGAAGCTTGCCTCGCCCGGACTGCGGTCGACCCACCCAAGCGGGTGAACCGCAGCCCGTCGAGGGCAGCGCGTTGTGCGTCGTGACGTCCGGCGCGCGACGTCAGCGAGGGACCGGGTCGACGAGAAGGCAGGCCGCGTCGTCGTCGATCCGGGTCAGGACGATCGTCGCGGGCGTCGAGCCCTTGAGCCGGAGCCGGCGCACGAGCTGCTCGGGGACGACGTCGACGCCGCGCTTCTTGACCGTCAGGGTGCCGACGTCGCGCGCGACCAGGGCCGCCCTGAGCTGCTTCTCGCGGAAGGGGAGCTCCTCGAGCACCCGGAACGAGCGCGCGAGCGGGTGGTCGACCGGCTCGTCGGTCGTGACGTAGGCGATGCGGGGGTCGACCAGGTGGCCACCGAGCTCCTCGGCCAGCGCGCCCACCAGGCCCGAGCGAATCACGGCGTCGTCCGGCTCGTGCAGCCACGGCCCGAGCGGCCCGACGCTCCCGCGCTCGCCGGTCCCGGTCAGCTGCGCGCCGGACGGCAGGGCGGTCGCGCGCCGGGCGACCCGGCCCCGGCCCACGCCCCAGAGGCAGGCCTCGACGAGGTCACCGCCGTCGCTGACCCACTCCGCCTCGACGCCGTCGGGCACCAGCTCGTGCGGCAGGCCCGGCATCGTCTTGACGACGCCGCCCGCCAGCAGGTGCGCGGTGACGACCGACCACGGCGGGCTCATGACGTCGGGGTCGAAGACGCGGCCCCGGCCGTCGCGGCGAGCCGGGTCGAGGAACGCCACCTCGTCGTCCGCGACGTCGACCTCGGTGGCGTCCCCGCACACGACCTCGCCCTGAAGGTCGAGCGCCGCCAGGTTGGCGCGGGCGATCGCCGCCCGGACGGGGTCCTGCTCGACGCCGCGCACGCGCAGGCCCGCCCGGGCGAACGCGAGCAGGTCCGCGCCGATGCCGCAGCCGAGGTCGACCACGGCGGTCGCGCCGGACGCGGCCAGGCGCTCGGCGCGGTGGCGGGCGACGCTCGCGCGGGTGGCCTGCTGCAGCGCGTCGTGGGTCAGGTAGAGGTGCTGGGCGTCGTCGCCGAGCTTGGTGCGGGCCAGTCCGCGCAGATGGTTCTGGGTGACGGCGGCGGCCACGAGCTCGACCGGGTGGTCGCGACGCAGCCGGGTGCCGAGCGCGAGGTCGGACTCGAGGCCGGCTCGCGCGTGGACCTCGGCGAGGAGCGCCTGGCCCGTGGGGGTGAGCAGCTGCTCGAACGTCTCCAGGTCCACGCCCTCATCCTCCCAGCGCCCCCGCCGCCCGCCCCAGGGACCCTGAGACCGCCGAGGGGTTGGCTGGGGAGGCTTTGACAAGCTCAGTCGCCGGGTGAGGTGGCTCGTCGACCGCAGTCGGCGTCCCGATCACGCGGGCGCGGAGCGCCCGAAGCGCCCGGGTGCGGAGCGCTGCCGGCAACGGGACCATGCGGGCGCGGAGCGCCCGAAGTGGCCCTGTGCTTCGCCCTGCGAAGCACAGGAAGCGAGTCCGAGCGCCAGCGAGGACGCCCACTTAGCACTCGGTTCCGGCGAGTGCCAGCGGTGTGCTAGTTTCGGGATTGGCACTCGGGAGTCCTGAGTGCCAGCCCGTGCACGGCCCCCGCGACGGCGTGCACACCCCCAACCATCGTTCGTTTCCGTGAAAACATGGGAGGTCGACCAGTGTCGACGATCAAGCCGCTCGAGGACCGCATCGTCATCAAGGCGGTCGAGGCCGAGCAGACCACCGCGTCCGGTCTCGTCATCCCGGACACCGCCAAGGAGAAGCCCCAGGAGGGCGAGGTCGTGGCCGTGGGCCCCGGCCGTGTCGACGACAACGGCAACCGCGTCCCGCTGGACGTCGCCGTCGGCGATCGCGTGCTCTTCAGCAAGTACGGCGGCACCGAGGTCAAGCACGGCGGCCAGGAGTTCCTCATCCTGTCCGCGCGCGACGTCCTCGCCGTCGTCTCCTGACGACTGACGCCCCGGGTCGCCGCTGGTGACCCGGGGCGCGTCCGTCCCACCACCAGCCACTTTCCACACGAAGGATTCCGATGCCCAAGATCCTGGAGTTCGACGAGGACGCCCGCCGCGCCCTCGAGCGCGGCGTCGACAAGCTCGCCGACACCGTCAAGGTCACCCTCGGCCCCAAGGGCCGCTACGTCGTCCTCGACAAGAAGTGGGGCGCCCCCACGATCACGAACGACGGCGTGACCGTCGCCCGTGAGGTCGAGCTGGACGACCCGTTCGAGAACCTCGGCGCGCAGCTCGCCAAGGAGGTCGCCACCAAGACCAACGACGTCGCCGGTGACGGCACGACCACCGCCACCGTCCTGGCGCAGGCCATGGTCCACGAGGGCCTGCGGGCCGTCGCGGCCGGCGCGAACCCGGTCGGCCTGAAGAAGGGCATCGAGGCCGCCGTGGCCGCGGTGACCGAGCGCCTGCACGAGGTCGCCCGCCAGGTCGACGACGTCAAGGACATGACGTCGGTCGCGACGGTCTCGTCGCGCGACGCGCACATCGGCGAGCTCATCGCCGAGGCCTTCGACAAGGTCGGCAAGGACGGCGTCATCACGGTCGAGGAGTCCAACACCCTCGGTACGAACCTCGACTTCACCGAGGGCATGCAGTTCGACAAGGGCTACCTGTCGCCGTACATGGTCACCGACACCGAGCGCATGGAGGCCGTCCTCGACGACCCGTACGTGCTCGTCCACCAGGGCAAGATCTCGGCCGTCGCCGAGCTGCTGCCGCTGCTCGAGAAGGTCATCGGCGCGAACAAGACGCTGTTCGTCATCGCCGAGGACGTCGAGGGCGAGGCGCTGTCGACCCTGGTCGTCAACAAGATCCGCGGCACCTTCACGTCGGTCGCGGTCAAGGCCCCGGCCTTCGGCGACCGCCGCAAGGCGATGCTGCAGGACATCGCGACCCTCACGGGCGCGACGGTCGTGACCCCCGACGTCGGTCTCAAGCTGGACCAGGTCGGCCTCGAGGTGCTCGGCACCGCGCGGCGCGTCGTCGTCACGAAGGACGACACGACGATCATCGACGGCGGCGGCGACGCGGCCGAGGTCGAGGGCCGGGTCAACCAGATCAAGGCCGAGATCGAGCTCACCGACTCCGACTGGGACCGCGAGAAGCTCCAGGAGCGGCTCGCGAAGCTCGCCGGCGGCGTGTGCGTGATCCAGGTCGGCGCGGCCACCGAGGTCGAGCTCAAGGAGAAGAAGCACCGCATCGAGGACGCCGTCTCGGCGACCCGCGCGGCGATCGAGGAGGGCATCGTCCCCGGCGGCGGCTCCGCGCTCGTCCAGGCCGTCTCGGTCCTCGAGGGCGACCTCGGACTGTCCGGCGACGAGGCCGTGGGCGTGCGCATCGTGCGCCTGGGCTCCGACGCGCCGCTCGAGTGGATCGCCCGCAACGGCGGCGTCTCCGGCGAGGTCGTGGTCTCGAAGGTCCGTGAGTCCGGTGAGGGCTACAACGCGGCCACCGGCGAGTACGGCGACCTGATCGCGCAGGGCATCCTCGACCCGGTCAAGGTCACGCGCTCCGCGCTGGCCAACGCCGCGTCGATCACCGCGATGCTGCTGACGACCGAGACCCTCGTGGCCGACAAGCCGGCCGACGAGGAGGCCGACGCGCACGCCGGCCACAACCACTGAGTCGCACCGCACCGCACGAGGCCCGTCGTCCCGCTGGGACGGCGGGCCTCGTCGCGTGCGGGCCGCGTCGAGGCTTCCGTCGGCCGGTCGGTCCGTCTAGCCTCGGGTCCGTGCCCACTCTCTCCGACGTCGAGCGCCTCTGCACCGCGCTGCCGCAGGTGCACGAGGGCACGACGTTCGGGAACCGGGCCTGGTTCGTCGAGAAGGCGGTCTTCTGCTGGGTGCGCCCGTTCTCGAAGGCGGACGTGCGGCGCTTCGGTGACGACCCGGTGCCGAGCGGCGACATCGTCGGCCTGCGCACCGAGGACCTCGCCGAGCGCGACGCGATCCTCGCCGAGGGCGTTCCGGGCCTGTTCACGATCGAGCACCTCGCCCGGCACCCGGGCTACCTCGTGCAGCTCGAGGTCGTCGACCCCGCGCGCCTCGAGGTCGCCGTCGAGGACGCGTGGCTGGCCCGGGCGTCGACCGCCCTCGGCCGGTCGTACCTCGCCGACCGCGCCTGACCCGCTCCGCGGGGGCCGGTCCGCCGCCGTGACGAGCGTCTCGCGCCCTGTCCGCCGGCGTCCCTTGCGGCTCGCGCACCGTCGCCATACTGTGGGTATGGAACGTGACATCGCAGATGGCACATAGATGTTGTCGAGACGAGGAGCCCCTCATGACGCTCATGGACACCGCACCGGAGACGGCCACCCGCTTCCGCGAGGAGGTCGAGCGCGACGGCGTGCTCGAGCGTCTGCTGAGCTCGTCGGCCACGCTCTCCTACGACCCGGAGAAGGAGGTCGACTGGGACGCCCCGCTCGACCCGCTGCACGACGGCGTCAACCCGGAGTGGTGCACGCTCTACGGCACCGAGCTGTGGGAGCGGATGTCGCCCGAGCAGCGCGCCACGCTGACGCGCCACGAGGCCGCGAGCGTCGCGAGCATCGGCATCTGGTTCGAGATGCTGCTGCAGCAGATGCTCCTCGTCGACATCTACGACAAGGACTACGCGAGCAGCGAGTTCCAGTTCGCCCTCACCGAGATCGCCGACGAGTGCCGCCACTCGATCATGTTCGCCAAGGGTGCGCAGCTGATCGCCGGCCGCTCCTACCTGCCCGCCAAGGCGCTGCACCAGGCCGCGAAGCTGCTCAAGCTGACCGCCCGGGGCGAGGTCGCCTACACGTCGATCCTCGTCGCCGAGGAGGTCCTCGACGTCATGCAGCGTGACTGGATGCGCGGCGAGACCGTGGCGCCGCAGGTCAAGACGATCTGCAAGATCCACGTCGTCGAGGAGTCGCGCCACATGAAGTTCGCGCGCCACGAGACCCTCGAGGCGATGAAGGGCATCTCCGAGGCCCGCCGCCGCGCGAGCGCCCTGCAGATCGCGACCGTCGGCTACTTCATCGTCAAGAGCCTCGTCCAGCCCGAGGTGTACGCCGAGGCCGGGCTGGACGTGAAGGAGGCCGTCAAGGCCGCGAAGAACAACGAGCACCACCACGCGCTCATGCGGCTGTCGTGCGTGCACCTGATGGACTTCCTGGACGAGGCGGGCCTGCTCACGCCGGCCGCGAAGCGCCTCTACCGGCGCGTCCACATGCTCTGAGCGGGACGGACGCATGGCCTTCGCGATCACCCAGAGCTGCTGCTCCGACGCCTCGTGCGTCGAGGTGTGCCCTGTCGACTGCATCCACCCGACACCGGGGGAGCCCGACTTCGGCACGACCGACATCCTCTACGTCGACCCGCGCTCCTGCATCGACTGCGGCGCGTGCGCCGACGCCTGCCCGGCGTCGGCCGTCAAGCCGATCGAGATCCTGCGCGGCGGGGAGGCGGTCTTCGCCGAGCTGAACGCCGCCTACTACGAGCAGCGGCCGGAACGCGAGGTCGCCAAGCAGCAGACGCACGCGCGGGTGCGTCCCGGTGTGCCGAGCGGGCTGCGGGTCGCGGTCGTCGGCACCGGACCGGCCGCGACGTACACGGCGCGCGAGCTGCTGGCAGCCACCGACGGCCAGGTCTCCTTCCTCGACCGGCTGCCGGTCCCGGGCGGCCTGCTGCGCGCCGGCGTCGCGCCCGACCACCCGGACACCAAGCGCGTGCAGGACACCTTCGGCTGGACCTACGACCATCCGCGGGCCCGCATGTACATGAACGTCGAGGTCGGCACGCACGTCTCCCACGAGGAGCTGCTCCAGCACCACGACGCGGTCGTCTACGGCGTGGGCGCCCCCGAGGACCGGCGCCTCGGCATCCCCGGTGAGGACCTCGCCGGCGTGCACGGCTCGACCGAGACGGTCGCCTGGTACAACGGCGACCCCGACGTCGCCGGTGACGCGATCACCGTGCCCGACGGCCGGGTGTTCGTCGTCGGCAACGGCAACGTCGCCCTGGACGTCGCCCGGATCCTGCTCAGCGACCCGGCGCGGCTGGGGACCACGGAGATCGCCGACCACGCCCTGAGCGCGCTGCGCGGGGCCGACGTGCGCGAGGTCGTGCTGCTCGGCCGCCGCGGCCCGGAGCACGCGGCCTTCACCAGGCCCGAGCTCCTCACCCTGCCCGACGGCATCGAGCTGTGCGTCGAGGACGACGAGGCGACCGTCGCCGCCCTCGACGCGGCGGCACCCGGCACGACCGCGGCCCTGCTGGCCGACCGCCGGCGCGTCCGCAGCGACTGGACCGCCGAGCCCGAGCCGGGTCGCCGGCTCGTGCTGGCGTTCGACCGCCGGGTCACGGCGGCCCACGGCGACGGCTCGCTCGCGTCGGTCACGGTCGCCGGGCCCGGCGGCGAGGTCGAGGCACCGACGCGACTCCTCGTCAGCTCCATCGGCCGTCGCGGTCGCGCCGTGCCCGGGCTGCCCTTCGACGAGGAGCGCGGGCTCATCCCGAACGAGGACGGCCGGGTGGTCGACCCAGCCACCGGGGAGCCCGTGCCGGGTGCGTACGTCGTCGGCTGGGCCAAGCGCGGCTCGCAGGGCGGCATCGGTGCCAACCGGATCTCGGCGGGGGACACCCTCGACGCGCTGCTGGCGGACGCCGCGGTTGGCCGCCTCGCCCGGCCGTCGGCGTCGACCCGGGCTTTCGTCAAGCTGCTGCAGCGCCGCCAGCCGCGGCTGGTCAGGGGCGCCGGGGTGCGGGCCATCGAGCGCCGCGAGGTCGACGCCGGCCTCGCCGCGGGTCGTCCGCGGGTCAAGCTGACGACCGTCGAGGACCTGCTCGCCGCCTCCCGCTGACGGTCCCGGGGGAGCGGTGGATCCTCAGGAGGTTGCGGATCCACCGCCGACGACCTCGGCGAGCCGGTCGAGGGTCCGCTCGAGCGCTGCCACGGGCACGGCCGGGAACCCGCCGACCCGTTCGTGCATCGCGGGGTCGTGGACGTCGGACCAGTCGTAGGTGAGGGACACGAGTGATCCCTGGTCGCTCGCCTCGACACGCCAGCGCCACTCCCAGCCAGGGGGCGGCGCGTCGATGCTGCCGGTGCGCCAGGCGATCTCGACGTCGGGCTCGAACCGGGTGACGAGGTTGTCGGTGCGGTAGTCGCCGGCACGAGGATGGTGCACGTGCATGCGGAACACCTGCCCGGGCGCGGTGATCGGCTCGGCCCCGTCGTCGGCGCGCACCATGCCGGACCCGTCGATCTCGGCGTGCCGGCGAGGGTCGGCGAGCAGTGCGAAGACGACGCGGGGTGGGGCCTCGACCTCGCGTGACACGTCGACGCTGGTGCGGACCATGGCCCCATCGTGGACCCGGCGCGCCCTGCGGTCCAGAGCCGCCGCCCTGCCGGGTCTGGCCGATACTGGGGCGATGAGCGACGTCGACGCCGTGGTCCGACGCCTCTACGGCCTGCGGCCCGAGGACTTCACGGCGGCCCGTGACACCGCGGCGGCGGAGCTGACCGGCGCCGACCGGACGCGGGTCAAGCAGCTGCGCAAGCCGACCCTCGCCGCCTGGGCCGTCAACCGGGTCGCGCGCGAGCGGCCCGACGTCGTCGAAGCGCTCGCCGACCTCGGGGACCGGATGCGCGACGCGCAGGCGGACGGCGACGGAGCGGCGCTGCGCGAGCTCGAGAAGGAGCGCCGGGCCACGTCGCGGACCGCGGTGGCGGCCGCCGTGCAGGTCACCGGGCTCGCGGCGTCGGCCGGCGCGATGGAGGGGGTGACGGCATCCCTCCGCGCGGTCGCCCTGGACCCCGACGCGGCGCAGGCGGTCCTGGCCGGGTGCCTGGACCGACCGCTCGAGGCGAGCGGATTCGGCGCGACCGGGATCGCGCCGACGCGCCGAGCGGCCCCTCGGCGCTCGACGACGGACCGGCTCGCGGCGGCCCGTGAGGCCGTGACCGAGGCGACCGAGGCGCTCGACCGCGCCCCGCACGGAGCTCGACGCCGCGCAGGTCGAGCACGAGTCGGCGCTCGCGGCGCGGGACGCGGCGGTGGCTCGGCGCGAGGACCTCGAGCGCGAGCTCGAGCAGGCCCGCGCGGACGAGGACGCCGCCCTCGCCCGCACCCGGACGACGCAGCAGGCGGTACGCGCCGCGGCGGAGGACGAGGACGCGGCCTCCCTCGCCGCCGCCGCAGCCGAGCGTGACGTCGCCGCGCTGGAGAAGCGGGCCGACCGCTAGGCGTGGCGTCCGTCTCATCCGCGACCGTGACCTGCGCGGCACGCTCAGGCTAGGTTAGGCTCACCTTCCATGAAGAAGACCCGTCTGGTCGCGCTCGTCGCGGCCCTCGTCCTCCCCCTCGCCGCGTGCGGCTCGTCGGACAAGTCCGGCGACGGCGCCTGGACCTTCACCGACGACCTCGGCACGAAGATCTCCCTCGACGCGACGCCGAAGCGCATCGTCGCGCAGTCCTCGGTCGCTGCAGCGCTGACCGACCTCGGCCTCGGCGACCGCATCGTCGGCGTGTTCGGCCCGCTCGAGGACCCCGACGGCAAGCCCGACGTGCAGGCCGAGGGCCTCGACCGGAGCAAGGTCACCGACCTGACCGGGAAGGGCGAGTACGGCGACGTCGACGTCGAGAAGATGGCCGAGCTCAAGCCCGACCTCGTCATCACGAGCACGTACCTCAAGCCGCAGCTCTGGTACGTCAACGAGGCGACCGAGAAGAAGATCAAGAAGGCCTATGACATCGCGGTCATCAACTTCCAGGACCGCACCCTGCCGCAGATCTTCGACAGCACCGAGCGGATCGCGACCGCGCTGGGGGCCGACAAGGCCGACTACACGAAGGGTCGCGACGCGTTCGACGCCGCCGGCAAGCGCCTGCAGGCCGCCGCGAAGGCCAAGGGCGACCCGACCATCGAGGCCGTCTCGCCGGCGGCCGACGTCCTCTACGTCTCGAACCCCGGCGCCAACCCGGACCTCAAGTACTACCGCGACGTCCTGAAGCTCAAGATCGTCACGCCCAAGAAGCTCGACGAGGGCGGCTACTGGCAGTCCCTGAGCTGGGAGAAGGCCGACGAGTACGACGCCCAGGTCGCGATCTGGGACGCCCGCGGTGGCTCCGCGGCGCTCAAGAGCCTCAAGGCCCAGCCCGTGTGGCAGAAGACGACCGCGGCGAAGGACGACGCCTACGTGCCGTGGTACTCGGTCGCCCCGCCGAGCGCGGCCGGCTACGCCCGCGTGATCGACCGCTTCGCGGACGGTCTGGAGAAGCTGAAGAACTGACGCCCGGCCCTGCCGATCGGCGCCCCGGACCCGCGCGGTCCGGGGCGCCGACGCGTGTCCGGACCCCCTGGCGCGCGGTCGTAGACTTGGCGCATGGAGCAGCCGGGCATCCCTGACAAGTTCGCCACCCTCGGACTCACGTACGACGACGTCCTGCTGCTGCCGGGCGAGACCGACGTCATCCCCAGCGAGGTCGACACGACGGCCCGCCTGACCCGCGAGACGACGCTGCGCGTCCCGCTGCTGTCGAGCGCGATGGACACCGTCACGGAGTCGCGGATGGCGATCGCGATGGCGCGCGAGGGCGGCATCGGCATCCTGCACCGCAACCTCTCGATCGAGGACCAGAGCTACCAGGTCGACCTCGTCAAGCGGACCCAGACCGGCATCATCCCGAACCCCGTCACGATCGGCCCGAAGGCCACGCTCGAGGAGCTCGACGAGCTCTGCGGCGAGTACCGCGTCTCGGGGCTGCCGGTCGTCGACCCCGACAACCGCCTCATCGGCATCATCACCAACCGCGACCTGCGGTTCACGCCCGTCGCCGAGTGGTCGACCACGCTCGTCGGCGACGTCATGACGCCGATGCCCCTCGTCACCGGTCCCGTCGGCATCTCCCGCGAGGACGCGTCGGCGCTGCTGCGCCAGCACAAGCGTGAGCGGCTGCCGATCGTCGACGACGAGGGCCACCTCGCCGGCCTCATCACCGTCAAGGACTTCGTGAAGTCCGAGCAGTACCCGCTGGCCAGCAAGGACGACGACGGCCGGCTTCTCGTGGGCGCCGCCGTCGGCTTCTTCGGCGACTCGTGGGACCGCGCCAACGCCCTGCGCGAGGCCGGGGTCGACGTGCTCGTCGTCGACACCGCGCACGGCCACGCCCGCCTGCTCCTCGACATGATCCGGCGGATCAAGGCCGACCGGGCGTTCGACGGCATCCAGGTCGTCGGCGGCAACGTCGCGACCCGCGCGGGCGCCCAGGCGCTGGTCGACGCGGGCGTCGACGCCGTCAAGGTCGGCGTCGGTCCGGGCTCCATCTGCACGACGCGCGTCGTCGCGGGTGTCGGCGTCCCGCAGATCACCGCGGTCTACGAGGCGTCGCTCGCGGCCAAGCCGGCCGGCGTGCCGGTCATCGCCGACGGCGGCCTGCAGTACTCCGGCGACATCGCCAAGGCCCTCGTCGCCGGCGCCGACACCGTCATGGTCGGCTCGCTGCTCGCGGGCTGCGAGGAGAGTCCCGGCGACCTCATCTTCGTCAACGGCAAGCAGTTCAAGGCCTACCGCGGCATGGGCTCGATCGGCGCGATGGCGTCGCGCGGCAAGAAGTCCTACTCCAAGGACCGGTACTTCCAGGCCGACGTCACGAGCGACGACAAGATCGTTCCCGAGGGCATCGAGGGCCAGGTCGCGTACCGCGGCCCGCTGTCGGCGGTCGCACACCAGCTCGTCGGCGGCCTGCACCAGTCGATGTTCTACGTCGGCGCCCGCACGATCCCCGAGCTGCAGGAGAACGGCCGGTTCGTGCGCATCACCTCGGCCGGGCTCAAGGAGTCGCACCCGCACGACATCCAGATGACCGTCGAGGCGCCCAACTACTCGCGCTGAACCGGCGGTCCCGTCGTGCTCGCCGACCGCTGGGGTGTCACGGACGCCGAGACCCGCCTCGCGTTCGGCTGCGACGCGGTGCTGCCCGGTGCGCCGATGCAGGCCTGGCGCGGCGTGACGGTCGACGCCCCGGTCGAGGTCGTCTGGGCGTGGCTGCGGCAGCTACGGCTCGCCCCGTACTCCTACGACTGGGTCGACAACCTCGGTCGTCGGTCGCCGCGCGAGCGCTCGGCCCTGCCCGACCCGGCGCCCGGTGACGTC
Source organism: Aeromicrobium erythreum (assembly GCA_036946185.1). GTDB lineage: Bacteria > Actinomycetota > Actinomycetes > Propionibacteriales > Nocardioidaceae > Aeromicrobium > Aeromicrobium erythreum_A. The sequence continues at coordinate 12,125 of JAQIJP010000039.1, forward strand.
TTCATGCGGGCCATGGGACGCGACGTCGGACGGGTGGTCGCGGTCGACCCGGGCCGGGAGCTCACCGCACGGATCGGACCGACGCTGATGAGCTACCGCGTGGAGCCCGCGGGGGAGCGGACCCGCCTCCTGCTCAAGCTCGCCTCGCGCGGCGTCAGGCCCTTCACCGACCTGCTGTGCCTCGGCGACCTGCCGATGGCCCGCAGGCAGCTGCTGACCCTGCGCGACCTCGCCGAGGCCGAGGCGGAGGCGCGCTGAGCGTCACTCGGGCCGGTCGAACACGTGCCGCGTGAGGGCCTGGACGTCGCGGTCGAGGTGGTCGAGGCGCTGGTCGACGCGGCGGAACTCGGTCCGCATCTCGGTCCGGAGCCCGTCGATGTCGCCCCGGACCGAGCCGATCTCCGCGCGGACCGAGCCGATCTCGGCGCGCATCGTCCGGGTCAGGGAGGTCGTGACGACGCCGACGACCGCGAAGGTCGTCGTCAGGAACCCGATGATGAGCGTCCAGCTCTGCGCGTCGGTCACGGTCGGCACCCCTCCATCGTCGGCGATCGCCGCGATCCTGCCAAGAGGCCCCGACGCCGTCCAGCCGCGCGTCCCCAGCGCCTGGCGCGGTCGCCGGTCGCGCCGCACTAGGGTGGAGCCATGCCTGAGCTCGACATCGGTGCCGCGAAGCGCGGTCGGCGCGCCTACTCCTTCGACGACATCGCGATCGTCCCGAGCCGGCGCACGCGCGACCCCGAGGAGGTGTCGACGGCCTGGCAGATCGACGCCTACCGCTTCGACCTGCCGGTGGTCGCCGCGCCGATGGACTCGGTCATGAGCCCCGACACCGTCATCGCGCTGGGTCGCCACGGCGGTCTGGGCGTGCTCGACCTCGAGGGACTGTGGACCCGCTACGAGGACCCCGAGCCCCTGCTCGCCGAGATCGCGTCGCTCGACCCGGCCGGCGCCAACCGCCGCATGCAGGAGATCTACGCCGAGCCGATCAAGGCCGAGCTCATCTCCGCGCGGCTGCAGCAGGTGCGCGACGCCGGGGTCACCGTCGCTGGTGCGCTGTCACCGCAGCGCACCAAGCAGTTCGCCGACGTCGTCGTCGACGCGGGCGTCGACCTCTTCGTCATTCGCGGCACGACGGTCTCCGCCGAGCACGTCTCGGGCCAGACCGAGCCGCTCAACCTCAAGGAGTTCATCTACGAGCTCGACGTCCCCGTCATCGTGGGCGGGTGTGCGACCTACCAGGCCGCGCTGCACCTCATGCGCACGGGCGCGGCGGGCGTGCTCGTCGGCTTCGGCGGTGGCGCCGCGCACACGACCCGGTCGGTCCTCGGCATCGCGGTGCCGATGGCGAGCGCCGTGGCCGACGTCGCCGCCGCCCGTCGCGACTACCTCGACGAGTCCGGCGGTCGCTACGTCCACGTCATCGCCGACGGCTCGATCGGTCGCAGCGGCGACATCGCGAAGGCCATCGCCTGCGGGTCCGACGCCGTCATGATCGGCTCGCCGTTCGCCCGCGCCACGGAGGCGCCGGGCCGGGGCTTCCACTGGGGCGCTGAGGCCTGGCACGCCGACCTGCCGCGCGGCGAGCGCGTCGAGATCGGCACGGTCGGCTCGCTCGAGTCGGTCCTGTTCGGTCCCTCGTCGGTGCCGGACGGCACGATGAACCTCATCGGTGCCCTGCGCCGCGCGATGGCGACGACGGGCTACACCGAGCTCAAGGAGTTCCAGCGGGTCGAGGTCGTCCTGGGATGACCCAGCCGACCCCGCCGCCCCAGCCGTACGCACCGGTTCCGGCCCAGCCGCCGGCGCCCCCGGGGTGGCAGCGGCCCCCGTCGCCGAGCACCGGGACGGTGGACCTGGTCGTCTCCTGGGTCGTCTGGGTCCTGCTGCTCCTGCTCGACGGCGTGATCGCGGTGTTCATGCTGCTCGCCGGTCTGGTGACCGGCCTGACGTGCGGCTCGACCTCCGACCCGGCCGCGGTGTGCTCCGGCGCCCACGGTGACGTCCTGTGGATCACCGGCATGGCGCTCTGGGTCCTGATGCTCGTCGTGACGGTGACGTCGCTCGTGATGATGATCGTGCGCACGACGCAGAACCGGAAGGTCTGGCCGTGGCCGGTCGGCGCGCTCGGCCTCGTCGTGCTCGGCACCGTCGGCTGGTTCGGCTACCTCGCCGCCGTCTCCTGATCGGCCGACCGCGACATGGCAGGCTCGACGCGCCGGTCGGCCGACCGCGTCGTGTCGTGGCTGGCGTGGGGGCTGCTCGTCCTGGTCGACCTCGGGGTCGCCGCGACGACGCTGCTGGTGGGTGTGGTCTCGCAGACGACCTGCGGCACCGCCTCGCCCGACGCCGCGGCCGTCTGCACCGACGGACACGGCAACACCCTCGTCGTCGCCGGCGCGGCCCTCGGGCTCCTGGCGCTCGTCGCCACCGTGGGCTCCCTCGTGCGGATCGTCGACCGCGGTCGGCAGGGTCGGCGCGCGTGGCCCTGGCCCGTCGGAGCGCTCGTCCTGGTGACCGCCGGCAGCTGGCTGTGGTTCGAGGTCCTCGACACGGTCGGCTGAGCACCTTCGGCAAAGCGTGCCCGGGCGAGGTGGCGCTGCCCTAGCCTGGCGGCGACCGCCCGAGCCCGAAGGACCGCCATGACGACGACGCCCCCGGCCCCGCCGCAGCAGGACCAGCGACCCAAGCGGGTCGGCGAGACGATCGTGGCGATCGTGCTCTGGGTCGGCCTGACCGGCGTCGCGGTCGTGGTGGGGTTCATGTCCCTGCTGCTCGTCATGGCGTCCGACAGCTGCGGCACGAGCGACGACGACCCGCTGCTGTGCCAGGACGCCGGCGGGGCGCTGTTCTTCGTCGGGATCGGCGTCGAGTGGCTCCTGCTCGCGGTCGCCGTGCTGGGCTCGCTCGTCCTGATCGTCAAGGGAGCGGCGCAGCGCAAGCACGTGTGGCACTGGCCGTTCGTCGGTCTGGTCCTCGCCGGGGTGGCCGTCGTGGGCATGTTCGGCTGGACGGTCTTCCTGACCCGCTGAGGTCGGCCCGCACCGACGCGGCGCCTCGACCGGGACGGCTGTGCTGTGATGCGCTCGGTTCCGACGAGGAGTGACGTCGACCGAGGACGGGGGATCGCCGTGGGCGGACGCAGCCGGTGGGCTGGTCCCGTGAGCGACGGGACGGACGAGACGCCGGAGACCGAGCCGGATGGGGGTCGTGCCGGGTCGGTGGCCCTCGTCGTCGTCGCGAGCCTCGTGTGGATCGTCCACCTCCTGGTCGGGCTGCTGACCGGGTTGCTCGCCCCGCTCGCGTTCCTGTGCACGTCGACCTCCGAGGTCCTGGCCACGGTCATCACGTCCGCGTACGTGATGACGACCGTCGTGCTGGTGACGGGCGTGCTGGTCGCCCTGGTCGTCAACCGCGGTTCGGGACAGCGGGCCCTCGCGTGGGCGGCCGGTGCGCTGCTGCTGCAGGGACTGCTGTTCGCGATCGTGGTGTCGATCGGCAGCTCCGGCCAGGTGGGTTGCTGAGACGTGCGCCGCATCGGGTGACGGGTGGGGCCCCGGGTGCTCTAGCATGGTGAGGCTTGCCTCACCCGGCTTGGCACGTGAACCCGAAGGACCCCCATGCACCGCACCCTGACCCGCGCGCTCGTCGGCTCGGCCGTCGTCGCGCTCGGCACCGTGACCCTCTCCGCCTGCGCCGAGAAGCCCGCCGCGAGCGACGGCACCGTCGCCGTGAGCGCCTCGGACTCGTCCTGCTCGCTCTCGAGCACGGACCTGAAGGCCGGCCCCACCACGTTCAAGGTCACGAACAAGGGCTCGCGCGTGACGGAGTTCTACGTCTACGCCGAGGGAGACCGGATCATGGGCGAGGTCGAGAACGTCGGCCCCGGCCTGACCCGCAACCTCGTCGTCGACCTGTCGAAGGGCAGCTACCAGGGCGCGTGCAAGCCCGGCATGGTCGGCGACGGCATCCGTCAGGACCTCAAGGTCACCGGCCAGGCCGCGAAGCCGCTGTCGGACTCGCAGGAGCTCGCCGCCGCCGCGAAGAGCTACGAGCGCTACGTCGCGAGCCAGACCGGCGCGCTCGTCGAGAAGACGACCGAGTTCGTCGACGCCGTGAAGGCCGGCGAGGTCGAGAAGGCCAAGCAGCTCTATCCCGTCGCCCGCACCTACTGGGAGCGGATCGAGCCCGTCGCAGAGATCTTCGGCGACCTCGACCCGATCACGGACGGCCGCGAGCCCGACGCGAAGGCCGAGGGTCGCGACTTCACCGGCTGGCACCGGATCGAGAAGCAGCTCTGGGTCGAGAACAACGCGCAGGGCATGGCGAAGTACGCCGACCAGCTGCTCGCCAACATCAAGAAGGTCGTCGAGCTGAGCAAGGAGAAGCCGCTCACGGCGCTGCAGCTCGCGCAGGGCTCGAAGGGCCTGCTCGACGAGGTCGCCACCGGCAAGATCACCGGCGAGGAGGACGAGTTCAGCCACACCGACCTGTGGGACTTCAAGGCCAACATCGAGGGCTCGCAGGCCGCGATCGCCGCGCTGCGTCCCGTCCTCGAGGACCAGGACCCGGCCCTCGTCAAGCAGCTCGACCAGCGCTTCGCCGCGCTGGACCGCGAGCTCGACCAGTACCAGAAGAAGGACGGTTCCTGGACCTTCTACGACGAGCTCACGAAGGCCCAGGTCAAGAAGCTGTCGGACGCCGTCGCGGCGCTGAGCGAGCCGATCAGCCAGGTCGCCGCCGTCGTCGCGAAGTCGGCGTGAGCGAGCAGGAGCCCGGTGCGGGCCGGTCCGGGGTCTCCCGGCGCCGGCTGATCGGCGCCGCCGGTCTGGGCGCGGTCGTCGCCGGCGCCGCCGGTGTCGGGGCCGGCTACGCGGTGGGGGAGCGGCCCGGCCCGGTCGCGCCCGACGTCGACGCGCTGCCCGTCCGGTTCACCGGCAAGCACCAGGCCGGCATCGTCACCCCCGCGCAGGACCGGCTGTACTTCGTCGTGCTGGACCTGAGCTCGGACCGGCGCGACGACCTCGTGTCGCTGCTGAAGGACTGGACCGCGGCGGCGCGGCAGATGACGCAGGGCAACGACGTGGGCGAGTTCGGCGCGGTCAGCGGCCAGCCGCTCGCCCCGCCGGAGGACACCGGCGAGGCCCTGGGGCTGCCGCCGTCGCGCCTCACCCTGACGGTCGGCTTCGGCCCGTCGCTGTTCGAGCGCGTGGGCCTCGAGGACCGACGCCCGAAGGCGCTCGTCGACCTGCCGGCGTTCTCCGGCGACCGGCTGCAGCGCGAGCTGACCGGGGGCGACCTCGCGATCCAGGCCTGCGCCAACGACCCGCAGGTCGCGGTGCACGCCGTCCGCAACCTGGTCCGCATCGCCTTCGGGCGCGCCTCCGTGCGGTACTCGCAGATGGGCTTCGGCCGCACGTCGTCGACGTCGGCGGCGCAGGTCACCCCACGCAACCTGTTCGGCTTCAAGGACGGCACGGCGAACATCAAGGTCGAGGACACGAAGGACGTCGAGGACTTCGTGTGGGTCCAGCCGTCCGACGGCCCCGACTGGATGGTCGACGGCAGCTACCTCGTCGCCCGCAAGATCGACATGCGGATCGAGACGTGGGACCGCGAGTCGCTCGAGGGCCAGGAGAACATCATCGGCCGGGCCAAGGGCTCCGGCGGACCGCTCAGCGGCGGCGACGAGCACGCGCCGATCGACCTGAAGGCCCGCACGGGCGGCGAGCTCGCGATCGCGGCGACGTCCCACGTCCGGCTCGCGCACCCCGACTCCAACGGCGGCGCGAAGCTGCTGCGTCGCGGCTACAACTTCGTCGACGGCTCGAACGGCCTCGGGCAGCTGTCGGCGGGCCTGTTCTTCATCTCCTACCAGCGCGACCCCGAGCAGTTCGTCCGGATCCAGAAGAACCTGGCCGGACCGATGGGCGACCTGATGAACGAGTACATCGTCCACGTCGGGTCGGGCGTCTTCGCCTGCCCGCCCGGCGTCGGCCGCACCGGGTTCTGGGGCGAGGGGCTGTTCGCCTGAGGCGTGAGACGTCCGCCTCGGACACCTGACGGTTTCGCATACCGACGGTATGCTGGGGCGCATGGCCACGTTCCGCTCCGTCGTCGCGCCCTCGCGCGTCGAGGCCCTCACGGGTCTCGTGCGCTCCACCACCGGCGAGACCCGCACGACCACGACCCCGTTCACGGACGAGCCGGTCGCGCAGGTCCCGGTCTCCAGCCTCGACGACGTCGACGCGGCGTTCGCCACTGCCCGTGAGGCGCAGGTCCGCTGGTCGCGCACGAGCCTGGCCCAGCGCTCGCAGGCCCTGCTGCGGCTGCACGACCTCGTGCTCGCCCGCCAGGACGAGCTGCTCGACCTGATCCAGCTCGAGTCCGGCAAGAGCCGCAAGCACGCCTTCGACGAGGTCGCCCACCTGGCCCTCACCGCCCGCTTCTACGCCCGTCGGCTGCGCAAGCAGCTGCGACCCGACGGCCGGCCGGGCGTCATCCCGCTGCTGACCGACGTGACCGTGCACCGCGTGCCGAAGGGCGTCGTCGGCGTCATCAGCCCCTGGAACTACCCGCTCACGATGGCGGTCGCCGACGGGCTGGCCGCCGTCGCCGCCGGCAACGTCGTGGTGCAGAAGCCCGACAGCCAGAGCCCCCTCACGGCCCTCGCGGGCGTCGAGCTGCTGCGCGACGCGGGCTTCCCGCACGACGTGTGGCAGGTCGTCAGCGGCGCCGGCTCGGTCGTGGGCACGGCGATCGTCGAGCAGGCCGACTACATCTGCTTCACCGGCTCGACCGCCACGGGCACCGGCATCGCGAAGCTCGCGGCCGAGCGGCTGATCGGCTACTCGCTGGAGCTCGGCGGCAAGAACCCGCTCATCGTCCTGCCCGGCGCCGACGTCGAGAAGGCCGCGGCCGGCGCCGTCGGGGCGTGCTTCTCGTCGGCGGGCCAGCTGTGCGTGTCGATCGAGCGCATCTACGTCCACGAGTCCCTGCTCGACGCCTTCCGCGACGCGTTCGTGCGCCGTGTCGGCGCGATCAGCCTCGGCGCCTCGCTCGACTGGGACGTCGACATGGGGTCGCTCGTGTCGGCGGCGCAGGTCGAGACCGTCACCAAGCACGTCGAGGACGCCGTCGCCAACGGCGCGACCGTCCTCGTGGGCGGCCGCGCCCGGCCCGACATCGGCCCGTACTTCTTCGAGCCGACCGTGCTCGAGGGCGTCACGCCCGCGGCGGAGTGCTTCGCCGAGGAGACCTTCGGCCCGCTCGTGTCGCTGTACTCCTACGGCAGCGTCGAGGAGGCCGTTGAGCTCGCCAACGCCGGCGAGTACGGGCTCAACGCGAGCATCTGGGGCCCGGTCCGGCAGGCCAAGGCGATCGCGCCGCGGATCAAGGCCGGCACGGTCAACATCAACGAGGGCTTCGGCGCCACCTTCGGCAGCATCGACGCCCCCATGGGCGGCATGCGCACGTCGGGCACCGGCCGCCGGCAGGGCGACGAGGGCATCTGGCGCTACACCGAGACGCAGTCCGTCGCGGTGCAGCGGGTCCTGCCCGTCGCCGGGCCCGGCCTTCCTGAAGCCGCGGCTCTACGCCCGCATCATGACGTTCGCGCTCCGGGTCCTTCGCCGGACACCGCGCGCGTGAGGGGAGAGGATCAGCACATGAGCGAGTTCGACCACGACGTCGTCGTCATCGGGTCAGGGTTCGGCGGCAGCGTCTCGGCGCTGCGCCTGACCGAGAAGGGCTACAAGGTCGCCGTCCTCGAGGCCGGCAAGCGGTTCCGCGACGAGGACTTCGCCAAGACCTCCTGGCGGCTGCGCAAGTTCCTGTGGATGCCGCAGCTCGGCTGCTACGGCATCCAGCGCATCGACAAGCTCAAGGACGTCCTCATCCTGTCCGGCGCCGGCGTCGGCGGTGGCTCGCTCGTGTACGCCAACACCCTGTACGAGCCGCTCGACCCGTTCTACAAGGACCCGTCGTGGGGCCACATCACGGACTGGAAGTCCGAGCTGGCTCCCTACTACGACCAGGCCAAGCGGATGCTCGGCGTCGCCACCTACCCGTTCGAGACGCCGGCCGACCGTGTCATGCGCCAGGTCGCGAAGGACATGGGCGTCGAGGGCACGTTCCAACAGCACCCCCGTGGGCGTGCTGTTCGGCAAGGAGCCCGGCGAGAAGATCGCCGACCCGTACTTCGGCGGGGCCGGTCCGGACCGCAACGCCTGCACCAACTGCGGCGAGTGCATGACGGGCTGCCGCCACAACGCCAAGAACACGCTCGTCAAGAACTACCTGCACCTGGCCGAGCAGAACGGCGCCGAGATCCACCCGCTCACGACGGTCGTCTCGGTCAAGCCCCTGCCTGGCGGCGGCTACGCGATCGAGACCCGCCGCACCAACAAGCGGTTCCGCCGGCACAAGGTCATCACCGCCGAGCAGGTCGTCTTCTCCGCGAGCACGATGGGCACGCAGAAGCTGCTGCACCGGATGAAGGACCAGGGCGTCCTGCCGAAGGTCTCCGACCGGCTCGGCCTGCTCACCCGCACCAACTCCGAGGCGCTGCTCGGCGCGATCGCCGACGGCAAGGACGTCGACTACTCCGAGGGCGTCGCGATCACGTCGTCGTTCCACCCCGACGAGTACACGCACATCGAGCCCTGCCGCTACGGCCGCGGGTCGAACGCGATGTCGCTCATGCAGACGGTGCTCACCGACGGCAGCAAGCCGGAGAAGCGCTGGAAGACCTGGCTCAAGGAGATGTGGAACCAGAAGCGCAACATCTTCAAGCTCTACGACCTGCGGCACTGGTCCGAGCGCACCGTCATCGCCCTCGTCATGCAGACGCACGACAACTCGATCACGACCTACACCAAGCGGAACTGGCTCGGTCGCAAGGTCCTGACCTCGCGCCAGGGGCACGGCGCCCCGAACCCGGCGTTCATCGAGCCGGGTCACGTCGCGGTGCAGCGGATGGCCGAGCACATGGGCGGCACGCCCGGCGGCTCGATCGGCGAGCCGTTCAACGTGCCGCTCACGGCCCACTTCATGGGTGGCGCCTGCATCGGCGACTCGCCCGAGACCGGCGTCATCGACCCGTACCACCGCCTCTACGGCTACGAGGGCCTGCACGTCATCGACGGCTCGTCGATCAGCGCCAACCTCGGCGTGAACCCGTCGCTGACCATCACGGCGCAGGCCGAGCGGGCGATGGCGCTGTGGCCGAACCGCGGCGAGACCGACACCCGTCCGGCGCTCGGCGAGGAGTACCGCGCGGTCGAGCCGATCGCCCCGAAGAACCCGGTCGTGCCGGACGACGCCCCCCGGGGCCCTGCGGCTGCCGATCGTCGGCGTCAGCTGAGGGAGGGCTCCGGCGCCCCGGCGCGCACGACGCGGTGGACGACGTGCGTGCCGGCCAGTCCCTTGAGCTCGACCTCCTGCGACTCGACGACGTCGACGTCGACGAGGCCCAGGCGTGACCAGGTGTCGTCGCTGACGAGCACGTCGCCGCCGCCCGCGAGGGACGCGACGCGCGCCGCGTAGGCGACGTTGCGGCCGAACAGGTCGCCGTCACGGTGGACCGCCGAGCCGGTGTGGATGCCGATCCGGACGTGCACGTGGGCCAGG
>JAQIJP010000040.1:0-35286 GCA_036946185.1 Aeromicrobium erythreum
GACGTCGTTCGACACCGACGACTGGCTGTACCGGGTCCTCACCTTCCTGCAGATGGGCGGCGTGCTCGTGCTCGCCGCGGGGGTCGAGGACGCGTTCGACGGGGACTTCCGCGTCGTGGTCGTCGGCTACGTCGTCATGCGCGTCGCGATGGTCGCCCAGTGGCTCCGGGCCTCGCGGCACGCGGGAGACCGACGGGCCACGACGCTCACCTACGCCGCCGGGATCGCGCTCGTGCAGCTGCTGTGGATCGGCTGGCTGTTCCTGCCCGACGGCGTCGGTGGCCCCGGCTTCGTGCTCCTCGCGCTCGCCGAGCTGGCCGTCCCCGTCGTGGCCGAGCGACGGGTGACGACCCCGTGGCACCCGCACCACGTCACCGAGCGGTACGGACTGTTCACGCTGATCCTGCTCGGCGAGAGCCTGCTCGCCTCGGCCAACGCGGTCATCGAGGCGCGGCACGACGACGCCGCGCTGGGCCCGCTGCTGGCGATCGCCGTCCTGGCGTTCGTCGTCACGGCCGCGCTGTGGTGGGTCTACTTCTGGCCCCCGCACCACGGGCTCATCCGGGACCTGCGATCGTCCCTGCGTTACGGCTACGTCCACTACTTCGTGTTCGCGGCCGCCGGTGCGTTCTCCGCCGGGATCGAGGTCGAGATCGACGTCCTCACCGACCACAGCGAGCTCAGCGAGGTCGCGGCCTCGTTCACCGTCACGGTCCCCGTCGCGATCTTCCTGCTCGGCATCTGGTGGATCGCCCTGCGCGCCGCGGCCGATCACGTCGTGAACACCGCGGTGCCGGTCGCGGCGCTGCTCGTGCTCCTGGACCCGGTCCTGCCGGTGCCCGTCACGCTCACGGCGGTCGTCCTCGTCGCGCTCGTCGTGGTGCTCGTGCTGCGCCCGCCCGTCGCGGACGGCCGCGCCTGCGTCTGAGACGCGAGCCCCACAGGACAGGGATGTCCGCCCGGTCCGCGCGCCGCAGACTCCTGGTACCCCAGATGCCCTGACGGCCTTCTCGGAACCGGACGCCCGGTCGGGAGCAGGCTGTCGTGACGTGCCCGAAGAGGTGCCATGTACCGAGCGCTGCTCCCCGACCACGACGTCCCTGGGGTCCCCGCCGTCGTCCTGCCGACGGCCCTCTGCCTCGCCGGTCGGCAAGTCCTTCCGCGGCTCGGGTGGTCGCAACTCGACGGGGCGGACTCGCCGGCCTGCGGGGCCGTGCCGGGTCTGCGCGTCGCTCTCGGGGACGGCCGGTTCCGGCTGCTGCTCGGTGGGCGAGAGCTGCTCGCCGGCGACGAGCCCGACCCTGTGGCTCCTCGTGCGTGGTGGTCGGCGGTCGGTCGGGCGGACCGGTGCGTCGTGGTGGTCCTTGTCCCGCCCGGATCGGCGCCACCGCGCGCCGCCTGCGACTGGACGCAGCTGCGGGCGACCGCGGGGGCGCTCGCGTCGGTCGCGACCCTCGACGTCGTCGTCCGACGTCCGCGGCCGGACCGGGTCGAGGCGTGCCGCGCCGGGCGCGCCCTGGCGTCGGCCCGTCACTCCTGACGGTCCTGCTCGACCGACGACCCCGGTTCAGGACCGGCGCACCGCCCGCAGCACGGCGTCGCGGACGACGACGTCATGACCGCGCCCCGTGCCCGTGCGCTCGACGACGTCGACGTGGACGTCCCAGGAGTCGTCCAGCCCGGCGGCGAGGTCCTCGGGGGGTGAGGTGGTCCTCGTGACCGGCGTGCGCCCCCATGTCCTCGGCGTGGTGCAGGACGACGAGGAGCGTGCCGCCCGGCGCGACGGCGGAGGCGAGCCGCGGGACCGCGGCCACCATGGCGTCGCGCTCGAGGTGCAGGTAGTGGGTCGTCACGAGGTCCCAGCGACGGTCGCCCGGCTCCCAGGTCCGCGCGTCGGCCGTGATCCAGTCCGTCCGGTCGCCGACCCCGGCCTCCTCGGCGTGCCGCGCGGCGCGGGCCAGGCCGGCCGGCGAGAAGTCCAGGCCGGTGACACGCCAGCCCTGCTGCGCGAGCCAGAGCACGTCGCCGCCCTCGCCGCAGCCGACGTCGAGCGCCGTGCCCGGTGCGAGCCGGGAGACCTGGACCGGCAGCTGCGGGTTGACCCGCCCGCTCCACACGTCGTCGTCGCTGCCGTAGCGCTCCTCCCACGCGTCGACCTCGCGGAACCGGGTGCGCCAGGCCGCCACCGCCGCCCGGGTGTCCTCCTCGACGAGGTCGGCGTTGAGGGCCGCCCCGGCCTGGGTGCCCGCCGCGGCCGACGCGACCACCGTCGCCATCGGCGCGGCGGTGTTGCCGGCCGCCCACACGCCGGGCACGGGCGTCGCGCCGCGCGCGTCGACCTCGAGGCCGACGCCGAGCACCGTGCCCGCCATCTCGATCGGCGCCTCGGGCACCCCGAGCGACGTCGCCAGCGCGGAGGTGCCGCGGAAGAACGGCGCGACGACGAGCGCGTCCAGGTCGAGGCGCTCGCCGCCGGTCAGCTCGACCCCGGTCAGCCGGTCGTCCTCGACCAGGACCCGGGCCACCCGCTGCTCCACGACCCGGACGCCGCGCGCCGCCAGACCGATCCGCGCGTCGTGGTCGACCGTGCCGTCGTGGGCGATGAGCGTGACGTCGTCGGTCAGCTGCCGGAAGAGGCCCGCGTGGTGCACCCCCGCGGGGCCGGTCAGCAGGACGCCGACGCGTCGGTCGCGGACCTCCCAGCCGTGGCAGTACGGGCAGTGCAGGACCTCGTGCCCCCAGCGCTCCGCCAGGCCGGGCACGTCGGGGAGCTCGTCGACGAGTCCGGTCGCGAGGACGACGCGTCGCGCCCGGAGCACGCGGCCGCCGGCCAGCTCGGCGTCGAACAGCGGCTCGTCGTCACCGACCGGGGTGATCGCCACGACCCGGTCGTGGACGACGGTGCCGCCGTAGCGCGCGACCTCGTCGCGGCCGATCGCCTGCAGCTCGAGCGGCGGCGTGCCCTCGCGACCGAGGTAGTTGTGCACGCCCTCGGCGGGGGCGTTGCGGGGCTCGCCTGCGTCGACGACGACGACGGAGCGTCGCGAGCGGGCCAGCACGAGGGCGGCCGACAGGCCGGCGGCGCCGCCGCCGACCACGAGCACGTCGAGGGGGGAGGAGGGGGAGTCGGTGGTGTCCATGGGGCCACCGTGCAGGCCGAGGCGCGACATGGCAAGCAACGTTGCCGATGTGGCAAACTCGCCCCATGGACGACCTCGACTCGGTGCTCGACGGCGTCGGACCGCGCCTGCGCCAGCTGCGGCTCGAGCGCGACGCCACGCTCGCCGACCTCTCGACGGAGACCGGCATCTCGGTCAGCACCCTGTCGCGGCTCGAGTCGGGCCGGCGACGCCCGACGCTCGAGCTACTGCTGCCCCTCGCGAAGGCGCACCGTGTCGCCCTCGACGAGCTCGTCGACGCCCCCGAGACGGGCGATCCCCGCGTCCACCAGAAGGCCGTCGTCCGGCACGGCCGCACCTTCGTGCCCCTGACCCGCCGCCCCGGCGGCTTGCAGTCCTACAAGATCGTCATCCCGCCCGAGCGGGGGCCGGACCGGGAGCTCCGCACCCACGAGGGCTACGAGTGGATGTACGTGCTGTCCGGCGAGCTCCGGCTCGTCCTCGGCACGCGCGACCTCACGCTCGGGCCGGGCGAGGTCGTCGAGTTCGACACCCGCACGCCGCACTGGGTCGGCAACACCGGGACGGTGCCGACCGAGGTCCTCGCCATCTTCGGCCCGCAGGGCGAGCGGATGCACGTCCGCAGCCAGGGCTGACGGCCCCGGCCGCGGACGCGCCCGCTCGCGTCAGACCTGCGGTCCGAAGCCGCTGCAGGACGGCTGGAAGTCGTCCGGGCCGCCCGCCAGGGCGTTCATCGTCAGCTGGATCGTCGGCTCGTCGAGGAACAGCCCGACGTGCCCGACGCGGTCCGTCGGGCACCGGTCCTGGATGACGATGTTGTTCGCGCCGGCGAGGGCCTGGCTCGTGTACGGGGTCGAGACGGTGTCGTACTTCGTCGCGATCGTCGTGTAGTCCGGTCCGGCCGGGACGCTCGGGTCCGCCTGCAGCGTCCGCTGGAACGCGCTGCCGACGGCCTGGTCGGTCAGGCCGGGCGCCTGCAGCAGCGCGGCGCCCACCTCGACGAGGCCCAGCACGCGGAAGGCCGAGCCCAGGCTCGCGAGACCGTTGAGCGTCGTGCCGTGCTGCGTGCCGCCCCACGAGACGTAGTCGTCGATCTTCGCGGCGCCGCCCTGCTTGATGTACGCGAACGGGATGAGCCCGCCCTGGCTGTGCCCGACGACGTCGACCTTCGCGGCGCCGGTGGCCGCGCGGACGCGGTCGACGAACCGGCCGAACTGGTCGACCGAGAGCTGGACGCGGCCGAGACCGCCGATGCGCTGCAGCGACAGCGCGGTCATGCCGTAGTTCTCGGCGAACACGCAGTAGCCGGCGTTCTTGAGCCGCGGCGCGAGCTTGACGAAGTTCGAGCCGAAGTTGACGAAGGTCGCGTGCTGGATGATGACCGGCTCGGGATGCGCCGCGGACGGCTTGCAGGACCAGTCGTTGACCCCGGCGAGCCGGTCGGGGCTGGCGACGAAGTTCGCGATCGCGGTCGCGAGCGTGCCCTCGGGCAGGGTCGCGGCGCTCGCCGGCGCGGGTGCCGCGACGACGGCGGCTCCGAGGCCGAGGGACAGGGCGCAGGCCGCCAGGCGGCGACGGACGGACGTTCTCATGGGACTCCCTCTCGGACGTGCGGGAGCCACCCCCCGCCGAGCGGAGTGAACCACATCACACCCGGGCCTGACCAGGGTCGTGCCGAGGTCCGGTGCAGGGACCCTCAGGCCGAGGGGGTCTGCACGTGCCGCCGGTTGCGCAGCTCGGTGGCCGCGTACTGGGCGAGCTGCCAGGTCGACCAGGCGTCGCTGGACGCGCCGACCGCGCCGCCGACGCCGGGCACGCGCTTGGCGACGAGGGTGACGGCGCGGCGCCCGGTCGTGCGGGTCACGAGGGCCTTCGTGACCTCGGACGAGATCCGGCGGTCGAGCTCGGGGTCGTGCACGGGCGAGGTCGCGAGGGCCATCGGGCCGGACGGCAGCCGACCACGCTTGATGAGCGCGGCGACCTCGTCCTCGCCGAGCAGGCACGCGAGGATCGCGTTGCGCACACGCGGGTCGTCCAGGTCGTAGCCGCGCAGGTGCGCGATCGCCGCGACCAGGTGGCACTGCACGAGCGTGACGCCCGCGACGTTCGCCGGGATCGCCCACGCCATCGACGCGACGCCGCCCAAGTTGGTGACGAAGCCCTGGGCGCCGGCGAGCGCCGCGTGCCGGCGGATGAGCGACTGGATCGCCTTCTCGACGTCGCCGCCGGCGTCGACGAGCTT
The DNA here is from genome assembly GCA_036946185.1 of Aeromicrobium erythreum. Classification (GTDB taxonomy): domain Bacteria; phylum Actinomycetota; class Actinomycetes; order Propionibacteriales; family Nocardioidaceae; genus Aeromicrobium; species Aeromicrobium erythreum_A. The sequence continues at coordinate 5,383 of JAQIJP010000040.1, forward strand.
GGCGTCCGCGGACCGCATGACGGGTCGCAGCGGCCCGATCCCGTCGATCGCCTTGTCGAGCACGGTCCGGACGTACCCGGACGCGACGGACGGGACGAGTGCTCCTGCGGCCTTGCCCTTGACGCTCACGCGCCCAGGATGGCAGAGAGCGGGTGAGTCGGCTCGCCCGTACGCTCGACCCATGCCCCAGGGGTTCCCGGCGCTCGTGACCTCCGCCGCATGGCGTCACGAGGCCGAGTCCTGGATCCACGACCGCGCCCAGGACGCGGGCCGCCGCCTGGCCGGTCCGGTCGAGCAGCTGCGGGTCCGCCCCTGGTCCACGCAGCTCGTCGTCGCGACCGACCAGGGCCGCTGGTGGTTCAAGGCGAACTGCGCTTCGATGCGCTTCGAGGCGGGGCTGCACGACCTGCTCGCCCGGCTCGTGCCGGAGTCCGTCGCCGCGCCGGTCGCCGTCGACGTCGAGCGAGGCTGGATCCTCACCGACGACAAGGGCCCGACGCTGGGCGACAGCCGGACGCCCACGCTCGAGGACTGGTGCGACGTCGTCCGGACCACCGCGCGGATGCAGCGCCGTCTCGCAGCGCACGAGCAGGCGGTCCTCGCGACCGGCGTCCCGGACTGCCGTCCCGAGAGCGTCCCCGAGCGGATGGACCGGGTCGTCGAGCAGCTCGGCGCCCTGCCCGCCGACCACCCGTCGCACCTGGACGAGGCCTCGCGCCGGGCCCTCGAGGCGCGCCGGCCCGCCGTCGTCGACGCCGCGCAGGCGCTGGCCGAGTCCCCCGTGCCGGTGACCTTCCAGCACGGCGACGTCCACCCCTGGAACACCTGGCTGGACCTGCGGGTGCTCGACTTCGGCGACGTCCAGTGGGGGTCGGCGCTCGAGGTGCTGCAGGTCCCGTACGGCTGGATCGCCCGCGAGTCCACGCTGCCGTGGGAGCCGGTGCGCGACGCCTACGTCGAGGAGTGGTCCGACCTCGTCGACCACCGCACCCTGCACGCCCTGCTCGAGGCCTCGGTGTTCACGCACGCCGTCAACCGGACCACGACGTGGATCGACGCCCTGCGGGACGCTGCCCCGGACGAGCTCGCGCAGTGGGGTGACGGCGCCCGGCGGACCCTCGGCCGGGTGCTCGAGGCATGAGCCCGACACCGCTGCCGCCCTCGCGCTGGGCGTTCGACGACCGCCGCTGGCCGGACGAGGACTGCGTCGCGGCCGGGGCCGACCTCGAGCCGTCCACGATCGTCGAGGCCTACCGGCACGGACTGTTCCCGATGCCGCACGAGGGCGAGCTGCTGTGGTGGTCGCCGGTCCGGCGCGGTGTCCTGGAGCCAGGTGGTCTGCACGTGTCGCGGTCGCTGCGCCGCTCCGTACGCCGCTTCCACGTCACCGTCGACGAGTCGTTCGACGACGTGGTGCGCGCGTGCGCCGACCCGTCGCGTCCGCACGGCTGGATCGACGACGACGTCCGCGTCGCCTACGGCCGGCTGCACGAGCTCGGCTGGGCGCACTCGATCGAGGTCCGCGACGACGACGGCACGCTCGTCGGCGGGCTGTACGGCCTCGGCCTGGGGGCGCTGTTCGCGGGCGAGTCGATGTTCCACCACGTGCGGGACGCGTCGAAGGTCGCGCTCGTCGCGCTCGTCGACCGACTGGGCCCGGACCACCTCGTCGACGTCCAGTGGTCGACCCCGCACCTCGCGAGCCTCGGCGTCGTGGAGTGGCCGCGGGAGCGCTACCTCGCCGCCGTCCGCGATCTCGTCGACCGGCCGGGACCGTCGGCCTGGGCGTGACGCGGCCCCACTATCAACCCGTCAGGACGCGCCGAAGGCCGGGGTGCCCTGGAATGTCAGGGTTTCGTCCCTAGACTGACGAACGGAATCATCCACCACACAAGGAGTATGCAGTGGCCATCACTCGCAGCGACCTCGTCTCGGCCCTCGCCGAGAAGGCCGGCACCAGCAAGTCCGACGCCGACGCCGTCCTCTCGGCCTTCGGCGACGTCCTCATCGACGCCGTCGGCAAGGGCGAGAAGGTCTCGATCTCCGGCATCCTGTCGGTCGAGCGCGTCGAGCGCGCCGCCCGCACGGGTCGCAACCCCGCGACCGGCGAGACCATCAACATCCCCGCGGGCTACGGCGTCAAGGTGAGCGCCGGCTCGCGCCTGAAGGCTGCCGCCAAGTAAGCAGCCCCCAGACGTCCGCCCCCGGGAGCCTCGGCTCCCGGGGGCGTCGTCGTGCTCGGGGTGCGGGCGTCAGCGTGTGACGGGCCGGCCGGCGGTCTCCCACGCGTCCATGCCGCCCTCGACGTTGGTCACGTCGTAGCCCTGCTGGGCGAGCCACTGGGTCGCCCGGGCGGAGCGGCCACCGAGGTGGCAGACGACGTAGGTCGGCGTCTGGGGGTCGAGCTCGGCGACCCGCGAAGGGAGGTCACCGAGCGGGATGTGGCGCGCGCCGTCGATGTGTCCGGCGGCCCACTCGTGGTCCTCACGGACGTCGAGGACTAGTACCCCTTCCGCCTGCGGATCAGGCACGTCGGAGACGGTCACGGACGAGATCTGCATGGTTCCTCCGGGGGTCGGTGCCGGGTTCCGTCCCCGTCGCTCGCGCGACAGGACTGGCCTGATGGCCCCCGACATGGTTATTTTGGACTACGTGTCCTGGCCCTCGACCCCGCGTCCCGCGTGCGTCGCCGACCTCGTGGAGGTCGCGCGATGAGCATCGGTGACTCGCTGCGGCTGCCGTTCGAGCCGGCCACGGCCAGTATCGCGCGGACCAAGCTGGCGTCGTTCCTGACGCTCAACCGGGCGTCGAGCCGGACCCTCGACGACGCGCTCATCGTCCTCAGCGAGATGGTCGCCAACGCCATCAGCCACGGCGTCCCCGGCGACGACGGCATGATCGAGCTGTCCTGGTCGATCTCCGACGGTCAGCTCCTGCTCACCGTCCAGGACGGCGGCACCGACGCCTCGCTCGAGCCGATCGACTTCGACGAGGACTCCCTGAGCGGTCGGGGCCTCTCGATCATCAACCGTGTCGCGGATCGCTGGTGGGTCGACGACTCGCGCGGCACGCAGGTCAACGCCCAGCTCGTCCTGTCCTGACGGCTGCCGGTTTCCACGAAATCCTGGTAAACCCTCGTTGGTGACAGGAAGCTTCGTGTCATCGATGCGGGTTTCCCACGAGTTCGTGGGAAACCTGTGACGGGTGGGGCTAGCGGATCGTCAGCTGGCGGTGCAGCAGGCTGCTGCGGACGCGGCGCTGCTCGCTCGTGAGCTCGGACGTGTCGGCGAGCGCCTCGTCCAGACGCTTGCGGAAGGCGACCGCCTCGGTCTCGAGCGCCGCCGCGTCGTCCTCGGTCTCCCACACCGGCACGAGCAGGCCGTGGGCGCGGAACGACCCGATGAGCCGGGTCTCGTCACCGAGACGGTCGGCGCGAACCTCCTGCAGCCGGGCCAGGGCGTCGAGCAGCTTCTCCTCGGGGTGCGGCAGGACCCAGCGCAGGTAGCGGTGGCTGCCCATCTCGGTCCAGTACGCGGCGTCGACCTGCTCGAGGCGGGTCGTGGGCGCGGCGGTCTCGTTCGCCTGGTCGAGGGCCGCGCGCATCTCGTCGGTGCGGTCGTCGTCGGCGATCCAGTAGTCGAAGCCCGCGTGGACCGTCACGTCGAACGAGGAGTCCGGGGCGACGAGGTCCTGGAGCCGGTCGCCGACGCCGGGGTCGGTGATCGAGACGGGCGTGCCCGGCTCGAGCGTGCGGGCCGTCTCGACGACGTGCGCGAGGTCGCGGCTGATGTCGCCGAAGTTGTGCTGCACCTGCAGGCCGAGCCAGATCTCGCCGTCGGGACGGACGATGCCGGCGCCGCCGCCGGGCAGCAGCGAGCAGACGCGGACCGTGCCACCGTCGCGGAGCGTGACGACGGCGTCCGCCGACGGCACGAACTCGCGCATCGCGATCCAGTCGCCCTCCTGGGGCAACCCCTCGAACGTGCGGGCCACGAACGGCATCCGCTGCTTGGCCTGGCCCTTGCGACGCGACTTCTTGCCCACGAGCGACCACCCTAGACGAGCCCGGCCGTCGCGCCGGACGACGACCCGCCGGGCGGGCCGCGGTCGTCGTGCTCGCCAGGACGGACCTGCGGTGGGACCCTGCTGGCATGAGCACCCCCGAGTCCTCGCGCGTCGAGGCCGTCCGTCGCGCCGGCATCGAGACGACCGGCATCGAGATCGTCGCCGAGTCCGAGCGGACGGCCCGGCCGTCGGACCTGTTCTGGCCCTGGTTCGCGGCCAACGTGTCCGTCTTCGGCATCTCCTACGGCAGCTTCGTGCTCGGCTTCGGGATCTCGCTGTGGCAGGCCGTGCTCGTCACGGTCCTCGGCGTCGTGATCTCGTTCGCGGCGTGCGGCGTGGTGGCGATCGCCGGCAAGCGTGGCTCGGCGCCGACGATGATCCTCAGCCGGGCGCCGTTCGGGGTGCTCGGCCAGAAGGTGCCGGGCGTGTTCAGCTGGATCATCTCGATCGGCTGGGAGACCTTCCTCGCGATCCTGGCGACGCTCGCCACCGCGACCGTCCTGCGCACGCTCGGCTGGGGCGGCGGGACGCTCACCAAGGTCGTCGCCTGCGCCGTCGTCGCGGCGCTGATCGTCGCCGCGTCGGTCGCGGGCTACCACGTCATCATGCGGATGCAGTCGGTCCTGACCTGGCTCACCGGTGCCGCGACCGTCGGCTACATCGCGCTGACGGTCCACCGGGTCGACCTCGGCGCCGTCACGTCGCTGCCGAACGGTTCCGGCCAGGCCGTCGTCGGCGCCTTCGTGATGGTCATGACGGGCTTCGGCTTCGGCTGGATCAACATCGCGGCCGACTGGTCGCGCTACCAGCGACGGGACGCGTCCGCGGCGCAGGTCGTCGGCTGGAACACCGTCGGCGGCGCCCTCGCCCCGACCGTCCTCGTGCTCTACGGGCTGCTGCTCGCCGGCTCGTCCAAGGAGCTCAGCGCCGGCATCGTCGACGACCCGATCGGCACGCTCGCGACCATCCTGCCGACGTGGTTCCTGGTCCCGTTCGGCATCGCCGCCGTGCTCGCGCTCGTCAGCGGTGCGGTGCTCGGCATCTACTCGTCCGGCCTGACCCTGCTGAGCCTCGGGGTGCGGATCCCGCGACCGGCGGCGGCGCTGGTCGACGGCCTCGTGCTGACGGCGGGCACGATCTACGTCGTCTTCGTCGCGCAGACGTTCCTCGCGCCGTTCCAGAGCTTCCTCATCACCCTTGGCGTGCCGATCGCCGCCTGGGCGGGCATCGTCATCGCCGACCTCGTGCTGCGTCGGCGCGACTACGACGAGGAGGCGCTGTTCGACCGGAGCGGTCGCTACGGCTCGGTCAACGTGCCGGTGCTGGTCGTCATGGCGGCCGCGACCGTCGTCGGCTGGGGCCTGGTCGTCAACGCGTACCCGGACGACGCGGGCTGGAACAACTGGCAGGGCTACCTGCTCGAGCCGCTGCGCCTGGGCACCCGCGTCGACGGCGGGTGGGAGGGCTCGTGGCCCTACGCGAACCTCGGCGTCCTGGTGGCGTTCGTGCTGGCGTTCGTCGTGACGCTCGTCGTGCAGCGCGGCGCCGTCCGCCGCCAGGAGGTCGGGGCGTGACCTGGCTCGTCGTCGTCGACCCGCAGCGGGTCTTCGCCGACCCGGCCTCGGACTGGGCCGCGCCGCGGTTCGCGGACGTCGTCGACCCGATCCGTGACCTCGCCACCGAGCACGCCGGCCGGGTGCTCGTGACGCGCTGGGTGCCCGCGCCCGCCGTCGAGCGTGTCGGGTCGTGGCGGGCGTACTTCGCGGCCTGGCCGTTCGCCGACCGCCCGGCCGGCGACCCGATGTTCGACCTCGTGCCCGAGCTCGCCGACCTGGCGGACGCGACGCTGGACGCCCCGACCTTCGGCAAGTGGACGGCCGTCGAGGCCGTGACCGGTCCGGCGCCCGAGCTCGTGCTGACGGGGGTCGCGACCGACTGCTGCGTGCTGTCGACCGCCCTGGCCGCCGCGGACGCCGGGGCGACCGTCCGGGTCGAGGCGCGGGCGTGCGCGGGGTCGAGCGACGAGAACCACCGGCGCGCCCTTGACCTGATGGCGCTCTACGCCCCTCAGGTCACCGTCGTCGGGTAGCCCGGCCGCGTGGTCCCGGCCCGGACGTCTCGGGGCAACCTGTGCGACTCAGGGGAGGCTTCCCTCGATCGGGTCCGGTTTACCCGCTTGAGCGGGTAAACCGCGGTCAGTCGCGCAGGAGGGGGCAGCTCATGCAAGCGCGGGGCCGCCGCGGCCGGAGCCGAGCTCGGAACCGCTGATCGCGACGACGTCGATGCCGTGCTCGCGCAGCCGGTCGTTGGTCTGCTCGTTGCGCTCGTAGGCGACGGCGAGCCGCGGGGCGATCGCCAGCGTGTTGTTGCCGTCGTCCCACTGCTCACGCTCGGCGGTGACGGGGTCGAGGCCGGTGTCGATCTGGTGCAGCACGTCGATGCCCATCGCGGCCGCCGCAGCGGCGAAGAACGACTGCTCCGGCGCCACGACGAGGCCCTCGCCGTCCCACGTGACGGCGTGCGCGCGCAGGTGGTCGGCCATGTTCGGGTAGATGACGGACGGTGTCGACGTCGACCATCGTCACGATCGTGTCGAGGTGCATCGTCGCCCGCTCCTGGGCGATCGGGACGGCCAGCACCGTCTCGGCGAGCCCGCGCGACAGCACCTGGTGGGCGAAGCGCTCGAAGCCCGCCGGCGTCGTCCGCTCGCCGACGCCGACCGCCATGACGCCCGGCGCGAGCAGCAGGACGTCACCGCCCTCGACGTGCTCGAGCTCGGGGCCGTGCAGCACCTCGACCCCCGCGAACCGCGGGTGGTGCGCGTAGATCAGGCCGGTCAGCTGGGTCTCCCGGACGCGCGCGGGCATCGCCAGGCTGGTGACGGCGACGCGACCCGGCAGCCACACCGAGGAGTCGCGCGTGAAGAGCAGGTTGGGCAGCGGGTCGACGAGGAAGTCCTCGGGTCGCAGCAGGCTCGTGACGATGCTGCGGTGCGCGACCTCGTCGTTGCGCAGGCCACCTGTGACGACGGTCGCGAGCGCCGCCGGGTCGAGGTCGGAGAGCGCCCGGCGCAGGTAGTCGCGCAGGCTGTCGCCCAGGTGCAGGGCCGACGTGGTCGACGCGACGATCTCGGCGCGCGCCTCGGGGGAGGCCAGGGTCTCGACGAGCAGGTCGACGAGGTACAGCACCCTCGACGTCGCGGTCGCGCAGCGCCTGGGCGAACGCGTCGTGCTCCTCCTGCGCGCGGCCGACCCACGGGATGCCGTCGAACAAGAGGGAGTCGTTGTTGCGCGGCGTCAGCCGGGCCAGCTCCGGTCCCGGACGGTGCAGCATGACGGTCCGCAGTCGGCCGACCTCGCTCGAGGCTCCCCAGCTCATGCGCCCACCCTAGGCCCGCCGGGAGGCCGACCGTGTTCACGCGGGGGGACACACCGGAGCCGTAGGCTCGGGGCGTGGACTGGAACGACTACGACGCCGCGCTGTTCGACCTCGACGGGGTCCTCACCCCGACCGCCGAGGTGCACATGCGTGCCTGGGCCGAGATGTTCACGGCCTTCCTCGCCGACCACCCGGACCAGGCGCCGTACACCGACGAGGACTACTACGCCTACGTCGACGGCAAGCCGCGCTACGACGGCGTCCGCTCGTTCCTGGAGTCCCGCGGCATCGAGCTGCCCGACGGCTCGCCCGACGACCCGGACGACGCGCCGACCGTCGCGGGCCTCGGCAACCGCAAGAACCGCGTGTTCGAGGAGGTCCTCGAGCGCGACGGCGTCGACGCCTACCCCGGCTCGCGCGCCCTCGTCGAGGATCTCGTCGCCCGCGGCACGAAGCTCGCCGTCGTGTCCAGCTCGCGCAACGCGCCCCGGGTGCTCGAGGCCGCCGGCCTGATCGAGCACTTCCCGGTCATCGTCGACGGCGCCGTGGCCGAGGCCCGCCAGCTCGCGGGCAAGCCGGCGCCGGACACGTTCCTGTCCGCGGCCCAGCAGCTCGACGTCGAGCCGTCGCGCGCCGTCGTCCTCGAGGACGCCGTGTCCGGCGTCGCCGCGGGGCACGCGGGTCGCTTCGGACTCGTCGTCGGCGTCGACCGTGGCGCCGGCGCCGACCGCCTGCGCGAGCACGGCGCCGACGAGGTCGTGACGGACCTGGAGCAGCTGCGATGATGATGAAGGGCCCGTCGCACCTCGCGCCGACGGCCACGGACTTCCTCGACCGCGACCGCTTCCCGGTCGACGAGTGGGCGCTGCGCGAGGTCGCGTTCCGTGACCACGACCTCGGCCGCCTCGAGACCGTGTTCGCGGTCGGCAACGGCTACCTCGGGATGCGCGGCAACGTCGAGGAGGGCCGCGACTCCCACACGCACGGCACGTTCATCAACGGCTTCCACGAGACCTGGCCGATCCAGCACGCCGAGGAGGCCTTCGGCTTCGCCCGCGTCGGCCAGACGATCGTCAACGTCCCCGACGCCAAGGTGATCCGGCTCTACGTCGACGACGAGCCGCTGCTGCTGACGGTCGCCGACCTGCTCGACTACGAGCGGTCCCTCGACCTCCGCGACGGCGTCCTGACCCGCTCGATCCTGTGGCGCACCCCGTCGGGCAAGCGGGTCAGCATCCGCAGCCGCCGGATGGTGTCGTTCACGCAGCGCCACCTCGCCGTCATGACGTTCGAGGTCACGATGCTCGACGCGGCCGCGCCGGTCGCGATCTCGTCGCAGGTCCTCAACCGTCAGGACGGCGAGGACGAGTACCACGTGAGCGCCAAGTCGATGGGCGAGGGCGGCGACCCGCGCAAGGCCGAGCGGTTCAGCCGCCGCGTCCTGCAGCCGCAGCTCCAGGTCGGCGACCAGGACAGCGGCCGGGTCGGCCTCGGCTTCCGCTGCACCGAGAGCGGCATGACCCTCGGCGTCATGGCCGACCACGTGCTCGAGACCGAGAACGACCACACCCGCCGCGTCGTCGTCGGCGACGACCTGGCCAAGGTCACGTTCCGCGTCGACGCGCAGCCGGGTCGCACGATCACGCTGACCAAGACCGTGGCCTACCACACGTCGCGCGGCGTCCCGTCCCGTGAGCTGCTCGACCGCTGCCGCCGCACGCTCGACCGCGTCGCCGACGAGGGCGTGCAGCAGCAGCTCGACGACCAGCGGGCCTGGCTCGACGCGTTCTGGGCCAAGGCCGACGTCGAGGTCCCCGGCCACCCCGAGATCCAGCAGGCCGTGCGCTGGAACCTGTTCTCGATCGCGCAGGCCTCGGCCCGGGCCGAGGGGCAGGGCATCCCGGCCAAGGGCGTCACCGGGTCCGGCTACGGCGGGCACTACTTCTGGGACACCGAGGTCTACGTCATGCCGTTCCTGACGTACACGCTGCCGCGGTACGCCCGGAACGCCCTGCGCTTCCGCTACTCGCTGCTCGACGCCGCCCGGTCCCGCGCGAGCCAGCTCGCGCAGCAGGGCGCGCTGTTCCCGTGGCGCACGATCAACGGCGAGGAGGCCTCGGCCTACTACGCCGCCGGCACCGCGCAGTACCACATCGACGCCGACGTCTCCCACGCGCTGAGCCAGTACGTCGGCGCGACGGGCGACGTCGAGTTCCTCAACCGTGAGGGCATCGACATCTTCGTCGAGACCGCCCGGCTCTGGGCCGACCTCGGCTTCTGGCGCAGCGAGGAGGGCGGGTCGTTCCACATCCACGGCGTCACCGGCCCGGACGAGTACACGACCGTCGTGAACGACAACCTGTACACGAACGTCCTCGCGCGCTTCAACCTGCGGCGCGCGGCCGAGGCGGTGCGCACGCTGCAGCACCACCACCCCGACGACTACCGCGCCCTCGTGCGCCGGCTCGACCTCGACGAGGCCGAGGTCGACGAGTGGGAGCGCTGCGCCCAGGGCATGAGCATCCCGTACGACGAGCACCTCGGGATCCACCCGCAGGACTCGCACTTCCTGGAGCGGGAGATGTGGGACCTCGACCACACCCCGCTCGACAAGCGACCGCTGCTGCTGCACTACCACCCGCTCGTCATCTACCGGTTCCAGGTGCTCAAGCAGGCCGACGTCGTGCTCGCGCTGTTCCTGCAGGGCTCGGAGTTCACCAAGGAGCAGAAGCGGCGCGACTTCGAGTACTACGACCCGATCACGACCGGCGACTCGACGCTGTCGGCGGTCGTCCAGTCGATCATCGCCTCGGAGGTCGGCTACCACGACCTCGCCTACCGCTACTTCCTGTCGGCGCTGTTCGTCGACCTGGCCGACCGGCACGGCAACACCTCCGACGGCGTGCACGTCGCGTCGACCGGTGGCGTGTGGAGCGCCCTCGCGTGCGGCTTCGGCGGCTTCCGGGACCACGGCGCCGGCCAGTGGGAGCTCGACCCGCGCCTGCCCGAGGGCTGGGAGTCGCTCACCTTCCGGCTGCTGCTGCGCGGCACGCGGGTGCGCGTCACGGTGCGGCCCGACGAGGTCGCACTGGAGATCGAGGACGGCGACGGCCACCTGCCGTTCGACGTGCGCGGCGACGAGGTCGTCGTCCGCCCGGGCGAGCCGGTCGTCGTCGCGCTCAAGGACCAGGGGCCGCGACTCGGCGGCGAGCCGCCGAGCCCGATCGGCGCCCGCCGTGCGGACGGCTCGACGATCTCGGCGATCGTCCCCGGCTCCTGATCTCCTCTCGCACGGTGACGAGCGGGTCCTAGACTGGCCCGCGTGTTGATCGTGAAGTACCAGCTGGGCACCGGCGAGGCCGGCGAGGACGTCGTCGTGGGCGACGCGAAGTGGGTCTTCGGACGGCCCGACGGCGACGACGTCCCGGACCTCGCGAGCAGCGACCGCCGGGTCAGCCGCACGTCGCTCGTCGTGCGCGACAGCGGCCCCGGGCCCGTCGTGTTCCGCGGCCAGCGCGGTGAGGCGGCCCGGGTCGTGATGATCGCGACCGACGGCACCGAGACCCCCCTCGCGGAGGGCACGGCCGGCCACTTCACCACCACGACGCGCCGCGTCGAGCTCTCGATCGCCGGCGAGCGGGTCGTCACCCTCGAGGTCGACTTCGCCGAGCGCGGCAGCGTCGTCGAGCGTCAGCACCAGGCCGACGGCACGCTGCCCGCGGAGCCGTCCGCCGACCTCGGCGCCGACCTCTGATGGCCCTCGACCTCGCCGCGCTCCCGAAGGCCGAGCTGCACGTCCACCACGTCGGGTCGGCGTCCGTCGACACGGTGGCTCGGCTCGCGCAGCGGCACGCCGGCAGCACCTCGGTCCCGACGGACCCCGAGGAGCTGGCCCGGTACTTCGAGTTCACCGACTTCGCGCACTTCATCGACGTCTACCTGTCGGTGGTCGACCTGCTGCGCACCCCCGAGGACATCTGGACGCTCACGCACGAGGTCGGGCTCGGGCTCGTCGAGCAGAACGTCCGCTACGCCGAGCTGACGATGACGCCGTACACGTCGATGGCCGTCGGCATCGCGGCCGAGGCGTACGTCGAGGCGATCGAGGACGCGCGCCGCCGCCTCGAGGCCGACACGGGGCTCGTGCTGCGCTGGTGCTTCGACGTCCCGGGGGAGTCCGGCGTCCCGGCCGCCGACGTCACGCTCGACGTCGCGCTGCGGCTGCGGCCCGACGGCCTCGTGAGCTTCGGCCTGGGCGGCCCGGAGATCGGCGTCCCGCGGCCGCAGTTCGCCCCGCACTTCGAGCAGGCCGTCGCCGCCGGGCTGCACAGCGTGCCCCACGCGGGCGAGTCGACCGGACCGCAGACCGTGTGGGACGCCGTCCGCCACCTGCACGCCGAGCGCATCGGTCACGGCATCGCCGCGGCGCAGGACCCGGAGCTGCTGGCGCACCTCGCCGAGCACCGGATCGCGCTCGAGGTGTGCCCGACGTCGAACGTGTGCACGCGCTCGGTGGAGTCGCTCGACGAGCACCCCTTGCCGGCGCTCGTCGCGGCCGGTGTGCCGGTCACGATCAACAGCGACGACCCGCCGATGTTCGGCACGACGCTCACCCAGGAGTACGCCGTCGCCCGCGACCTGCTCGGCCTCGACGACGCCGGCGTCGTCGCGCTCGCCCGCACCGCGGTCGACGTCTCGTTCGCGCCGGACGACGTCAAGCGCTCCCTCCACGCCGAGCTCGACGCCACCCTTCCGCCGGTCGAGTAGCGGACCACTCGTGTCGAGACCACGTGCCGAGGTGGTCTCGATACGGCGGACGTGCTCGCTGGCGCTCGCCGTCCGCCTACGCCCCCACTCGCAGAGCTCGTGGGCGGTACCCCCAGACCAGCGGGTCGGGCGGTAACCCCAGACCGCCGGGGCTCCCGGACCGTGGGTCAGCCGGGTGTGACGGGGGGTGACGGGGACGCGGACGAGCAGGACGCCGGGGTGGACCTCGGCGGTGATCTCGCGACCCTCGCCGACCGGGTCGCCGTCGAGCTGCATGGGCGTCGACGACGTCGCGCTGATGTGGATCCGGCGGCCGGTGAACCGGTCGAGCCGGTCGTTCGTGCGCTTGCGTCGCGTGATGATGCGGGCCACGATCGCGAGCCAGCCGAACAGCCGGCGCGGGGCGAGGACGACGACGTCGAGCTGGCCGTCGTCGATCTGCGCCTCCGGCAGCAGCGGGATGCCGCCCTGCAGGAAGCCGACGTTGCCGATCACGACGGTGCGCGCGCGGAACGTGCGCGGCTCCTCGTCGTCGACCGTGATCGTGACCTTCATCCCGGGGAAGCGGACCGCCTTGACCCCGGACACGAAGTACGCGACCCAGCCGACCTTCTCCTTCAGGTTGTCGTCGACGCCGGTCATGATCATGGCGTCCATGCCGAGCCCGGCCATGACGAGGAAGACGGTGTCGACGTCGGAGTCGGTGCGGTAGGACGCGAGGTCGATCGCCTTGTCCTGGCCGCCGAACGCGACCTCGAGCGCGTCGCGCTGGTTCAGCGGGATGCCGAGGTTGCGGGCCAGCAGGTTGCCGGTGCCGTGCGGGACGATGCCGATCGCGACGCCCGTGCGGGCGGCCTCCTCGCACACGGCGCGGACCGTGCCGTCGCCGCCGGCCGCGACGATCAGGTCGGTGCCGGCCTCGAGCGCGGCCTGGGCCTGGCCGTAGCCGGGGTCCTCGACCGTGGTCTCGAACCAGCGCGGCTCGTTCCAGCCGTGCTGCAGCGCGACCCGCAGGACGCGCGCCTTGAACTCGTCGACGTCGCCGACCTTGGCCGGGTTGAGCACGACCGCGACGCGCTTGCGTCCCGACCCGGTGAGCACGGCGAGCTCGGACGGCGTGCGGGGGTCGGCCAGCGTGAACACGAGCCACAGCGCCACCGTGACGACCACGCCGAGGCACAGACCCGCGACGACGTCGCTGAGGTAGTGGACGCCCAGGAAGACCCGGCTCGCCGCGACGAGCAGGGCGACGACGACCCACAGTGTGACGAGCAGGCGGCGCTTCAGCCCGCGCCCGGTCGTGACGATCGTGCCGAGCACGAGGATGGTCGCGAGCAGCGCGGCGCCGGAGGCGTGGCCGCTCGGGAAGGACCAGCCGCCGATCTCGTGCAGGGGTCGGTCCCACGGGGGTCGCTCGCGCCGGAAGGCGAGCTTCAGGAGCGGGTTGCCGACCACGACGGCGACGCCGCTGGCGAGCATCCACAGCGCGACGCGCACCTCGCGCCGCCAGAGCGCGAACCCCGCGAGCAGCAGCAGGACGACGGTGACCGGGCCGGTGGAGAAGATCCACGCGACGACGTCGAGCGCGTCGACGAGCTGCGGGCGGTCGGCGCTCACGTCGTAGGCCCAGCGCGCGACCCGCTCGTCGAGCCGGAGCACGGCGGACGTGCGGGTGCCGACGGCGGTCGCGAGGAAGGCGAACAGCAGCGTCGGGAGCACGAGGGCGGTCGCGTAGTACGCGTTCGCGCGTCCCGGACGGGCACGGCGCAGGTCGACCGACACAGATGCCTCCCTCGTCGTCGAGCCGGACCGGAACCCGCCCAGCGTAGTGGAGGGACGGCGGGCGGGCCCTTCGCGCGTCGATAGGCTGGAGCCGTGATCGACACCCGACTGCTGCGAGACGACCCGGACACCCTGCGCGACGCCCAGCGACGTCGCGGCGAGTCGCCTCAGCTCGTCGACGAGCTGATCGCCGCCGACGAGCGTCGCCGCAGCACGATCTCGGCCTTCGAGGCGCTCCGCGCGGAGCAGAAGGGGCTCGGCAAGCAGGTCGCGCAGGCGCAGGGCGACGAGAAGCAGCGGCTGCTCGCCCGGACCAAGGAGCTGAGCGCCGAGGTCAAGGCCGCCGACGCCGCCCGGGCCGAGGCCGACGAGGCGTTCACGACGCTGCTCAAGTCGCTGCCGAACCCGGCCGCGCCGGAGGCCCCGGAGGGCGGCGAGGACGACTTCGTCGTGCTCGAGACCGTCGGCACGCCTCGCGACTTCGGGACGGAGGGCTTCGAGCCGCGCGACCACCTCGAGCTCGGCCAGCTGCTCGGCGCGATCGACGTCGAGCGCGGGGCCAAGGTCAGCGGCTCGCGCTTCTACTTCCTCACCGGGCTCGGCGCACAGCTCGAGCTCGCCCTCACGCAGCTCGCCATGAGCAAGGCCGCCGCCTGGGGATTCACCCCGGTGATCCCGCCGGCCCTCGTGAAGCCCAGCGCCATGGACGGCACGGGCTACCTCGGCCAGGGCTCCGGCGACGACGTCTACCACCTGCCGAAGGACGACCTCTACCTCGTCGGCACGTCCGAGGTCGCCCTCGCGGCCTACCACTCCGACGAGATCCTCGACGAGGCCTCGCTGCCTCGCCGCTACGCCGCCTTCAGCCCGTGCTTCCGCCGCGAGGCAGGCTCGTACGGCAAGGACACCCGGGGCATCTTCCGCGTGCACTGGTTCGACAAGGTCGAGATGTTCGTCTACACGACGCTCGAGGAGTCGTTCGCCGAGCACGAGCGCATCCTGGCGTGGGAGAAGGAGTGGCTCGACGCCCTCGAGCTGCCCTACCGCGTCATCGACGTCGCGTCCGGCGACCTCGGCCTCTCGGCGATCCGCAAGTTCGACTGCGAGGTGTGGGTCCCGACGCAGGGCAAGTACCGCGAGGTGTCCTCGACCTCGAACACGACCGAGTTCCAGACGCGCCGGCTCGACGTGCGGGTGCGCGGCGAAGGCGGCACCCGGCCGGCGGCCACGCTCAACGGCACGCTGTGCGCCATGACGCGCACGATCGTCGCGCTGCTCGAGAACGGCCAGCAGGCCGACGGCTCGGTCCGCCTTCCCGCCGCCCTGCACCCCTACCTCGGCGAGGTCCTGGAGCCGATCGCGTGACCTACCGCCTCGTCGCGCTCGACATCGACGGCACCGTCGTCGACAACACCAACAGCATCAGCCCGGCGGTCGCCGAGGCCGTCGCGGCGGCTCGCGCGGCCGGGCTGACCGTCGTGCTGTCGACGGGTCGCGGCGTCCCGGGCACGGTCGAGGTCGCCCAGCGGCTCGGCATCGCCGACGGCCTGGGCGTGTCCAGCAACGGGGCGACGGTGTTCACCTACGACCCGTTCGAGGTCGTGCATGCCGTCACGTTCGACGCGGCGCCGGTCGTTCGGCGCATCGTCGAGGAGCTGCCCGACGTCATGGTGGGGGTCGAGGAGGTCGGCGTGGGCTTCCGCGTCAGCCACCCGTTCCCCGAGGGCGAGATCTCCGGCCGCATCACCGTCGAGCCGATCGAGGACCTGATCGCCGAGCCGTCGACGCGCGTCGTGATCCGCTCGCCCGAGCACACGGCGGCCGAGTTCGCCGAGGTGGTCGACGGGCTGGGGCTGCAGGGCACCAACTACTTCATCGGCTACACCGCGTGGCTCGACCTCGCGCCCGAGGGCGTGTCGAAGGCGTCCGGTCTCGAGCAGGTGTGCACGCGGCTCGGCATCGACCCGGCCGAGGTGCTCGCGGTCGGCGACGGCCACAACGACGTCGAGATGCTGCGCTGGGCCGGTCGCGGCGTCGCGATGGGGCAGGCTCCCGCCGAGGTGCGCGAGGCCGCCGACGACGTCACCGGCACGGTCGAGGAGGACGGGCTCGCGACCGAGCTGCGCCGCTGGCTCTGACTCGCAGCCCGTCCTGTCCCGGACCGGTCCTGGTCGGACCCGGGACTTTTGACTCGATTTTCGATGAAACCCGACCCGGGCCAACCGGCGTACGGCAGGATGCCCGTTGAGGGATCAACTTTTCGTGCCGCTGGTCGGGGCCGGCGGAGAGCTTGAGGGAGCTTTTTCGTGCGTCGTCGCACCCTGCCGCTGCGGCGGCCACTCCACCGTGTCGTCGTGACCGCGCTCGTCGCGGGCCTGCTCGCCGTCGTGCCGATGGTGCCGGCCGCCGCGGCCCAGTCGATGACGCTGTCGGCCTCGAGCGACCCCGTCCTCGTCGGCGAGGACGTCGGCTACTCGCTCAAGGCGTCCAACACCGGCGACGAGGACCTCTACAACCTCACGTTCCGGGTCGTGCTGCCCCAGGGCGTCACGTACGTCAGCGGGTCGACGCGACCGAGCGGCCTCGACGACCCGACGCAGGTCGTCAACGGTGACGGCAGCCGGACCCTCATCTGGAGCAACGTCGACGACGCGGCCCGCAACGGGGACGTCTCCCTCGACTTCTCCGCCCGGCCCGACCTGTCGGTCTACCCCGTCGGCTCGACGATCCCCGCGACCGCCGACGTCTACGCCAACAGCGACCCCCGCTACGTCCCGCGCTTCACGCCGTCCGGCACGCTGCTCGACCGCTCCACCGTCACCGCCAGCACGACGAGCACCACCCGGGTGAGCGCGATCGCCCTCACCAAGACCGAGCCGAGCCCCGAGCACGAGCTGCTGCGTGGCGTCCACGACCACCCGACGACCTACACCCTCAAGGTCCGCAACAACGGCTCGATCCCGACCGACGCCGTCACGGTGGTCGACTACCTCCCGGCCGGCCTGGAGTTCCTCGGCTGCGGCGGCGTCGACAACAGCCCCGCCGGCTTCGAGGAGTACAGCGGGTCCGGGCGGCTCACCGGCACCCCCGCGGTCGGCGCGTCGTGCGCGACCCCGACCTCGGTGCAGACCGTCGACAGCAACCTGCCGAGCGGCTACCCCGCGGGCGTCTACACGAAGGTCACGTGGGACGTCGGCACGCTGGCCGGCGGCGCGAGCCGCACCATCACGTACGCGGCGGGCATCCCGATGCGCGAGAACGTCATGCCGACCGGCGCGTTCACCGCGACCGCGAACCTGACGAACAACACCGGCGCCCCGACGCGCGAGGGCGCCAGCGAGAAGGCGTACACGAACCGGTCGCTCGCGACCGGCACCTACACCGGCCCGATGAGCGGCAACCCGACCGACAAGACGGTCACGTCGGCCGCCTCGGTCACCGTCACCGCCGAGGACGTCGCCGTCCAGAAGGCCGTCACCCCGCGCACGTTCGACCAGGGCAAGATCGCCACCTACACGCTGACCGTCGAGGGCAGCGAGTACACGACCGCCACGAACGTCGTCATGACCGACTCGATGCCGAACGGCCTGTGCCCGCTCGACACGTCGACGAACCACGAGGACACGTCCGCCGCGGAGTGCGCCCCCGGCTCCGGGCTCGACCCCAGCGGCGCCTCCTACGACAGCGTCACCGACCTCGACGCCGACGGCTTCCGGATCGTCTTCACGCCGCTCACGCTCGCCAAGAACCAGGTCCGCACCGTGACCTACAAGGCGCGGATGCGCCCGGCCTACAAGGGCAGCACCGAGCCGACCAGCTCCGGCGACAGCTTCGTCAACAAGGTCGCGCTCACCGGGCGCACCAGCAAGATCCCGGCGAGCGAGAGCGGCACGGACCCCGTCACGGTCAACGACGCCTCGCAGGCCTCGCTCGGCACCGACGGCCCCTCGCTCGACAAGCAGATCAGCACGCAGGCCACGCCGATGAGCTGCGCGAGCGCGACCTACACCGACACGATCGCGAGCGACGACGCCCGACTGACCTACCGCAAGGGCGACCGCGTCTGCTTCCGTGTCCGCGTCGACTTCTCGGACGCCACGTCGACCCGCGCCCCGCGCGTCACCGACTTCCTGCCCGACGGCCTGACCTACGAGACCGGCTCCGCGACCGCGACGGCCGCCAACGACGTGACGTTCTCGACGGACGAGTCGCTCGGCAACCCGGTCTTCACGATCGGAGACACGGTCGGCAGCAACCGGTTCGTCGACCCGGGATCGGTCTTCGAGGTCACGCTGAGCGGCATCGTCTCGTCGCCGGGCAACGGCGACGTCGACGTCAAGGGCAACCTCGCCAAGTTCCGCTACCTCGACCAGAACGGTCGCTCGCAGTCGCTGCGCGACCAGGTCGACTTCTCCGTCGCCCCGCCGCCGACCGTCGGGATCGACAAGACGGTCGACGACGCCGACGTCGTGCACGGCGACGTCTCGACCTTCTCGGTCAAGGTCACGAACAGCAGCGACACCGACGGCATCGACGCGAACGAGCGGGCGGTCGACGACGTCGAGGTGCGCGACCTGCTGCCGGGCCAGTACTCGTGCTCCGACGTGAGCGCCATCTACGCCGGCGGCACCTGTGCGACGGTCGGTGGCATCGCCACGATCTCGTGGACGATCACCGACGCACTCGCGCCCGGCGCGTCCACGACGCTGACGTACAAGACCACCACGCCGACCACGACCGCGGCGGGTCGCACCTACACGAACACGGCCGGCGTCCGGTCGTTCGTCGCTGCGACCAACGTCGGCACGAACGGCCGCACGACGCACTACCCGAAGGACAACATCGACCCGTCCGTCGCGACCGGGCTGCAGGACGCGCCCGTCGCGAAGGACACGGCGGCCGTCCGGCTGCCCGCGGTCACCCTGGCCAAGACCAACCAGACCGACGTGACCGAGGCCGGCAACGGCGCCTCGGACGCGGTCGCCGGCGAGAAGATCACCTACACCGTCACCGCGACGGTGCCGGCCCGCACGACGGTCTACCAGGGCCGGGTCACGGACCCGATGCCGAGCAACGTCACGCTGCAGAGCTCGTCCGTGGTGTACCGCCCGGACAGCGGCAGCGGCACGACGGCGGCCCTGCCGTCCGGCGTCGGCTACGACGCCGCGACGGGCACGCTCACGCTGCCCGCGACGTACACGAACACCACCGCGACCGACCAGGTCTTCGTCCTGACGCTCGTCGCCCGCGTCGCCCCCGGCACGGCGACCCCGGGCCCCCGCACCAACACGGCCTCGTTCGCGACGACGGACGGTCCGCTCGGCACGGCCGGCACGCAGTCCGTCACCGCGTCCTCGACGGTCCAGGTCAAGGCGCCCATCGCCAAGATCACCAAGAACGCGTCGCCGTCGTCGGCCGTCGGCGCCGGCCAGGACGTCACCTACACGGTGACCGCCCAGAACACCGGCCCGGTGCCGCTGCACGACGCCGTGGTCACGGACTGCCTCCCCGCCGCGCTCACGCTGGACACCGCCACGCTCCCGTCCGGCGCGACGTCGGCGCAGGCCACCGCCTCGCAGTGCCCGTCGACGGCGTACACCTTCATCACGATCCCGGCCGGCTCGATCGCGCCGTCCGCCTCGAAGCCCTTCACCTACACGGCCAAGGTCTCGGCGGCGGCTGCCGGCGGCGAGACCTACCGCAACAGCGCCAAGCTGGTCGGCAGCTCGCTGGACGACGGCAAGAACGACAACACGACCGACACCGCGTCGACCAGCACGACCTTCAAGGACGTGTCGACGACGGCGGCCACGGTCGGCAAGACCGTCTCGACGAGCCGCGCGCGGGTCGGCGACACGGTGACCTACACCGTGACGGCGACGTTCGCCCGTGACCTCAACTACTACGACGCCGCCGTCACCGACCTGCTGCCGACCGGCGTCTCGCCGTCGTCGGTCTCGGACGTGAGCGTGACGTGCCAGCGCTCGACGGCGCCGACGTCGTGCAGCAACAGCTTCAGCACCCTGCTCGGCAACGGCCAGACGATCGGCTGGGGCCTGGGCGACCTGGCCGCCGACACGGCCACCCGCACGTACACGATCACGTACTCGGCGAAGGTCGCCGACGTCGCCGCGAACACCACGGGGGCGACGAACACGAACGCCGCGACCGTGCGGTGGGACAGCAGCAACGGCACCGACCCGGGCTCGGTGACGGCGACCTGGAACCGCAGTGCCGGACCGGCGAACGCGGCGTTCCGGGTCCAGCAGCCCGACGTCCGGATCGCGAAGTCGGTCGACGACACGACGCCCGAGCCGGGCCAGAGCTTCCGTTACCGGCTCGCGGTCACGAACCCGCAGTCCGGCTTCACGAGCGACGGCTTCGGGGTCGTCGTCAAGGACGTCGTCCCGACGGGCGTCGTGGTCGACGAGTCCACGATCAGCGACTCCGGCTCCTACGACTCCGGCACGCGCACCATCACGTGGAACCTCTCCAAGGTCACGGTCGACACGACGACGACCCTCACGTACGACGCGAAGCTCGCCGCGAGCGGCACGCTCGACGGCAGTGGCCTGGTCAACTCGGCCAAGGTCACGCGGTTCGAGAGCCTGCCGAGCGGCGGCCGGGTGTACACCGGCCCGACGTCGACCGCGACGGTCACGCCGCAGCTGCCGAAGGTGTCGATCGCCAAGAGCGTCGTGGGCGGCTCGACGGCCGAGGTCGGCAAGGACAAGACCTACAAGGTCACCGTCACGAACACCGGCAAGGCGCCCGCCACGATCGACGTCACCGACGTCCTGCCGCGCAGCTGGGTCTACGCCGGCTCGGCCACGGTGGGCGTCGGCAGCGCGACCGCGCAGCCGATGACGCCGCAGGACGACGGCCAGGACCCGTCGACGCTGCGCTGGTCCGCGATCGGCCCGGTCGCCCCGGGCGACGCGGTGGTCATCACCTACACCGCCCGCCCGACGAAGGACGCGACGACGAACCCCGGCAGCGGCAGCTCCGTCGACCACGTCAACACCGCGAGCGTGGTGGCCAAGGACGCCACCGGCGCGACGGCCAGCGCGAGCGGCTCGTACGCCGGCAGCCCGGCCACGGCGGCGGCCCAGATCAACCGGGCCGACCTGACGCTGGAGAAGAAGGGCGACGGCACGCTCGTCGCCGGCCGCAGCTACTCGTGGAAGCTGACGGTCGGCAACGACGGCCCCGACGCCGCGACGGGTGACATCGTCGTGACCGACGAGCTGCCCGACGAGCTCACCGGCTACTCCGCCTCCGGCACCGGCTGGAGCTGCTCGGTGGGGTCGACGAGCGTCACCTGCACCCACGCGGGCCCGCTCGCGAACGGCGCGAAGCTCCCCGTCGTCACCGTCACCGGGCAGGTCCCGAGCGACCTGTCGACCTCGACGTCGATCACCAACACCGCGAAGGTCAGCGGCGACGTGTTCGAGTCCGTCACGGACAACAACACGGCGACCTCGACCGTCGCGGTCACGGCCCTCGCCGACCTCGCGATCGACAAGAAGCTCAGCGGCTCGCTGGTCGCCGGCCAGGACGCCACCTGGACGATCGACGTGACGAACAACGGTCCCTCGACCGCGCGCGGCCCGATCACGGTCAAGGACACCCTGCCGTCCGGCACGAGGTTCGTGTCCGCGAGCGGCGCCGGCTGGGACTGCGACGAGAGCGACGGCACGATCACGTGCACGTCCGACGACGACCTCGCGAACGGCGCGGCCGCCCCGCAGGTCGTCGTCAAGGCGTCGGTCCCGGCCGACCGCACCGCGAAGGTCACCAACACGGCGACCGTCAGCGGCACGACGCCGGAGCCGAGCACGGTCGCCGCGACCGGCAACGACCGCGACACCGCCGAGGACACCCCGACCCGCACCGCGCTCCTGACGGCCTCCAAGGTCGTCAAGGGCGACACGAAGCTCGTCGCCGGCGCGACCGGGACGTACGTCCTCGGCGTCGCCAACGCCGGACCGTCGACCGCGACCTCGGTGACGATCACCGACGAGCTGCCGAGCGGCCTGACCTACGAGGGCTTCCGCGGGACCGGCTGGGACTGCGACGAGGCCTCCGGCACCGTGACGTGCGAGCTCGACGGCGCGCTCGACCCGCAGGACAGCTCCTCGGTCGAGATCGACGTCAAGGTCGCGTCGGACCAGACCGGAGAGATCGTCAACACGGCGAAGGCCGTCGCGACCGAGGACCGGGACGGCGCCGAGGCGACCGACGAGAACACCCCTGACCAGGACTCCGACTACACGATCAGCAAGACCCACACGGGCCAGGCGGTCGCGGGCCGGACGTTCGACTACACCGTCACGGTCCGCAACGAGGGTCCGTCGGACTCCCCGGGACCGCTCGCCGTCGAGGACCTGCTGCCCGAGGGCATGAGCTTCGACTCGGCCTCCGGCGACGGCTGGACGTGCGACGCCGACGGCCAGGACGTGTCCTGCGAGCGCACCGGCGGCCTCGCCGACGGCGCCTCGACCTCGTTCACCCTGACGGTGAAGGTCGACAGCGCCGCCGGCCCGGCGACGCTCGACAACAGCGTCGCGGTGAGCGGTCCGCAGGAGACGGACGTCTCGAACAACACCGACACCGATCCGACGGTCGTCGTGGACCGCGCCGACGTGTCGATCACCAAGACGGCCGCGGTCGACTCGGTCGACGCCGGTGACGACGTCACCTGGACGCTCGCCGTCGCGAACGCCGGCCCGTCGCACGCCGACGCTGTCACGGTCACCGACACGATGCCTGCCGGGCTCGTGGTGAAGTCCGTCATCGGCCAGGACTGGGAGTGCGACCGCCAGGACGGGTCGTTCTCGTGCGTCCTGACGACGCTCGCGCCGGGCGTCGCCCCGCCGCTGACGCTCGTCACGACGGTCGGCAGCGGCGTCGCGAAGGGCACCACGCTGAAGAACACGGCGAGTGTCGTCACCTCGACGACCGGTGACGACGACGCCGACAACAGCGACTCCGACAGCGTCGACGTCACGACGCACGCCGACCTGGCGATCACCAAGACCCACACGGGCACCCCCGTCGCCGGCCGGTCCTTCGCCTTCACGATCGGCGTCGAGAACCAGGGCCCGTCGGACGCGCAGGTGCCGCTCGAGGTCACCGACCGGCTGCCGGTCGGGATGACCTACGTCGGCACGCCCGGCCCGTGGAGCTGCACCCCGGGCCCGGTCTCGGACAGCGGCCAGGAGGTCGAGTGCACCTTGTCCTCGGCCACCGCGCTCGTCGCCGGCCAGGACGCGCCCGACCTCGTGATGACGGTCGACGTCGCCGCGGACACGGCGGGCACGAAGCTCGTCAACACCGCTTCGGTCACGAGCGGCACGGACGACCCGGACGGCTCGAACGACGAGGCGACCGACGACGTCACCCCGACCGGCGTGGCCGACCTGTCGATCACGAAGTCGCACACCGGCACCGCGAAGGTCGGGGAGGACCTGAGCTTCACGCTCGACGTCCACAACGACGGGCCGTCCGAGGCCCGCGACGTGACGGTCGAGGACACCCTGCCGACGGGCCTGACCTTCGTGTCGGCCTCCGGCGACGGCTGGACCTGTGACGACGAGGACGCCTCCTGCTCGCTCGACGAGCCGCTGGCCCCAGGCGCCGACGCCCCGGCGCTGACCGTCGTGGCGACCGTGGAGCCGGGCGCCTACCCGAGCGTCCGGAACACCGCGACGGTCGCGACGAGCAGCACCGACCCGGAGTCCGCCAACGACAAGGACTCCGACGACGTCACGGTGCCCGCCCTGACCGACCTGCGGATCGACAAGAAGCTCGTCGGCGACCTGCGGGTCGGCGATCGAGGCACCTACACGCTGACGGTCACGAACGACGGTCCGACCGCGGACCCGGGCCCCGTCACCGTGACCGACACGCTGCCGGCCGGCCTGACCTACGTCTCGGCGACCGGTGACGGCTGGACCTGCCTGGACGGGTCGGGCACGATCACGTGCGTCGACCTCGACGGGCTCGCGGTCGACGAGAGCTCGACGATCACGCTCACGGTCGACGTCGGCGCGAAGGCGTACCCCTCGGTCGTGAACCGGGCCGACGTCTCGACCCCGAGCGTCCAGACCGACGTCGACAACGACACGTCGAGCGTCACGTCGGACGTCGGCGGCTCGTCGCACCTGACCATCGCCAAGACGCTGGCGGAGCAGCAGGGGCGCGAGGCGACCTGGCGACTGCGGGTGCGCAACGACGGCCCGACCGAGACGACCGCACCCGTGGTGGTCACCGACCGGCTGCCCCGCGGCCTCGAGGTCCTCGGCGCCACGGCGCCGGGCTGGTCCTGCACGACGACCAAGCGCACGGTCAGCTGCACCCACGACGGCGTCCTGGCGGTCGGCACGTCGAGCGATCTCGAGGTGCGCACCCGCATCACGGCCGCGGCCGGCGAGACGATCACGAACGTGGCGTCGGTCTCTGCCGGCGGGCTCGGCACCGACACGGGCGACAGCGACGACGCCCAGGTGGTCTCGCCCTCGGACGGCGGGCTGCTGCCCGACACCGGTGGACCGGCCCTCTGGCTGCTGCTGCTCGGGCTGCTGGGGCTCGCGGGCGGAGCCGTGACAGCGCGTCGTCGACGGTCCTGAGCGGGGTCGGGGCGCTCAGGCTCGTCTCAGCCCTGACCTGCCACAATGGCGATCATGCGTGTCGCCCTCGTGCAGCTCGCCGCGACCACGGACTCGGCGACGAACCGTGAGCTCGTGGCGACCCGGCTGGGTGCCGTCGATCCCGCGACCGACCTGGTCGTGCTGCCCGAGGCGACGATGCACGACTTCGGCCCCGTCGACCACGACCTGGCCGCCGTCGCGGAGCCGCTGGACGGTCCGTTCGTCGCGCTCGTCGCGGAGCAGGCCCGGCGCCTCGGCGCCACGGTGGTGGCGGGACTGTTCGAACGCACGGACGGCCTGCCGTTCAACACGCTCGTCGCGGTGGGACCGGACGGCGACGTCGTCGCGACCTACCGCAAGATCCACCTCTACGACTCGTTCGGGTACCGCGAGTCCGAGCGGCTCGCGGCCGGCCCGACCGAGCCGGTGCTGCTCGACGTCGCGGGCACCCGTGTCGGGCTGCAGACCTGCTACGACCTGCGCTTCCCCGAGCTGTCGCGGGCGCTCGTCGACCGGGGGGCCGAGGCCCTCGTGCTGCCGGCCGCGTGGGTCGCGGGCGACCTCAAGCTCGCGCACTGGCGCACCCTGCTGACGGCGCGCGCGATCGAGAACACGGTCCACGTCGCGGCGGCGGCGCAGGGCGGCGAGCGCTACACGGGCCACTCGCTCGTCGTCGACCCGCTCGGCCGCGTGCTCGCCGAGGCCGGCGACGGCGACGACCTGCTGGCGGTCGACCTCGACGCGCAGGTCGTGCAGGCCGCGCGCGAGCAGAACCCGTCGCTCGCGAACCGTCGGCTGACCGGAGGCGCCGCATGAGTCGCACCGCCCCCGGTCGCCGCCGGCTGGACACCGAGGTCCCGCAGGACTACGAGATCCCGACGCGCACGCCGCGCCTGACCGACGCCCGGACCGCGGGTCTCGCGATCACCGGCGTGTTCACGCTGTGGGTCGTCGCGACGCTGCTGGCCTCGACCGCGGTCGTCAAGGTCCCCGGCGTCCCGAGCTGGGTCGAGCGTCCGGCCGCGGCCGCGCTGCTCGTCGTGTTCAGCATCGGCCTGACGCACCGGGCGGGCGGCCACATGCGGATCTGGACCTCGCTCGCGCTGCTGCTCGGGGTCTCCGCGGCGGCCTCGCAGGCGTCCGTGCTGCTGTCCGCCGCGACCGTCACGACCGCCGTCCTCGGCTCGGTCTGGGCCGTGCTCATCACCCGACCCGCGGCGACGGTCGGCGGCGTCGTGCGCGAGTACCTCGTCGCGCTGCTGGTGGGCCTCAGCTCGACGATGGCCGTCGCGGCGTGGAATGCGCCGGTCAACTTCCAGCGCTTCAACCTGCTCGTGCTGTTCGGGGCGCTCGTGGTCGCGATCGCCCTGGTGTGGAGCCTCGGCGCCGGCCTGCACGGCCTCGGACGGCAGAACCTCGGCATCCTGCTCGGCGTCGCGGCGGTCCTGCTCGTGCTGCTCGCTTACTCGAGCTTCGTGCGCAGCTACGGCTCGCAGGCCCTCGTCGAGGGCGTCGACAACCTCGTCATCTGGATGCGCACCAACATCGGCGGGGTCCCGAGACCGGTCGAGGTGTTCCTCGGGTTCCCCGCGCTCGTGGTCGGGGTCTCCGTGCGCTCGCGCCGCCGTGAGGGCTGGTGGATCCTCGTCTTCGCCGTCATCGGGACGGGCGTGCTCAGCACGTCGCTCGTCTCGCCGGGCGCGTTCCCGACCTACATCGGCTGGTCGACCCTCTACTCGGTCGTCCTCGGCCTCGTCGTGGGTCTGCTGGTCCGCTACCCGCTCGTCAAGCAGCCGTCCGCGCGGCGCTCGCGGGCGATCGTGCCCGAGCGTCGCAGTGAGCCGGGACGCTTCGCCCCGCTGCGCTGACCCCGCCGCGAGGTGGGATGATCGGGACGGTGCGCGCGCCGGGCCCGCCCGGCGGGCGCCCCAGGAGGGGTGCCGGAGTGGCCGATCGGAACCGCCTTGAAAGCGGTCGTAGGGAGACCTACCGCGGGTTCGAATCCCGCCCCCTCTGCTCAGACCACCCGCCGCCGGACCGCGCCGCGGGCCGCACGACCTCCGGACCAGGACCTGACATGACCACCTACCGTCTCGACCGCGCCGCCGCCCTGCAGGCCGTGGGCTCGCTCGTCGTCGCTGCGGCCGTCGCCGTGTTCCTGGCGTTCGTCCTGGTCTCGCGCGACGGCGCCGTCGCGACCGTCGGCTGGGTCCTCGCCGGCCTGGCCGCGCTGCTCGTCCTCGTCGCGGTCCGTCTCGCCTGGCGCCCGCCGGTCGTCGTCCGGCTCGACGAGCACGGCCTCCGCGGTCGCCGCGAGCAGGTGCGGTGGACCGACGTCGAGCGGGTCGACGAGTCCCGCGGCCTGCTCCTCCTGACCACCGCCGCCGAGCACCGCGTGGCCGTCCCGCTCGCGAAGATCGGCCGCCGGCGTGGCGAGCTGCTCGCCGAGGTGCACGAGCGGCTCAACACCGCCCACGGCTACCGCCGCTTCACCCCCTGACCCGCCTCCCCGGTTCGCGGTTTCCCCGCTCAAGCGGGTAAACCGCAGCCGATCGAGGGAAGCCTCCCTTGAGTCGCACAGGTTGCCCTGAGAAGCTCGGGGCGAGGCCGGTGGGTCCGGCTCGGTTGTGCGAGATTTGACCCATGGAGGACCGCCCGACCGCATCGGTCGCCCGCATCCGGCCCGGGGTGTTCTTCACCCCGCCGGCCGCGCTGCCGCGGGGTCGTCACGGTCTGGCGCGGGACGCCGTCCGGGCCGCCCAGCGGGAGCGCCTGCTCATCGCGGCCACGGAGCTGCTGGCCGCGTCGGGCTATGCCGCGCTCACCACCCGCGAGGTGTGTCGCCGCGGAGAGGTCTCCCTGTCGGTCTTCTACGAGTGCTTCGCGTCGAAGGAGGACTGCGTCTTCGCGGCGTACGACCGGTTCATCGAGGTGCTGGTCCAACGACTCGTGGCGATCACCGACGACGACGAGGCGTGGGCGGAGTACATCTGGGACCTCGTCCACGAGTACCTCGAGGTGCTGCGCGCCGACCCGGTCGTGGCGCGAGCGTTCCAGGTCGAGATGGACGCGCTGGGCCCAGAGGCTCGCCGTCGCCGCCGCGACGCCCTGACGGCGCTCGCCCACCTGGCGCGCTCGACGTTCGAGGAGCGTTCACCCGGCCGGATGGACGACCTGCCGATCGAGGCCTACCTCGTCGTCGTCTACGGCATCCGGCAGATCGCCTCGGACGCGATCGACTCGGGCGACAGCGCGCTCGCCACGGTCCGGCTGGAGCGCATGCCCTGGCTCGCGAGCTTCATGGGGGCCTGAGCCGCGCGAGAAAGTCCGCGTGACCTGGTGACGTGCGTCTCGTTATTGAAGTACGCTCTCGTACTTGTATCGCCGAACACCACTTGAAGGACGGACAGGATGTCGATCATGACGACCAGGACACGGCTGGGACACCTCGCGCTGGCGGTCGTGCTCGTCGCCCCGGCGCTCGCCGTGGCACCGGCCGCGCAGGCCGACGACCGCCCGCCGACGACGCGCTCGGCCCCGGTCCGCGCGCAGGAGCCGGCCGCGCTCGCCGAGCCCGACCTGCTCCCGTCGACCGCGTCGCTCATGAAGACCGTCAAGGACCTCGTCGCCATCGCGCCCCGCGCGACCGGGACGCCCGGCGGCCGCAAGGCCGCCGACTACGTCGCCAACCGGTTCCGCGCCGCCGGGCTGAAGGACGTGCACTTCGAGACGGCGGACTCCTTCAGCTGGAAGGCCACGAACGCGTCGCTCGCCGTCGGGGGACGGACGTACTCCGCGACCCCCATCTCCCACTCACTCATCGCGGGTCCCTCGACGGCGAGCCGACGTTCACTGGGGACGAAGGGGCTCACGGCCCCGGTCGTCGACATCGGGTCCTCGAAGGTCGTCCCTGACTCGGTCAAGGGCAAGATCGTGCTGTTCGACCTGAAGTTCGAGATGCCGCTCGCCGTGATCGGCCTGCTCATGGAGTTCCTGTGGGACCCCAACCTGCAGGTCCTCGACCCCGAGACCCTGTTCACGGCGAACCCGTACCAGACGTCGCTGAAGTCCGTCATGAAGTCGCTCCAGGACAAGGGAGCGGTGGGTGCCATCGGCGTCCTGAGCGACTACTTCGACTCGAACCGGTACCACAACGAGTACTACCGCCAGCTCGCCTTCACCCTGCCGGGATTCTGGGTCACGAAGAAGGACGGTGCGCGGATCCGTGCGTCCCTCGACGCGGGCACGACCTCCACGATGAGGCTCACGACCGAGCGCACCAAGGTGACCGCGCGCACCGTCGTCGGGTTCCTCCCGGGCCGCAGCACCGACACGCTGATGGTCCAGTCGCACCACGACTCGCAGGGTCCCGGTGCCGTCGAGGACGCCACGGGAACCGCGTCGGTCATCGGGCTCGCCGACTACTACGGGGCGCTCGCCCGTCGCAAGGGCGCCGTGCCGCGGGAGAAGACGCTCATGTTCACGACCTTCGACACCCACTTCACCGGCTACCAGCAGCACATGGCGTTCGCCAGGAAGTACGTCCTGGAGAAGCGCACGAAGTACCGGATCGTCGGCAACACGACGATCGAGCACATCGGACGGCAGGCCAAGATCAACCCGGACGGGTCGTTGCGGGTGCTGGACCAGCCGGAGCCGTCCGGCATCTTCGAGAACGTCAACCCGCTGCTGAAGGCGAAGATCGCGGGCGCGATCGTGAAGAACGACCTGCGTGGCACGGCGATGCTCAACGCGACGCCGCTGCAGGCCGTCGGCATCCCCACCGACGCCAGCTTCGCCCTGATCGCGGGCATCCCGGTCGTGAGCCTGATCGCCGGACCGGTCTACATGTACGACGAGGCCGACACGATCGACAAGGTCGACGTCGCGCGGATGCGCCCGATGACCCGGGCGTTCGGGCAGATCCTCGACGCGATGGACCGGACGCCGAGCGGCAGCATCGGGCTGCTGCCCTCGCCGATCGCCGATCTGCTGACGCAGCTCGTCCTGCGGCTCGTGCCATGAGGGGACGCGTCGGCCGCTCGGCGGCCCTCGTCCTCGCCCTGGTCCTCGGTGCCGGGTCGATCGGCGTGCCGGCCTCGGCGAGCGCCCCGGACCGGGGACCGGGGACGGTCGTCCGAGCCACGCCGGCCCGGGGACCGGCCGTGCTGCCCGCCGCCGGCACGGCCCAGGTGCTGCGGTACCGGATGACGTCGGTGCAGCGCCGCGTCGTCGACGCGACGGGCGTGGTGCTGCTCCC
>JAQIJP010000041.1:0-25098 GCA_036946185.1 Aeromicrobium erythreum
GGTCGCCGCGAGGGCGACCGCAGCCACCACGAGCAGGCTCACCACCTGGCCGATCGCGAGCAGGGTGTTGCCGACGACCTTGCCCCACAGCAACGACCGCAGCGGCACCGCGGCGGCCAGGATCTCGACGACCCGGCTCTCCTTCTCCTGGGTGATGCTCTGCGCGATCGGCATGCCGAAGGAGATCGCCGACAGGAAGAACAGGATCACCAGGACGTAGGCGGCGGCTCGTCGGACGTCCGCGTTCCTGGCGTCCGGGTCGAGCAGCTTCGTCGTCGTGCTCGTGCCGGCCTGCAGCGCCGACAGGTCGACGTCCTGGGCCGCGGCGTTGCGCTGCAGCGCCAGGCTCGAGGCCGCCGTCCCGACGGTGCGCTCGATCGCGTCGTCGACGGAGCGATCGCCCAGCAGCTCGAAGCCGTCGTCGGTCACGACGAGGGCCGCGTCGACCTTCTCGGCGCGGACCGCGGCCTCGGCCGCAGACCGGTCGGGGTAGGACCGGGGCGTCAGCGTGGTGTTGTCGGCCTTGGCCACGGGGGTCCGCGACGCGGCGGCGACGACGTCGCGCGCCTCCTGGCCGACGACGCCGACGTCGTGCTTCGACGGACGGTCCTGCAGCACGTTGAGCAGGACGATCGCGCCGACGACGAGCGCCAGCATGACGACCGAGCTGATGATGAACGACTTCTCGCGGACCTTGGTCATGACCTCGCGCTCGGCGACGATCCGCCACCAGCGGGGTCGTGTCCCGGCCGGTGTCGTGGGTGGGCGTGCTCATCGGTTGACCTCCCGGAAGATCTCGGACAGGGGCTGGCGGTCGCGGGTGACCTCGAGGACGGGACCGTGCTCGACGACCGTGCGGACGAGCTCTTGCGCCGCCATGCCGTCCAGCTCGACCAGCGCGGTGCCGCCGTCGACGTCGACGACCCGCAGGCCGCGCAGGTCCCGCAGCCAGGCGGCGTCGCCGCCGTCCTGCACGACGCGGTACCGCTCGGCACCGTGACCACGCAGCTCGTCGACGGAACCGGTCGCCACGACCCGCCCCCCGGAGAGGATCACGAGGTCGTCGCACAGCCGCTCGACGAGGTCGAGCTGGTGGCTCGAGAACAGCAGCGGCAGGTCCTTGGCCTCGCGCCGCAGCAGGTCGACCATCGCGTCGACCGCGATCGGGTCGAGGCCGCTGAACGGCTCGTCGAGCACGAGGGCCGTCGGGCGGTGGATGAGGGACGCGGCGATCTGGACCTTCTGCTGGTTGCCCAGCGAGAGGTCGTCGAGCTGGTCGCCGTTGCGGTCGACGAGCCCGAAGTGCTCGAGCAGGTCGTCGGCGCGACGGCCCGCGTCGTCGCGGTCCAGCCCGTGCAGCCGGGCGAAGAACACGAGCTGGTCGCGGACCGCCATCCGCGGGTACAGACCGCGCTCCTCGGGCATGTAGCCGAAGGACCGTCGGGTCGCGGCGTCGAGCGGTGCGCCGTCCCACAGGACCTGCCCGGACGTCGGCCCGAGCACCCCCATGATCATGCGCATCGTGGTCGTCTTGCCCGCGCCGTTCGCACCGACGAACCCCGTCATGCGGCCGGGCCGCACCTCGAAGCTGACGTCGTCGACGACGGCGCGGTCCCCGTACACCCGGGTCAGCGAGTCGATCGTGATCATGCTCCGACGCTAGGTCGGCCGACCGGTCGGGCACATCGGCCGCGTGGCCACTCCTCGCTCGTCCGCGAGGATGAGCCGTCAGTCCATCAGGCCGGACTCGTACGCCGCGATGACGGCCTGCACGCGGTCGCGGGCACCGACCTTCGTGAGGATGCGCGAGACGTGCGACTTGACCGTCGCGCCGCTCACGAACAGCTCCTCGGCGATCTCGGCGTTGCTCAGGCCACGAGCCATCGCGACGAGGACGTCGCGCTCGCGCTCGGTGAGCTCGTCGAGCCCGTCGGCCCGCCGCTCGGTGCGCGCCGTCGACCGCTCGATGACCCGCTGCGTCACCTCGGGGGCGAGCAACGAGTGGCCGCTCGCGCTGAGCCGGATCGCGCTGACGAGGTCCTCGGGCGGGCAGTTCTTGAGCAGGAACCCGCTGGCCCCCGCCCGCAGCGCCTCGAACAGGTACTGGTCGTCGTCGAAGGTCGTGAGGATGACGACGCGGGTGCCGGGATGGTCGGCGGCGATGCGGCGCGTCGCCTCGAGGCCGTCGACCCCGGGCATCTGGACGTCCATGAGCACGACGTCGGGCGCCAGCTCGGCGACCCGGGCGACCGCCTCGGCGCCGTCGCGGGCCTCGCCGACGATCTCCACGTCGGGCTCGACGCGCAGGATCATCGTGAACCCCGCCCGGACGAGCTCCTGGTCGTCGGCGAGCAGCACCCGCACCGTGCGGGCGTCGTCGGTCGTGGTCATGCGTCCCCCTGGTCGGTCGTGCGGTCGCGCGGCAGCCGGACCCGGACGCGGAACCCGCCCTGCGGCCGGTCGCCGATGTCGGTCGTGCCGTCGAGCATCGCGACCCGCTCGCGGATGCCGGACAGGCCGTACCCGCCCTCGCCCTCCGCGTCGTCCCGCGCCGGTGCCGACGCGGCCGAGCCGCGGCCGTCGTCGATGACCTCGAGCTCGACCTCGTCCTCGAGGTGCCGCAGCGTCACGGTGACGTGCCGCGCGGCCGCGTGCCGCCGGGCGTTCGTGAGGGCCTCCTGCG
Organism: Aeromicrobium erythreum; assembly: GCA_036946185.1. Taxonomy (GTDB): domain Bacteria; phylum Actinomycetota; class Actinomycetes; order Propionibacteriales; family Nocardioidaceae; genus Aeromicrobium; species Aeromicrobium erythreum_A. Next base: position 2,684 of record JAQIJP010000041.1, read on the forward strand.
CGACGCGGAACAGGGTCAGCGCGACGGTCGCGGGGACGTCGGCCCGCTCCCCCACCTCGTGGACCTCGACGGCCGGCACCGTGGCGTCGTCGGCGAGCCGCGCCAGGTCGTCGAGACCGGGCTGCGGCGGCCGGACGCCGTCGGCGGGCTCGTCGCCGGCGCGCAGCAGGCCCACCAGCTGGTGCATCTGCGAGACCGCCTGGCGCGAGGAGGACTCGATCGTCCCGAGCGCCCCCGCCGCGGCCTCGGGGTCCGTCGCGAGGACGCGGCGCGCCCCGGTGGCCTGGATGCCGATGCTGCTGACGTGGTGCGCGACGACGTCGTGCAGGTCGCGGGCGATGCGGACCCGCTCGGCCTGGACGGCGCGCGACCGCTCCGCCCGCTGCTGGTCGCGCTCGCGCTCGAGCTGTGCCTCGATGACGCTGCGGCGGCGGGCGCTCATCCACGCGGCGTGGCCCCAGGCGATGGCGCCGAAGAAGTAGACGACGTTGATGACGAGGGCGTAGAGGACGAGGGCGGCGTCCCGTGGGAGCAGGTCGTACGACGGCCCGCCGGGCAGGGCGCCCGGCTTGGTGAAGCTCCACGCGAGCCAGGCGAACATCGCCACGACCACGAGCACGCTCGACGCGACGAGCCGCGCCGGGTGGCGCGACCACGCCCAGGCCGCGTAGATCGCGGCGAACATCGTCATCTGGATCGTGAAGATGACGCCGAGGTCCTCCATCCGCTCGCCCACGACGATGAAGACCACCGCCTCGACGAGCATCGTGGTGAGCGGGAACCGGCGGCGGCCGGCCAGCGCGAGCCCGGCGAGGGCGAACCACAGGTAGGCCTCGACCACGTGGTCCGGCGCCTTCGTGGCCGAGGCGCTGCGGTAGATCGACACCGACGCCATCGACACGAGCGCGACGACCACGGCGACGATCACGTCGGTGCGCAGCTCGGCCCGGGTGGGCACCGGTCGCTGCCAGTCGCGGTCGATCGAGAGCACGCCTCGACCCTAGGCCAGAGGACCGTCGTGGTGCTCGCGCGGCGGCCCTGCACCACGGCCGACCGCGGTTGGCGCCGGGCGTACAGTGGGCACCGTGACCATCGCACCCGACGGACGCAAGATGCTGCGCCTCGAGGTCCGGAACGCCGAGACCCCGATCGAGAAGAAGCCCGAGTGGATCAAGACCCGGGCCAAGATGGGTCCCGAGTACAACGAGCTGATGCAGCTCGTGAAGGGCGAGGGTCTGCACACGGTCTGCCAGGAGGCGGGCTGCCCCAACATCTTCGAGTGCTGGGAGGACCGCGAGGCGACCTTCCTCATCGGCGGCGAGCAGTGCACGCGGCGCTGCGACTTCTGCCAGATCGACACCGGCAAGCCCGCTGAGCTCGACCGTGACGAGCCGCGGCGCGTCGCCGAGAGCGTCCAGAAGATGCAGCTGCGCTACTCGACCATCACGGGCGTCGCCCGCGACGACCTGCCCGACGGCGGTGCGTGGCTGTACGCCGAGACGGTCCGCAAGATCCACGAGCTCAACCCCGGCACGGGCGTCGAGAACCTCATCCCCGACTTCAACGGCAAGCCGGAGCTGCTCGAGGAGGTCTTCGACTCGCGCCCGGAGGTGCTCGCGCACAACCTCGAGACCGTGCCGCGGATCTTCAAGCGGATCCGTCCGGCCTTCCGGTACGAGCGCTCGCTCGACGTCCTGACCCAGGCCCGGCGGTACGGCCTGGTCACGAAGTCGAACCTCATCCTGGGCATGGGCGAGACCCGTGAGGAGGTCTCGCAGGCGCTGCGCGACCTGCACGAGGCCGGCTGCGACCTGATCACGATCACGCAGTACCTGCGCCCCTCGGCCCGGCACCACCCCGTCGAGCGCTGGGTCAAGCCCGAGGAGTTCGTCGAGCTCAAGGACGAGGCCGACGAGATCGGCTTCCTCGGCGTCATGTCGGGCCCGCTCGTCCGCTCCTCCTACCGCGCCGGCCGCCTGTACCAGCAGGCCGTCGAGGCGCGCGAGGCCGCCGGCGAGCCGGTCGCCCACCACGAGGGCCCGCGCATGGCCCCCATCGCCTGACCCACCTCCGAGAACCGAGCAGCCGGCGAGTCCGTCGGTCCGGGAGCTTCTCGCGTTCGCGCACGACTGGGAGCGTGGGCGGGCCCGCCCGGCCATACCCCGCCACCGCCGGTCGAGTAGGCGGGCGGCGCGAGGGACCAGCGCCCGCCCGGCGTATCGAGACCACCACCCGGCCCAGGCACCGCGCCCCTCGGTCCACGTCCGCGACGTAGACTGGCCCGCATGTCGAACGCCGCCCCCGCACCCGAGCAAGGTCGCCTGCGCCAGATGCGCCAGGCCTACCGGATCACCAAGAGGACCGATCGCAACATCGGGCTGATCCTGCTCCTGTGGTTCCTGGTGGTCGGCGGTGTCCTCGGCGCCGCGTCCTACGTCCTCTTCGGCCGCACGAGCCTCATCGGCCTGATCGCATCCATCGTGTTCGGGCTGCTGACCGGCCTGCTCGCCGTCCTCATCGTCTTCGGCCGTCGCGCCGAGCGCGCCGCGTACGCGCAGGTCGAGGGGCAGGCCGGCGCAGCCGCCGGAGCGCTGCAGATGCTGCGCCGCGGCTGGGACGTCAAGCCGGCAGTCGCCTTCACGAAGAACCAGGACGTCGTGCACCGCGTCGTCGGCCGGCCGGGCATCATCCTGGTCGGCGAGGGCAACCCGGGTCGCGTGCGCGGCCTGATCGCGGCCGAGAAGAAGAAGCACGCCCGGGTCGCGGGCGAGGAGATCCCCGTCCTCGACGTGGTCGTCGGCCAGGGCGAGGGCGAGGTGCGACTGACCAAGCTCACCCGGCACGTCCAGAAGCTGCCGAAGAAGATCAAGCCCGCGCAGCAGACCGCGGTCATGAACAAGCTCAAGGCCCTCGACGCGATGCGTCCGGCCGCCCCGATGCCGCGCGGCCCGATGCCGACGAGCGTCAAGGGCGCCCGCCGGATGATGCGCGGCTGACGGTCCACCTGATCGTGCGCCGACGGGTGCTGGCCGGTGCGCTGCTCGCGCTGCCGGTCGCGTCGTCGTGCGCCCCGTCGGTCGACGACGCCGAGCCGCTGCCGCCGGGCCGCGTCGACGCGCGTGAGTACCGCTCGGCCGCGGCCCAGGTTGGCGAGCTGACGATCCAGCAGGCCCGTGAGGGCGGCTTCGTCGACGATCCCCGGCTGGCCGAGCTCTTCCGCAGCGAGGGCGGCGCGGCCGAGCCCACGGGTCGGACCTGCCTCTACGCCGTCACGCTGTACCGGCGCACCCTCGACGAGCGCTCCTACCGCGGCACGGCACGCCTGTGCTTCGACGCCGCGGGGCGCCTCGCGAGCGCCGACCGCAACCGGGCCGACCTGCGCGGCACCCCCTCTCCCCCGACCGTCCCGTAGGGGCGGTGGATCCTCAACCGAAAGCGCGGCGCGCCTGGTGGGCGGTGGATCCTCAACCGTCTCAGCGCTGAGAAGGTTGAGGATCCACCGCTCCCCGGCGACCTGAATCCCGGAGAGCTCAGCCCAGACGAGCGACACGCGAGCCGGTCAGGACGTCGTGCAGGCCGCGTCCCTCCGCGTTCGTGACGACGGGCGGGATCACGAGGCACACGGCCGCGGTCCGCGCGAGACCACGGACCAGCCCGATCGGCCGTCCGTCGGGGCCCTCGACCCGCAGCCCGAGCACTCGCTTGCCGATCGAGTAGCCGAGCAGGCCGGTGGTCAGGCCGACCTCGAGGAGGAACGCGCCGAGGGTCCAGAACGACGAGGCGGCGCCCGGTCCGGCGAGGGCCGTGCCCGTCACCGCGGCGACGCTGAGCATCGCGACCAACCAGTCGATCAGCAGGGCCACCAGCCGGCGCCCGAACGAGACACGCTCCACGTCCTCGACCCTATCCGGGCCCCGTCCGAGAGGCCCCGGAAGCCGCCGAGCAGGGCTCACAGGGACTTGTAACATGGCCGAAACAATTCGGTCACGGTCGGGAAACTGCCCCTCCATAACGTCGAACCACGACGTTTCTCGGACGTCGTGCCCCGCCATCGTGAACAGAGCCGTCGGGACCACCCGCGGCAGAGGAGGCCAGATGTTCGGCAACGCCGACGAGTTCTTCAAGTACGTCAAGGACGAGGGCGTCGAGTACCTCGACGTCCGCTTCACCGACCTGCCGGGCATCCAGCAGCAGGTGACCCTGCCGGCGTGGACCTTCGACGCCGACGCCGCGGAGAACGGTGTCGCCTTCGACGGCTCGTCGATCCGTGGCTTCCAGAGCATCGACCAGTCCGACATGGTCCTGTTCCCCGACTTCGGCACCGCCTACGTCGACCCGTTCAAGGCGCGCAAGACGATCGCGATGGACTTCTTCGTCCACGACCCGATCACCGGCGAGGCCTACTCGCGCGACCCGCGCAACATCGCCCGCAAGGCCGAGGCCTACCTCGCCACCACGGGCATCGGCGACACGGCGTACTTCGCGCCCGAGGCCGAGTTCTACATCTTCGACCGCGTCAACTACGGCACGAGCGCCAACAAGTCGTTCTACGAGATCACGTCGGCCGAGGCCGCCTGGTCCACCGGCGACGACATCGACGCGAACCGCGGCTACAAGGTCCGCTACAAGGGCGGCTACTTCCCCGTCGCGCCGACCGACAAGACGGCCGACCTGCGCAACGACATGATGAGCAACCTCGCCGCGTCGGGCCTCGTCCTCGAGCGCGGTCACCACGAGGTCGGCACGTCCGGCCAGGCGGAGATCAACTACAAGTTCGACACGCTGCTCAAGGCGGCGGACGACGTCATGAAGTTCAAGTACATCGTCCGCAACACGGCGTGGGCCAACGACAAGACGGTCACGTTCATGCCGAAGCCGATCTTCGGCGACAACGGCTCGGGCATGCACGTCCACCAGTCGATCTGGAACGACGGCTCGCCGCTGTTCTACGACGAGGCCGGCTACGGCGGCCTGTCGGACACGGCCCGCTACTACATCGGCGGCATCCTCAAGCACGCTCCGTCGCTGCTGGCCTTCACGAACCCGTCGGTCAACAGCTACCACCGCCTGGTGCCGGGCTTCGAGGCACCGATCGCGCTGGTCTACTCGGCCCGCAACCGCTCGGCCTGCGTCCGCATCCCGATCACGGGCTCGAACCCGAAGGCCAAGCGCATCGAGTTCCGCTGCCCCGACCCGTCGAGCAACCCGTACCTGGCGTTCTCCGCGCTGCTGCTCGCCGGCCTCGACGGCATCAAGAACAAGATCGAGCCGCCCGCCCCGATCGACAAGAACATCTACGAGCTCCCGCCGGAGGAGTACGACGCCATCGACATGGTGCCGACCTCGCTCAACGCGGTGCTCGACTCGCTCGAGGCGGACCACGAGTTCCTGACGGCCGGCGACGTGTTCACGCCCGACCTGATCGAGACGTGGATCGACTACAAGCGCACCGAGGAGATCCTCCCGGTCCAGCTGCGGCCGCACCCGCACGAGTTCGAGCTGTACTACGACATCTGAGTCGTCAGCAGCCAGGCCACGAGGGCCGCGACCGTCCGACGGTCGCGGCCCTCGTCGCGTTCGCGGACGACCTCGCGGGATGCCTCACGGGCAGGCGGTGGGAGACACGGCCACCCCGTCGCGGCGACGAGACACCCATCACCTTCCGCTCCGCGCTTCTGCGCTGCTACGGTGCGAGCGCCAGTCAACTCAGCGATGAGCCAGGGAACCCGGTGAGATTCCGGGACTGACGCGCAGCGGTATGGGCGACGGGCGGAGCAACGAGGCCACTGGACCGTCAGGTCCGGGAAGGCGCGCCGTCCGGTGGAACCCGAGTCCGAAGACCTGCTGGCCGTGGACCGCCGGTCCACGACAACCGCCCACCAGGTTCCGCGTACGAACCTTCGGACTCGAGAGAGAACCCCATGCCACGCATGCGTCATGCCGTCCTGCCCCTCGCCCTTGCCCTGGCCCTCGCCGGGTGCGCCGGAGCCCCTGAGAACGACCGGAGGCCCGCCGGCGGTGGAGCCGCCTTTCCTGCCACGGTCACCTCGTGCGGCATCGACACGACCGTCCGGGCGGCACCCGAGCGAGTCGTGACCGTATTCCAGGGCGCGACCGAGGTGATGCTCGCGCTCGGTTTGCAGGACCGCATGATCGGCACCTACGGACTCGATGACGCGGTCGCCCCGCGCTACCAGAAGGCCTACGAGTCGGTGCCGGTCATCAAGGGCGACAACGCCCCCTCGCAGGAGTACCTGCTGGGTCGGAAGGCCGACTTCGTCTACGGCGCGTACATCAGCGCCTTCGACGAGAAGGCCGCCGGCAGCCGCCAGCAGCTCGAGAAGCTCGGTGTCGCGTCCTACGTCTCGCCGTTCAGCTGCGGCACGCCCGAGAGGAGCAAGCGAGCGAGCTTCGAGAACGTGTGGGCGGAGATCGAGGACGTCGCCACGCTGTTCGACGTCGAGGACCGCGCCGAGGAGCTGGTCCTCGAGCAGCGCAAGCAGCTCGCGACGATCGAGAGGACCGCGGCAGGCAAGGGTCTGAAGATCTTCTGGTACGACTCCGGGGACAAGACGCCCTACGCCGGCGTCGGCACGGGGGCTCCGCAAGTCATCGTGGACACGGTCGGAGCCACCAACGTGTTCGCCGACGTCAAGGGCAACTGGGCCGACGTCAGCTGGGAGAGGGTCATCGCCGCCGATCCGGACGTCATCGTCCTGGCCGACGCGTCGTGGTCGACGGCCAAGGACAAGATCGCCTACCTCGAGAAGGACCCGGCACTGCGCAAGCTCCGAGCGGTGAAGGCCAAGGCGTTCGTCACGATCCCCTTCTCGGAGACCACTCCCGGCGTCCGCGTGCTCGACGGCGCGCAGCACGTCTCCGACCAGCTCACCGACCTGAAGACGCCGTGACCGTGACGTCGGTCGGCGCCCCGCGTCGGCCGGCACCGACCCTCGTCATCCTCGGCCTGACCGCGCTGCTGATCCTGTCGATGATGGCGGCGCTGGGCATCGGTGCCGTCTGGGTGCCACCCGGGGCGGTCGTCGAGGTCGTGGCGCGGCGGCTGGGCCTGGGGTCCTTCGACGTGACCCTGGTCGACGACCAGATCGTCTGGCAGCTGCGACTCCCGCGGGTGCTGGGCGCGGCTGCCGCCGGGGCCGGGCTCGCGATCGTGGGGGTCGTGCTGCAGTCGTTGACGCGCAACGAGCTGGCCGATCCCTACCTGCTCGGCGTGTCGAGCGGGGCGTCCGTGGGCGCCGTGTCGGTGATCGTCCTCGGAGTCGGGGTCGCCGGCCTCACCGGGTCGGTCGCGTTGACCGTGGGGGCCTTCGTCGGCGCGATGCTGGCCCTGGTGGTGGTACTGCTCCTGGCGACCGACCGGACCCGGTCGCTGCCGCCGGCGCGGACGATCCTGGCCGGCGTCGCCGTCGGCCAGGTGTGTGCGGCGTACACGTCCTTCGTCGTGCTGACCGACGGCGACGGTGACTCGGCGCGGCGGGTCCTGAGCTGGACGCTCGGTTCCGTCGCCGGAGTGCGATGGTCCTCGGCCGTGCTCCTGCTCGTGGTCACCGTCGTCGGACTCGTCGTCGTCACGGCGTACGCGCGACCGCTCGACGCGTTCGCCTTCGGCGAGTCCGCCGCAGGCTCGCTCGGCGTCGACGTCAATCGGACACGGTGGACCCTGATGATCATCACGGCCCTGCTGACGGCGTGCCTCGTGGCGTACACCGGCGCGATCGGCTTCGTCGGGCTCGTGGTCCCTCACGCCGCCCGGATGCTGGTGGGCGTCCGGCACCACCGCCTGCTGCCGGTGAGCGCCCTGATCGGCGCCGGACTCCTGGTGTGGGCCGACACGGCCGCACGCTCGCTGCTGCAGGGCCAGGAGATCCCCGTCGGCGTGGTGACCGCGGGAGTCGGTGCGCCGGCTTTCGCCTACCTGCTCGCCCGGTCGCGGGGCCGCGCATGAGGATCGTCGCCGAGGGGCTCACCTGGGGCGTCGACGGACGCGTGATCGTCGATGGCGTCGACCTCGTCTGCGAGCCGGGATCCTTCACCGGGCTCCTGGGGCCGAACGGGTCGGGCAAGACGTCACTCCTGACGTTGCTCGCCGGCCTGCGTCGGCCGTCGGACGGCGTGGTGCTGGCGGACGGCGAGGACCTGCACGCCTGGCGGCCGCGGGAGCGTGCGCGCCGCCTCGGCGTCGTGGAGCAGCACGCCATGACCGGTCTGGACCTCACGGTCCGTGAGGTCGTCGAGCTGGGACGCATCCCACACCGCGGCCGCTGGCCGGGCGCGACGGACGAAGGGGCCGAGGCGATCGCCGCGGCGCTGCGCGTCGGACGCGTGAAGGACCTGGAGAGCCGTCGATGGCAGACGTTGTCGGGAGGCGAGCGGCAGCGCACCCAGCTCGCGCGGGCGCTGGCGCAGGAGCCCGAGGTGCTGCTGCTCGACGAGCCGACCAACCACCTCGACCTGGGCCACCAGATCGACTTCCTGCGCACGGTGCGCGGGCTGGGACTGACCACCGTCGCCGCCCTCCACGACCTCGAGATGGCGGCAGCGTTCTGCGACCGGTTGGTGGTGCTGGTCTCCGGGCGCGTGGTGGCCGCGGGCCGCGTGGACGACGTGTTGACCTCCGAGCTCGTGCGGCAGGTCTACTCCGTGGACGCCGAGGTCGGTCGGCACGACGGGGTCGACCGGCTCCAGGTGGTGTGGCGCTCATGAGACGCGTCGTCCACGTCGCGATGTCCGTCCACGAGGCACGCGAGCAGGACGTGCTGCGCCGAGCGGCGGACGCCGTCGGGGCGACGCTCGCATTCCTCCAACACGGCAGCCCGTCCCTCGTGGCCGAGCTCGACCGACTGGCGGCAGGAGGTGCCTCAGAGGTCGAGCTCGTGCGGATCGAGGTCGGTGGCACGGCGCCGGCGCGGTCGTGGGTGCGACGCGTCGCGGGCCACTGGGTCCGAGCGGGTCGCGAACGGCCCGAGGTGGTCATCGACGGACGGCCGGTGACCGGGTCCGAGGCCCCGCTGCGCTCACCCGCGTGGGAGGGCGTGCCGGGACATCGTCACCATGTGCTCGTCTGTCGAGGACCTCGGTGCTGGGCCCAGGGCGCCGACCAGGTCTCCGCAGCGCTCGACACCGCTCTCGGCGAGGCCGGTCTCGGCGACGACGACGTGCTCGTGACCCAGACCGGCTGCCTGTTCCCCTGCAACCAGGCCCCGGTCCTGGTGCTGCACCCCGACGACGAGTGGTACGGACGCCTGGGGGCCGACGCCGCGTCACGACTGGTGACGGAGCGCATCGTCGAGCACAGGACCTTGGACGAGCATCGACTGCTCCGCGAGAAACACGAGATGTAGGGGTTACATCGATGTAGTTCGCCGTATATGGTGGCTCGTGCAGCTGGTTCGCCTCTTCAGCCAGAGGAGTCGTGGCAACAGGGAATCCGGTGCAAGACCGGAACTGCCCCGCAGCGGTGAGTGGGAACGAACGGTGTCATCAGCACTGGGCCCCTGCAGGGATGCAGGCCTGGGAAGCGACACCCAGTAGGCGGCAGCGATGCCTGGCCCGCGAGTCCGAAGACCTGCCAGTGCTCCATCGCCATCGGTGGAGGTCCGCGACCTCGTGGGAAGGTCCAAGGATCAGACGACGTCGTGGACCCTTCGCGATCCGTCCTCCTCTCCCCACGTCCCCGTGGACTGCGTCAGTCACGACGAGTTCACGAGGGGTGAACCGATGACCATCTCCGTCATCAAGCGCGACGGCAGCCGAGCCGAGTACGACGGCTACGAGATCGCGACGTCCATCGAGGAGGCCGCGGCCGGCCTCGACCACGAGGTCGCCCGGGCGACCCAGCTCCGTGCGGAGCTCGAGATCACGCTGTTCGACGGCATCACGAGCGAGCAGCTCGACGAGGCCGTCATCGGTGTGGCGCTGCAGAACGTCAAGGACGACCCGGCGTTCGACATCATCGCGTCGCGCCTGCTGGTCAAGACGCTCTACAAGAAGATCTTCGGCGAAGGCGTCACGCGAGACGAGGTGTACGCCTTCCACGGCCCGGCGTTCGTGCGCGCCGTCCTGCGCGGCGTCGAGCTGGGTCTGCTCGACGAGCGCCTCGCGGAGGCCTTCGACCTCGAGCGCCTCGGCTCCGCGCTCGACCCCGACCGCGACGACCTGCTGCGCTACGTCGGCGCGCAGACCATGCGGAACCGCTACATGATCACCGAGCCCGACGGCACGCCGCTCGAGGTGCCGCAGTTCTTCTGGATGCGCGTGGCGATGGGCCTGGCGCTGAACGAGGAGGATCCGGACGCCGCGGCGCTCACCTTCTACGACAAGATGTCACGGCTCGAGTACCTCGCCGCCGGCTCGACCCTCGTCAACGCCGGCACCGCGTACAGCCAGCTCTCCAACTGCTTCGTGATGCAGATGGAGGACGACATCGAGCACATCGCCAAGAGCGTGCGCGACGTCATGTGGCTGACCAAGGGCACGGGCGGCATCGGCCTGTCGGTCACCCAGCTGCGCGCCGAGGGCTCACCCATCCGCTCCAACAACACGACCTCGACGGGACCGATCCCGTTCATGCACACGATCGACTCGACGCTGCGAGCGGTGAGTCGTGGGGGCAAGAAGTTCGGGGCGCTGTGCTTCTACATGGAGAACTGGCACCTCGACTTCGGTCAGTTCCTCGACCTGCGTCAGAACTCCGGCGACCCGTACCGGCGCACGCGGACCGCCAACACGGCAGTGTGGATCTCGGACGAGTTCATGAAGCGCGTCCAGGCCGACGACGACTGGTACCTCTTCGACCCGCTCGAGGTGAGCGACCTGCCGGAGCTCTTCGGCCGGGCGTTCAGCGAGCGGTACGCCGAGTACGTGGCGCAGGCCGAGCGCGGCGAGATTCGCCACAAGAAGCTCAAGGCGCGCGAGCAGTTCCGCGCGATCCTCACGACGCTGCAGACCACGTCGCACCCGTGGCTGACCTGGAAGGACACGATCAACACGCGTGCCCTCAACCAGAACACCGGCACGATCCACCTGTCGAACCTGTGCACCGAGATCTGCCTGCCGCAGGACCGCGACAACATCAGCGTCTGCAACCTCGCCTCGATCAACCTGTCGCGACACGTCACCGGCCGACGCCAGGACGCGAAGGTCGACTGGGACCGGCTGGCGGAGTCGACCAGGCTCGCCGTGCGCCAGCTCGACAACCTCATCGACATCACCATCAGCTCCGTGCCGGAGTCCGAGCGCTCCAACGAGGAGAACCGCGCCCTCGGGCTCGGCGTCATGGGCTTCACCGACGTCGTCGAGCGGTTCGGCTGGTCGTACGAGTCCGAGCGCGCCCACGACCTCATGGACGAGATCATGGAGTTCGTCAGCTGGCACGCCATCGACGCGTCCGCCGACCTCGCCCGCGAGCGCGGCGCCTACCCGAACTTCGCCGGGTCCCGGTGGAGCCAGGGCATGGTGCCTGTCGACTCGCTCGACCTGCTCGAGGCCGACCGCGGCATCGCCGTCGACGTCTCCCGACAGGCGCGGATGGACTGGGACACGCTGCGGGCCAAGGTCGCCGGCGGTATCCGCAACTCCACCCTCATGGCTATCGCACCCACGGCGTCGATCGGTCTCGTCGCCGGCACGACCCCCGGCCTCGATCCGCAGTTCAGCCAGATCTTCAGCCGCGCCACCGCGGCCGGAAAGTTCCTCGAGGTCAACCGCAACCTCGTCGACGACCTGCGCCGGCTGGGCCTGTGGGAGAGCGTCCGTGAGGACCTGCTGCGACACCAGGGCGACCTGTCGAAGGTCGAGGGGGTGCCCGCCGACCTGGTCGAGATCTACAAGACCAGCTTCCAGCTCTCCCCCCAGGCCTTCCTCAAGGTCGCGGCACGAGCGCAGAAGTGGATCGACCAAGCCATCAGCCGCAACATCTACCTCGCGAGTCGCGACGTCGGCGACATGGTCGACCTGTACACGGCCGCATGGCGGATGGGCGTCAAGACGACGTACTACCTGCACATGATGCCGCGGCACACCGCCGAGCAGAGCACCGTGAAGGTCAACAAGGCCGAGACGGTCACGCCGCCCGGCACCGCTGCTGCGCCGGCAGGTGGCGGCCGCGGGTTCGGGGCACGGCGCGGCTTCGGTGCCGCTTCTCCCGCACCGGTCACGACGCACGTCGCTGTCGAGGAGCCGACGCGCGTCGTGCCCGACGAGGTCAAGGAGCTCGACGTCGTCGACTCTGCCGAGCTTGTCGACGTGGTCGACGGGGCCGCCTGCCCCATCGACCCGCAGGAGCGCCTGCAGTGCGAGTCCTGCCAGTAGCCCACCCCGACCCTACTCAGGGCTGAGGTCCGCGAGCCGACCACGAAGGTCGGCTCGCGGACCGGGCCCGGCACAGAAAGTGAGACACCCATGCCCATCCTCGGCACCGGCATCCAGGAAGGCCTGCTGCTCAAGCCCGTCACCTACCCGTGGGCGATGGAGCTGTACGACCAGGCCGTCGCCAACACGTGGTTCCCCAACGAGGTCCAGCTCGGCGAGGACCTCGCCGACTTCGAGCGCATGAGCGACGACGAGCGCCACGCACTCACGTTCCTCATGAGCTACTTCAACCCGAACGAGCTGCTCGTCAACAAGGCGCTCGCGTTCGGTGTGTACCCCTACGTCAACGCGGCGGAGTGTCACCTCTACCTCGCCAAGCAGATGTGGGAGGAGGCCAACCACTGCATGAGCTTCGAGTACGTGCTCGAGACGTTCCCGATCGACCGGGTCGCGGCGTACGAGTCCCACGTGGCCGTGCCGTCGATGGCCGCGAAGGAGGCGTTCGAGGTCCGCTTCATCCAGCGGATGACCGAGCAGACCCTCGACATCAGCACGGTCGAGGGCAAGCAGGACTTCGTCCGCAACCTCGTGGCCTACAACGTGATCCTGGAGGGCATCTGGTTCTACTCCGGCTTCATGGTGGCGCTGAGCTTCCGGCAGCGGAACCTGCTGCGGAACTTCGGCTCGCTCGTCGACTGGATCGTGCGCGACGAGAGCCTGCACCTGAAGTTCGGCATCAACCTGATCCTCACCGTGCTCGACGAGAACCCCGAGATCGCCACCGAGGAGTTCGCCGCCGAGATCCGGCAGATGATCCTCGACGCCGTCGCGATGGAGGAGGCCTACAACCGCGACCTGCTGCCGCACGGCATCCTCGGGCTGAACGCCGACTACATCAACACCTACGTCCGCTACCTCGCCGACCGGCGCCTCGAGGAGCTCGGGTTCGAGCCGCACTACGGGGTGGCCAACCCGGCGAAGTGGATGGCCACGGCCAACGACACCCTCCAGCTGGTCAACTTCTTCGAGTCGATCAACACCTCCTACGAGGTGAACGCACGTGCCGGCTCCTAGCCGTCCGCGGCCCGGCACCCCCGCCGAGGCCGGGTCGTAGTGTCCTGCGTCGGGTTCTTCACGCCGCAGCAGCTCGCCCGCGTGCGCGCTGCTGCGGCGGACCCACGTCCGGTGTCGGCCTTCACCGCACCGGCTGCCTCCGCGTCCAAGCGCCGCCGCGTCGCGGAGATGGCCGAGTCCGCGGACTCGCTGGTGCGTGCGGCGGCCGCCTCGACGTCACTCGCCTCGGCAGAGGTGCTGACCCGCCTCGCGGCCGACGGCGAGATCGGCGTCCGGTGCTCCGTCGCGCGCAACCCCGCTGCACCTCCGAACCTGCTCGAGGGGCTCGCCCGAGACACGGACGACGGCGTGCGGGCCTGGGTGGCAGCGAACCCGACGACGCCGCCGGACGTCCTGGCACACCTCTCCTCGGACACGTCAGCGCTCGTGCGCGACGTCACCCGGTGGGCGGCGCGCTGGGCGGCTCCGCCAGGTCCCACCTGAGTGCTCGACCGAGGGCCGCGATCGTCTGTCGATCGCGGTCCTCGTCGCGTTCGCGGAACGGGCCCACGGCAGGGACTGTGCGTGGCACGCTGTTCCGATGCCCCTCGGACGACGCGCGCTGGCCGCGGTCCTCGCCGTGGGCGTCGCCGTGACCGGCCTCGGCGGGTGCGAGGCGACCGGCCCGAGCGAGTCGACCAGCGCCACCGCCGCACCGACGCCGTCGACGGAGGCGCCGGCTGCGACCCCGAGCTCCGCGCCCACGCCCCGACGGACGCTGCTGCAGCTCGCGGATCTCAAGGACGGTGACTCGTTCGTGGCCTCCGACGGGCAGGAGTACCGGCTCGGGCTGGTGAACACGCCCGAACGCGATGAGCCCTGCGCCCGGCAGGCGACGGAGTTCACCAGACGCTTCCTGCGCTCGGGCTTCACCGCGGACGCCTACTCCGAGGACGGGTACGGCCGGCTCGTCGCCGAGGTCAAGGATCCTTCCGGCCGCTCGCTCAACGTGGCGTTGGCGCGGTCAGGGCTGGCCGACGACCGCTACCTCGAGCAGTTCCGCTCCGAGAACCCCGACCTGGCGCGACGGGTCGACGCCGCGTTCGACCGTGCCCCGAGGCCGTCCTGCCGAGAGGCCTGACCGAGGCCAGGCCCCTCAGGCCACGGCGGTCAGTCGCCGAGGCGCTGCACGAGCACCTGGCTGACGCCGCGGAGCGCCCGTCCGGCGAGGTCGTCGTCGCTCGTCGCGAAGGCCACGACGCGACCGTCACCCGAGAGCACCGGGCCGACGGTGTCGGCGTCGCTCTCGTGCCCGTTGGCACGCACCGTCACCGGTCCCTGCGCCATCGAGCCCATCTCGACGATCCGCGCCGACCAGTGCACCGTGCCGCTGACCCGCTCCCCCGTCTCGAAGACGATCCGGCGACCGTCGTCGGACATGCGGGGCGAGTACGCGCTGCGGTCCGAGTCGACGAGACGCAGGCCGTCGCGCCCCGGAGCGACCTCCCAGCGGTACACGTCCGGGAGGTCGTCGGTGTCCTCCGGGACGAGGCGCGCGGCCGTCGACACCGCCACGAAGTCACCGACGGGGTTGATGTCGAACGACCCCGCCTTGCCGAAGGTGCCGGTCGTGGCGTGCCCGGTCGCGTTGGTGACGACCTCGGTCTCGGGGTCCCACAGGAACAGGTCCGAGACGCCGTTGGTGTCGCCGTCCGAGAGGTTCGACGCCTGGCTCGCGAACACCGTCCGGCCGTTGTCCGCGACCTGCGGGACGGCGGCGGGCCAGTTGGCGTAGGACCCTCCGGCGCTGCGGGAGGCCGTCCGGACCGTCCCGTCGCGTCGGTCCAGGACCACGACCTGGCTGGCGACGTTGGTCGAGCCGGAGATCGTCCGGTCGTCCGTGACGAAGGTGATGTACCGACCGTTGGCGCTCAGGTCCGGGGAGTAGCTGTCGCCGGTGCCGCCGGAGCTGCGCGACAGGCTGACCTGCAGCACCCGTCCCGACTCCAGGTCGGCGAGGAAGACGTCCCTGCTGTCGTCGATGTCGCCCGGGCCGAGGTTGCGGGCCCGCGACTCGAACACGACCTTGTGCCCGTCCGCGCTGATCACGGGCGAGGTGGAGCTCTCGTCGCCGACCTCGCCGCGGTCCGTCCGGGACACGAGGCGCGTCGTCCCGGTCTTCGTGTCACGGACGAAGATCTGCGTGGCGCCGTTGCCGTCCGCGCCCGCGAGGACCGTCGAGGCGCTGGCGAACGCGACGTAGCGACCGTCGCTGCTCGTCGACGGCACGCCACGATGAGAGGTCTCGGCGACCTGGTCGGCGTCGGAGACGGAGGCGACCGTCGGCGGTCCCTGCGGCTCCGGGGCCTTGGCCATGACCTCCACGACCCGGGTGGCGGACACCGCGCCGGCGCCCGCGGCGGCGAGCACCGTCACCCGGACGGTCACGGGGTCGGCGTGCGACGGTGTCACGATCGTCGTGGCGAGCCGTCCGCGGCCGTCGAGCCGGCCCGACGCCGCCGGGCGCCAGGGCGCGCCGAGGGACGAGGTCTCGATGGTCCAGGCTCGCCCTGCACGAACGGGCGAGAACGTGGCCTGGACGGGCATCGACTGACGTGTCGTGGTCAGCATCGGCATCGACACGTCGAGGCGCTGAGCCAGCGCGACGGCCCGGACGGAGCGCGTCGTCACCGCTCGGTGCTTGCCCGTGCGGGCGGCGACGGCACGGTAGCTCGTCGTCCGCGCCGGCTGGCGGGTGACGAGGGCCGTCGTCCCTCGCGACGCCGTCCGGGTCCTCAGCACGGTCGTCCAGCGCTTGCCGGACCATCGCTGCAGGGTGATCGGTCGGCGGGCCGGCCCACCGACGCGGGTCTTCAGGACGAGCTTCTCGCCCGCCACGACCCGGGTGGCGGACAGGCTGGGCGACGCCGCGTGCGCCGGGACGGACAGCAGGGTGAGCAGGAGCAGGACGGCGGTGGTCGCCGCGGTCCGGACGAGTGATCGGTTCATGGCGCCACCGTCGCGCGGCCGACTTGCACCGCACTTGTCCGTCGGCACAAGTGCCGTGCAAGTGACGCGACCCAGGGTGGGGGCACCACCGACCGAGAGGACCGCCATGACCACCGCCACGACCCACCAGCTCCTGCTGCCCGGCCAGGCCGCCGCGCCCGAGGGCCCCGTCGACATGTCGCCCATGTACGCGATGCATCACGCCTTCCGCCGAGACCTGCGCGACTTCGCCGCAGCCGTCACCGCCACGCCCCTGCACGACGAGGGCACCTGGCGCCGTCTCGACGAGCGCTGGGCCACCTTCTGCCACGAGCTGCACAACCACCACAGCAAGGAGGACGAGCTCGTGTGGCCCCTGCTGCTGGAGGCGGTCCGCGCCGCCGGCGACACCGAGAGCGAGCACGTGCTCGAGGAGATGGAGGCCGAGCACGACCAGATCGACCCGCTGCTCGCCTCGACCACCGAGGCGTTCGCCGCGCAGCGCACCCGTCCCGACGAGGACGTCCGCGGTCGCCTGCACGGCCTGCTCACCTCGTTCCTGCAGGTGCTCGACCAGCACCTGCGTCACGAGGAGGCGGAAGCGATGGTCGTGCTCCAGCGCTACGTCGACCCGACCGAGTGGGCCGTCCTGGAGCGCACCAAGCTCAACAAGGGCATGACCCTGCGCGACGCGGCGTTCCTCGTCCCGTGGATCTTCAAGGGGCTCTCGGACCGCGACGCGGCGACGCTGCGGGCCAAGCTGCCCCCGCCGCTGAAGGTCGTCGATGTGGTGTCACGACGCGGGTTCGCGCGTCGCGAGGCCGCGACGTTCCGTCACCTGGCCTGAGCAGCCAGACGCCGCAGCCCCGCCGACGCGCGCTCCGACCACTGGGTGGCGCCGTGCGCGTCGGCGAGGTCCCGGGCGGCCTGCAGGTGCCCTGCGGCCTCCCCCGGCGCGCCGAGCGCCGCGGCCGCCTCGCCCAGGAACAGGTCGACGGGGCCGAGGACGAGCGCACCGCCCGAGAGCCCGGCGAAGCGGCCGGACCACGAGCGGAGCTCGGCCCGTCGAACCTGGGCCTCCTGGCGGTCGTCGAGCCGCACGGCGTTCTCGAGTCGTAGGGAGGTGCGCGCCGTCCAGAGGTAGTCCTCGCCGATCGGCGTCGGTCGCCAGCGTCGCCGCGCCGCCTTCACGTCGCCCGCGTCGAGCAGTGCTGCGACGACGAGCTCGTGCGTGCCCTCCGGGTTGACGGTGTCGAAGTACTGCGTCTCGGCCAGCATCGGGGCCAACGATCCGCGGGCGTGCAGCAGCGACGCGTCGAGCAGCAGACGCAGCCCGCGAGCGGTGAGGTCGCCGGTCGCGTCGACCGCGGCCGTCACGGCGCCGTAGGCCGTTGCGGCGGCGTCGAGCCGTCCGGCGAGCAGCTCCCGCAGTCCGGCGTGGATGCCGGCGATCCCGAGCAGCGACGGGAGCTGCCCGGCCGACGAACGGCTCAGGGCCTCCCGGTGGTGACGCTCCGCGAGCACGAGGTCCTCGCGGACGAGTGCCGCGTAGTAGAGGACCTGGTGGGCCACGGCCTCGAAGTCGGCCAGGTCGGCGCGTCGGGCCACCTCGAGCAGCTCGGTGCCGACGGCGTCCAGCGTGCCCTCCGCCGCCGGCGGGAACGAGGTCAGGTACTGGGCCGTGAGCGCGCGGCACAGGGACCTGGGGTCGCCGAGCCGGCGCGCCCCGGCGACTCCCTGCGCCGCCGCCGCCACGGCTTCCAGGCCTCGACGTGGTCCGCCCTCGAGCTCGCGGGACAGCGTCGTGTGCAGGTCCGCCACGAGCGCCGTGTCGTCCGAGACGGCGGGATCGTCGAGCGTCTGCCGGATCTGGTCCACGACCCGCTCGTCGACGGTCTGCATCTCGCGGATGGTCCAGATCGTCGGCGCCCGCCAGACGAGGGACCTGGCGACGTCCACGGACCGGCCGTGCCGCTGGGCGAGCCGGACCGTGGTCTCGCGCTCGTTCCGGGCCCGGGAGGTGTCCCCCGCGGACGCGAGCGCCGTCACGAGGTCCTGCCGGACCGGGAGCGTCGCGACCGGGTCGTGGTCGGGCTCGAGCTCGTGAGCAGCGACGGCCGCCTCCGCGTGCCGGACGGCCTGCTCGGGTGACCCGGCGGCCAGGGCCTGGGCGGCCGCGGCTCGGAGGTGCCGTGCCGCAGTGGACGCGGTGGTCCGGCTCAGGCCCGCTGCGGCGTGCGTCGCCAACGCCTGCAGGTCGTGCGGCGCGACCTCCTCGACGGCGGCCATGGCCTCGCCGTGCAGGCGGGCCCGGCGCAGCGGCGGGATCCGCTCGTGCAGGACGTCGCGCACGATCGAGTGCACGAACGCGACGTGCGCGGCCGTCCGCGCCTCCAGCAGGTCGGACACGACCCCGGCGTCGAGCGCCTCGAGCACCCGGTCCTCCGTGAGCTCGCCGCGCCGCGCCTCGAGCAGCAGGAACAGGTCGACGTCGACCTCACGTCCCAGGACCGCGGCGCGCGAGAGGACGTCCGTGACACCGGCCGGCAGCCGGTCGAGGCGCCGCTGCACGACCTCGCGGACCCCGGACGGGATCACGTGGGCGGCGCCCTCGTCACCCTCGGCGACGACGAGCCGGCCGACCTGCTGCAGGAAGAGCGGGTTGCCGGCGGCCCGCTCCACGACGGTCTGCTCGACGTCCGACGGGAGGTCGACGTCGAGGTGGCTCCGCAGCAGCCGCGCGGACGCCTCCGGCCCCAGGGCTCGCAGCGTCAGGTGGTCGATGGTCTGCGCCGACGTGGCCGCGAACGTGGCGGCAAGGTCGTCACCGACCTCGTCGGGCCGGTAGGAGGCCACGACCACGAGGTCGGCAGCCCGGCCGGGCGCGAGGACCCGACGCAGGGCCTGGAGCGTCTCGCCGTCGGCGCGGTGGACGTCCTCCAGCACGACGACCAGGGGGCGTTCGAGTCCGTGCAGCGCCTCGACGGCCGTGACGAGCGAGGGCCCGGTCGCGAGGTCGAGCGCGTCGAGCACCTCGAGCCACGGCCGTCCCGGCGTGGCGTCGCCGACCTCGGGACAACGCCCCAGGACCACGCGCGCGTGCGAGGCGAGCTCGGTGGTCGACCGCGCCAGCAGGAAGGACTTGCCGAGACCGGCCTCCCCGGCGAGCCACACCACCGCCGGCCCGGACCCGCCACGCCGCGCTGCGGAGACCAGCCGCTCCAGCTCGGCCCGGCGCACGGCCTCGACGGCGGCGACCGGGCCGGTCGACGGGCCGGGTGCCACGGGCACAGGCGCCACGACCACACCGTTCAGCAGGTCGGTCTCGACACGGGCGAGCAGCGGCGACGGGTCGAGGCCGAGCTCGTCGACGAGGAGACGTCCGGTGCGCCGGACCAGCTCGAGGGCCTCGACCTGTCGGCCGGACGCGTAGAGGACGTGGGCGAGCAGCTCGATCCCCCGTTCCCGGAACGGGTCGGCGTCGACGTGCGGGCGGAGCAGCTCGACCGCCTCGGCGAGGCGGCCCTCGGCGAGCAGCGCCGCTCCCCGGACCTCGACCAGCTCGGCCCTCAGGGCCGTGAGCCGCGCGATCTCGGGGCGCGCCCACTCCTCGTCCGCGAAGGCCTCGAACGGCTCGTCCCACGCCGCCAGGGCCGCCTCCGTGACGACGAGGACGTCCTGCGTCGACCCGAGCTCCCGTGCTCGTCGCACGTCGCGCGAGAACGCCCACACGTCGACGGCGTCGACGGGGAGGTCGAGGACGTACCCGGGCGCCTGGGAGCGGAGCACGGTCGCGGGCTCACGCGGACGACGGTCGGGCTCGAGGAGCGACCGCAGCCTCGACACGTAGGCCTGCAGCGACGCGAGCGCACGCGGGGGCGGCTCACCGGCCCAGAGGTCGTCCAGGAGGCGTTCGACCGACACCCACCCGGCCCTGCGCGGCGACGAGCACGGCCAGCACGGACCGTTGGAGGCGTCCGCCGAGGTCGACCGGGCGGCCGTCGACGACGGCCCGGGTCGGCCCGAGGCACGCGACGCGGACGTCAGCCATCGCCGTCCCGTCCCGTGCGTCCCACGGGTCAAGTCCAGCACATCACCGGCTCGTCCGGGCCGAGTCGGGACGATCCGGCACGACGTTGCGCGTCGGGTGGTCCGGTCCTCGCAGCGCTCGGCTCACCTCAGCGGCAGGAGCGGGTCGACCGCGAGCAGCAGGACGTTGCCGAACAGGACTGACAGCTCGGGGATGAGGCCGCCGCTGCCCTCGAAGGACGGGCCGGTGTTCTGGCCGACGTCCTTCCAGGTCTTCACGACGGACTCGGGGACGACGCCGTGGCGGACGCGCTGCGGGTGGTCGCCGACGGGCAGGTAGACGAGCTCCTTGCCGGTCCTGAAGTCGATGACGGCGACCGCGTCGGAGTCGCTCAGCGAGATCCAGCAGGTGTCGTCGAGGCCCTCGACGGTCCAGTACGGCTTCTTGTAGCCATGGCCGGTCGTCTTCTGGTCGTAGATGCGGGCCTTGCCGGTCTTGCGGTCCACCAGCGCCGCATAGTCGTCCATCGTGCCGGCGGCGCACAGCTTCGTGCCCGCGGCGTTCATGGCCAGGCCGTGGTGGGCGGAGTCGTTGACGTACTGCTCCAGGGGCATGTCCGGGACGCGGTTCGGCAGGGTGATGAGCCGGGTGACCTTGCCGGTGCGGGGCTCGGGGATGCCGCCGGCGGTGTAGCCGACCTTGCCGTCGGCGTCCTTGGCCTTCGTGTCGAACTCGACGATGCCGTGGAAGTAGGAGACCTGGAAGTAGATGAAGCGCTGGTCCGGCGCGACGGCCATCGGGCGGACGGCGGAGCTCATGCCCTCGTGGCCGACCTCGGCGAGCTCCTTGCCCATGTCCCAGCGCTGCGCGACCCGGAACGTCTTCGTGTCGACGATCTGGTACCAGCGGTCGCCCTTGATCGCGTCGTGCAGCGGGCCGATCTTGATCGGTCCGGCGGACTGCTGGTCGCCCGGGAGGTACACCTTGCCGATCGACGCGTGGTAGATCCGCTTGCCGTCGGGCGAGTAGTTGTTCTCGTGCGGGGTCTCCCCCGACGGGAACGTGCGCAGCCGGTCGCCCATCCTGATCCGCTTGCCGCCGACGGTCTCGTCGACCATCGAGTACTCGATGACCTGCGCCTTGGTCGAGTCGCTCACGAGCAGGCGGCGGCCGTCCGGGCTCAGGCCCATGTGGTCGGTGCGGTAGCCGTCCATCTGCTGCTCGCGGACGATGCTGTCCGAGCGGCCGGCGGTGGCCTTGGCCAGGTCGATCCAGACGACGTCGGCGAAGCTCGGCCGCGACACCGCGACGTACCGGCCGTCCTTCGTGGTGAACATGTCGTCGACGTACTGGTCGTGGCCCTCGCCCGGACCCTGCTGGATCAGGTAGTAGAACGCCAGCTGGTCCGGCTTCTTGCGGATGTCGGCGATCTCCTGCTCCTTGTCGGGCACGAAGTTCACGCCGGTCTTGAGGATCGTGCGCTTCCTGGCGTCGACGATCGTCGCGGTGCCGGCCCAGTTGTTGCCGACGAGCATCACGTCGCGCAGCTTCGGGGTCGCGGCGTCGGCCGGCGCAGGGGTGGTCGTCGTCGCGGCGAGCACGGCGGCCACGAGAGCGGCGGCGGACAGCGGGGCGAGCAGGCGGCGGAGGGACGTCATGCCTGCCTCAACGACCCGATGTGGCTCAGGTCACTGGACGGCCGTCACCCGATGCGCTCGGTCAGGGACACGATGATCCCCTCCGGGCCGCGGACGTACGCCATCAGCCAGGTGCCCTCGTGCTCGCCGACGTCGCCCACGAGGCCGTATCCCTCGGTGGCGAGCCGCTCGACCGTCGCGCGCAGGTCGGTGATCTCCAGGCACACGGCGCGCAGGCCCACGGCGTGCGGCGGCGCGGGGTCGGTCGGGACGTGGCCGGGTCGTTCGTAGCGGGAGACCTCGAGCGCCGATCCCCCGCCCGGCGGACGCAGCCACACGGTGTCGGTGCGCGCGTCCTCCAGACCGACCACGGTGTC
>JAQIJP010000042.1:0-18830 GCA_036946185.1 Aeromicrobium erythreum
AGAATACGAGCATCGCGGAGTACCCGACGGTTAGCGGATTCCGCAACTCGCGAGCGGAGGCAAGTAGTCCTGTCAGCATCGGTGATCCTCGCTCGCTTCGTCCGTGGGGGAATGATCGGTAGGTCGGGAGCTTCGTCGAGTCCTCAGCGATAAAATAATCTCACGAGCAATTTCGGCGATGCTGCAGACTCTCAACGCACCTGGCGGGGTTCGGGTTCGCTGCAGGAACGAAAGGCAACGCCCCTCGGGTAGTCCTCGAGTTACTAGTGAAAGAGCTAGTCTCAACAACCCAGCCGATCAAGGGGGAGGCACAGATCGGGCTATGACGCGCACGATCAAGGTCTTGTCACCCCGAAGCAGGGCCGCTGCCGTTCGGTGGTGACCCAAAACTTCGAAGGTTTCGTCTGGACACGCGACAGCACGCACTGCGAACTCGCCGACGAAATCGGCAGCCGGCGTCAATGCGAGGGCCTGGACGTAGGGCTCATAAACAGACTCTTGTGAGCCCCACAAGCGATTTACCGGGATTTCGAGCTCCGGTAGGCCATGCGACAGCAATACGCCTCGACGCTCGCGCCGCTTCAGTCCGAACTTCTCGATTGGCACCCAGCCCTCTGATCCGACGGGCGGCAACGGGCCGAAGTTTCTACTGTCCCTCGAATGCACCGTTCTCCTGCCTATCACTGGAATCTATCGCAGCATCTGAAGATCGTTAGTGTGTGGCCGAGGGCTAATCGGTGGTCCAACTTTCCCAGACGTGCTGCAGCGCCTCTGCATGAGGTGAAGCTGACAAGTGATCGAGGCTCGCCCTAGTAATGTGCAGGTCGTTCCGAGTTGGGCCCGCGGGCCTAGTTACGACAGTCCCGGTAGCAGGTTCTATCGCCCAAAGCCGTGCGTCGAACATTAGGTGATGATTTGCACAGAGCGGCAGACCGTTCCTCGGATCGTCGGCACCAAACTGGCTCTTTGGTTTGAGGTGCGCGGCTTGAACAGTTCCTGGGACGGCTAAGTCGCACACCGCGCACGCATTCCCGTAGCGCTTGCTCACACCGAATGCGAACCGGCGCTGGTTGGGCCGACCGCGACGCTTCTGCCAAATCGTTTCAGGATCCTCGTCTGTGAGGCCGAACGGTGCGGTGTCATGGTCGTTTGACGGGGGAGGCGGGGGAGGAACTGCACCGTCCGTGAACGTGACCAGCACTACCTGGTTTTCGTTGTCGACATCCTCAATGTATCCGCGGTGGAGTGTTCGCAGATTTCCCTTCGGGCCGGGTGAGATGACAAAAATTGGAAGTCCGAGCGCGAACGTGGATCGAATAGCCTCGACTTCCGTTTGGTCTCGGCCCGTCTGCGACGTATTTGGGTAGTGATACGTCACTCCGTCTTCCGCTAGCTCGTCCCGATATGAAGTCCCTGTGTGCAGGAGTCCCACAGCGGCGCCGTAAGGCGAGTACGACGACCTGGTGTTCTCTTGGTCTACGTACACACCTCTGCCCCCGCGAAAGATTCGAAGGCCATTGAGTGATGAAGGCTCCAGTTCCCTCCTTGAAACGCCTGCTGTCGCGCTGCTCCAAAGCGCATCGCGACGATCGCGTTCATTCTCAAGCCACGCTGCCAGAGATCCGGTTCGTGCTCGCTCGTCTGCAAGAGCCTCATTGGCTGCGACCCTTCCCGAGTCCGTGAGCATCCAATAGTCGAATTGCGAATTGCTAAGTAGACCCTCGTGGACCATCCTCCTGCGTTCCTGCGCGGTTCGGTTCCGCCAGCGCATCTCGCCGTTGGAAGGCATAAAGCTAAAATCGTCGGGTGACCACAGTTGGCCAAAGATCTCGTCCATCCGCTGAAGTACTTGTGCCTTACTCCCGGCGGCATCAGGCAGTTCAGCCATCGCAAGGTAGACGCGGCGTCTAAGTTCGGACTGTTTCGTCAGGGCCATCACCTGATCGTAGTCAGAAGACGAGGCGCCGGCGGTGCGGTTTGCGGGCCGGACGTGGCATATGTGGCGAGGTGTCGCCATTCTCCTTCCGACCGTGGGATGCTCACCTAAAGCCGACTTCGTTCTAGGAAGCTACTTCGAGGCATCACTGGCTGTTTGTGAGCACGTCGGCGTCGTGGACAGCCCGGCAGGTCCGTAAGGAGTACGTTTTGGTCGACCGGCGCTCTGCTGCCCTTGCACTGTGCGAGGAGCTGCTAGAAGACATCGAATTGGGTCGGACCGCATCGCCGGCCGCGGTCAGGAAAGCAAGTCGTCTCGCGCGTTTACTCGATGATCGCACTTCACTTCAGTGGCTCCAGCTGGAGTTGCAGGGTTTCAGCGATCCTGAAACTGGCTTGATGGTGCCCGGATCCTGGGAGCATGCTGCTCGTACGATGCGCGCTCACTACAGCGCGGAGGAGAAGGGCGTCAGGTACTGGACTGAGTCTGTGGGTTCGATGCAAGCAACGGTCGACGCCGCGAAAGCTCAGCTAGCGGCCGCGGCCGATCCGAACGTCAGTGTTTCGTCCTCTAACCCCCACCAAATCGTTTCGGCTCCGGCGGGAAACGCGCGTGAACGATCCACGCTCCTCAAAATTATCAGCGACAAATCGAAGCTGCTCGAGTCGGTGCTCTCGGCAGTGCACGAGTACGTGAATGAGAAAGAAGTCGAATTGCGCTTCGGGGCTGCTGCCGAGGGCGCATTCGGGCAAGTTCGAGCGCAAGTCGACGCGGAAGTAGCCGAGCTGGTACCTGACGCGGCCGTCAAACTCGCTTCGGCCTTTGAAAACGCCAGCTCTAGCAATTCCGAAGATTGGGCCAATGCGGCGTCTACCTGTCGACGGCTCATAAAGGCTGTAGCTGACGCGCTTCGGCCGCCCGGTCCTGATGTTAACGGTCGCAAGATGGGTGACGATCAATACATAAACAGGCTGGTGGACTGGATTGTCAACAGCACCGATGTGGGCGGCACGGTCAAGTCAGTTGTCACATCAGATCTGGAGCACCTTGGGAGGCGTCTGGATGCGTTCGCGGATGCTGGTCATAAGGGGGCTCACGCAGAGGTGAGTCGCTACGAGGCGTCTCGGTTCATCGCGGGTACATATCTCCTGATTGGAGACATTCTTCAAGTCCGCCGAACGTCGCAGGCGGCGGGTAGCGACTGACAGGGACATCCGTATTTTCCCTCCCTGACCCGAGATGGGGCGACGTTACGCGAGCCTCGGGGGAGGTCCGGCACGCGTGACGCCACCCCTGCGGTCCGCAGGATGCAAGGCGGCCCGCAGGGCCGCCCTTGACTTGATACTGCAACGAAACTCGTTTCTGGATTTCCCTGCCGCCCGAATGTCACCGGTGTATTCTGCTGGTGGAAGCCGGAAGCGGTTGTCGATCCAGCCGTGCACGAATCAAACCAAGGTCATCTCCTCAGACCTAGCGCAAGTCCCAACGAGCGGGGCAGGGGACCATCCGGACAAAATTTCTAATCGCGGGGCGGCGCGCCGTCATCGGCAAAGCGTGAGCCCTGGACTGAGCTCCGCAGATCGGGTCCTATCCCGACGCGCCCAAGCAGGTTCCCGTGAGTTCATCTGTTTTGTTGTCCCCTGACGCTGGTTGGCGTCTCTCGCTGTACCCGACCGCTGGCGAAGCGGGGTGTTCCTTCCAGTCCTCCGTACGCGCTGAGCGGCGCTACGTCGCTCCCGGTGCGGCGGCAGATCCTGCGCGATCTCGTGCTGAGGCCGCTCGTCGCGCGCGATCGAAGGTTCGACGCTACGCTGCCTCGAATCTTCTTGACCGCTTCGGGACGTTGACTTATGCGCCGCCGTTCTGTTTCGATCCGGCACAGGCTCGGCGCGACGTCGCGGTCTTCATCCGTGGTCTTCGATCCGAACTGGGCGGTGACCCGTTTCCATACATCTGGGTTCCGGAGTGGCACAAGGATCGCGAACGGTTGCACCTGCACTTCGCGCTCGGTGACTACGTTCGTCATTCGCTGATCTCGGATGTGTGGGGCCGCGGCTGGGTGAGCATTAAACGCATCACTGGTCAGCGACACAACGCTCCGCGTGTTGAGGGTGCTCGAATCGCGGCTCGTTATCTTTCAAAGTACGTGGCTAAGACCTTCGAGTCGGCGGACCTTGGCGGACGGCACCGCTATGAAGTGGGACAAGGCTTTCTGCCGCAGGCGGTGCGCTTCGCTGGGACTAGCGATACCGAGGTTCTGGCGCAGGCTATCGATGTGATGGACGGCAGGATTCCGTCCAGGTCGTGGGCCTCATCGGAGAATGAGGATTGGCAAGGGCCGCCTGCGAGGTGGTTCCAGTGGGACTAGAAGCTCGCGATCCTGATGCGGAGTTTGATGCCTGGCTGCGGCAGTCCTGCGCGGCCTCGGGTGTGCCTGTGGAGGTCACTGACCCGGAGAAGATTCGTCAGATCCTGACTCTGTTGAAACGGGGTGCTTGAGCAAGGGGGCGGTGGTGGTGGCGTCTCTCGGGGGCGCAGAGGCTCCGCGCGCCGCCGGGTTTGCGGCGCGTGGAGGGGCGTCCGCTGCCACCGCCGCCATAGGTTCCTTTAAAGGTTCGGTCTGGGAGAGGTCTGCGGCTGATCGGCCCGGGACGGATGAAGCGGGGCCGGGCGGACGGACCGCGCGCACCCGCGGAGCGGGAGCACGGACCGCCCGAACGGACACGCTCAGCCGAACCGGGCCGAACAGCCGTGGTCGCTCAGACGATCCACTCCGGCTCGATCCGGTTCAGGTCCACCCGGGGCCCAACTCGCTTCGACGGGTGGATGACCACTCGGCTGATGATCGCGCCGACCACCGCTGCTTGCCGCTGCAGCGTCATGTCCGGGGCGTCCCACGCCGCAGCGACAGTCTTCGCATCCCCTAGAAATTGGGAGAGTCCGGTCCCGGCGTCGAGCCGCGCCAGTTGACGACGTGTGGACTCGATCCGGCTCTCGATCTTGTCCCGCGCGGGAATCAGCTCGCGCTTGGTAATGACTCCCTCGGTCCACATCTCCATCAACTCGGCTTGTTTGTGCTGCAGCCCGGCAAGTTCGTCGCTGAGCGTCTTGCCGGTGCCGTCGGGCTGTTCGGCGTTTCGAATCGCGTCGATGGTTGCCGGTGAACTCAACCGTGCCAGGACGGCTCTGACGATGAACTCTTCGAGCGGTTCGGCCTTGATGAAGATCTTCGCGCACCCGCCGAAGTCCGGTCCCTTGCGACAGCCGTATCGGCGTCGTCCGCCGTCGGGGGAGGAATACATCTTGTTCCCGCAAGCTCCGCAGAAGACCTTGCCGGACAACAGGTAACGACGTGGCGAGCGGCGGTTCGTCTTTGCGGATTCGGCCAACCGCGCCGTGATCTGCTCATGCTCTTGGCGGGTGATGATCGCCGGCCACAGCGCGTCTCCCACAACCTCGCCGCGATGCTCTCGCAGGGCGGCAATCCGCGGGGACCTCAGCAGGTTCCGAAGGGTCGGAGTTCGCCATTCATTCATACCAGTTGCCGTGCGGATTCCCTCTGCTTGGAGCCAAGCGACCACGGACACCAGTGATTCACCGGCCAGGAACCGCCGTGCAGCCTCGCGGATCACCGCCGCCTCGGACTCCACGACCGTCATCCGGTCCAGCTCATAGCCATAGGCGCGCTGACCCGTCTTGTGAGGCCTACCCGCTGCCGCATTCTCGTCGTTCTTGCGCCGGATCCGACGCGCAGCCGCGTCCGACTGATTGGCCGCTACCGCAGCCATGATTCGAGCAACCAGGATCCCGTCACCCTGACCGATATCGGTCTCGCCCGAAACGGTCGCGAACTGCTTGACCCCGAACCTCTGGCACCTGTCGATGAAGTCTTCGAACTCTGACGGACGGCGGGTCAGCCGGTCCTGGTGATAGACCACCACGGCATCGAACTCACCCGCTTCAATCCCTGACAGCATCTCGGTGAAGCCCGGTCGGTTCTTGCCCGAGTAGGCCGACAGGTCGTTGTCGATGAACTCTGCTGTAACCGTCCATCCGCGGGACTTCGCCAGCCCTAGACAATCTTCCCGTTGACGGGCCACGCCAAGACCTTCGCCTCGGCGATCATCGGAAATGCGGGCGTACAGCGCCGTGCGGATCATGCAGGTACATTAACAATTCTTTGGCAAGACGACCCTGCTGAACTGCCTGGCCGCCGCGATCCCCGGCTCGGACCGGGTCGTGTCGGCCGAGGAGGTCTACGAGCTCAAGTTCGAGCATCCGGACTGGGTCGCGATGCAGACCCGGCAGGCCGGGCTGGAGGGGACCGGCGAGGTCGACCTGCGGGCGCTCGTCAAGGAGTCGCTGCGGATGCGGCCGACGCGGCTGATCATCGGCGAGGTCCGCGGCGCCGAGTGCCTCGACCTGCTGCTCGCCCTGAACACGGGGCTTCCGGCGATGGCGAGCATCCACGCGAGCTCGGCGCGGCAGGCCCTGACCAAGCTCTGCACGCTGCCGCTTCTCGCCGGCGAGAACATCGGCGCGGCCTTCGTCGTCCCGACCGTCGCCTCGGCCGTCGACCTCGTCGTCCACGCCCGGCTGCACCCGGACGGTCGGCGCGTCGTCGACGAGATCACGACCGTCACCGGGCGGGTCGAGAACGGCGTCATCGAGACCGAGGCCGTGTTCCGTCGGGGTCCCGACGGGCTGCAGCGCGCGAGCGGGGTCCCGGTGCGGCGCGAGGCGTTCGAGCGCATCGGCGTCGACGTCACGGAGCTGCTGGACCCGGCGGGGACCGGAGGTCTTCGATGGGCACCCTGATCGGTCTCGGTCTCGGCCTGGGCATCCTCCTGGTGTGGCGCGGGTGGACGGACCCGAGGCCTCGCGCGCACCGCCAGGGCCCGGACGTCCTGACCCGCCTGCTCGTGCGTGCCGGGCTCGGCGACGTCTCTCCGCTCGGCCTCGTCGGCGTGTGCGCCGGGGCGGCGGCGGTCGGCGGTCTGGTGATGCTCGTGATGTCGGGCGTGCTCGTGGTCGCTGCGGTGTTCGCGGCCCTCTCCGGGCTGCTCCCGGTCGCCGTCGTGCGTGGTCGGGCGGCTCGGCGGCTACGCGAGCACGCCGAGCTCTGGCCGGACGTCGTCGACAACCTCGCCTCGGCCGTGCGCGCCGGGCTGTCGCTGCCTGAGGCGCTGATCCAGGTGGGGGAGCGCGGCCCGTCGACGCTGCGCGAGCCGTTCGCCCGGTTCGCCCGCGACTACCAGGCGACCGGCCGGTTCCACGACTCCCTCGACCTGCTCAAGCAGCGGCTCGCCGACCCGGTCGGCGACCGCGTCGTGGAGTCGTTGCGGGTCGCGCGCGAGGTCGGCGGGGGCGACCTGGGACGCGTCCTGCGGTCGCTGTCCGGCTTCCTGCGTGACGACCTGCGGACGCGCTCCGAGCTCGAGGCGAGGCAGTCGTGGACCGTCAACGGCGCCCGGCTGGCCGTCGCGGCACCGTGGCTCGTGCTGCTCGCGATGAGCCTGCAGCGCGACGTCGTCGACCGGTACGGCACGCCGACGGGCGCACTGGTCCTCGGTGGCGGGGCGCTCGTGAGCGTGGTCGCCTACCGGCTGATGATGGCGATCGGTCGGCTGCCGACGCCGCGGAGGGTGCTCGCATGACCGGCGTCGTGATCGGTCTCGTCGCCGGTGCCGGTCTGCTGCTCGTGCTGGTCGGCCGACGGACGGTCCTGCACCCGAGCCTGATGTCCCGCGTCCTCCCGTACGTGCGTGACGTCCACCCCGACCTCGCGCCCGACGTCCGGCCGTCGGCGTGGTCGGCGCTCCTGGGCCCGCCGCTGCGTGCCCTGGTGTCGACGCTGGGCGACCTCGTCGGGTCCGCGGCGAGCGTGCGCCGTCGCCTCGATCGGCTGGGCCAGCGGCCCGACGTCGACGCGTTCCGTGGTGAGCAGCTGGTCTGGGGCGGCCTCGGCTTCATCGTCGCCGCGATCGGGTCTGCGGTGCTGTGGTCGGCCGGCGCCGCCGGTCCGGTCCTCCTCGTCGTCTGCGCGATCGGCTTCGTGCTCGGGGTCCTCGCGCGCGACCACCGGTTGTCGTCCGACGTGCGACGTCACGAGCGCCTCATGGTCGAGGAGTTCCCCGCCGTGGCCGATCTGCTCGCGATCGCGGTCGCGGCCGGCGAGACCCCCACTGCGGGTCTCGAGCGGGTCGTCGGCAGGTCCCACGGCGCCCTGAGTCACGAGCTCGGCCGCGTCCTCGCCGACGTCCGCACCGGCTTCGCGGTGCCCGACGCGTTCGCGGCGATGGCTGCGCGCAGCGGCGTCCCGAGCATCGCCCGCTTCGCCGAGGGACTCGCCGTGGCTGTCGAGCGCGGCACCCCGCTCGTCGACGTGCTGCACGCCCAGGCGGCGGACGTCCGCGAGGCCGCGCGCCGCGACCTGATCGAGGCCGGCGGCCGGCGCGAGATCGCCATGATGCTCCCGGTCGTCTTCCTGATCATGCCGACGACCATCGTCTTCGCCTTCTTCCCGGGGTACATCGGGCTCCGGCTGACCTCGTGAGCACGAAAGGACGACCATGACGTGGATCCGACGACTGTCCCGACCCACCCGCGACGAGCGCGGCGACGTGCCCGGTTGGGTCATGATCACCGTGATGTCCGCGGGGCTGGTGGCCATCATCACCGCCGTCGCCGGACCGCAGCTGCGCTCGATGCTCGAGTCCGCGCTGTCGGCCGTCGGCGGCTGAGAGCCCGACGGCGAGCGGAGTCGGGGGCGAGCGTCGTCGAGTTCGTCCTCGTCATGACGGTGCTCGTGCCGCTCGTGCTCGGCATCGTGCAGGTCGGGCTCGTCCTGCACGTCCGCAACACGCTCACTGCCGCGGCCTCGGACGGCGCGCGGGCCGGCGCCCCGCTCGGGGCCACGCCGGAGCAGGCCGCGGAGCGCACGCGGTCCTCGATCCGGGCGGCGCTCGACGACCGGTACGCCGGCGACGTCACGGCGACCGCGACGCAGGTCGGCGACGTCGAGGTCGTCGCCGTCCGGGTCCGGACCGAGGTCCCGGCGCTCGGACTGATGGGTCCGGCGGTGCCGCTGGACGTGCGCGGCCGCGCGGTCAGGGAGCAGGACCCGTGAGGCGCTCCAGCGGTGAGGGCGGCAGCGCGACGGTCGAGTTCGTGTGGTGCTCGCTGCTGCTGCTCGTGCCGTTCGTGTACGTGCTGCTCGCCGTCTTCGACACCCAGCGCGCGGCGTACGCCGTGTCCACGGCGAGCAAGGCCGCCGCGCGGGCCTACCTGCAGGCGGCCGACCCGGACGAGGCCCAGGCCCGGGCGCGTCAGGCGGCGCGGATCGCGCTCGACGACCAGGACGTCGACGCCCAGGTCGAGGTCAGCTGTCTGCCGTCGGCCTCCGACTGCCTGCAACCGGGGTCATCGGTGCGTGTGGTGGTGCGGACCGTGCAGCCCCTCCCGCTGACGCCGCCCGCACTCGGTCCGCAGCTCGGCGGCATCGCGGTCGACAGCGAGCACACCGAGCCGTTCGGGTCCTACCGGGAGACGCGATGAGGGAGCGCGGGTCGGTCAGCACGATGACGATCGGGTTCGTGATCCTGATCGGGCTGTTGAGCGTCGTCGTGGTCAACGCCTCGGACGCCTACCTGGAGCGTCAGGATCTGGCCAACCTCGCGGACGGTGCCGCGCTCTCGGCGGCCGACGGGCTCGACGAGTCCGACTTCTACGCCGGCCGCGGCCTCGACCTCGACGCGCGACGGGTCCGCGCGATCGTCGCGGACTACGTCCGTGACGACGCGACGCGCGTCGTCGAGGCCCGCGTCGACGACGACACCGTCACCGTTCGCCTCGAGCGCCGACTCGACCTCGCTTTCGTCCCGCCCGGCTGGACGAGCGGCACCACGATCGTCGCCGAGGCCACGGCTCAGCTGCGACCGGGGGACCGACCCGACGGCTGACGAGCCGATCGAGGCAAGCGTCACGACTCAAGGGAGGCTTCCCTCGATCGGTGTCGGTTTATCCGCTTGAGCGGGTAAACCGCGGGGGCGCGGCGGGCGGGAGTGCGGCCCACAGGCCTACCCCTAGGGTGGAGGACGTGACGTCTGCGACGGTCCGCGTTCCCGCGAAGATCAACCTCTGTCTCGGGGTGGGGCCGGTCCGCGACGACGGGTACCACCCGCTCGCCACCGTCTACCAGGCGCTCGACCTGCACGACGAGCTGCGGGCCCATGCGACCGACGACGGGCAGATCGCCGTCTCGGTCCACACCGACGCCGACGGGACCGGCGAGCACGCCGACGTGCCCCTCGGCGACGACAACATCGCCGTCCGCGCGGCGCAGCTGCTGCAGGAGGACCACCCAGGCGTCGGGGGCGTCGACCTGGCGATCCGCAAGGTCATCCCCGTCGCCGGCGGCATGGCCGGCGGGTCGGCGAACGCGGCCGCCGCGCTCGTCGCGTGCAACGAGGTGTGGGGGCTCGGCCTGTCCAAGCACGAGCTCGAGCCCTACGCGGCCCGGCTCGGCAGCGACGTGCCGTTCCTGCTGCACGGCGGCAACGCCGTCGGCGGCGGGCGCGGCGAGACCGTCAGCCCGGTGCTGGCCCGCGGGTCGTACCACTGGGTGCTCGCGATCGCGTCCGAGGGACTGTCGACCGCCGCGGTCTACGAGGAGTTCGACCGGATCAACGCCGACCGCCGCATCCTGGAGCCGCAGGTGCCCGACACGCTGCTGTCCGCGCTGCGCGCCGGCGACCCCGAGGCTCTCGGCCCGACGCTCGCCAACGACCTGACCGAGGCTGCGCTGAGCCTGCGCCCCGAGCTCGAGGGCACCCTCGACCTCGGCCGCGAGGCCGGTGCCCTCGGCTCCCTGCTGTCCGGCTCCGGCCCGACGTGCCTGTTCCTCGCCCGCGACGAGGCGCACGCGCTCGACCTCGCGATCGCGCTCGCCGGCCTCGGCACGTCCGCCGACATCGTCCAGGCCCGCGGCCCGGTCGTCGGGGCCCGGCTGGTCTGAGCCGTGGCACCACTCATCGGCGGCGAGGGCCTCGACCTCGCCTACCCTGACCGCGTCCTGCTCGACGGCGTCACGCTCGGCCTCGCCGAGGGCGAGCGCATCGGCGTCGTCGGCCGCAACGGCGACGGCAAGTCGACCCTGCTGCGCGTCCTCGCCCGACGCCAGGAGCCCGACGAGGGTCGCGTGACGTGGCGGCGCGACCTGCGGGTCGGCTTCCTCGACCAGGCCGACGTCCTCGACCCGACGCTCACCGTCGTCCAGAGCGTCGTCGGCGACCGCCCCGAGCACGAGTGGGCCGGCGACGCCCGCATCCGCGACGTCGTCGGCGGGCTGCTCGGCGACCTCGAGATGGCGGCCGTCGTCGGCACCCTCAGCGGCGGCCAGCGACGCCGGGTCGCGCTCGCCAGGGTGCTCGTCGGCGAGCACGACGTCGTGTTCCTCGACGAGCCCACCAACCACCTCGACCTCGAGGGCGTCACCTGGCTCGCCCAGCACGTCCGGGCGTCGCCGGTCTCGTCGTGGGTGGTCGTCACCCACGACCGCTGGTTCCTCGACGAGATCTCGACCGACACGTGGGAGGTCCACGACGGCGTCGTCGACGCGTTCGAGGGCGGGTACGCCGCGTACGTCCTGCAGCGGGTCGAGCGCGACCGCCAGGCCGCCGCCGCGGAGGACCGGCGCCAGAACCTGATGCGCAAGGAGCTCGCCTGGCTGCGTCGCGGTGCGCCGGCCCGCACCTCGAAGCCGAAGTTCCGCATCGACGCCGCCAACGCCCTCATCGAGCGCGAGCCGCCCGTCCGCAACAGCGTCGAGCTCGTCCAGCTCGCCACGTCGCGCCTGGGCAAGGACGTCGTCGACCTGCTCGACGTGTCCGTCAGCTACGGCGAGCGCGAGGTCCTGCGCGACGTCGAGTGGCGCATCGGTCCCGGCGAGCGGGCCGGCATCCTCGGCGTCAACGGCGCGGGCAAGAGCACCCTGCTCGGGCTCGTCACCGGCGACGTCCAGCCGACGTCCGGTCGGGTCAAGCGCGGCAAGACCGTCAAGGTCGCCGCGCTGTCGCAGTCGCTGTCCGAGCTCGACGAGGTCGCCGACGAGCGGGTCAGCGACCTGGTCGCCCGTCGCCGCACGACGTACGTCGCGGGCGGCAAGGAGCAGACCCCCGGCCAGCTGCTGGAGCGCCTCGGCTTCACGAGCCAGCAGCTGTCGACGCGCGTCAAGGACCTGTCCGGTGGGCAGAAGCGCCGCCTGCAGCTGCTGATGATCCTGCTCGACGAGCCGAACGTGCTGATCCTCGACGAGCCCACCAACGACCTCGACACCGACATGCTCGCGGCGATGGAGGACCTGCTCGACTCCTGGCCCGGCACGCTGCTCGTCGTCTCGCACGACCGCTACCTGCTCGAGCGCGTCACCGACCACCAGTACGCCGTGCTCGGCGGTCGGCTGCGGCACCTGCCCGGCGGGGTCGACGAGTACCTGCGCACCCGCGACGCGATGAGCAGCCCGCCGTCCGCCCCGCGGCCCACCCCCGCGGGACCAGCCGCGCCCAAGGTGTCGCAGCGTGAGCGCGAGGAGCGGCGCAAGGAGGTCGCGCGGCTCGAGCGGCAGATCGAGCGGCTGTCGGCCCGCGAGGCCGAGCTCGAGGCGCAGATGGTCGAGCACGCCACCGACCCGTCCCGGCTGGTGACGCTGGCCGCCGAGCACGACGAGGTCGCGACCGAGCGACAGGGCCTCGAGGACCGCTGGCTGGAGATCAGCGAGTGAGCGACCTCGGCGCGCGGGTACGTCGGGCCGTCGCCCTCACGGAACGGCTCAACGCGATCCCGTACGCCGACCAGGACGGCCTGCGCCAGGTCTGGAGCGAGCTGACCGGCCGGCCGGTCGACGACACCCTGCACCTGGTCCCGCCCGTCTACTCCGACCACGGCCTGGCCATCCGGCTCGGTCGCAACGTCTTCGTCAACCAGGGCTGCCGCCTGGACGACATCGGCGGCATCGAGATCGGCGACGACGTGATGCTCGGTCCCGGGGTCCACCTGGTCTCCGCCGGGCACCCGGTCGACCCGGAGCGCCGCCGCCGTGAGGTCACGTCCGCGCCGATCCGCATCGGCCGCAACGTCTGGATCGGCGCCCGCGCGACCGTGCTGCAGGGAGTCACGATCGGTGACGACGCAGTGGTCGCGGCCGGGGCCGTCGTCACGCGCGACGTCGCCGCGCGGACCCTCGTCGCCGGCGTGCCCGCACGACTCGTCCGCTCGCTCGACTGAGCCTGCCTCAGGCGGGACAGACGACGGTCACGTCGACGACCAGCTCGGTCTCGCCGTTCGCGTACTGCGCCCCGTCGATCCGGTAGCCCGTGTCGGTCGGCTTCATCTCCAGCTTGCCGACGCCGGTCCGGTCGGTGGTGCGCAGGCCGTCGAGCCGCAGGTCGAACGCGCCGAGGTCGCCGCCGGACGTCTGGTAGACGTCGAGGCTGTCGTCGCCGGGACCGTCGGCCTCGACGTGCAGGTTGCCGCCCGTGAGGGGCTCGCACGTCACGGTCCAGTCGCCGTCGAGGGGCTTGTCGCCGAAGCGGCCGGTCACGTCGCCGTCGCCGGACCCGCGTGGGATCTCGGGCGCCGCGGTCGTGACCTCGGCCGAGGGCACGCGCTCGGAACGGGCCACCTCCGGGCTCCCGCACGCGGCGAGGAGGGCGGTGCCGGCGAGCAGCGTCGCGACGAGTCGTCGGTTCATGGTGACCCCCTGGTGTCGCGCTGATCGAAGCACACGCGCGGGGTGCTGTCACGCGGTGGCGACGACAGGAGCACGCCGGCTCGGCCGGTCGAGGCCCCGGGTCAGGGCGCGAACGGGCGGATCAGGTCGCGCAGGTCGCGGGTGAGGCGGTCGACGGCGGCGGCGTCGAGGCCGGACAGCAGCTCGGCCTCGCGGTCGAGGAGCTCCGCGACGGCGGCGTCGACCCGGGTGCGTCCGGCGTCGGTCAGCCGCACGAGGACGCCGCGTCGGTCGGCCGGATCGGGGTGCCGCTCGACGAGCCCGCGGGCGGCGAGGCGGTCGATCCGGTTCGTCATGGTCCCGCTCGTCACGAGGGTCTCGGCGGCGAGCCGGCCGGGGGAGAGCTCGTAGGGCCCGCCCGAGCGCCGCAGCGCCGACAGGACGTCGAACTCCCACGGCTCGATCTCGTGCGCGGCGAACGCGTCCTTGCGGGCCCGGTCGACGTGGTGGGCCATCCGGCTGACGCGGCTGAGGACGTGCATGGGCGACACGTCGACGTCGGGCCGCTCGCGCTGCCACGCCGCGACGATGCGGTCGACCTCGTCCTCGTGCGCCATGTCCGGACCTCCAGGCGGAGCCTATCAAGATTCTTGATGTCGAGACATCGACGGGCGCGCGGCCCGGCTCGGGCGTAGCGTGCTCCCGTGGACCTCGACACCCTCGTGGGCGCCGGCCCCGTCGCCCAGGCCGACGCCCTGCGCCGCGGCGACGTCACGAGCCGAGCGCTGACGGTCGCCACCCTCGCCGCGATCGAGCGCGAGGACGCTCGGCTCAACGCGGTCGTCGAGCGGTTCACCGACGAGGCCTTCGACGCCGCCGACGACGCCGACGCGCGGCGTGCCGCGGGGGAGGACGGCCCGCTGCTCGGCGTCCCGCTCGCGGTCAAGAACGACCTCGACCTCGCCGGGCACGTCACGGCCCGCGGCAGCCGCGCGTTCGAGACGCCGGCCCTGCGCGACGCCGACCTGGTGGCCGCCGCCCGCGCCGCCGGCATGGTCGTGGTCGCCACGACGACGCTGCCCGAGCTCGCGATCTACGGCTTCACCGAGTCGGTCGCGCGGGGCATCACGCGCAACCCGCACGACCTGGACCACACGCCCGGCGGCTCCTCCGGAGGCTCGGCGGCGCTCGTCGCGTCTGGGGCGATCGGTGTCGCGACCGCCTCGGACGGCGCGGGGTCGATCCGCATCCCGGCCGCGTGCTGCGGGCTCGTGGGGTTCAAGCCGACCCATGGCACGATGCCGAGCTCCGGCGGCTGGCACGGCCTCTCGACCCAGGGCTGTGTCGTGCCGCACGTGGCCGACGCGGCCGTGTTCCTCGACGCGCTCGGGCGCTTCGACGACTCGCTCGTCGAGGCCGCCGCCACCGCTCCGCGCCGGCTGAGGGTCGGCTACTCGCTCAGCGCGTCGGCCGCGCTCAAGGCCGAGACCCTCGACCCGGAGGTCCGCGCGGCGCTCGATCAGGCGGCGCAGGACCTGCTCGGTCGCGGGCACGAGGTCGTGCCCGTCGAGATCCCCTACGGCCTCGACGCGAAGCAGCTGACCGTCCGCTACCTCGCCGGGATCCGCCAGGTCGCCCGCACCGCCGAGCGGCCCGGGCTGCTGGAGAAGCGGACACGGCAGATCTCCCGCCTCGGCGCCCCGTTCGGCCCGAGCGCGGTGGAGCGGGCCCGGCGGGCGGGGGAGCGCTTCGGGGCGACGGTCCACGACGCGCTCGGCGTCGACGTCCTGCTGACGCCCGTCATGACCAGCACGGCCCTGCAGGTGCAGCCGTGGCGCAAGCGCGGCGGCCTGCGCACGGTGCTCGCGATGAACGCCTTCTACCCGTACACGGCCCAGTGGAACCACGCCGGCGTCCCCGCGGTGTCGCTGCCGTACGGCACGGCCGACGACGGTTTGCCGCTGGCGGTCCAGATCGTCGGACGGGCGGGCGACGACGCGCTGCTGATGTCGCTCGCCGCGCAGCTGGAGGCCGTCGTCTCGTGACCACGTGGGACCCGAGCCTGTACCTGCGGCACGCCGACGAGCGCGGCCGCCCGTTCGCGGAGCTGCTCGCCCGGGTGCCCGTCGAGGCGCGCACCGTGGTCGACCTCGGCTGCGGCGCCGGCAACCTGACCGCGACGATCCGCGACCGCTGGCCGGACGCCGGCGTCGTCGGGGTCGACTCGTCGCCGGAGATGGTCGAGCGGGCCCGTGCCGACGACCCGGACGGCACGTACGTCCTGGCCGACGTGTCGACGTGGGAGCCCGACGAGCCGGTCGACGCGATCGTGTCGAACGCGATGTTCCAGTGGCTGCCGGACCGGCTCGACGTGATCGACCGGCTGCTGCACCGCGTCGCGCCCGGCGGCGCCCTCGCGCTGCAGGTCCCCAGCAACTTCGACGCGCCGAGCCACCGGATCCTGGCCGAGCTCGGGGCCGAGGAGCCGTACGCGGACCACACGGCCGGGATCGCCCGAGCCGACGGCACGTCGGCGGGCGAGTACCTGACGTTCTTCGCCGAGCGCGGCTGGTCGGCCGACGTGTGGGAGACGACCTACCAGCACGTCCTGCCCGGCGAGGACGCCGTGTGGGGCTGGATCTCCGGCACCGGCGCCCGGCCGTTCGTGCAGGCGCTGCCCGACAGCCTGCGCGAGCAGTTCATCGAGGAGTACAAGGCCCGCCTGCGCGTCGCCTACCCGCGCGAGCCGTGGGGCACGGTGCTCCCGTTCTCCCGCGTCTTCGCGGTCGCCACGCGGCTCCCGGACGCCTCCGCGCGGTAGCCTGAGCGGGCATTCCCCGGTTGGTCTGCCGGCAGGGCCCGCCTGACTTTGAATCAGGACAAGCGACGTAGGTTCGACTCCTACCCGGGGAGCCAGGGGCCGGTGACGGCCGGGCCGAAAGGCTCGGATCAGCAGCGCACGGTCTTGTCGTACCCGCCGAAGAGGACGCCTGCGCTTCGGGTTGCCTCCCAGCTCGAGGTTCGGAAAGCGCCCGCCTTCACGGCCATGCAAGCGGAGTCCTTGGCGCGCGTCTTAACAATCTTGACCTTGACCGCAGACGATCCACAGTTTCGGTACACCCAGGTGTAGACGAGCGTGGTGCTGCCGGGATAGGCCTGTCGATAGCTGACCTGGGCCCCGCAGTTCGGCGGGTCGGGTGGTGCCGCCTGGGCTTTGTCCACCGGGCACGACAACAAGGCCTGCCACGAAGAACGCTGAGGCGAGGGAACGCATGTTCATGTTTCCCCCGAATTGCGTAGTGTGTTCCTTGATTCAAAGCACCGAATAGAAACCTGCTAGGTGTCAATGAATACAGTCAATGCCAGGGAAATATCGACGGAATCAGACGTTGAATCTCGCCGAGGGGCCTGATCGTGTCTCAGCGAAGTGCCGGGCGGGCCGCAGGCGTCATGGCGGCGGGCACGGCGGTCTCGCGTCTCACGGGGCTGTTGCGCACAGGCTGCATCGTGTGGGCGCTCGGCACGGCGCTGAACGCCGACATCTTCGAGAACGCCAACTCGATCCCGAACGCGCTCTACGTCCTCGTCGCGGGGGGCGTCGTCAACGTGGTGCTGGTTCCCCAGCTCGTCAAGAACATCGCGGCGTCGAACGACGACGGTGCGGCCTTCACGTCGCGGGTGTTCACGCTCGCGTTCTCGGTGCTGGCGCTCGGGACGGTGGTGGCGCTTGCGCTCGTGCCGCTGCTCGTCCGCCTGCTCTTCCGGGTCGACGATCCTGCAGCCCGGCTACGCGGACCAACGTCGCGCGGCCGAGCTACTCATGTACCTGACCGTGCCTCAGGTGTTCCTCTACGGGGCCTTCGTGCTGGTGGGGCAGGCGCTGAACGCCCGTGAGCGCTTCGGACCGATGATGTGGGCCCCGGTCATCAACAACCTGGTGGCGATCGCGGTGTTCGTCGGCTTCGCGGCCGTCTTCGGGCGGGCCGGCGGAAGTGCGGGCTTCAGTGACCACGAGGTGCTGCTCCTTGGAGCGGGCTCCACCCTGGGCGTCGCGCTCCAGCTCGCCGTCCTGCTGCCGTCGGCGAGAGCTGCGGGCCTGCGCTATCGGCCACGGTTCGACCTGCGCGGAACGGGGCTCGGCCCCACGCTGCGCGCCGGAGCCTGGACGCTGGGGTTCGTGGCGGTGAA
Organism: Aeromicrobium erythreum; assembly: GCA_036946185.1. Taxonomy (GTDB): domain Bacteria; phylum Actinomycetota; class Actinomycetes; order Propionibacteriales; family Nocardioidaceae; genus Aeromicrobium; species Aeromicrobium erythreum_A. The sequence continues at coordinate 17,853 of JAQIJP010000042.1, forward strand.
CCAGGTGGTCTACCTGCTCACCCTTCGTCTGGCCACGCAGGGCAATCTCGACAGTCCCGGCGACGGCAGCGGTTCCTTCCTGTTCGGACTCGGCTTCCTCGTGAGTCAGCTCCCGCACGGAGTCGTCACGGTCTCGGTGGTGACGGCGGTGCTCCCGGCGCTCGTCGTGCGGTCGTTGGCGGGGGACCTGGCCGGCTTCCGCACCCTCCATCTCGCGGCCCTCCGGGCGTGCCTCGTGCTCGTGGTCCCGGTCGCCGTTCTGTGCCTCGTGCTCGCGAAGCCGGCGGGACGCACGCTCGCGGTCGGGGCTGCGAAGGCCAGCGCGCCGCAGCTCGCCTCGGTCATAGCCGCGACGTCGATCGTGGTCGTGGCGTTCTGCGTGCACTTCGTGATGCTGCGCGGGTTCTACGCCGTCGAGGACACGCGGACACCGTTCGTCGTGCAGTGCCTGGTCTCGATCGTGCTCGTCGCGACGGCGGTACCGGCCGCCGCTGCCGTCTCGCCACGACACGTCGCAGCCGTCCTGCTGCTCGCCTACGGTGTCGGGTACGCCGTCGGGGGGATCGTCGGCGCAGGCCTGCTCCGGCGTCGGCTCGGGGGGCTGGGGACGGTCGCTGGTGGGCGTTCCTTGCCCGGTGGGCGCCGGCTGTCGGGGTGCTCGCCGTCGTCTCGCTCGGGACCAGGATCGTGCTCTCGCCCACCCCCGCGGTCGTCCAGCTCGCGGCCGCCGCGGGGGTGGGTCTTGCCGCGTACGCCCTCGTCGCTCGGTTGCTGCGGCTGCCGCTCGGACTGAGCGCGACCTGAACCTCTCGACGGCCTCGCCGCCCGCGCGGCCGGTCCGTAGACTGACGCGGGTCCCGACGCGAGTCGGGCAGGAGGGAGCGACGTGAGCGACCAGGTCACCGCGATCGTGCTGGCGGCCGGTGCCGGCACCCGGATGAAGTCGAGCCGCGCCAAGGTGCTGCACGAGATCGGCGG
>JAQIJP010000043.1:0-28796 GCA_036946185.1 Aeromicrobium erythreum
CGACGTCGCGTCCTCCGGTCGCTCGACGCCGGGCCAGTAGGTCGTGGAGATGTCCGGCTCGTCGAGGTAGTACCGATGCTTCTTCCAGGCGAACCGGTACTCGCCGGCGGGCAGGGACTCGACGTACCCGCGGTCGCCCTCGATCCGACCTCCGAGGGTCTCGGTCGGCACGTTGATCCAGCCCTCGCTCGTGCGACGTTCGATCACGAAGGTGTACTTCCGCACCGACTGCACGTCGAGCACGAGCGTGGTCCCCGGATCGTCGGCCGCAGCGGCCGGAGGCCCGAGCAGGGAGACGACGAGCATCACGAGCACGGCCATGCCGATGTGCTTCGACCACCCCTGGTTCATCTGCTGAATGTAGGGCCTGGAGGCTGGGAGCGCGTGTCGAACGCTAGGTTCGACGGGCCGACCCCCGGGAGGAACCATGACCGTCGCAGGACTCGTGCTGGCCGCGCTCGCGGCGCTGCTGCACGTCTACATCTTCGTCCTGGAGTCGGTGCGGTGGACGACTCCTGCGGCGCGCGCCGTGTTCGGCACGAGCGAGCAGGAGGCCGTCGCCACGAAGGAGATGGCGTTCAACCAGGGCTTCTACAACCTGTTCCTCGCGGTCGTGACCGCGGTCGGGATCGGCGTGCACGCCGCGGGTCCGGACGGCGTCGGCGCCGCGCTCGTCCTGGCCGGGACCGGCTCGATGCTCGCCGCCGCGCTCGTCCTGCTCGTGTCCTCGCCGGACAAGGCGTCGGCAGCGGTCAAGCAGGGCACGCTGCCGCTGCTCGCCGTCGCGCTCGTGGTCCTCGGCCTGCTCTGAACCGTCTCAGGCAGGGTGGGGTCCGCGGCCGCGCCCGGCCCGGGTTTGCGCGGTTTCGACCCGGTTCGGGGGCGAGACGTGGGGTGAAAGCGCGCACATCGGGGAGAGTCGTCAGAGAAGGGCGCGGAGGGCGGCGTCGGCGGCGAGCAGCGCGTCGCGGTCCCACGTCGAGGTCGACGCGAGCAGCTCGTCGGCGTCGGTGCGCTCGGCCAGCTGCTCCAGCCGGCGGCGGACGTCGTCGGCGGTCCCGGCCGTCGCGCGGTCGAGGACTGACTCGACCCGTCGCCTGACCTGGTCGGGCCAGTCCTGCGCGCGGATCGCGGCTGGTGACTCGAGCGGCGGGAACTCGCCCGTGCGGCGGGCCGTCGCCATCGCCCAGGCCTCGGGCAGCGCGAGCTCGCGGGCCGTCGCGCGGTCGTCGGCGACGACGACGTCGAGCGACACGACGACCGACGGCTCGGGCCCGCCGGGCGTCGGTCGGAACGTGCGGCGGTAGTCGGCGAGCAGTCCGGGCAGCTCGTCGGCGTCGAGCACGGGTCCGCCGACCACGACCGGGAGCCCGAGCCGCGCCGCCAGCGCGATGCCCCGGCCGGTCGCCAGCAGGAACATCGGCACCGGCCCACCGACCGGGCGCACCGTGACCGGCCCGGTGCCGTCCAGGTGGTGACGCAGCTCCTCGACGTCGTCGGCGAACCGCTCGCCCGCGGCGGGATCCTCGCGCAGCACCTCGCGGACCGGGGCCGTGAAGGCGGACGACCGGCCGAGTCCCAGGTCGACGCGACCCGGGTGGAGCGCCTCGAGCATCCGGAACTGCTCGGCGACCACGAACGGCTGGTGGTGCGGCAGCATCACGCCGCCCGACCCGATCCGGATCGACGACGTCGCCGCGCCGATCGCGGCCAGCAGCACCGGCGGCGACCCGCTCGCGATCCCCCGGCACCCCGTGGTGCTCGGCGACCCAGAAGCGCTCGTAGCCGAGCCGCTCGGCGTTCACGGCGCGCTCGACGCTGCCGGTGAGCGCCTCGCCGTCGGGACGGCCGGCGCGGGGTGCGCGAGCGGTCGAGCAGGGAGAGCCTCACGTCGGGGTCAACGCGCCGCCCGGTCCGGACCTTCCCCGCTCGGCGGGGGACGGCCAGGATGAGGGCATGAGGATCGTGGTCGCCGGCGGGACCGGCGTAGTGGGACGGCTCGTCGTCGAGGTCGCGCGCGGGCGGGGGCACGACGTGGTCGTGCTGAGCCGCGCGCACGGCATCGACCTGCTGACGGGTGACGGTCTGGCCGGCGCGGTCGAGGGAGCCGACGCGGTCGTCGACGTCACCTCGACCCAGACGCAGTCGACCCGGGCGGCGCGGGCGTTCTTCGAGCAGACCACCCGCAACCTGCTGGCCGCCGAGGACGCCGCCGGCATCGGTCACCACGTGCTGCTCGGCATCGTCGGCAGCGACCGTGCCGCGTCCGGCTACTACGCCGGCAAGGTGCACCAGGAGGAGCTCGTCGCGGCGGGCCCGGTGCCGTGGACGATCCTGCGGGCGACGCAGTTCCACGAGTTCGCCGTGCAGGTCCGCGGCGCCGCCGCGCTCGGCCCACTGGTCCTGGTCCCCGTCATGCGCAGCGCGCCGGTCGCGGCGCGCGAGGTGGCCGAGCGACTCGTCGACCTCGCGGCCGCCGGGCCGGCCGGGCGCGCGACGGACCTCGCGGGGCCGCAGGAACGCAGCATGGTCGAGCTGGCCCGGGCCTGGGGCGCCCACGTCGGCGATCGCCGACGTGTCGTGCCGGTGCCGCTGCCCGGGCGCTTCGGTCGGGGCCTGCGCTCGGGCGCGATCCTCCCCGGGCCGGACGCCGACCGCGGCACGACCAGCTTCGAGGACTGGCTCGCCTCGCCCGACGCCGCCCGGATGACCCCCGCCTGACCCCGGGTCCCAGATGTGCGCGCTATCGCACCGGTTTCGCGCGGAGGACCGGTGCGAAAGCGCGCACATCTCGGGGACCGGGGACGAGGGTTGACGCGGACGTCGCGCGACGTTCACGCAGGTGCTCGCGTCCGTTCGCCGCGGTCCGCGAGAAAGGAGGCGTGAGGACCGGTCCCGTCCGTCAGTCACTCTCGCGCCGCGACGTCATCGTCGCCGGCGCCGGCATCGCCACCGCCGCGGGTCTCGCGACCGTCGCGGCCTGGCCCAGCCCGGCCCCCGGCGCCCAGCACCGACGCTTCCAGCACGGCGTCGCGTCCGGCGACCCGTTGCCCGACCGCGTCGTGCTGTGGACCCGCGTCACGCCGATCCCCGGTGCCGCGCCCGGCTCGGGCAATGGCGGCCCGACGCCCGTCACGTGGCAGGTCGCCACCGACGCCGGGTTCACCGACCTGGTCCGCTCCGGCACGGTCAGCGCGATCGCCGCCCGGGACCACTGCGTCAAGGTCGACGCGACCGGTCTGCAGCCCGCGACGACCTACTACTACCGGTTCACGAGCGGTCCCGACGTCTCGCCGGTCGGCCGGACCCGGACCGCCCCCGCGGTCGGCAGCTCGCCCGAGCGGCTGCGGCTCGGGGTCGTGTCGTGCGCCAACTGGCAGGCCGGCTACTTCAGCGCCTACCGCCACCTGGCCGACGCCGACCTCGACGTCGTCGTCCACCTCGGCGACTACCTGTACGAGTACCAGCCGGGCAAGTACTCCTACGGCCACGAGCAGCAGGACGTCCGCCTCCACGACCCGCAAGCGCGAGACGATCACGCTGCGCGACTACCGACGTCGCCACGCGCAGTACAAGACCGACCCGGACCTCCAGGCGCTGCACGCGACCGTCCCGTTCGTCGTCACGTGGGACGACCACGAGGTCGCCGACGGCTGGTGGCCGGGCGGCGCGTTCGAGCACCAGCCCGACGAGGGGTCGTGGGACTCCCGGCGCCGGGCCGCGCTCAAGGCGTACGACGAGTGGATGCCGGTGCGCATCTCCGGCACGGCGCGCCCCGGCGACGGCACCCGCATCTACCGCAGCCTGCGGTTCGGCGACCTCGCCGACCTCACGATGCTCGACCTGCGCGGCTACCGCGACGAGCGCGTCGACGTCGGGTCGGCCGCCCTCACCGACGCCCGGCGCAGCATCACCGGCCGGCCGCAGGGGGAGTGGCTCGTCGAGCAGCTCACCACGTCCACCGCCCGGTGGAAGCTCGTGGGCAACCCCGTGATGATCGCGCCGATGCTCATGCCGCAGCGCCCGCAGGCCGAGCAGATCGCCCTCCAGCACACCACCGACCCGATGGCCTGGGGTCCCGCCGAGCCCAACACCGACACGTGGGACGGGTACCCCGAGGAGCGGCGTGCGCTGCTCGAGACGATCGCCGAACAGGACGTCCAGGACGTCGTGTTCCTCTCCGGCGACGTCCACACGGCCTGGGCCAACGAGGTGCGGCTCGACGACCGCCCCGTCGCGACCGAGCTCGTGTGCGCCTCGATCACGAGCAACAACGTCGACGACTTCATGGGCACCCCGCCGCGGACCGTGTCGCGCTCGATCGAGTCGGCGGTCCGCACCCTCAACCCGCACGTCCGCTTCGTCAACCTCGACGACCACGGCTTCAGCGTCGTCGAGCTCGACCGCGACCGGGCCCGGCTCGAGTGGCACGCCGTCAGCGACCGCCGCGACCCCGACGCCACCTCCCGGCTCCTCGCCGCCCGCGAGGTCCGGTCCGGCTCCGCCCGCCTGCTGCCCGCCTGAAGGCTGCCTCCTTCGCCGCCCGTCGCCCGGCACCCCCGCCGGGCGCCGGATTCGGCCCGTCAGCACCGGCGTGAGAGACTGATCGGAGGCCCGCGCGCCGGACCGTCCTGCACGAGCGACGTCGTCCAGGCCGCGCGACCGCCCCCGGACACCAAGCCCGCGACCGCAGGAGCAGCACGACGTGAAGAGCACGACCGAGAACCTCGGCCCCACCCGGCTGAAGCTCACCATCGAGGTCCCCTTCGAGGAGTTCCAGCCCAGCCTGGACAAGGCCTACAAGACCATCGCCGCTCAGGTCCAGGTCCCGGGCTTCCGCAAGGGCAAGGTGCCCGCCGCGATCATCGACCAGCGCATCGGCCGCGGCGCCGTGCTCGACGAGGCCATCAACAGCGCCCTGCCGGGCTGGTACACCCAGGCCCTGCAGGAGACCGAGATCCAGCCGCTGAGCCAGCCCGAGATCGACCTCACCCGCTTCGAGGACGGCCAGCCCATCGAGATCACCGCCGAGCTCGACGTCCGGCCCGAGATCGAGCTGCCCGACGTCTCGGCCATCGAGGTCGAGGTCGAGGACGCCGTCGTCGAGGACTCCGACGTCGACGAGCAGCTCGACGCCCTGCGCGAGCGCTTCGCGACCTTCACCGACGTCGAGCGCGCCGCCGCCGACGGCGACGCCGTCACGATCGACCTCGTCGCGCGCGACAAGGACGGCGAGCCGATCGAGGGTGCCGAGGCCACCGGCATGCCGTACACGGTTGGCCGCGGCGGCATGCTCGAGGGACTCGACGAGGCCGTCACGGGCCTGTCGGCCGGCGAGGAGACCACCTTCTCGACCGAGCTGGTCGGCGGCGAGCTCAAGGGCACGCCCGTCGACGTCACCGTCAAGGTCGTCGACGTCAAGGAGCGCGAGCTCCCCGAGCTCGACGAGGACTTCGTCCAGACCGCGTCGGAGTTCGACACGCTCGACGAGCTGAAGGCCGACCTGCGCGAGAAGCTCGTCCGCGGCAAGCGGATGGAGCAGGCCGCCGAGGCCCGTGACCTCGTCCTCGACGAGATCGTCGGTCAGGTCTCGGCGCCGATCCCGGACGCCGTCGTGACCGAGGAGATCGCCTCGCGTCGCCAGCAGATCACCGAGCAGCTCGCCTACGCCGGCCTCACCTTCGACGCCTACCTCGAGGACGAGGGCCAGACGGTCGACGAGTTCGAGGCCGACCTGGAGCGTCGCGTCCGCGACTCGATCGTCGCGCAGTTCGTGCTCGACGAGGTCGTCAAGACCCAGGAGCTGGGCGTCGACGACGCCGAGCTGAGCCAGCACATCATCCGGCGCGCGCAGCAGTCCGGCCAGGACCCGAACTCCTACATCCAGCACATCATGGAGCACAACCACGTGCCGGAGATGATGTCGGAGGTCCTGCGCGGCAAGGCGCTCGCCTCGCTCGTCGAGGGCGCGACCGTCAAGGACAAGTCCGGCAACGCGATCGACCTGTCGCGCCTGCAGGGCGACGGCAGCCTCGCCGACGAGGACGACGCCTCCGACGACGCCTGAGGCCCGCGCGCATCGACCGACGCCCCCGCCGCCCGGCGGGGGCGTCGGCGCGTCCGGAACCCTGGAAGACCCTGAGAACTCCGCCACGTCCGGTTCACAACGCGTCGAGATACCGGCAGTATGTAGACATGCCGTCCGAGCCCGCCCGCACGACCGACGTCGCCGCGCTCGCGCTCGACTACGGCGACCGGTTGCTCGTCGGCACGGCCCGCGAGGTGCACCAGGCGGTCGCCCGTCGGGTGTTCGGAGCGACCCGCATCGTCGGCAGCCGCGTCCCCGAGTCCCTGCACGACGCCGTCGTCACGTCCGTCTACGGCGCCGTCTCCGGTGCCCTGCGGGTCACGAGCGGCTCGGTGCGGGCCCTGTCGGCTCGCGGCGTCGGGCGACCCGTCGAGTCCAGCCGGTTCGGTCGCGGCGTCGTCGCCGCCGTCAACGGTCTGATCGGCGACGAGCTGCGGATGCTCGACGACCCGGGCGCGATCGTCATGGCCGTCCGCGTCGACGGCGAGGACGTCCCGGTCACCGGCTGGCAGGTCCGCGACCACTTCCGCGACGCCACCGGCCACCTCGTGGTGTTCCTGCACGGCCTGTGCGAGAACGAGGAGTCCTGGCGGCTCGGCTCCGGCCGCCACCACACGACCTACGCCGACCGGGTCCGCCGCGAGACCGACGGCACGCCCGTCATGATCCGGTACAACACCGGCCTGCACGTGTCCGAGAACGGCAAGCACCTGGACGCGCTGCTCGACCACCTCGTCGAGGTGTGGCCCGTGGCCGTCTCGCGCATCACCCTCGTCGGCCACTCGATGGGCGGCCTCGTGGTGCGCGCCGCGACCAACCACGCCACCGCGAGCGGTCGCACCTGGCAGCACCTCGTGCGCGACGTCGTCTGCCTCGGCACTCCGCACTCCGGCGCGAACCTCGAGAAGGTCGCGCACCTCGGCTCGCGCGTGCTGCGGTTCTTCCCGGAGTCGCGGCCGTTCAGCACGATCCTCGACACGCGGTCGCCCGGCATCGTCGACCTGCGTCACGGCTACATCTCCGCCGACGAGTGGGAGGGCCAGGACCTCACGTCGCAGTGGGGACTGGATCGGATCGCCGCCGCGCCGCTGCCGCGCGCCGAGTACCACTTCGTCGCCGCGACCCTCGGCGCGTCGCAGCGACATCCGCTCAGCACCGTGCTCGGCGACCTGCTCGTGCACTTCTCGTCGGCCTCGGGGGTCGGACGCACCGGGCCCGTCGTCGACGGCGCGACGTTCGAGTACGTGCCGAGCACCCACCACTTCGACCTGCTGAACCACCCGCGCGTCGCCGACTGGATCGTCGAGTGGATCCAGGCCAAGGACCGCGAGGTCCGCGCGCTGCCGGCCTCCGGCACCCGCGGCTGAGACGCTGAGACGCTGACCCCCACGACCACCGAGCCCCCGACCACCCCCACTCCGCCGGAGGACCCCATGGCCAAGACCCCGACCGCCAACCGCGAGCGCATCGAGAGCAGCATCGAGATCGACGCGCCGCCCGCCGCCGTGTGGGACGTCGTGTCCGACCTGCGCCGGATGGGCGAGTGGAGCCCGCAGTGCAAGAAGATGATCATCCGCGGCGGCGAGGTGCGCGAGGGCACCCGCACGTTCAACCTCAACCGCCAGGGCTGGAAGTGGTGGCCGACGCGGTCGTACGTCAAGGTCTTCGAGCCGCAGAAGCGCCTCGTCCTCAAGATCGCCGAGAACGGCACGCTGTGGTCGTACGAGCTCGAGCCGACCGCCACCGGGACGCGCCTGACCGAGGCGCGGCTCGCGCCCAACGGCGTCTCGAAGGTCTCGAAGCTCCTGACCGAGGCGGTGCTCGGCGGCACGGAGCGCTTCGAGGACGAGCTGCAGCGCGGCATCGAGCAGACCCTCGCGAAGATCAAGGTCGCGGCGGAGCGGGGCTGACGTGGCGCGTCGCCTGCGGGGCGACCGCTTCCCGTCGCAGGGGCTCGAGCCGCTCGAGGCCGAGCGCGTCGTGCACGCGCCGGTCGACACCGTCTGGGGCCTGCTGTCCGACCTCCGTGCGATGGGGGAGCGCAGCCCCGAGACGGTGCGGATGTTCATCGCCCGGACCCCGAAGGTCGGCAGCCGTGGCCTCAACGTGAACCGCCGCGGTCCCGTCGTGTGGCCGACGACGACGCGGGTGACCCGCTGGAAGCCGCCGGCCCACGACGGGTCGGCGGCGCTGGCGTTCCACGTCGGCCCGACGGACGTCGAGTGGTCCTACGAGCTCACGCCCGTCGAGGACGGCACGCTCGTCGTCGAGCGACGCACCGGCGTCGCCCGCCCCACGACCGTCGTCAAGCACGCCTCGCGCTGGTTCATGGGCGGCGCGCAGAGCCACGACGTCGAGCTGCTCGACGGCATGCACCGCACCCTCGCGGCGCTCGCCGCCGAGGCGGAGGCCGCCGCCCGCCGTTGACCCGCTGCCGCGACCTCAGCGGTCGACGAGGGTCATGTCGAAGCTGTAGAGGCTCGGCCGGTAGGCGTGCCGGCCGTACTCGACCGCCCGGCCCGAGCTGTCGTACGCCGTGCGCTGCATCGTGAGCACCGGCGCGTCCTGGGCCTCGTCCAGCAGGGCCGACTCCTCGGCGTTGACGCCACGCGCGCTGATCCGCTGGCGCGCGACGCGGATGACGAAGCCGGCGTCGCGCAGGTGCGCGTACAGGCCCTGCGCCTCGAGGTCGACGCCGCCGAGGTCGACGACGTCGCACGGCAGGAAGTTGTGCATGAGCGCGAGCGGCTCGTCGCCGATCGAGCGGAGCCGGCGCAGCGACCACACGGGCGCGCCGACCGAGACCTGGAGCTCGTCGCCGACCTCGTCGTCGGCCGTCACCTGGTCGAGCGAGAGCACCTTGGTGTGGGGCTGGTGGCCGAGCGCGGAGAGGTCGTCGAAGAGGCTCGTGAGCTCGACCGGCCGGTGCACCTGGCCGCGCACGACCTGCGTGCCGACGCCGCGGCGGCGCACGAGCATGCCCTTGTCGACGAGCACCTGGATCGCCTGGCGCATCGTGGGCCGGGACAGGCCGAGCTCCTGGGCCATCGCGATCTCGTTGTCGAGCCGCTCGCCGGCCTCGATCTCGCCGGACACGATCGCGCGCTCGAGCTGCTCGGCCACCTGGAAGTACAGGGGCACGGGGCTCGTGCGATCGAGGGTGAACCGGGGACTCGGCATGTCCGCACTGTATACCCGAAAGTCCGGACGTCAAGATGTCATGACAAATGCTTGACAAGCCCAGGTGACCTGGCACACACTCATGTCGCGACGGCCCATGTCCTGACATTTGGACCCCGTCCCGAGCACCGCCCCGCACCGTCCACCGCCTCCCGAAAGACGCCTCGTGACCCTCATGACCGAGTCCAGCGCCCCCTCCGTGCGACCCACCGCCCGCCTCGCCGGCGCCCCCATCTCGTGGGGCGTGTGCGAGGTCCCCGGCTGGGGCTACCAGCTGCCGGCCGAGCGCGTGCTCGCCGACATGGCCGAGCTCGGCCTGGGCGCCACGGAGTTCGGTCCCGAGGGCTTCCTGCCGGCCGACCCGGCCGAGCGCAACGCGCTGCTCGCCCAGCACGGGCTGAGCGCCGTCGGCGGGTTCCTGCCCGTCGTCCTGCACACCGACCACGACCCGCTGCCCGAGGTCGACGCCTTCGTCGACGAGTGCGTCGCGGCCGAGGCCGGCGTCGTGGTCCTCGCCGTCGCGACGGGCCAGGAGGGCTACGACGACCGCCCGACGCTCGACGAGGTCCAGTGGAAGACGCTCCTGGGCAACCTCGACCGGATCGCCGACCACGTCGCCTCGCGCGGGCTGCTCGCCGTCGTCCACCCGCACATCGGCACGCTCGTCGAGAACGCCGAGGAGACCCAGCGCGTCCTCGACGGCTCGCACATCGGCCTGTGCATCGACACCGGCCACCTCGTCGCCGCCGGCGCCGACCCCGTCGCGATCGCGCTGGCCAACCTCGACCGCGTCGGCCACGTCCACCTCAAGGACGTCGACGCGACGCTCGCGGCCCGCGTCCAGTCCGGCGAGCTGCCGTTCTCCGACGCCGTCTCGCAGGGGCTGTGGACCGTCCTCGGCGAGGGCTCGGTCGACGTCGCCGCGATGATCTCGGCGCTGCAGACCCACGGCTACACCGGCTGGTACGTCCTGGAGCAGGACCTCAAGCTGACCGGCGAGCCCGAGGGCGTCGGGCCCAAGGCCGACGTCGCCAAGTGCCTCGCCTACGTGCAGGGAGCCCTCTCGGCATGAGTACCCAGCTCCTCACGATCGGTCGCTGCGGCGTCGACGTCTACCCCGAGCAGGTCGGCGTCGGCCTCGAGGACGTGACGTCGTTCGCCAAGTTCCTCGGCGGCAGCCCGACCAACGTCGCCGTCGCGGCCTCGCGCCTCGGCCACGACGCCGCGGTCTGGACCCGCACCGGCGACGACCCGTTCGGGCGCTTCGTGCGTCGCGCGATGGCGGGCTTCGGCGTCGCGACCGACCACGTCGGCACCGACACCGACCTGCCCACGCCGGTCACGTTCTGCGAGATCTTCCCGCCGGACGACTTCCCGCTGTACTTCTACCGGCGCCCGTCGGCCCCGGACCTGCAGATCACGGCGGCCGACCTGGAGGAGCCCGGCCTGCGCCGCGCCGTCCAGGAGGCCGAGATCCTCTGGTTCACGGTCACCGGCCTGTCCGAGGAGCCCAGCCGTGCAGCGCACCTCGCGGCGCTCGAGCTCCGCGGTCCCGACCGGCTCACGGTCGTAGACCTCGACTACCGGCCGTTGTTCTGGTCCGACCCGGCCGACGCCACCGCGGCGATCGCCGAGGTCCTGCCGTACGTCTCGGTCGCCGTCGGCAACCGGGAGGAGTGCGAGGTCGCGATCGGCGAGACCGAGCCGCAGGCCGCCGCCAAGGCCCTGCGTGCCGCAGGCGTCGGCACCGCGATCGTCAAGCAGGGCCCGGCCGGCGTGCTGGGCGTCCGCGGCGACGAGTCGGTCGTCGTGCCACCCGTCCCGGTCGACGTCGTCAACGGCCTCGGTGCCGGCGACGCCTTCGGCGGCTCGCTCGTCCACGGCCTGCTCGAGGGCTGGTCGCTCGAGGACACCCTGCGCTTCGCGAACGCCGCGGGCGCCTACGTCGCGGGACAGCTGTCCTGCGCCGACGCCATGCCCACCGCCGACGTCGTGCGCGGCGTGGTCGAGGAAGGACGGGTCTCGTGACCACCGTCGACGACGCCGCGATCCGGCGCATCATCGACCTGCGGGTGTCCGACCCGCAGGCCATCGCCCGCGGCTGGGCCGCGCGCACGCAGCCGGCGGGACTCGTCGGCAGCTCGGGCCGGCTCATGCTGGTCGCGGCCGACCACCCGGCTCGCGGCGCGCTGCGCGCCGGAGACGACGCCTTCGCCATGGCCGACCGCCGCGAGCTGCTCTCGCGCATGGTCCGCGCCCTCGCCCGCCCCGGTGTCGACGGCGTGCTCGGCACGGCCGACGTCCTGGACGACCTGCTGCTGCTCGGCGCGCTCGAGGGCAAGGTCGTCATCGGCTCGATGAACCGCGGCGGCCTGGCCGGCACGACGTTCGAGATCGACGACCGCTTCACGGGCTACGACGCCGCCTCCATCCGGCGCGCCGGCCTGCAGGGCGGCAAGATGCTCTTCCGGATCGAGCCCCAGGACGCCGGCACCGTCGCGACGATGCAGGCGTGCGCCGAGGCCGTGGCCGGGCTCGCCGAGGCCGAGGTCATGGCGATGGTCGAGCCGTTCATCTCGCGCCGGGAGAACGGCCGCGTCGTCAACGACCTGTCCACCGCCGCGGTCGTCCGGTCGGCGACCGTCGCCGCGGGCCTCGCGCCGACCTCGGCCCACACCTGGCTCAAGCTGCCCGTCGTCGAGGACATGGACGCCGTCCTGGCCGCCACGACGCTGCCCGTGCTGCTGCTCGGCGGCGAGGTCGCGGCCGACCAGGACGCCCAGTTCGCGCTCTGGTCAAAGGCCCTGAGCCACCCGGCCGTGCGCGGCATGGTCGTCGGCCGCTCCCTGCTGTTCCCGCCCGGCGGCGACGTCGAGTCCGCGGTCGACGCGACGGTGGCGATGCTCTGATGTCGGACCAGCACGTGATCCGTCGCGGCGAGGGCGCCCGCGCGCCGTTCGCGCTCGACGTCACCCCCGAGTCAGCGGGGTGGGGCCACACCGGCCTCAAGGTCCTGACGCTCGGCCCCGGCGAGTCCGCCGCGTTCCGCACGGGTGACGACGAGGCCCTCGTGCTCTCGCTCGCCGGCTCGGCCGAGGTCGAGGTCGACGGCAAGCCGTTCACGCTGCACGGCCGCCCCGACGTGTGGTCCGGCCCGAGCGACGTCGTCTACGCGCCGCTCGGCTCGGACGTCGTCGTCACCAGCCCGGACGGTGGACGGTTCGCCGTCCCGACCGCTCGCGCCACCCAGCGGCTCGAGCCCGCCTACCTGCCGGCGGGCGACGTCCCCGTCGAGCTGCGCGGCGCCGGCCCGGCCAGCCGCCAGGTCAACAACTTCGGCGTCCCCGGCGTCCTCGAGGCCGACCGCATCATCGCCTGCGAGGTCCTGACCCCGGGCGGCAACTGGTCGTCCTACCCGCCGCACAAGCACGACGAGGAGCGCGACGGCGAGACGCAGCTCGAGGAGGTCTACTACTTCGAGGTCGCTGCCGGACCCCAGGCGCGCCCTGGGGTGGCCTACCAGCGCGTGTACGGTCACGACGGCGCCGAGATCGACGTCCTGGCCGAGGTGCGTGACGGCGACGTCGTGCTCATCCCGCACGGCTGGCACGGCCCGTCGATCGCGACTCCGGGCTACGACCTCTACTACCTCAACGTGATGGCCGGACCCGGTCCCGAGCGGGCCTGGCTCATCTGCGACGACCCCGCCCACGGCTGGGTCCGCGACACCTGGGCGACGCAGGACGTCGACCCCCGACTGCCCTTCGGAGGACCGCGATGAGCATGCACGACGCGGGAACCGTGCGCCTGACGGTCGCGCAGGCCGTCGTGCGGTTCCTGGAGAACCAGCACGTCGAGCGCGACGGCGTGAGCCGCCCGTTCTTCGCCGGCTGCTGGGGCATCTTCGGCCACGGCAACGTCGCCGGCGTCGGCCAGGCGCTGCTCGAGCGCGCTGTGCCGCAGGAGGGCTCCCGCCCCGGGTCCGACGAGCCGTCGGGCCTGCGCTTCCTGCACGGCCGCAACGAGCAGGCCATGGTGCACGCCGCCGTGGCGTACGCCCGCCAGTACGACCGGCTCCGCGCGATGGCCGTCACGGCCTCCGTCGGACCCGGCGCGACCAACATGGTCACGGGCGCGGCGCTCGCCACGATCAACCGGCTGCCCGTGCTGCTGCTGCCCGGCGACGTCTTCGCGACCCGTGTCGCGAACCCCGTCCTGCAGGAGCTCGAGGACCCCGCGAGCATGGACGCGACCGTCAACGACGCGTTCCGACCCGTCTCGCGCTACTGGGACCGCGTCGCGCGGCCCGAGCAGCTCGCCTCCGCGCTGCTGCAGGCGATGCGGGTCCTGACCGACCCGGCCGACACCGGTGCGGTCACGCTGTGCCTGCCGCAGGACGTGCAGGCCGAGGCCTTCGACTTCCCGGCGGCACTCTTCGCGCCGCGGACGTGGCACGTCGCGCGCCCGGTGCCGGAGCCGTTCGAGCTGCAGCGGGCCGTCGAGCTGATCCGCTCCGCGCGCCGCCCGCTCGTCGTCGCCGGCGGCGGCGTCATCTACTCCGGCGCCGACGACGCCCTGCGCGTCCTCGCCGAGGCCACGGGCCTGCCGGTGGGCGAGTCGCAGGCGGGCAAGGGCTCGCTGCCCTACGACCACCCGCAGGCGATGGGCGCGATCGGCGCCACCGGCACGACGGCGGCCGACGCGCTGGCCGCCGAGGCCGACCTCGTGATCGGCGTCGGCACGCGCTACAGCGACTTCACGACCGCCTCACGGACCGTCTTCGCCGGTGACGACGTCCGCTTCGTCAACGTCAACGTCGCCCGCATCGACGCGCTCAAGCTCTCCGGCGCCTCCCTCGTGGCCGACGCCAAGGTCACGCTCGAGGCGCTCACGCAGGCGCTCGACGGCTGGCACGTCGACCGCGCCTGGACCGAGCGTGGCACCGCCCTCGCCCAGGAGTGGGACCGGACGGTCCAGGCCGCCTACGAGCGGGAGCAGCAGCCCGACGGCCGGCTCGTGCAGTCCGCCGTGATCGGCGCCGTCAACGACGTGTCCGACCCGCGCGACGTCGTGCTCTGCGCGGCGGGCTCGATGCCGGGCGACCTGCACAAGCTGTGGCGCACGCGCGACCGCAAGGGCTACCACGTCGAGTACGGCTTCTCCTGCATGGGCTACGAGGTCGCCGGCGGCCTGGGCGTCAAGCTCGCCGCCCTCGACCAGGCGGCCACGGGGGAGCAGGACGACCGCGACGTCTTCGTCATGGTCGGCGACGGCTCGTGGCTCATGATGAACACCGAGCTCGTGACGGCGGTCGCCGAGGGCGTCAAGATCGTCGTCGTGCTCGTGCAGAACCACGGCTACGCCTCGATCGGCGCGCTGTCGCAGAGCCTCGGCTCGCAGCGCTTCGGCACGGCCTACCGCTACCGCACCGACACGGGCCTCGACGGCGACCGGCTCCCGGTCGACCTCGCGGCCAACGCCGCGAGCCTCGGCGCCGACGTGATCGTCGCCGACGGCCCGGACGGCCTGCGCGCCGCGCTGCAGAAGGCCAAGGAGTCGACGCGCACGACCGTCGTGCACGTCGAGACCGACCCGCTCGTGCCGGCGCCCGACAGCCCGGCCTGGTGGGACGTGCCCGTCGCGGAGGTGTCCGCCCTGGACTCCACCCAGCTGGCGCGCACCACCTACGAGCAGCACAAGACGACCCAGCGTCACCACCTGGACCCCACCGACCACCGGACGGAGACCGACCCCGCATGAGCACCACCTACGACCACTGGATCGGCGGCACCCACGTCGCCGGCGAAAGCGACCGCACGGCCGACGTCTACGACCCGGCCCACGGCACGCCGACGCGCCAGGTCCGGCTCGCGACCACGGCCGACGTCGACGCCGCCGTGCAGGCGGCCGCGCAGGCCTTCGAGACCTGGGGCAACAGCTCGGTCACGGCCCGCTCGCGCGTGATGTTCGCGTTCCGCCAGCTGCTCGTCGAGCACGAGGACGAGCTCGCACGGATCATCTCCAGCGAGCACGGCAAGACGCTCGACGACGCCAAGGGCGAGGTCGTCCGCGGCCGCGAGGTCGTCGAGTTCGCGTGCGGCATCCCGCAGCTGCTCAAGGGCGAGTACAACGACCAGGTCTCCGGGTCGGTCGACTCCTTCTCGTTCCGCCAGCCGCTCGGCGTCGTCGCCGGCATCACGCCGTTCAACTTCCCGATCATGGTGCCGCTGTGGATGCACCCGGTCGCGATCGCCACGGGCAACACGTTCCTGCTCAAGCCGTCCGAGCGCGTCCCGGGCGCGTCCGACCTGGTCGCGCGCCTGTACCAGGAGGCCGGCCTGCCGGACGGCGTCTTCAACGTCGTCCACGGCGACAAGGTCGCGGTCGACGCGATCCTCGAGCACCCCGACGTCGCCGCCGTCTCGTTCGTCGGCTCCACGCCGATCGCGAAGTACGTGCACGAGGGCGCCTCGCGCACCGGCAAGCGCGTGCAGGCGCTCGGTGGCGCCAAGAACCACGCCGTCGTCATGCCCGACGCGGACCTGGACTTCGCCGCCGACCACATCGTCGCCGCGGGCTACGGCTCGGCCGGCCAGCGGTGCATGGCGATCTCCGCCGTCGTCGCCGTCGGCCCCGCCGCCGACACGCTGGTCGACAAGATCCGCGAGCGCACCCACGAGGTCAAGGTCGGGGTCGGCACCGACCCGGACGCCGAGATGGGCCCGGTCGTCACGAAGGCCTCGCGCGACCGCATCGTCGACTACGTCGGGCAGGGCGAGTCGGCCGGCGCGAAGGTCGTCGTCGACGGCCGCGACCTCGTCGTCGAGGACCACGAGGAGGGCTTCTTCGTCGGCCCGACGCTCATCGACCACGTCACGACCGACATGAGCGTCTACACCGACGAGATCTTCGGCCCGGTGCTGGCGGTCCTGCGCGTCGCGACGCTCGACGACGCGATCGCGCTCATCAACGCCAACCCGTACGGCAACGGCACCGCGGTGTTCACGTCGTCGGGGGAGGTGGCCCGCACGTTCCAGCGCGGTGTCCACGTCGGCATGATCGGGATCAACGTCCCGGTGCCCGTGCCGATGGCGTTCCACTCGTTCGGGGGATGGAAGGACTCCCTCTTCGGCGACCACCACATCCACGGTCCCGAGGGCGTCCGGTTCTACACGCAGGCCAAGGTGGTCACCTCCCGGTGGCCGCACGTGAGCGAGGACTCCCTCGCGGCTCTCCACTTCCCGACGGCTCACTGACGTCGGTCCCACCAGAAGAAGGAAATCCCCACCATGAAGAAGTTGAAGCTCATCGGCGTGGTCGCCCTCGCGGGCGCGCTGCTGGCGGCGTGCTCCGGCACGGGCAAGAGCGAGGGCGCGTCCGAGGACACCAAGGACCTCACCTACGCCGTCATCACGCACTCCGGCCCCGGTGACGCGTTCTGGGACCGCGTGAAGTCCGGTGCCGAGCGCGCGGGCAAGGACTACGGCGTCAAGGTCGACTACAACAACGACCCCGACCCGGCCAAGCAGTCGCAGCTCATCGACAACGCGGTCGCCCAGAAGGTCGACGGCATCGTCGTCTCGATGGCCAACCCGGACGGCCTCGAGGCCAGCATCAAGAAGGCCGTCGCCGCGGGCATCCCCGTCGTGACGATCAACTCCGGCGTCGACCGCTTCAAGGAGTTCGGCGCGATCACCCACATCGGCCAGAGCGAGACGATCGCCGGCAAGGCCGTGGGCGAGAAGCTCAAGGCCGACGGCCTCAAGAACGGCATCTGCGTGATCCAGGAGGCCGGCAACGTCGGTCTCGAGGAGCGCTGCAAGGCGGCGGCCGAGACGTTCGGCGGCAAGATGACCAACATCCAGGTCGACGGCACGAACGACGCCGAGGTCAAGGCGACGATCAAGTCCAAGCTGCAGTCCGACGACAGCATCGACGCGGTGCTGACGCTCGGCGGCCAGTACGCGATCGACGCCGTCGGCGCCGTCAAGGAGTCGGGCTCCAAGGCCAAGGTCGCCACGTTCGACCTGTCCGAGGACGTCGTCAAGCAGATCCAGGCCGGCACGATCCTGTTCGCGGTCGACCAGCAGCCGTACGTCCAGGGCTTCCTCGGCGTCACGACGCTGTACCTGAAGTCGATCAACGGCAACGACGTCGGCGGCGGCCAGCCGATCAACTCGGGCCCCGCGTTCGTCACCAAGGAGAACGCCGCCCAGGTCCTGAAGTTCGCCGCCCAGGGCACTCGCTGATCCGCCCGGTGGTGGGGACGACCCCGCGTCGTCCCCACCACCGGCCCCACCCCACCCCGTGAAAGGAGCTGTCATGGCGACAGCCACCGCCGCCCCCGACGAGCGGCTCGCCTCGTCGTCCGCGATCTCGCGGATCCTCACCCGTCCCGAGATGGGTGCCGCCGTCGCGGCGATCGCCGTGATGATCTTCTTCTCGCTCAACAGCGACCGGTTCCTGACCGGCGCCGGTGCCGGCGTCTGGCTCGAGTCCGCCTCGACCTTCGGCATCATGGCCGTCGCCGTCTCGCTGCTCATGATCGGCGGCGAGTTCGACCTCTCCGCCGGCGTCATGACCGGCTTCACCGCCCTCGTCGTCGGCATCCTGACGACCAACTACGGGCTCAACGTCTGGCTGGCCGTCGTGGTCGCCCTCGTGCTCGCCCTCGCGATCGGGGCCCTCAACGGCTACCTGGTCATGCGCACGGGCCTGCCGAGCTTCATCATCACGCTCGGCACGTTCTTCATCCTGCAGGGCATCGACCTCGCGGTCACCAAGCTCATCATCGGCCAGGTCACCATCCAGGGCCTGACCGACATCCCCTTCTACGACTCGATCCAGCCGGTCTTCGGCTCGTCGATCACGGTCCTCGGCGGCACGTTCTACGTGTCGGTCCTGTGGTGGCTCGTCGCGACGGTCGTCGCGACCTGGG
Source organism: Aeromicrobium erythreum (assembly GCA_036946185.1). GTDB lineage: Bacteria > Actinomycetota > Actinomycetes > Propionibacteriales > Nocardioidaceae > Aeromicrobium > Aeromicrobium erythreum_A. The sequence continues at coordinate 18,207 of JAQIJP010000043.1, forward strand.
TGCTGCTGCGCACCAAGGCCGGCAACTGGATCTTCGCCGTCGGCGGCGCCCAGCAGTCCGCCCGGCAGGTCGGCGTCCCGGTGCTCAAGACGAAGATCGGCCTGTTCATGACGACCGCCTTCGCGGGCTGGCTCGTCGGCATGATCTCGCTGTTCCGCACCTCGACGGTGCAGGCGAACACGGGCGTCGGCCAGGAGTTCATCTACATCATCTGCGCCGTGGTCGGCGGCTGCCTGCTCACGGGCGGCTACGGCTCGGCGATCGGCGCCGCGCTCGGTGCCCTCATCTACGGCATGACCTTCCAGGGCATCACCTTCGCGCAGTGGGACACCAACTGGCTGCGCACCTTCCTCGGCGCCATGCTGCTCGGCGCCGTGCTCCTCAACAACTGGGTCCGGACACGAGCGGAGACCTCACGATGACCACGACCAGCGAGAACCCCGAGACCCCGGCCGTGGCGCCGGGCACGCCGATCATCGAGGTCGACGCGATCGGCAAGCGCTACGGCAACATCATCGCCCTCGCGGACGTCACGACGACCGTCAAGGCGGGCGAGGTGACGTGCGTGCTGGGCGACAACGGCGCCGGCAAGTCCACGTTCATCAAGATCCTCGCCGGCGCGCACGAGCACAGCGACGGCGTGCTGCGCATCGACGGCGAGGAGCGCAAGCTGTCGAACCCGCGCGAGGCGCTCGAGGCGGGCATCGCGACCGTCTACCAGGACCTCGCGGTCGTGCCGCTCATGCCGGTGTGGCGCAACTTCTTCCTCGGCTCCGAGCCGCGCAAGGGCCTGGGCATGGACGTCGGCTTCATGAAGCGGACGACCAAGTCCGAGCTCGCCGCGATGGGCATCGACCTGCGCGACGTCGACCAGCCGATCGGCACGCTGTCCGGCGGTGAGCGCCAGTGCGTCGCGATCGCCCGCGCGGTGTACTTCGGTGCCCGGGTGCTGATCCTCGACGAGCCGACCGCCGCGCTCGGCGTCAAGCAGTCGGGCGTCGTGCTCAAGTACATCGCCAAGGCGCGCGAGCGTGGCCTGGGCGTCGTGTTCATCACGCACAACCCGCACCACGCCTACCCCGTCGGCGACCGATTCATGCTGCTGCGTCGTGGCCGCAGCATGGGCGACTTCCCGAAGTCCGAGCTCAGCCTCGACGACCTGACGTCGATGATGGCCGGCGGCGCGGAGCTCGAGTCGCTGGCGCACGAGCTGGAGCAGACGATGGGCGCGCAGTCGCCGGTCGCCGCGGAGCTCAAGGCCGAGGTCGAGGAGTCCGGCGTCGCCGGCTCGCCGCAGGGCGGGGCCTCGCGCGGATGAACGCGACCGCCTCCCGCGAGCTGCGGGTCGGTGTCGTCGGGCTGGGGTGGATGGGTCAGGTGCACTCGCGTGCCCTGACACGCCTGCCCCAGCACTACCCGGAGCTCGGGGTCCGGCCGCGACTCGTCGCGGTCGCCGACCCTGTCGTCGACGAGCGCACGCAGCGCGCGGCCGCCGCGTTCGGCTTCGAGTCGCTCGTCACCGACTGGACCGAGCTCGTCGCCCGCGACGACCTGGACCTCGTGTGCGTCACGGGCCCGAACTTCATCCACCGCGACGTCGGCGTCGCCGTCGCGCGCTCCGGCAAGCACCTGTGGATCGAGAAGCCCGCCGGGCGCAGCAGCGAGGAGACTGCCGAGGTCGCCGCCGCCGTCGACGCCGCGGGCGTGCAGTCCGCCGCCGGGTTCAACTACCGGAACGCGCCGGGCGTCGAGCGGGCCCGCGACCTCGTCGCGGCCGGTCGGATCGGCCGGGTCGAGCACACCACGGTGCGCTTCCTCGCCGACTACGCGGCCCACCCGGACGGGGCCCTGTCCTGGCGGTTCGACAACGCCTACGCGGGCAGCGGGGGTCCTGGGCGACCTCGTCAGCCACGCCGCCGACCTGGCGCGGCACGTCGTGGGCGACCTGGCGTCGCTCGTCGCGGACCAGGCGACGTTCATCGCCGAGCGACCCGAGGCGCGGGCCGGCGCGATGCACTACGAGCGCGGCTCCGGCACGAAGGGTCCGGTCGGCAACGAGGACTACGTCAGTGCGCTGCTGCGCTTCCGTGACGGCTCGCGCGGCATCCTCGAGTCGAGCCGCGTCGCGGTCGGCGAGCAGAACACGTACGGCATCGAGGTGCACGGCACCCACGGTGCGGTCGCGTGGGACTTCCGGCGCCTGAACGAGCTGCGCACGTGCTTCGCGCAGGACTTCCAGAACGCCTCCTGGAGCACCGAGTACGTGACGCCGGAGTCCGGCGAGATGGCCCGGTTCCAGCCGGGCGCCGCCAACGCCATGGGGTTCGACGACCTCAAGGTGATCGAGGCCAAGCGCCTCGTCGAGTCGATCCTGACCGGCAAGCCGGTCGGGGCGACGATCCACGACGCGGTGACCGCCGCGCGGACCGTCGACGCGATGCTCGCGTCGGCCGAGAGCAAGGGATGGGTGGAGCTGTGAGCGGATCGAGCCGACTGCGCGTCGGGGTCGTGGGTGCGGGCGCGATGGGCGCGTCCCACGCGAGGACGCTCGCGACGGCGGTGCCGTCCGCCGAGGTCGTCGCCGTCTACGACATGGACACGGCCCGCGCCAAGGCGGTCGCGGACGAGGTCGGCGGTTGCGCCGCGGACTCGCCCGAGGCGCTCGTCGCCGACGTCGACGCGTTCGTCGTCGCGTCGCCTGACTTCACCCACGCCGACCTGGCGATCGCGGGCATCGAGGCGGGCAAGCACGTCCTGTGCGAGAAGCCGCTCGCCGTCACGCCCGAGGACGCCCGTCGCGTGGTCGACGCCGAGGTCGCTGCGGACCGCCGCTTCGTGCAGGTGGGCTTCAACCGGCGCTTCGACCCCGGCTTCACGGACCTCAAGGGCCTCGTCGACGACGGGACCCTCGGCCAGGTGCGCGTGCTGCACGGCATCCACCGGAACGCCTCGAACGCCACGAGCACCGACGACGCCGGGCTCGTGACCGGGTCGATGATCCACGAGTTCGACACCTTCCGCTGGCTGCTCGGCACCGAGGTCACCGCCATCCGCGTCGAGTCGCCGGTCACCGAGGGCTTCCGCGACCCGCAGGTCGCCACGCTGTGGACTGCCGCCGGGCAGATGATCACGGCCGAGGTGTTCGTCAACGCCGCCTACGGCTACGACGTGCGCGTCGAGGCCGTCGGCACGGGCGGCTCGGCGTCGCTCGAGCCGCGCACGCCCGTCGTCGCCCGGGTCGCCGGTGCCTCGGCGAGCTCGATCGGGTCGGACTTCGTCGCGCACTTCATCGAGTCGTACCGGCTCGAGCTCGCCGCCTGGGCCGACGCGTCGCGGCGCGGCGAGGTCGTCGGCGCGAGCGCGTGGGACGGCTACGCCGCGAACCTCGTGGCCGACGCCGGCGTCCGGGCGCTGCGCTCGGGCGAGAAGCAGCCGGTCGACGTGCCGGCGCGTCCGTCGCTCTACGACGCATGAGCTTCACCCTGGCGGTCTGCTCGGAGATGGTCCTCGTCGACGAGCCGCACCTCGAACGGGTCCGGCGGATCCACGAGGCGGGGTTCGCCGTCGAGATCTGGGACTGGACGACCAAGGACGCCGAGGCGCTGCGGGCGACCGGCGCGTCGTTCACCTCGATGACGGGGTACACGCACGGCGACCTCGTCACGCCCGACGGCGCCGACGACCTGCTGCGGACGGCCGAGGAGTCGGTCCCGTTCGCGCAGGCCATCGGCTGCCCGTCCCTGAACCTGCACGGGACGGGCCTCGGCGAGGGCGGGCTGCCCGTCCGCCCGCTCGAGGTCGTCACCGGCGACGACTGGCTCGCCGCCCTGCGCACCCTCGAACGGGTCGCGGAGCTCGGCGAGCGGCACGGCGTCACCTTCGTGATCGAGAACCTGAACACCGCGGTCGACCACCCCGGCACGCCGTTCGCCCGGGCCGCCGACACGTTGGCCCTCGTGCGTGCGGTCGGCAGCCCGCACCTGCGGATGAACCTGGACCTGTACCACGCGCAGATCGGCGAGGGGAACCTCGTCGAGCTCGTCCGTGCCGCCGCGCCCTACCTGGGCGAGGTCCAGGTCGCCGACGTCCCGGGCCGCTGCGAGCCCGGCACGGGCGAGGTGCGCTGGTCGTTCGTCGCGCGGGCCCTGGCCGACGCGGGCTACGACGGCGTCGTCGCGATGGAGGCGTTCGCGAGCGAGCCGGGCGTCGCCGGCAGCGAGCGGGCGCTCGAGCGGTTCCGCGAGGCCTTCACCGTCTGACCCACCTCACTCCCAGCGGGAGGCGGGGGAGAGGGCGCTGGGGACGTTGTGCGGCGTCAGGACCTGGACCTGGGAGGGGACGGCCCGCGCGGCACCGGGCAGGGCCCCGTGGGCCTGCATGACGACGCGGCACGCCTGGCGGACGTCGGCGCGCAGGTCGTGGTGGAGGACGTACGTGACGCGGCGGGTGCGCAGCAGCTCGCTGTTGTCGTCGTCCAGGTCGTGCGCGACGAAGACCACCGGCGCGCGCCCGGCGGCCGAGGCGAAGGCCTCGAGGGTGGCGCGGTTGCCGCCACCGACCGAGTAGACGGCGTCGATGCCCGGATGCTGCCCGAGGGCGTCGGTGACCGCGGCGAACGTCGTCGGGTCGAGCCCGTCCGTGTCGGTCAGGTCGACGACCCGTCGCCCGGGGGCGACCCGCTCGAGCGCCTCCACGAAGCCCTCGACGCGCTGCTCCTCGCCCCGGAACTCGGTCCGGCTCAACGTCACGAGGACGTCGCCGCGAGCCGGGGAGTGGTGCACGAGGTGGGCTGCGGTCGCGCCGGCGGCCCGGTTGTCGATGCCGACGTAGGCGCGCCGGGGGCTGCCGGGCAGGTCGGTCACGAGCGTGACGACGGGGACGCCCGCCGCGGCGAGCTCCGCCACCTCCGCCGCGACGGCCGGGTGGTCCGGTGCCTTGAGCAGGACGCCGTGCGTCGTGCCCCGGCGGACCCGCCGCAGGGTCGCGGCCAGTGCCTCGGGGTCGGCCTCCTCGGTCAGGTGGAACCGGGTCCGCAGCACGGCCGGCCGCAGGCCCGGCAGCTCGGCCTCGACGGCGGACCGGACCGCGTCGCTGAACCGGCGCGGCGCCTGCATCACGAGGTCGAGCAGGAAGGTGCGGCCGACGAGCCGCAGCTGGGTCGCCTGCCGATCCAGCTCCGCGACCGCCCGCTCGACCTCGGCGACGGTGGCCGCGCGGACCCCCGGCCGGCCGTGCAGGACGCGGTCGACCGTCGCGAGGCTCAGCCCGCTCTGCTCCGCGATCTCGCGGAGCTTGTGGCGGTGCGGCACCGGCGCCTCCTGAGGTGTTCTTGAGGTGTTTGTGGCCCTCCGATCGTGTCACGCCGGGACTAGCGTCGTCCTCAGGACCGCACGGTCTGTCCCCACGAGCAGGAGCCGTCATGAGCCTCACGCCCACCGCCCGCCCCCGCGCGGTTCACGCCCGCCGACGTCGACCTCGACGACCTCGTCGCCCTGACCGGCACGGTCACGGACCCGGCCGACTACCCGCACGCCGACCGGGTCGAGTCCGGCGTCGTGGTCTACGCGGCCGACCGGCTCCGGGCGGCGGCCGCGACGCCGGACGGCGAGGACGCCGTCCGTGCCGAGCTCGTGCTCGCGCTCCAGGACGGCCCCGGCATCGTGGTCCTCGAGGGCGCCTGGTCGGACCTGGCGGTCGTCGACCGCGCGACCGAGACGTTCGAGCGGATCATCGCCGACGAGAAGGCCCAGGGCACCGCGCACGGCGACCACTTCGCGAAGCCGGGCGCGAACGACCGGATCTGGAACGCGCTGGAGAAGCTCGCCGTCCTCGACCCGGCGACGTTCGTCGACTACTACGCCAACGACGTGCTCGCCCTCGTGTCGACCGCCTGGCTCGGTCCTGGCTACCAGGTCACGTCGCAGGTCAACGTCGTCCGTCCCGGCGGGGTGGCGCAGGACCCGCACCGCGACTACCACCTCGGGTTCCTGTCCGACGAGGTCACGGCCCGGTACCCGGCGCACGTCCACCTGCTCTCGCCGGTGCTGACGCTGCAGGGCGCCGTCGCGCACGCGGACATGCCGGTCGAGAGCGGCCCGACGCTCTACCTGCCGCACTCGCAGAAGTACGGTCCCGGATACCTCGCCTACCGTCGGCCCGACGTGCGCGAGCACTTCGAGCGCGCCCACGTCCAGCTGCCCCTCGCGAAGGGCGACGCGGTGTTCTTCAACCCGGCCCTCATGCACGGCGCCGGCAGCAACGTGTCGGCCGACGTGCAGCGGGTCGCCAACCTGCTGCAGGTGTCGTCGGCGTTCGGCCGGGCGATGGAGACGGTCGACCGGGCCCGCGTCACGACGGCGGTCTACCCCGAGCTGCTCGCCCGCCGCGAGGCCGGCTGGGACGGCGCGGCGCTGCGCCGGGTCGTGGCCGTCGCGGCCGAGGGCTACCCGTTCCCGACGAACCTCGACCTCGACCAGCCGGTCGACGGCATGACCCCGCTCGCGCAGACCGAGATCGTCGAGCAGGCGCTCACGGCCGGCCGCTCGGCCGAGCAGGTCGCCGCGGCGCTCGGGGCCTACGCCGACCGGCGCCGCACCTCCGGCGGGCAGGGCTGACGTGGGCGCGCTCGACGACCGGGTGGTCCTGGTCTCCGGCGGCACGCAGGGCGTCGGCCTCGCGATCGCCCGCGCGGCGGTGGCCGAGGGCGCCCGGGGTGACGGTCACGGGTCGGCGGGCCGACGTGGGGGAGCGGGCCGCCGCAGGGCTCGGTGCCGGGGCGCGGTTCGTCGCGTGCGACGTCGCGGACGTCGAGGCCTGCCGCGCGGCCGTCGACGCGACCGTCCGCGACCACGGCCGGGTCGACGGACTCGTCAACGCCGCCGGCTTCACCGAGCGGGGCTCGCTCGTCGACACGACGCCGGAGATGTTCGCGCAGCACGTCGCGATCAACCTGCGGGGGCCGTTCTTCCTCATGCAGGAGGTCGTGCGACACCTGCTCGACCGCGGCGCCCCGGGATCGATCGTCAACGTGGCGACGATGAGCGCCCACGGCGGCCAGCCGTACCTCGCGCCCTACGCGGCGACGAAGGCCGCGCTCGTCGGCCTGACCCGCAACGCCGCCCACGCGCACCGCTTCGACCGGATCCGCGTCAACGCCATCAACATCGGCTGGACCGACTCCGACGGCGAGGACGCGATCCAGCGCCGCTTCCACGACGCCGGCGACGACTGGCGCGAGCGCGCGGGGGAGCGGCTGCCCGCCGGTCGGCTCGCGGCTCCCGAGGACGCCGCGGGACTCGCGGTCCTGCTGCTCTCGGACGCGAGCGGCGTCGTCACGGGCTCCGCGATCGACTGGGACCAGACCGTCCCGGGCGCGAGCGACTGACCGCCACGGCGGCGTGACTACGCCGAGGGCGAACAGGGCGTGTTCACGCGTGTCTCGCGGCCCCTCGCCCTCTAGGGTCGAGGACGTGAACACATCTTCGGACCACCGCATGGCCGGCGAGGTCGGCCCGTCCGACCTGGACGGTCACATCTACCAGGCGCCTGCTCAAGGAGCGGATCATCTTCCTGGGCTCCGAGGTGCGCGACTCGAACTCCAACGCGATCTGTGCGCAGATGCTGCTGCTCAGCGCCGAGGACCCCGAGGCCGACATCTCGCTCTACATCAACAGCCCCGGCGGCTCGGTCGACTCCGGCATGGCCATCTACGACACGATGCAGTTCATCTCGAACGACGTGTCCACCGTCGCGATGGGACTCGCGGCCTCGATGGGCCAGTTCCTCCTCGCGGCCGGCACCCCGGGCAAGCGTTACGCGCTGCCGCACGCGCGGATCATGATGCACCAGCCGTCCGGCGGCATCGGCGGCTCGGCCTCCGACATCAAGATCCAGGCGCAGCAGTCGATCCTGCTGAAGAAGCAGCTCAACGAGCTGCAGGCCCAGCACACCGGCCAGAGCATCGAGCAGATCGAGGCCGACGCGGACCGCGACCGCTGGTTCACGCCGGCCGAGGCCAAGGACTACGGCTTCATCGACCAGGTCATCACGAGCGTCCAGGAAGTGGGCAAGAAGTGAGCTACTACATCCCGCAGTGGGAGGAGCGCACGTCCTACGGGTTCCGGCGCATCGACCCCTACGCCAAGCTGTTCGAGGACCGCATCATCTTCGTCGGCACGCCGATCAGCGACGACGTCGCCAACGCCGTCATGGCCCAGCTGCTGTGCCTGCAGCAGATGGACGCCGACCGCGACATCCAGCTGTACATCAACAGCCCGGGTGGCTCGTTCACGGCGATGACGGCCATCTACGACACGATGCGCTACCTCAAGTCCGACGTGCAGACCGTGTGCCTGGGCCAGGCGGCCTCGGCCGCCGCGGTCCTGCTCGCGGCAGGCACCCCCGGCAAGCGGTTCGCGCTGCCGAACAGCCGCATCCTCATCCACCAGCCGTACACCGAGGGCACCGGCGGCCAGATCTCCGACCTGGAGATCCAGGCCAACGAGATCCTGCGGATGCGCTCGCTGATGGAGCAGATGATCGCCGACGCCTCGGGCAAGACGCCCGAGGAGGTCAGCAAGGACGTCGAGCGCGACAAGATCCTGACCGCCGAGCAGGCCGTCGAGTACGGCCTGATCGACCAGGTCTTCGACACGCTGAAGACTCCCGCGGTCTGACGTGACGAGCTGGCGGTGCGACACACTCGTGCCGCCGGCTCGCGCGTTGGGGCGGGCCCTCCGGCCCGCGCGCGGGTACTGTGAACTGATCCGGACGACGAAAGGTGCGTGACCGTGGCTCGCATCGAGACCGCTGACCTGCTGAAGTGCTCCTTCTGCGGCAAGAGCCAGAAGCAGGTCAAGAAGCTCATCGCCGGCCCCGGCGTGTACATCTGCGACGAGTGCATCGACCTCTGCAACGAGATCATCGAGGAGGAGCTCGCCGAGGGTGCCGAGCTCAGCCTGGGCGAGCTGCCCCCGTCCGTCCGAGATCTTCGACTTCCTCGGCCAGTACGTCGTCGGCCAGGACTCCGCGAAGCGCTCGCTCGCCGTCGCGGTCTACAACCACTACAAGCGCGTGCAGGCGCAGGCCGCGTCCGGCCGGGCCAAGGACGACTCGGTCGAGCTCGCCAAGTCCAACATCCTGCTCGTCGGCCCCACGGGCTGCGGCAAGACGTACCTCGCGCAGACGCTCGCCCGGATGCTCAACGTCCCGTTCGCGATCGCCGACGCCACGGCGCTGACCGAGGCCGGCTACGTCGGGGAGGACGTCGAGAACATCTGCTCAAGCTCATCCAGGCCGCCGACTACGACGTCAAGAAGGCCGAGACGGGCATCATCTACATCGACGAGGTCGACAAGATCTCGCGCAAGAGCGAGAACCCGTCGATCACCCGCGACGTGTCCGGCGAGGGCGTGCAGCAGGCGCTGCTCAAGATCCTCGAGGGCACGACCGCGTCGGTGCCTCCGCAGGGCGGGCGCAAGCACCCGCACCAGGAGTTCATCCAGATCGACACGACCAACGTGCTGTTCATCGTGGGCGGCGCGTTCGCCGGTCTCGAGGAGATCATCGAGCAGCGCAACGGCAAGGTCGGGCTGGGCTTCAACACCGCGGGCGCCGGCGAGAAGGCCCCGGAGGACCAGAAGCACCAGCTGTTCAGCCGGGTGCTCCCCGAGGACCTGCTCAAGTTCGGCCTGATCCCCGAGTTCATCGGCCGCCTGCCGGTCATCGCGGCGGTCGACAACCTGGACGCCGAGGCGCTCGTCTCGATCCTCACCCAGCCGCGCAACGCGCTGACCAAGCAGTTCGTCCGGCTGTTCGAGATCGACGACGTCGAGCTCGAGTTCACGCCGGAGGCCTGCCAGGCGATGGCCGAGCTCGCGCTCGAGCGTGGCACGGGTGCCCGTGGCCTGCGCTCGATCATCGAGCACGTGCTCCAGCCGGTCATGTACGAGATCCCGAGCCGCGACGACGTCGCCAAGGTCGTCGTGACCGCCGAGACCGTGCGCGGCGACGAGGGCCCGACGGTCCTCACCAAGGACGAGGCGTCGCGCAAGGCCTCCTGAGCCGACGGCTCCCGACCCGGCCCTGCGGCCAAGTCGCTAGGGGTCGTCGCATGAGCGAGCAGACCGTCGACATCACCCTGTTCGGCGCGACCGGCTTCACCGGTGCGCTGACCGCCGAGTACCCTCGGCACGCACCTTCCCGACGGCGGCACGTGGGCCGTCGCCGGCCGCAGCGCGAGCAAGCTGCAGGCTGTCGCAGACCAGGTCGTGGCGGCCGGTGGTGTCGAGCCGCGGATCGTCATCGCGGACGTGTCCGACGAGGCCTCGATGGCCGCCATGGCGCAGGGCACCCGCGTCCTGATCTCGACCGTGGGTCCGTACGTCCAGCACGGCGACCCGGCCGTCAAGGCCGCGGCCGAGGCGGGCATCGCGTACGTCGACCTGACCGGTGAGCCCGAGTTCGTCGACCGCACCTGGCTCGCGCACCACGAGACCGCGGTCCGCACCGGCGCGACGCTCGTGCACGCCTGCGGCTTCGACTCCATCCCGTACGACCTCGGCGTGCTGTACACCGTCGAGCAGCTGCCGG
>JAQIJP010000044.1:0-21473 GCA_036946185.1 Aeromicrobium erythreum
GTCTCCGGCGGCAGGGTCGTGGTCTGGTCCTCCGAGACCGTCAGGAGGGGCGCGTCCTCGCGGAAGCAGTCGCCTTCGGACGTCGCGCCCAGGCACTGAGGCAGGTACTGGTCGGCTGCGTCCGTGAACCGTACGTGGTACCGGCCGGGTCGCAGGTCCGTGAAGCGGTACGTCCCGTCAGCGGCCACCTTCGTCCTGGGGCGGGGGTAGGTCGCGTCGAGGTAGCCGATCTCCGTGAGGGAGACGGTCGTGTCCGTCGCGCGGCCGATGGAGCGCCTCACCGACCCGACGACGCTCCCGGACCGGAGCATCGTGACGTCGCGGACCCAGTCGCCGCTGTCCCCGTCCTCCCAGAACCGAAGCTCCGGATACCGCTCGGCGTTGTCGATGAAGCGCAGGTACTGGGTGAACTGGCCCGAGGTGTCGAAGGAGAGGTCCTCGAGCAGGTAGGTCCCGTCTGCCCCTGTCACGACGCTGCGGACGAGCTCGTCCGGGTCGTTGCCGTTCGGGTCGGAGGTGTAGTACCCCACGGTGACGCCGGCGAGCGGCTCGCCCTGGCCGTCTCGCACGGTGCCGCGCAGGTCGTTCGTCGTGCGGGCTCCGGCGGGCGCGGACGCCAGGAGGACGGCGACGAGTGCCGCGACCGTCGTGAGGAGGACGTGACGACGCATGGAGGCTCCTGGTCGGTGGGACGTGGTGACAGGCTAGATGCCCTCGACCGTCGAAAAGTTGTCTCCGCGAGAAAACATCGGGTGGCACCGGAGGCTAGAACAGGTGTTCGATCCAGCGTAGGCTGTCGGCGTGTACTTCCAGGGCTCGCTGCTCGACACCGACGACGTCGCGTCGGTGGGTCCGCTCGACCGCGTGCAGCGGCGCGAGCTCGCCGGTGGGGCGTGGGTCGACGTGCTGCCGGGCTGGATGTCCGGGGCCGACCCGCTGTTCCTGACGCTGCAGACGTCCGTCCGCTGGCGCGCCGACCGGCGCGGGATGTACGACAACGTCGTCGACGTCCCCCGGCTGCTCTGCGCCTACGGCGTCGGTGAAGAGCTGCCCGACCCGGCGCTCACCGAGGCCCGGTCCGCCCTGAACGAGCACTATGCCGACGAGCTCGGCGAGGAGTTCGTGACCGCCGGCCTCTGCTACTACCGCGACGGGCGCGACAGCGTCGCGTGGCACGGCGACCGCATCGGCCGCAGTCGCAGCGAGGACACGATGGTCGCGATCCTGTCGCTGGGTGCGCCGCGCCGGTTGTCGCTTCGCCCCCGCCCCGACGGCCCGCACGCCGACGCGTCCGGCACGATCGGCTTCGTCGTGGGCCACGGCGACCTGCTCGTGATGGGCGGCTCGTGCCAGCGCACGTGGGAGCACGCCGTGCTCAAGACCGCCAAGCCGGTCGGGCCCCGCATCAGCGTCCAGTTCCGCCCCCGCAACGTCCTCTGACCGCCTCCCGGGGCGGAACTTGCGCAGCGTCCTCGTCTCGCCCGGCAGCCCCCGCCGACCCGGGCGAGACTGCTGGGGTGACGCCGTGGAGCCAGCAGGGACCGCCCCTCGAGGGTTCGCGGCTCATGCGTCAGACCTGGGCCGACCTGACCTTCGTCCACTGGGCCGTCGACCCGGAGCGGGTCGCGCCGCTCATGCCACGCGGCGTCCGGCCCGACGTCCTCGACGGGCGCACCTACGTCGGCCTCATCCCGTTCCGGATGCACCGGGCCGGTTTCGGTCGCGGCCCCGCGGTGCCCTGGCTCGGGGACTTCCTGGAGACCAACGTGCGGCTGTACTCGGTCGACGACGAGGGGCGGCACGGCGTCGTCTTCAGGTCGCTGGAGTCTGCCCGCCTGGTCGTGTCGGTCGGGGCGCGCCTCGCCTTCGCGACGCCCTACGCCTGGGCCCGGATGTCGCTGCGCCGTGACGGCGACGTCCTCGACTACCGCACCCGCCGCCGCTGGCCCTCGCCGCGCGGCGCGGGCGGCCGCGTCGTGGTCCGCCGTGGGGAGCTGATCGCCGAGCCGGACGAGCTGTCGGTGTTCCTGAGCGCCCGGTTCGGTCTGCACACGCGGCACCTCGGCCGGACCTGGTGGGTCCCCAACACGCACGGGCCGTGGCCGCTGCACGCCGGCGAGCTGCTGCACCTCGACGACACCTTGGTCGAGGCCGCGGGTCTGCCCGGGGTCGCGGACGCGGAGCCGGACTCCGTCCTCGTCGCCGGGCCGGTCCGCACCGACTTCGGGTTCCCGCGCCTCGTCCGCTGAGCCCGGGGCCGACGAAGGATTCTGCATTCCGCACGACCGGTCGTGCGGAATGCAGAATCCTTCGTCCCCCCGTCACCCGTGGAGGAGCGCCACCACCGCGACGACGCCGACGTCGACCGACGCCGTGAGCCAGAAGAGCGTGCGGAAGGGCTGCTTGCGGGTCTTGTGCCGGAAGGCGTGCCGCGCCACGAGCCCGCCGGGCCAGCCGCCGACCAGGCCGAGCGCCAGCAGGGTCGCCTCGGACGTGCGCCACGTGCCACGCCGGGCGGCCGCCTTGTCGGCGCCGTAGGCGAGGGCGGTGACCAGGCTCGTCGCGCCGACCCACGCCACGAGGGCGAGGGGGACGCGGTGGGCCAGGGCGAGCGCGCCGAGGGCTGCGGCGTAGACCGCCACCAGGACGAGCGCCTGGGTCAGCCCGGTACGCCGACCGGGCCGCCGAGCCGGTCCCCGACCCACGTAGCGAACGTCCGCGGCCTGCGGTCGCCCCTGCCGGTCCTGGGTCAGGACGTAGCTGACCGGCAGGCCCGCGACCGGCCGGCGTCCCGAGGGGAAGTCGCGGACGTGCGCGAACACCCGCCGCCCGCCGTCGTCCGGGGCGATGAAGCCGAACCCGCGCTGGTCGTGCCAGTCGCGCAGGGTGCCGGTGCGGCGGTGGGGCACGGACGGTCCTCTCGGCGGGGACCGCCATCATCGCCGACGGCGACGGTCAGTCCTCGAACCGCCCGGTCTCTGGGTCGAAGTCGCGGTCGGTGTTGTCGACGACCGCGCCCTCGGGCCGGTTCGCCGGGTCGAGCCGCTCCTCGCGCTCGGCCTCGATCCGCCGGACGTCCTCCTCGCTCAGCTCGGCGTCCTGCTCGTGGTTCGCGCGGTCGATCCGCGCCTCGACGTCGATCTCGAGCGCGTCGCCGTCGCTCGTGACGCCCTCGGGCTGCTCGCTCATGTCGTTCCCGTCCCTCGTCGTTGTCACCACGAGAACACGCCGACGGCCCCGCCGCCAGTGCGACGAGGCCGTCCGGGTCGAGCGAGGGTCAGCGGCGCGAGCGCGCCACCCGGTTGCGCTCGGACTGGTCGAGGATGACCTTGCGGATGCGCACGTGCGCCGGGGTGACCTCGACGCACTCGTCCTCGCGGCAGAACTCCAGGCACTGCTCGAGCGACAGCTTCTTCGGCGGGATGACCTTCTCGAAGTTGTCGGACGTCGCGGAGCGGATGTTCGTCTGCTTCTTCTCCTTGGTGATGTTGACGTCCATGTCGTCGTCCCGGGAGTTCTCGCCGACGATCATGCCCTCGTAGACCTCGGTCGAGGGCTCGACGAAGAGCACGCCGCGCTCCTGCAGGTTCGTCATCGCGAACGACGTGACGGCGCCGGCGCGGTCGGCGACGAGCGAGCCCGACGGACGGGTCGAGATCTCGCCGAACCACGGCTCGTAGCCCTCGGAGATGTGGTGGGCGATGCCCGTGCCACGGGTGTCGGTGAGGAACTCGGTGCGGAAGCCGATCAGGCCGCGCGCCGGGACCAGGAACTCCATCCGGACCCAGCCGGTGCCGTGGTTGATCATCTGCTCCATCCGGCCCTTGCGGACCGCGAGCAGCTGGGTGATCGTGCCGAGGTACTCCTCCGGCGCGTCGATCGTGAGGCGCTCGACCGGCTCGTGCAGCTTGCCGTCGACCTCCTTGGTGACGACCTGCGGCTTGCCGACGGTGAGCTCGTAGCCCTCGCGGCGCATCTGCTCGACGAGGATCGCGAGCGCGAGCTCGCCGCGGCCCTGGACCTCCCAGGCGTCGGGGCGGTCGGTGGGCAGGACGCGGATCGACACGTTGCCGATGAGCTCGGCGTCGAGGCGGTCCTTGACGAGGCGGGCGGTGACCTTGGTGCCCTTCTCGCGGCCGGCGAGCGGCGAGGTGTTGGTGCCGATCGTCATCGAGATGGCCGGCTCGTCGACGTGGATGAGCGGCAGCGCGACCGGGTTCTCCGGGTCGGCCAGCGTCTCGCCGATGTTGATGTCGGCGATGCCCGCGATGGCGACGATGTCGCCGGGGCCGGCCGACTCGCCGGGCTTGCGCTCCAGCGCCTCGGTGACGAGCAGCTCGGTGATCTTGACGCGCTCGGTCGAGCCGTCGCGCTTCATCCAGGCGACCTGCTGACCCTTCTTCAGCGTGCCCTCCTTGACGCGGACGAGCGCGAGGCGGCCGAGGAACGGCGAGGAGTCGAGGTTCGTGACGTGCGCCTGCAGGGGCGCGCCCTCGGTGTACTCCGGGGCCGGGACGGCGTCCATGATCGTCTGGAACAGCGGCACGAGGTTGTCGTTGTCCGGCAGGCCGCCGTCGCTGGGCTGCTCGAGCGAGGCGCGCCCGGCCTTGGCCGAGGCGTAGACGACCGGGAAGTCGAGGGCGTCGTCGCCGGCGTCCGCGGGCAGCAGGTCGAGGAAGAGCTCGTAGGTCTCGTCGACGACCTCGGCGATGCGCGAGTCCGGACGGTCGACCTTGTTCACCACGAGGATGACGGGCATCTTCGCGGCGAGCGCCTTGCGCAGCACGAAGCGGGTCTGGGGGAGCGGGCCCTCGGACGCGTCGACGAGCAGCACGACGGCGTCGACCATCGACAGGCCGCGCTCGACCTCGCCGCCGAAGTCGGCGTGGCCGGGCGTGTCGATGATGTTGATGGTGACGCCGCCGTCCGGGGCGCCGGGGCCCTCGTAGCGCACCGCGGTGTTCTTCGCGAGGATCGTGATGCCCTTCTCGCGCTCGAGGTCGCCGGAGTCCATGACCCGGTCGGTGACCTCCTGGTGCTCGGCGTAGGCGCCCTGCTGCTGGAGCATGGCGTCGACCAGGGTGGTCTTGCCGTGGTCGACGTGGGCGACGATCGCCACGTTGCGCAGATCGGCGCGGGTTGCGGTGGGCATGCGAAAGACGTCCTTGCTGGAAGAAAGAGGAATAGCCGCGGCACGCGCAGCCTTGTCAGTCTACGGCCGGGTGACGCCGGTCCGGCCCGCGGGCGAGGGCTTCACGCGCATTTGTTTGCGACGTCACAAAGATTTCACATCCACAATGGTTGCAGTTGCGTTAGGATCTTCGGGTGACCACGACGCGCGACGAGCTCTTCGAGTGCCTGGAGACCTTCCTGACGAAGATCTTCAGCCTCGCCGAGTCCGACGCCGCGGACCTGCTGATCGAGATGGACCTGTCGATCACCCAGGCCCGCACGATGTTCGTCCTGGGGCACGCCGACGGCCCGATGGCCATCAACGAGATCGCCAAGCGGCTCGGCCTGTCGGTCGCGTCCGCCGGGCGCAACATCGACGCGATGGTCCGGCTCGGCATGCTCGAGCGGCACGAGAGCCCGGAGGACCGCCGAGTCAAGCTCGTGTCGCTCTCCGACAAGGGCTGGCAGATCGCCGACCAGCACTTCGAGGAGAAGCGACGGGCCCTGCGCGAGTTCGTCCGCCGCGTCCCCGAACCCCAAGCAGCCGCCTTGACCGAGGCGCTGCGTCCCGTCCTCGCAGGAGACGCCCTGCGAGCCACCACCCCGGAAGAGAACCATGACTGACACCGTCAAGACCCCCACGGTCGACGACGACGACAAGATCACCCCGGAGATCCTCAAGGTCGCCGGCGTCGTCGTCCTCGGCGCGATCATGTCCATCCTCGACATCACCGTCGTCAACGTCGCGCTGCCGACGTTCCAGCAGGCCTTCGACGTCTCCGAGCTGTCGACCGTCGCGTGGTCGGTCACCGGCTACACGCTCGCGCTCGCCGCGGTCATCCCGCTGACCGGCTGGGCCGCCGACCGCTTCGGCACCAAACGCCTCTACATGACCGCGATCGGGCTGTTCACGCTCGGCTCGGTGCTGTGCGCGTCCGCCTGGAGCATCGAGTCCCTCGTCGCGTTCCGCGTCCTGCAGGGCCTCGGCGGCGGCATGCTCATGCCGCTCGGCATGACGATCATGACCAAGGCCGCCGGTCCGCACCGGATGGGTCGCCTGATGGCGATCCTCGGCATCCCGATGCTGCTCGGCCCGATCATGGGCCCGATCCTCGGTGGCTGGCTCATCGAGGTCGCCTCGTGGCACTGGATCTTCCTGATCAACCTGCCGCTCGGCATCGCCGCGCTCGTCTACGCGCAGGTGATCCTGCCCAAGGACTCGGCGCAGCCCAGCGAGTCGTTCGACTTCGTCGGCATGCTGCTGATGTCGCCCGGCCTCGCGCTGTTCCTGTTCGGCGTCTCGTCGATCCCGGAGACCGGCACGGTCCAGTCGACCCGCGTCATCGTCCCGGCGGTCATCGGCGCGGTGCTGATCGTCGGGTTCGTGTTCTGGGCCTTCCGCCCGAAGCACCCGCTGCTCGACCTGCGCCTGTTCAAGGACCGCAACCTGACCGTCGCGACGATCACGATGTTCCTGTTCGTCGGCGCCTTCTTCGGCGCGCTGCTGCTCGTCCCGACCTACTTCCAGCAGGTCCGTGGCGAGAGCGTCCTCAAGGCCGGCCTGCTGGTCGCCCCGCAGGGCCTCGGCGCGATGCTGACGATGCCGATCGCCGGCACGCTCGTCGACAAGATGCCGGTCGGTCGGATCGTCCCGTTCGGCTTCGTCGGCATCATCGCCGGCGTCGTCGGCCTGGCGGCCAGCACCGACCCGAGCACGCCGGTCTGGCAGATCATGGCCTGGCTGTTCGTCATGGGCCTGGGCATGGGCGGCACGATGATGCCGATCTTCACCTCGGCGCTCAAGACGCTCAAGGCGCACGACGTGGCCCGCGGCTCGACCCTCATCAACGTCGTGCAGCAGGTCGCCAGCTCGATCGGTGTCGCCGTCATGACGGTGCTGCTGACCAACGGGTTCAAGGACTCGGCGGCCGTCAGCTCGGCGCAGGCGATCCAGAAGGCCAAGGAGCTGGGCACGAACCCGCCGGCCGAGGCGCTCGCGACCGCCCAGCGCCTGGGCCAGGACTTCCAGGCGACCGTGCTGCAGGACATGGCCGACGCGTTCCACCACACCTATCTGGTGGCGCTCGCGCTCATCGTGGTCGCGCTGGTCCCGGTCGCGTTCCTGCCGCGCAAGCGGGAGGCCGCGCACCTGCTCGACGACGAGGGCCAGCCGCCCGTCATCGTGCACTGACGCACCACCCACGACGAACGCCCGCCGGCACCCCGGCGGGCGTTCGCCGTTCCCGGCTCCGCACCTCCGGCGGTCGAGCAGCGGGCCCGGCCGATGGTCTCGATACGGCGGACGTGGCTCGCTGGCGCTCGCCGTCCGCCGACTCGACCTCCGGTGGTCGAGTAGCGGGGCGCGCGAGGGACGAGCGTCGCCACGCGTATCGAGACCTCGCGCGGGGTCAGGAGGTGCGGTGGACCTTGTGCTGGGCGGCCTGGGCGATCGGCTTGACCACGACGAGGTCGACGTTGACGTGCTGGGGACGGGTCGCGACCCACGCGACGACGTCCGCGACGTCGTCGGCGGTGAGCGGCTCGTCGACCCCGCGGTAGACGGCCTCGGCCCGCTCGGCGTCGCCGTCGAACCGGGTCAGGGCGAACTCCTCCGTGCGGACCATGCCGGGCGCGACCTCGCAGACCCGCACCGGACGGCCGACGAGCTCGAGCCGGAGCGTCTCGGTCATGACCGCGACGCCGTGCTTGGCCGCGGTGTAGCCGCCGCCGCCCTCGTACGCGATCCGGCCGGCGGTCGAGCCGAGGTTCAGCACCGTGCCGGCCCCGCTCGACTCGAGCGCCGGCAGCAGCGCGCGGGTCACCTGGAGCGTGCCGATGACGTTGGTCTCGTACATCCGGCGCCAGTCGTCCGGGTCGGCCGACTCGACGGGGTCGAGGCCGATGGCGCCGCCGGCGTTGTTGACGAGGAGCGCGACCTCGGGCCCGGCGGCCTCGGCCAGCGCCGCGACCTGGTCCGCGTCGGTCACGTCGCACGTGACCGCCTGCCCACCGATCTCGTCGGCCAGCCGCTCGATCCGCTCGGTTCGGCGTGCCACGCAGACGACGCGGTAGCCCTCGGCGGCGAGCCGCCGCGCGGTCGCCTCCCCGATCCCGCTGCTGGCCCCGGTGACGACGGCGGTTCCTCGATCCATGCGCCCGACGCTAGTCCAGCGTCCCGCGGCGCGCGCGTGCGGCGAGCATCACGGTTGCCCGCAACCGGACGTGCGGGAAGATGGTCGGGTGAGCACCCGAGCCGACCTGCGTCGCGTCGCGATGCTGTCGGCCCACACCTCGCCGCTCGAGCAGCCCGGCACCGGCGACGCGGGCGGCATGAACGTCTACGTCCTGGAGCTCTCGCGTCGACTGGCCGACCGCGGGATCGAGGTCGAGGTGTTCACCCGCGCCACGAGCCGGCACCAGCCGCCGGTCGTCGAGGCTCACCCGGGCGTCCACGTCCACCACGTCTCCGCGGGCCCGTTCGAGGGGCTCACGAAGGACGACCTGCCGTCGCAGCTGTGCGGCTTCGTGCGCGACGTCCTGCGCACCGAGGCGGAGCACGAGCCGGGCTGGTTCGACCTGGTGCACAGCCACTACTGGCTCTCCGGCCAGGTCGGCACCGTCGCCGCCGAACGCTGGCGCGTGCCGCTCGTGCACTCGATGCACACGATGGGCAAGGTCAAGAACGCGCGGCTCGCGGCCGGTGACCGCGCCGAGCCCGTGGGCCGGATCGCCGGTGAGCAGGAGATCGTGCGGCTCGCCGACCGGCTCATCGCCAACACCGAGGAGGAGCGACGCGAGCTCGTCGACCTCTACGAGGCCGACCCCGCGCACGTCGACGTCGTCCACCCCGGGGTCGATCTTGACGTCTTCCGCAGCGGGCGTCGTGACGAGGCGCGCGCCTCCCTGGGCATCGCCCCGTCCGCACGGGTCATGCTCTTCGCCGGGCGCATCCAGCCGCTCAAGGCCCCCGACGTCCTCGTGCGGGCCGCCGCCCGGATCGTCGCTCGGCACCCGGGGGCCCGGCGCGACCTGCAGGTCGTCGTCGTCGGTGGCGCCTCCGGCTCCGGGCTCGACCGTCCGACGGCGCTCGCCGACCTGGTCGACGAGCTCGGCCTCGGCGACGTCGTGCGCTTCGTCCCCACCGTCGACCAGCGGCGGCTCGCGGACTGGTACGCGGCGGCCGACGCCGTGGCGGTGCCGTCCTACAACGAGTCGTTCGGCCTCGTCGCGATCGAGGCGCAGGCCTGCGGCACGCCGGTCGTGGCCGCTCGGGTGGGCGGCCTCTCGACGGCGGTCGCCGACGGCGTCTCCGGCGTCCTCGTCGACGGCCACGACCCCGACGACTGGGCCGAGGCGTTGTGGCGCGTCGTCGGCGACCCCGTGACGCAGGAGACGCTCGGACTCAAGGCGGTGGTCCACGCGTCGTCCTTCGGGTGGGACGCCACGGTCGACCGCACCCTGCAGGTCTACGCCGACGCACGACAGGAGCACCGATGAGCGACGCGGCCCGGACGATCCGCGAGGTCCTGGAGACCTCGGACCTGGAGTTCGTCGAGCACCGTCCCGGGGTCTTCGAGGTCGACCTGCCCGGCGTGCGCAAGCTCAAGACCACGGTGCGGCTCGAGGTCGGCCGGCACGCCCTGGGTATCCACGCGTTCGTCGCGCGCAAGCCCGACGAGAACCACGAGGCCGTCTACCGCTGGATGCTGGAGCGCAACCTCAAGATGTTCGGCGTCGCGTTCGCCGTCGACGCGGTCGGCGACATCTACCTGGACGGGCGCCTGCCGCTGCACGCCGTCACGGCCGACGAGGTCGACCGGATCCTCGGCGCGACGCTCACCTACGCCGACGAGTCGTTCAACACGATCCTCGAGCTGGGCTTCGCCAGCTCGATCCGCAAGGAGTGGGAGTGGCGCGAGGCCCGCGGCGAGTCGACCGCCAACCTGGCGGCCTTCCAGCACCTGCGCCCGACGTCCGACTGACGGCCCGGCCACCACGCCAGCCGCCACCCCCGCGATTCGTGACCTTCCGGTCGCTTCACACCCGCTGAAGCGACCAGAAGGTCACGAACCGCGCCGGGTCCTGGTCACGATGGGCCAGGGGATGGCCCGTCGGGATGGTTCGACACCGATCCGCCGCGCCCGCGCGCTCCGCGACCGTACGGTGCGAGCGGACTCTCGGAAGGATCCCCATGACCCATCGTTCCCTCGGACGGTTCCTCGCCGTCCTCGCGGCCGCACTCGTCTCGGTCGCCGTCCTCACCGGCCTGCCCGCGCAGGCCGCCGACGACATCAGCTTCGGCGTCCAGGTCCGCGACCAGGGCGGCGACCCTGTCGCCGGCGCGACCATCGACTACTACACGTCGGACCCGGCTGACGGTCCGGCGACCTCGGCCGCGTCGGGCCAGACCGACGAGCAGGGTTTGTACGGTGCGACCGTGCCCGCCGGGCGCTACTGGATCACCGCGGCGAAGGCCGGCTACCGGACCAAGACCCACGTCATCGACGTCAGCGCCGACGGCTACACACCGATGTCGTTGGAGCCCTCGCGCGGGATGCTCGGCGGCCGCATCCTCGATCCCGACGGCCGGGCGGGCAACACCTGCGTCAGCGCCGTCGTCTACCGGGCCGGCCAGGCCGAGGTGCCTCAGCCGGTCGCCACGGTGCAGGTGGACGAGTACACCCGACGCTGGCAGGTCGACCTGCCGACCGGCGAGTACGTCGTCCAGGCGCTGGACCGCTGCGACCACCCCGAGCTGTGGGTCGGCGGCCAGTCGTACGCCACGGCGAAGCCTTACGAGGTCGAGGACGCGAAGACCACGACGATCCCCACGGTCACGCAGCAGCGTCCCAGCACCCTGCGGGGCAAGGTCGTCGACGCCGCGGGCAAGCCCGTGCAGGGGGTCCAGGCCCTGCTCTACGCGCCGGGCTACGCCGACTACTACGCCAAGCGGTCCGTCCGGACGAACTCCCGTGGCGAGTACACCTTCGAGGAGCTCGCCCCCGGCAGCGACTACCAGGTGCTCGTCGCCGACGGCGACGACTACCAGAACCAGTGGTACCAGGGAGCCCAGGACCGGGACTCCGCCACGCGGATCACGCTGGGCAGCGGCACCAAGACCCTCGACACGATCCGACTGACGTCGATCCCGCGGGAGGGCCGCCCCTCGACGCTCAAGGGCACGGTCCGAGACCTGGCGGGCACGGGCGTCCGGGGTCTCCCGGTCGCGCTCTTCCATGCCGAGCCCGATCAGGACGGCAACCTCCAGATGGCGGCCTACACCGTGACGAGCCAGGGCGGGGGGTACACGTTCGACGTCGCGCCGGGCCGCTACAAGGTCCGCGTCGGTCGGGACAACGGGTACGAGCGCTCGTCGGGCTCGTACGGGACGGAGGACGCCTACCGGGCCCAGTGGTTCGGTGGTGCCTACAGCTTCCGCAACGCGGCGGTCGTCAGCTCCCCGCAGGCGAAGACCCTCGCCCCGGTCACGCTCGAGTCGTACGGATCGATCGCAGGCACGGTCGTCGCGCCCACGACACGTGACGACGACTACCAGTGGACGAACGTCGAGGTCCGCGGCCTCGACGGGTCGTACTACTACGTCGACAGCGGGAGCGGCACGCGCTGGTCGACGTACCAGCTGCCGGCCGGCACCTACACCGTGCGGTTCACCGCCTCCCGGAACTTCATGGAGGGCTGGAGCGATCTCGTGAGCGTGCCGTTCGTGCCGGAGTACTGGAGCAACCAGGCCGGCGTCACGACCGCTCGACGCGTCGTCGTCAAGGACGGGCAGCACGTGACGGGCGTCGACGCGACCCTGAGCAGCAAGCTCCTCACCTACGCAGCTCCGCGGGTGACGGGCCCGGCGACGAAGGGCAAGAAGCTCACGTCGTCCCTCGGCACGTGGAACAGCAGTCAGGAGATCGCGTTCGCCCGGCAGTGGCTGCGCGACGGCAAGGCGATCTCGGGTGCGACGGGCAGCTCGTACACGCTGACCTCGTCGGACGTGGGCCGCAGGATCTCGGTGCGGGTCTCGGCCCAGGACAAGAACGACCAGTTCGGCGACGGCGTCTCGACGTCGGCGTCGACCGCGAAGGTCAAGAAGAAGTAGCGCATCACGAGGGGTCCCGGTCCGGCACCACGCCGGGCCGGGGCCCTTCGACGTCCGAAACCTGGCGCAGCCAGGACCTGCCTCAGGGCTGCGCGATGGCCTCGCGCACCTTCGTCGTGAGGGCGGTGAACTCGGGGAGGGCGCGCAGGTCTGCGGGCCTGACCTGACGGCCCTCCTCCGAGAACCGGGCCGACTCGTCGAGCACGAGACGACCGGGGCGCGGGCTCATGACCAGCACGCGCGACCCCAGGAACACCGCCTCGTCGACGCCGTGGGTGATGAACAGGATCGTCTTGCCGGTCTCGCGCCAGATCGTCAGCAGCTCCTCCTGCAGGCGCTCGCGGGTGAGGGCGTCCAGTGCGCCGAACGGCTCGTCCATGAGCACGATCTCGGGATCGTTCGTGAGAACGCGGGCGATCTGGGCGCGCTGCTGCATCCCGCCCGACAGCTCGTACGGACGCAGCCCCGCGACGTCGGACAGGCCCACCAGCTCGAGATACTGCTCGGCCGTGCGGTACCGGTCGGCCTTCGAGATCCCGCGCACCTTGGGGCCGAGCGCGACGTTGTCACGCACGTCGAGCCACGGGTAGAGCGTCGGCTGCTGGAACACGACGCCGCGCTCGCGGCCTGGGCCGCGCACGGGTCGACCACCGACCTCGACCCTGCCGCGGGTCGGCTCGACGAAGCCGGCGAGGATCCGCAGCAGGGTGGTCTTGCCACAGCCGGAGGGCCCGGCGAGCGTGACGAGCTCACCGGGCTCGATCGTGAGATCGATGCCGTCGAGGGCGCGCACGACCCCGTCGCGGGCCCGGAACTCCTGCTCCAGGCCTGCGACGGTGACCGCGAGGTCGTGGCGCTCACTCACCCGCGGCGGCCTTCGCCGGTCCGGGGTCGACGCCGTCGGCGTACGTGGACTCGGGTGCGACCTTCGCGATGCCGTCCTGGGTGAGCAGGAACTTCGCGGTCGAGAACAGGTCCTTGCCGAGCGTGCCGCCGAGCCAGTCGGAGCCGGCCTGCTGCGTGGCGTCGAGGAAGGTGAAGCCCTTGAACTGCTTCTTGGCCTCGGCCGCGCTCACGCCGATCTCGACGGCGGCGCTCTCGGCTGCCTTGTCGGGGTCGCTCGTGATCTGCTTGACGGCGTAGTCCTGCGCCTTGGCCCAGACCGCGAGGACCTTGGGGTTCTGCTTCACGAAGGCACGGTCCGCGATCGCGAGGTCGAACGTCGGCTTGCCGGCCTTCGCGGTGTCCTCGCTGGTCAGGATCACCTTGCCGCCGTCCTTGGTCAGCTGGCTCAGGGTGGGGTCCCAGATCCACGCCGCGTCCACGTCGCCGCGCGACCACGCCGGGGCGATCTGCTCCGGCTCGGTGTTGACGAGCTTGTAGTCGGACGGGTCCTGCCCGGCGTCGGCGATGGCCTGCAGCAGGGAGAAGTGCGCGGTGGACCCGAAGGGGGTCGCGATGGTCTTGCCCTTCAGCCCGGCGATGTCGGTGGCTGCGCCGTCCCGCACGACGAGCGACTCCGCGGAGCCGATGACGTCGTGGATCCAGATGACGGAGACGGGCAGGTCGAGCGGTGCCGACAGCGCCTTCGTGCTGGGCGACGAACCGGCGAGTCCGATGTCCAGGCTCTTGCCGCCGAAGGCCTGCACGACGTCGCCGCCGGAGGCGAAGTTGCTCCACTTGATGGTCGCGTTCGGCAGGCAGTTCTCCAGGATCTTCTGGTCCTTCACGACGACGTCGCCGTTCGGGATCTTCTGGTACCCGATCCGGACGGTCGTGTCGACCGATGCATCGGCGGTGAACGGGCACGCGTCGGCCGAGGCCTTCTGGGTCTCGCCGCCGACGCCACAGGCGGCGAGACCCAGAGCGGCGGTGACGGCGGCCGCAGCGACGAGCGCGCGGGGACGGATGGAGCGGTGGTGGGTCATGTCAGGCCTTTCCTCGCCAGGGGACGAGCTTCTTCTCGAGGGTGCGGATGATCAGGTCGAGGACGATCGCGGTCAGGCCGATGACGATGATGCAGGCCACCGAGAGCGCGAGCTTGTTCTGCGTCCCCGACAGGTACGCCAGGCCCCCGATGCCTGGCAGTCCGTTGACGAGCTCGGCGGCCACGACGGTGGTCCACGCGAACCCGACGGCGACCCGGAGGCCGCTGAGGATGTCGGGCAGCGTCGCGGGCAGGACGACCGTGGTGATCGTCTGGCGCCGCGACGCCCCGAGCGAGCGGACGGCGTTCAGCTGGTCCTCGCGCACGCCACGGACGCCGTTGAGCGTGGCGAGGGCGATCGGCGGGAACGCCGCCAGGAAGAGCAGGACGACCTTCGACGTGTCGCCGATCCCGAACCACGCGACGAGGAAGCCGAGGTAGGCCAGCGGCGGCAGGGACCGGAGGAAGTCGACGTACGGGCCCACGACACGGCCGAACGTCGCAATGGTGCCCATCGCGAGGCCGAGAGGGATCGCGGTGAGGATCGCGAGCGCGAGACCGCCACCGATCCTCTGCAGGCTGACGACGAGGTGCTCCCAGAGGTAGTAGCCCTCCTCGCCCCGGACGACCCGGTCGACACCTCCGCCGACCCGATGGTCGGAGTTCGCGCGGACGAACGCGTCCCACACCTCGAGGGGGCTCGGGGCCAGGTAGGCGGGTCGCACGACGTCGGCGGCCGAGACGATGCTCCACGCCGTCACGACGAGGGCGAGCGTCACGAGAGGCGGGAGCCAGCGCGCGAGCGAAGGGGTCCGGGTCACGAGGGGTGAGCGTAGGGACGACCGCTGTCGCCGCCGACCGGGTCCAGCATCCGGAAGACGACGGTCGCCGGCCCGCGATGCGCTAGGGCGCCCCTCACCGGTGCTGGACACGTCGCGCCAGGGAGTTGCCGAGCAGCTGGCCGAGCTGCACGAGCACCACGATCACGACGACGGTCACCCACGTGACGACGGTGTCGAACTGTCGGTAGCCGTACTGCAGGGCGAAATTGCCCAGTCCGCCACCGCCGATGACGCCGGCGATGGCCGTCATGTCGACCAGGGCGACGAACACGAACGTGTAGCCGAGGATCAGCGGCGCGAGCGCCTCCGGCACCAGGACGGTCCGGACGATCCGTGGTCGGCTCGCCCCCATCGCCCGCGCGGCCTCGACGACGCCGGGCTGGACCGACACCAGGCTCTGCTCGACGATGCGCGCCGTCCCGAACATCACGGCGAGCGTGAGCGCGAAGATGATGGCGCGGTTGCCGATCCCGATGCCGACGACGACTCGCGCCAGTGGCTGGACCGCTGCCACGAAGATCACGAACGGGATGGGTCGGAAGAAGTTCACGACCAGGTTGAGCACGACGCTCGCGGTGCGGTTGGCGTACAGGCCGCCGGCGCGGGTGACGTTGAGCGCGAGCCCGAGCAGCAGCCCGAGGATCCCACCGAGCAGCAGCGTGATGCCGACGATGTACAGGGTCTCGTAGGTCGCCTGCCAGAGCAGCGGCCACAGAGAGTCGATCTGGGTAGGTCGCGCGATCATGCTCCCACCTCACGCGTCGGGACGAGCGCACCGACGGCAGCGACTGCCTCGTCGACGGCACGGTCGTCGCCGTCGAGCGCGAGCGTGAGGTTGCCGAACGAGGCCCCGCGCACCGCCTCGACTCCGCCGTGGACGAGCTCGAAGGAGACGTCGCGCCGCACGAGCTCGGCGAACACCTCGGCCTGGCGAGGGCCCTCGTCACGGAAGGCGAGGGTGACGAGACGGCCGTGGTGGCGACGCCGGAGCGCCTCCAGCTCGACGCCCTCGGGAACGTCGGCGACCACGGTGCCGACGAAGCGGCGGGTGACCGGCTGCTGCGGCGCCGAGAAGACGTCGACGACCGGACCCTGCTCGACCACGCGCCCGTCCTGCATGACGGCGACCTTGGTCGCGAGCCGTCGGACGACGTCCATCTCGTGGGTGATGACGATGATCGTGATGCCGAGCTCGGCGTTGACCCGCCGCAGCAGCGCCAGGACCTCCTGCGTCGTGTCCGGGTCGAGCGCGCTCGTGGCCTCGTCGGCCAGCAGCAGCTTCGGCTCGGTCGCGAGCGCACGGGCGATGCCGACCCGCTGCTTCTGCCCGCCCGACAGGCGGTCGACAAAGGTGTGGGCCTTGTCGGCGAGCCCGACGAAGTGCAGCAGGTCCGAGACGCGGCGGGCCTTCTCGTCGCGAGGCACGCCGGCGACCTCCAAGGGATACGCGACGTTGCCCCAGACAGTGCGGCTGCTGAGCAGGTTGAACTGCTGGAAGATCATCCCGATGCCGAGACGGACCTGTCGCAGGTCCCGCTCTCCCAGCCCGGACAGCTCCGTCCCATCGATCGTCACGGTCCCGGACGTGGCGGGCTCGAGCGCGTTCACGAGCCGCACGAGGGTCGACTTCCCGGCGCCGGAGTAGCCGACGATCGCGAAGATGTCGCCCGCCTCGACGTCGAGGTCGACCCCGCGGACAGCCTCCACGGGGGTGCCACGGCGAGTGGCCGGGGCGAAGGTCTTGTGCACGTCACGCAGCTCCACGAGCGCCATGACGCCTCCTCTCCGCGGACACGCTGCCCGGCGGCCAGGATGGCCGCCGGGCAGCGTGGTCCGACGTCACTGGTTGGCGCGGGTCTGCTTCTCGACCTTCGCGAGCGTGCTCACGAGCTCGGACACCGGCGTCTTGACGAAGATGGCGGTGTTGCCCGAGACCTCGTCGGCGCCGTCGAGGATCTCGCGGTCGTTCTGGTAGATCTCGACGAGCTTCTTGTACGTCGGGTTGTCCTTGTCCTCCGCGCGGACCGCGAACACGTTGACGTACGGAAGCGCGTTGGGGTCCTTCGGGTCGTCCGTGGCGATCGCGTCGGAGAACTTCAGGCCGGCCTTCTCGACGAAGTCGTTGTTGATGATCGCCGCGGCGACGTCCGGCAGCGACGTGGGCGTGAGGTCCGCCTTGATCGCCTTGACCTTGACCTTCGAGGCCGAGGTCTCGACGTCCGCGAGGGTCGAGAAGATCGACCCACCGTCCTTGAGCTTCACGAGCCCGGCCGACTGGAGGATCAGCAGGCCGCGGGCCTGGTTGCTGTCGTCGTCAGGCACGACGACGGTGTCGCCCTTCCGGATCGCGTCGGCGGACTTCACCTTCTGCGAGTACAGGCCGAGCGGGTAGATCGCGGTCGAGCCGATCGGCGTCAGGTCCTTGTCGTTCTTGACGTTGTAGTCGGCCAGGTAGACGAGGTGCTGGAACTGGTTGATGTCCAGCTCGCCCTCGTCGAGAGCGGGGTTCGGCTGCGCGTAGTCGGCGAAGTCCTTGACCTGCAGGTCGATGCCCTCGGCGCGGGCCTTGTCCTTGAACGTCTTCCAGTACGGGTCGCTCGCGCCGACGGTGCCGAGCGTGACCTTCGTGAGCTTGTCGTCCTCGCCACCGCGGGCGACGGCGAAGCCGGCGACGACCGCGATGACGACGAGCACGGCGACGATCGCGGCGTACAGGCCCTTGCGGGACTTCGGGGCCTCGATCTGGGGCTGGTCCGACATGGTGAGTCCTTTCGTGCGCGCTGGGTGGTCGCGCGGGTGGGGGAGGTCGCGGGGTGGCCGCGGTCCTGGTGGAGTCGATGACGCTAGGCAGTCGCCGCCGCCGCACCAGGTCCGATCCCGGTGGACGAGACGCGCGCGGACGCGTCGTGTCGTCCTGGTAACGACCGCAGGCCACGCCTCATGGCGAGGGCGCCGCGTCCGGCGCGCGGACTGTAGGTCATGGGCCAAGGCTCGCGGGACGCGACCGAGCCGTGAGACGACCGCGAACGGCCGGCGCCTGCGACCTAGCGTCGTGGGCATGGACATCTCGGTCGTCGTCGGCAACCCGAAGCCCCGGTCCCGCACCTGGGAGGCCGCCCACCGCGTGGCTGGCGCGCTCGGCGGTCACGTCGACCACGCCGTCGACGTGACCGACCTGGGCGCGGGTCTCCTGGCCTGGGACGACGTCTCCGTCACGCGGGAGGTGGAGCGCGTCGCCGCGAGCGACGTCGTGGTCGTCGCGTCGCCGACCTACAAGGCGACCTACACGGGGTTGCTCAAGCTGTTCCTCGACCGGTTCGCGACCGCGACGGGACTCCAGGGCGTCGTGGCCGTGCCGCTGCAGCTCGGCGCCGGCCCCGCGCACGCACTGTCGCCCGAGCTCCACCTCAAGCCGCTGCTCGTCGAGCTCGGGGCGACCGTCCCGACGCCCGCCCTCTACCTGCTCGACAGCGCGAACCAGCCGGACCCGGTGGAGACCGCCTGGCTGGACCGGTGGGCAGCGGTCGTCCGGGCCGCGGTGCGGGAGCCGGCCGCATGAACGCCGACGAGCTGGATCCCGACCCCGAGGTGCTGCGCAAGTCCTTCCGCCAGGCGATGGGGAGCGTCGCCGCCGCCGTCTCGGTCGTGACCACGCTGCACGCCGGCACCCCGTACGGGACCACTGTCAGCGCCTTCGCGTCGCTGTCGATGGAGCCGCCGATGCTGCTGGTCTCCCTCGACCGGACGTCGAACCTGCTGGCCACGCTGCGGCCGGGGAGCAGGGTGGGCGTCAACGTCCTCGCCGCCCACCACGACCAGATCGCCCTGCGCTTCGCCGGCAAGGGCGACGACAAGTTCCGGGACATCGCCTGGGAGCTGCAGGACGGCGTCCCCGCCCTCGCGGACCGCCACGCGTGGGTCTCGATGGACGTCGAGCAGCTCGTCCCGGCGGGCGACCACGTGCTGGTGCTCGGACTCGTGCGTGCCGCCGACGTCTCCGCCTCCGCGCCGCTGACCTACTGGCAGCGCACCTTCGGCACGCACCACGCGTTCTGAGCCTCGTCGGCCGTCAGCGCGTGGCGACCTTCGGTTGTGTCGTCATGGACTTCGCGACCCCAGCGCGCCGCGCCACGACGCGCGCGGTGATCCGGTGGCCCACGTCCGCTGATGTCACCTTGTACCGGCTGCGCTTCGCGCCCTTGATGGCCTTGCCGTCCCGGAACCAGCGGTAGTCGAAGCGTGTCGGTCCACCGTCCCACGTGCCACGGGTCACGGCGATCGACCGGCCCTTGCGCACGACGTTCACGATGCGGGGGAGCAGGATCGGGCTGAATGCCGGCGTGACCGTGAGCGGGGGCACGTAGGTCGGGCTTCGCACAGCGGTCCAGAACGCCGGGGCCGAGGCGAAGGAGCTGCCTCCTCCGATCCAGGCGCTGGTGAGCCTCCCCGTCGGGTCGGTGAACCTGAGCTTGTAGCGGCCGTCAGGGACCCCGTAGATCGGATGGCCCGTGTACCCGGAGCGGACCGGACGACCTGTCTCGGCATCGAACACGGTCACGACGCCGTCTGCACCGGTCCCCGGAGCACCGCCGCGCACGAGCACGAACGGCCGGAATGTGCCGGTACCCGCCGTGAAGGTCACAGCGCGCCGGGGGCGGCCGACGTCCACGGTCTGCTCGGCGTCCACCGTCCGAGTCGCGTAGCGTCCGAGGGGGTCGCTGATCGTCACGCGGTACCGGGTGCGCGGTACTCCGTTGATCGTCTGGTGACCGTGGATCACCAGGGTGGCGATGACCTCGACCGGATCGTCCCTGCGACGGATGGTTGCAAAGAGCCCCTCGACGGCGCGACCTTCGTGGTCGACGACGTGGATCCAGGTCTGCGCACGGTCCAGCTCGGGTCCGCCGAGGCGAGTCACTCGACCCGCACGGATCTCGATCGGCCGCGCGCTCCGCACCGATCGCCCGCCGAACCAGATGTGCTCGTCTAGGGCAAGGAGATAACGGCCGGCAATCACGCCACCGCCGGGAAGATCGGACGGCAGTCCCTCCGGGTCGGGACTCACGACCTGGCGCGGCGTGACCGGGATGAGCGACGGGCTGCGGGCCCAGTCACCGGTCAACTCGATCGACCCCAGGACCTGGTCCCGGCGCCGTGTGGTCACCGTCCCGAGGTCGAGCTGCTGACCGTCCTTCAGGTAGGTGAACGCCGAGCTGGTCAGTCGCGTGGTGATGAAGTCGTCCTCGTCGCCGTCAGGCGAGACCGTGAAGGAGTGGTATCGCCGTGGCAGCAGGCCCGGGATCACGAACCTGCCGTCCTCGTCGGTCTGGACGCGGAGGTTCGTGGCGTGGACGTCGCGGAAGAAGATCGGTCGGCCGTCAGGGTGCAGGACGCGTCCGGTCACGGTGGCCGGTCGGCACATCTGGACGAGTCCGTAGTCACCTGGTGACAGGTCCTGCTTCAGGAACGGGTACTCCTCGAGCTCGCCGGGAACGGTCCTGGTCTGGTCGTCGTCGCGGCACAGCACGTGCCGACGTGCGCTGTCGCGGAAGGCGACCGAGTCGAGGCTGTCGACGTGTGTCGCGAATCGGCCGTCAGTCCCCGTGAGCACGGTCGTGGACCGTCCGTTTCCGCCCGCTATGACGACCTCGACGCCGCTCAGGGGACGACGGTCGAGGTCGATGACCTGGCCGCGGACCTCCGCGGGAAGGCCGGCGGCTGCGGGCGGCACCCCGCTCAGCACGGCCGTCGCCAGGATGGCGACCGTCGCGGCTGCAGCGCGGACCAGGGATGCTCGGGGGCTCACGGGGGTCCTCGTCTCCACGCGAGTCGCAGGTCCCTCCGCCCGTCGCGTCCGCCGAGCGTAGCGACGCCCGGCCGTGGTTGCCTCCGGAACGTCAGACCTCCGCGAGCAGCCCCCGCCGTCGCAGGACGGGCAGCACGCCCTCGGCGAACCAGTACGCCTCCTCGACGTGCGGGTAGCCGGACAGCACGAACTCCTCGATCCCGACCGCGGCGTACTCCTCGATCAGGTCGGCGACCTCGGTGTGGCTGCCGACGAGCGCGGTGCCGGCGCCGCTGCGCATGAGGCCGACCCCGGACCAGAGGGCCGGGTGCACCTCGAGGGACCGGGCGTCGTGGCGGTCGTAGCGACCGCCGTGCAGCTCCCGCATGCGGCGCTGCCCCTCGGACTCGCTCGAGGCCAGCACCTCCTGCGCCTTCGCGACCTCGGCCGGGTCGAGCTGAGCCAGCATGTCGTCGGCGAACCGCCAGGCGTCCTCGGAGCGGTCGCGGCTGATCGTGTGCAGCCGGACGCCGAACCGGACGGTGCGTCCCTCGTCGGCGGCGAGCTTGCGGATCCACTCGACCTTCTCGCCCACGGCGGCCGGAGGCTCGCCCCACGTGAGGTAGACGTCGGTGT
>JAQIJP010000045.1:0-32880 GCA_036946185.1 Aeromicrobium erythreum
TTCGGCTCGGACTCGGCCGCCATCTCGACCACCGCGGTCAAGGACGGCGACGAGTACGTCCTGAACGGCGAGAAGATCTACGTCACCTCGGGCGAGCGCTCGGACTCGGTCGTCGTGTGGGCGACCCTGGACAAGAAGCTCGGTCGCGCCGCGATCAAGTCGTTCGTCGTCCCGAAGTCTCTGCCCGGCATCCGGGTCGAGCGCCTCGAGCACAAGCTCGGCATCAAGGCGTCCGACACCGCGGTCATCCTGCTGGAGAACTGCCGCGTGCCCGCCGAGAACCTCCTCGGCAGCCCGGAGATCGACACCAAGCAGGGCTTCGCCGGCGCCATGGCGACGTTCGACAACACGCGTCCGCTCGTCGCCGGCATGGCCGTCGGCTGCGCCCGCGCGTCGCTCGAGCTGCTGCGCGAGATCCTCGAGCAGTCCGGCGTCGAGATCGACTACGACCGTCCGGCAACCGTGCAGTCGCACGCCGCCGCGACGTTCCTGCAGATGGAGGCGGACTGGGAGTCGGCGCTGCTGCTGACCCTCAAGGCCGCGTGGCTCGCCGACAACGGCAAGCCCAACTCCCTCGAGGCGTCCATGTCGAAGGCCAAGGCCGGTCGCGTCGGCAACGACATCACGCTGCGGGCCGTCGAGCTCGCGGGCACGCTCGGCTACGGCGAGACCGAGCTGCTCGAGAAGTGGAGCCGCGACTCCAAGATCCTCGACATCTTCGAGGGCACCCAGCAGATCCAGCAGCTCATCGTCGCGCGACGGCTGCTGAACCTGTCGTCGTCGCAGCTGCGCTGACGTCGATCGCCGAGACGGCCCCGGGGACGTGGTTCCCGGGGCCGTTTCACGTCCTCTCTAGGATGTCGACATGGACCGAGCCCTGCCGGAGGACTTCGACGTCGACTACCAGGTGACGCGCCTCGTGCGTCGGATCCGGGTGCGGACCATCGGTCGGCTCACCGAGATCCACCCCGACCTGGACTACAACTCGCTCGTGATGTTCATCGCGATCGCCGACGCTCCCGGTGGCATCCGGGCCGCGGACCTGGCCGAGGCCCTGCACGTGCACAAGTCGACCATCAGCCGCGCGGTCGCGGCGCTGGAGCGGATGGACCTCGTCCAGCGCGCGCCGGACCCGGACGACGGCCGCGCCCAGGTCATCACCGCCGACCCGCAGGGCCGGGACCGCCTGGAGGCCTACCGCCGCCAGAGCCACGAGTGGCTCGCACGGCTGCTCTCGGACTGGCAGCCCGACGAGCTGCGCACGTTCGCGGCGCTGCTCGGTCGCCTCAACGACGCCGCCGACCGCACCGAGTGAGACGCCTCAGGGCGTCAGCATGACCTTGATGGCCGTGCGATCGTCCATCGCCCGGTAGGCGTCGGCGACCTGGTCCAGGGGCAGCGTCAGGTCGAAGACGCGACCCGGCTCGATCGCGCCGGACAGGACGTCCGGCAGCAGGTCCTCGAGGTACCGGCGGACCGGGGCGATGCCGCCGGCGAGGTTCGAGTTCGTCGCGAACATGACCGGGATGTTCAGCTCGACGCCGTGCGGCAGGCCGACGTAGCCGACGGTGCCGCCGGGACGCAGCGACTGGAACGCCTGCTTCATCGACTCCTTCGTGCCGACGCACTCGAGCACGCAGTCGGCACCGATGCCGTCGAGCAGCTCCTTGACCTCCTTGGCGCCCTCACGGCCCCGGGTCTCCACGACGTGGTCGACACCGAACGCGCGTGCGACCTCCTGACGCGCCGGGTTGCGCGACATGATCACGACGTCGGCGGCCCCGAGGCGCTTCGCCGCCAGGACAGCGCTCAGGCCGACCGCGCCGTCGCCGACGACCGCCACGGTCGACCCCTCCGTGACGCCCGCGCTCACGGCGGCGTGGTGCCCGGTCGGGAACACGTCCGACAACGTCAGCAGGTGCGGGTAGAGGGCCTCGTCGACCGGCTGCGGCACCCGGACGAGCGTCCCGTCGGCCCAGGGCACGCGGACGAGCTCGCACTGGCAGCCGTCGTAGCCGCCGCCGTTCAGGCACGACGACTGAGTCCCGCGCCGGCACACCGCGCACGTGTTGTCGCTGTAGAGGAAGGGCGCGATGACGAAGTCGCCGACGGCGACCTCGGCGACGTCGCTGCCGACCTGCTCGACGACCCCGATGAACTCGTGACCGATCCGGCGCGGCTCGCGCTGGGTGCCGCTGAGGCCGCGGTAGCCCCACAGGTCGCTGCCGCAGACGCAGCTCGCGACGACCCGCACCACCGCGTCGGTGTCGTCGGTGATCGCGGGGTCGTCGACGGTGTCGAGTCGGATGTCGCCGGGAGAGTGGAGGACGGTCGCACGCATGAGTCGAGTCTGGCACGTCGGCCGCGATGTGCGAGGATCACGGCCATGACCTCCAAGCCTGAAGTCGACTTCATCCCCGGACCCCCGCCCACCGAGCTCCAGGTCACCGACCTCGTCGAGGGCGACGGCGCCGAGGCCCAGCCCGGCGGCGTCGTCGACGTGCACTACGTCGGCGTCGAGTTCGAGACCGGCGAGCAGTTCGACGCCTCCTGGGACCGCGGCCAGTCCGCGCGCTTCCCGCTCACGAGCCTCATCGCGGCCTGGCAGCAGGGCATCCCCGGCATGAAGGTCGGCGGACGCCGCCAGATCGTCGCGCCGCCGGAGCTCGCCTACGGCCCCGCCGGCGGCGGTCACCGCCTGTCGGGCAAGACGCTCGTCTTCGTGATCGACCTGATCGGCGTCGGCTGAGCCTTCGTTCGTCCACGACGACGGCCCCGGAACCGCTGCTGCGGTCCCGGGGCCGTCGTGCGTCAGGGGATGGTCAGAGCCGGCAGAGCGGCGTGCGGTCGCTGCGGCCGCCCGTCGTCTTGGTCGTGACGAAGCGGCAGCTGTCGTAGCCGCGGGCCTCGACGATCGCGCGGACCTGCTTCCACTGGGCGTCGGTGAAGGACGTCGAGCGCGACAGCACGAAGCCGGAGCGTCGGTCGGGGTCGCCGACGATCGCCCACGAGTAGTCGGGGGCGAGGGCCGTCACGACGTAGTTCGGCGTCGAGGACGAGCCGAAGGACGGGATGCCCTGGAACGTGACCCGCAGGCTCGCGTTCGTCGGGTCGAGGGCCTTCGCCGTGCCGTCGACCGTGCTGCGGATGCCGAAGAAGCTCGTGCAGGTGTTCTTCACGCCGACGGTCGAGGCGTCGAGGACCGTGTACTGCGCCGTGGTGTCCTTGCGGCACTGGGCGGTGTAGATCTGCGGGATGGACGCCAGCTCGTTCCACTGGCCGGCGTAGCGCTGCAGGTCCACCGACGGGACCGGCGGCAGCGGGGTGGTCGCGGCCTGGGCGGGCGTGGCCGACAGCGTGAGGGCCAGGACGACGAGCGGAGCGGCCAGGGCGGCCGCCACGCGGCGGGGCGTGAGCTTCATCAGAGGTCCTTCGATCGGGAACAGGTGCTTCCACGGTAGAAAGACCTTCCGGAACCTGCAGGACGAGCCGACGAAGGTCACACGGCGAGGTCGTCGAGCAGCCGCGTGACCCGCTTGACCGAGACCGGGAAGCGCGTCCCGAGCCCCTGGGCGAAGGTGCTCACCCGCAGCTCCTCCAGCGCCCAGCGGACGTGCTGGACGTCCGGGGCGAGCCGGCGCAGGGCCGGGAGGTCCCGCGTCTGCTCGGCGAAGCGTGCCTCGAGGTCCTGGATCGCGAGCCCGGCCTGGTCCATCGGTCGCGACAGCCGGCGGCGGGCCGTGTCGGCATAGACCGGGTAGCGGTGCAGCGCCTCGACACCTGCCTCGCGGACGAAGCCGGGGTGGACGAGCCAGCTCAGCTGCACCCGGACGTCCTCGCCGACGTCGTCGGCGCCGGGGGTGACGCCCGTGAGGGTCGTCATGGTCCGCACGACGTCGCGGACGGCCCGCTCGGTCACGTCGTGGACCTCGCTGCGCACCGGGTCGCGCAGGGCCTCGAGGGCGACCGGGTCCCACACCGGCCCGCCGTGCAGCACGACGAGGTGGTCGAGGGCGGCCAGTCGGCAGTCGGCCACGATCGCCGCGACGTCGGGGTACGGTGCGGCGGCCAGGCCGAGCCGGTCGCGCAGGTCGATGCCGTCGACGATCCGCTTCGCCGTCGAGGGGATCGACCGGGCGAGCAGTCGGGCCTGCGCCCGCACCATCGCCACGTGCTGGGAGGCCGGGTCGTCGAGGACGCGGTAGCCCACCGTGTCGCCCTCGTCGACGAGCGCGGGGTAGCCGGTCGCCGGTCCGACCGTGACCTCGCGCTCGACCGGTCCGACGTCCCACGACGTCAGGCCGGACCGTTCCTGCTGCGCGGCCACCTGCTCGAGGTCGGCGCGCAGCCGGGGACGCAGCCGCTCGCGCAGCGCCTCGACGTCCTGGCCGCGGGCCAGCTCCGAGCCGTCGTCGTCGACGACCCGCACGGTGACCTTGAGGTGGTCCGGGACCGCCGTGAGGTCGAGGTCGGAGCGCTCCACGAGGGTGCCCGTGGTCGTGCGGACGGTCCGGACGAGCTCGTCGAGCAGGTCCGGCGCGCCGGGGTCCATCGCGGCCAGCAGCCGCTCGGCGTGCTGCGGGGCCGGCACGAGCTCGCGCCGCAGCCGCTTCGGCAGCGAGCGGATGAGCTCGGTCACGAGCTCGAGCCGGTGGCCGGGGACGTTGCCGACGAAGGCCGCCGCGTCGAGGTCGGCCAGGTCGCGGACCGGGACGTCGACGACCACCCCGTCGTCGCGGTGCCCGGGCTCGAAGACGTAGGTCACGTCGTAGTCGCTGCTCTGCGTGCTCCACGTGGAGGGGAACTGCTCGGCGATGGCGTCGGCGCCCTCGACGGCGAGCAGCGCCGGGTCGAACGTCAGCAGGTCCGGGCGGTCCCGCCGCGCCTTCTTCCACCACGCGTCGAAGTGGCGGGCCGAGACGACGTCCGCAGGCACGCGCTCGTCGTAGAAGGCGAACAGCGTGTCGTCGTCGACCCGCAGCCCGCGCCGACGGACGCGGTCCTCGAGCGCCTCGATGTCCTCGAGCATCCGTCGGTTCTCGTGGAAGAACCGGTGCTGCGTGCGCCAGTCGCCCTCGACGAGGGCGTGCCGCAGGAACAGCTCGCGGGCGAGCGTCGCGTCGGTGCGCGCGAGCGGCACGAGCCGGTCGACCACGACAGGGATGCCGTAGAGCGTGGCTCGCTCGCGCGCCATCGCCTGGCCACGGCGCGAGGACCAGTGCGGCTCGGCGTACTGCCGCTTCAGCAGCGGCCCGGCGGTTTTCTCGACCCAGTCGGGCTCGACCTTCGCCGCGCTGCGGCCCCACAGGCGCGTCGTCTCGACGAGCTCCCCGACCATGACCCAGCGTGGGGGCTTCTTGGCCAGTCCCGAGCCCGGGAACACCATGAACCGTGCACCGCGGGCCCCCAGGAACTCGCGACCGTCCGGCTCGCGCAGCCCGACGTGCGACAGCAGCCCCGACAGCAGCGCCTGGTGCACCAGGTCGGGGTCGGCGCCGGCCTGGCCGGGCGTCATGCCGAGGTCCTTGACGGTGCGCCGCAGCTGGCTGTGCACGTCGTGCCACTCGCGGATGCGCAGGTAGTGCAGGAACTCGTCACGACAGGTGCGGCGGAACTGGCTGTGCGAGCCCGACGAGCGCAGCTCGCGCAGGTAGGTCCAGAGCGCGAGCCAGGACAGGAAGTCGGAGTCGGGCTGGCGGAAGCGGGCGTGCTTCTCGTCGGCCTGCTGCTGCTTCTCCAGCGGACGCTCGCGCGGGTCCTGGATCGACATCGCCGAGACGATCACCAGCACGTCGGCGAGACAGCCCAGCCGGTCCGCGGCGATGAGCTGGCGCGCGTGCCGCGGATCGACCGGGAGCGCCGCCATGGTGCGGCCGACGCGACTGAGGCGCTCACGCCCGTCGCGGCCCGTCACGAGGGCACCGAGCTCACGCAGCAGCGCGCGGCCGTCGGTGACGGCGCGGCCCTCCGGCGGGTCGAGGAACGGGAAGTCCTCGACCGCACCGAGCTCGAGCGAGGCCATCTGCAGCAGGACCGAGGCCAGGTTGGTCCGGCGGATCTCGGGGTCGGTGAACTCCGGCCGGCCGTCGTGGTCCTCCTCGGAGTACAGGCGGATGCAGATGCCGTCGGCGACGCGTCCGCACCGGCCCGCGCGCTGGGCCGCGCTCGCCTGGGACACGGGCTCGATCGGGAGGCGCTGCACCTTGAGCCGTTGGCTGTAGCGCGAGATGCGTGCGTAGCCGGGGTCGACGACGTAGCGGATGCCCGGGACCGTCAGGGACGTCTCCGCCACGTTGGTCGCCAGCACGATCCGTCGGCCCGGGTGCGACGCGAAGATCTTCTGCTGGTCCTGTGCCGCGAGCCGCCCGTACAGCGGCAGGATCTCCGTCCGGGGGTACTTCTTGCCGGCAAGGTGCTCGGCGGCGTCACGGATCTCCCGCTCGCCGGACAGGAACACCAGGACGTCGCCCTCCCGCGGGAGCTCGGCGATCGCGTCGCTGATCGCCTCGAGCTGGTCGCCGTCGGCGTCCGCGAGCGGTCGGTACCGGATCTCGACGGGGTAGGTGCGACCGCTGACCTCGATCACGGGCGCGTCGAACAGGTCGGCGAAGCGCTCGACGTCGATCGTCGCCGACGTCACGACGAGCTTCAGGTCGGGCCGGCGGGGGAGCAGCTGCTTGAGGTAGCCGAGCAGGAAGTCGATCGCGAGCGACCGCTCGTGCGCCTCGTCGACGATGATCGTGTCGTAGCGCCGCAGCTCGCGGTCGTGGTTGATCTCGGCGAGCAGCAGCCCGTCGGTGAGCAGCGAGACGACCGTGTCCCGGCGGCGCTTCTCGTCGAAGCGCACCGCGTAGCCGACCTCCGTGCCGAGCTCGACCTCGGTCTCCTCGGCGATGCGGGCCGCGACGGACCGGGCCGCGATTCGCCGCGGTTGGGTGTGCGCGATCGACCGGGAGCCGAGCTCGTACAGGATCTTCGGCAGCTGCGTCGTCTTGCCCGACCCCGTCTCGCCGGCCACGACGACGACCTGGTGCTCGCGCAGCGCGGCCGCGATGTCGTCGCGACGACCGGCGATGGGCAGCCGGTCGTCGTAGCGGATCCTCATCAGCGCAGCCCCAGGGGTCCGGCCAGGTACAGGTAGCCGACGAACGCGACGACGTCGAGCAGGGTGTGGGCGACGACGAGCGGCAGCACCCGTCCCCTCCGGTGGAACCAGTAGCCGAACACGACGCCCATGACGGCGTTGCCGATCGCGGGGCCGATGCCCTGGTACAGGTGGTAGCTGCCGCGCAGCAGCGCACTCGTCGCGATCGTCGCGGCGAGTGACCACGACTGCTGGCGCAGCCGGGTCATCAGGTAGCCGACGACCACGACCTCCTCGAGGAGCGCGTTCTGGAAGGCCGCGAGGACGAGCACAGGGACGGTCCACCAGTGCGTGACGTCCGGGGCGGTCACGACCTCGGCCGTGATGCCGAGGGCCCGGCCCACCGCGTAGAGGCCGAGGCCCGGCAGGCCGATCACGGCGGCGAGCGCCGCGCCGGCGGCCAGGTCGCGCACCGGTCGGCCCCGGTCCATGCCGAGGCGGCGAGCCACGCTCGACGTGCTGCGGTCGAGCGAGAGGAGGTACCAGGCGAGCGCCACCGGCACGAGGGCGAAGCCGATGCCCACGAGCTGGAGGGTCAGGTCGAGCCAGGCCTGGTCCGCGAGGTTGCCGTTGAGCGTCGCCGTGCTGTCGCGCAGCGACCCCTGGGTGAGCTTGCGCACCAGGCTGAGCGCCGCGTACACCGCGGACTGCCCGAGCGAGAGGCCGAGGACGATCCAGACCTCGCGGCCGAGCGTGCTCCGCCGGACCGGCTCGGCGTCGAGGCGGTCGGCGTCCGCAGCGGTCACAGGTCGTCCGTGGCGAAGGTGTCGCACGCCCGGATCGTGCCCTGCTCGTAGCCCGTCGTGAACCAGCGCTGACGCTGCTCGCTGGAGCCGTGCGTCCAGGACTCCGGGTTGACGCGTGCACCGGCCGAGCGCTGGATGGCGTCGTCGCCGACGGCGGCGGCTGCCGACAGGGCCGACTTCACGTCGGCGGCCGTCAGCGGCTCCAGCAGCGTGTTGCCGTCGGCGTCCTTCGTGGTGGCGGCGTGGTTGGCCCACACGCCCGCCAGGCAGTCGGCCATCAGCTCGATGCGGACCCCGCTGCTCGTGGCGCCCGTGCTGCCGTCCTGGCCGCGGTCGAGGATGCCGAGCAGCTGCTGGACGTGGTGCCCGTACTCGTGGGCCACGACGTACTCCTGGGCGAGCGCGCCGTCGTCGGCGCCGAAGCGGGTCGTCAGCAGCCGGAAGAAGCTGGCGTCGATGTAGACCTGCTGGTCGGCGGGGCAGTAGAAGGGGCCGGTCTCGTTGGACGCGGTGCCGCAGGCCGAGGGAGTCGTCCCCTCGTAGATGACCGTCTTGGCCGGCCGGTACTGGCGGTCGAGGTCCGCCGGCAGGGCCTTCGACCAGTAGTCCTGGACGCTGTTGACGGTGCCGACGACCCGGCAGTCGTCGTAGCGGTTGGCGTCGGCGCCGGTCTTGCAGCGCGACAGGTCGACGTTCGACGTCGAGACCTGGCTGGTGTCGAACGGACCGCCGGTGCCGGTGAGCCCGCTCAGGTCGACGCCGAAGAACGCCCCGACGAGCAGGATGACGATGCCGCCGAGACCGCCGCCGAGCGCGATGGCGCCCTTGCCGCCACCGGTGACCTGGCTCAGGTCGAGGTCGGCGTCCTCGTTGAAGCTCATGGCGAGAGTCTACGCAGGCCGAGCCGGTCCATCCTGGCTACGCTCGCGGGGTGACGACGACCCCCGCGGCCCCCACCGACGCGACCACCGGCCTGGCCATCGGGTCCAGCGAGGGCGACGCGGAACGACGCCGCGGCCTGCGCCGGATGCGCGTCGTGGCGACGTCGCTGCTCGTCCTCGCCGCGGTGGTCTACGTCCTGACCCGTGGACGTGAGGGCGGACTCGACTACGTGAACGCCGCCGCCGAGGCCGCGATGGTCGGCGCGATCGCGGACTGGTTCGCCGTGACGGCCTTGTTCCGCCACCCGCTGGGCCTGCCGATCCCGCACACCGCGATCATCCCGCGCCGCAAGGCCTCGCTCGGCGCGAGCCTGCAGGACTTCGTGGCCGACAACTTCCTGCGCGAGGACGTCGTCCGCGAGCGCGTGCTCTCCGCTCAGGTCGCCCGCCAGGTCGGCGCCTGGCTGGGGGAGGAGCGGCACGCGCGCCGCGTCGTCGACGAAGGGTCCCGCGTGCTCGGCGACGGTCTCGCGAAGATCCGACGCGACGACGTCGCGCTCGTCGTGCGCGAGGCGATCGTGCCCCGCCTGGCCGCCGAGCCGCTGAGCCCGGCCGCCGGACAGCTGCTCGAGGAGATCGTCCGCGACGGCGCCCACTCGGGTCTCGTCGACCTGGCGACGTCGGAGCTGCACCGCTGGCTGCTCGACCACGGCGGCGAGATCACCTCGATGGTCGAGCAGCGCGCGCCCTGGTGGACCCCCCAGTGGGTCGACGAGCGGGTCGCCGACCGGCTCTACGCCGAGGCCGTGCGCTTCGTGCAGGAGGTCCGGGACGACCCCGAGCACCAGGCCCGGCACGCGTTCGACTCGTGGCTGACCGACCTCGCGGCCAACCTGCAGCACGACCCGGACACGCAGGCGCGAGCAGAACGGCTCAAGGAGCGCGTCCTGGGTCAGTCGCAGGTGGTCGGCACGGCGATCTCGCTGTGGGACGCCCTGCGCCGCGCCCTGATGGACTCCTTGCAGGACGCCGACGGCCTGCTGCGGCGCCGGGTGCTCGAGGAGCTCCTGAAGGTCGCCGACCGGCTCCAGCACGACGACGAGGTCGCGGAACGGGTCGACCGGGTCATCGCCGACGTCGCGGCCTACGCGGTGGCGAACTACGGCGACCAGGTCGCGACGATCATCTCCGCGACGGTCGACCGCTGGGACGGCAAGGAGACTGCCGAGCGCGTCGAGCTGCACGTCGGCCGGGACCTGCAGTTCATCCGGATCAACGGCACCGTCGTCGGGGGACTGGCGGGGCTCGTCATCCACGCCCTGTCCGAGCTGCTCTAGACGCCGGCGCGGACCCCAGCGGTGCCCGAGAGGAGCTGCGCCTGGTCGCGTGCGACGCGACGGACGACGAGCAGCCACGGGCCGAGCGCGACGACCGTGGCCACGGCGCCGACCGTCGTGTCGAGGGCCATCCACTCGACCGACGACGCGTCCACGTGGTGGTCCGTGGTGAACGACGTGGTGCTCGCGACCAGGAACAGCACCCACCAGGACTTCACCAGGAACGGCGCCGGGGCACCCGTCCGCCCGCGCAGCACGTCCCGGACCACCTGGTACGGGAACCACAGCGAGACGATCGGGATGATCCACCCGAGCCAGGCCCACACGGCGTCGCGCGTCTGGTCGACCTCGGGACGCAACCGCTCGACGTTGCGCCGAGCCTCCGTCAGCCAGAGGCCCGTCGCCACGAAGGCGAGGACGAGCGCGAGCGAGGACGCGTCGGACGCCCAGTCGAAGGCGGAGCCTCCCGTCCGCAGACCGGAGTCCGGATCCGGCGCCAGGGCTGCCACGAGGGCCTGCGTCACCGCGACGGCGACGGACGCGGCCACGACGGCAGCCGTGCGCCAGCCGAGCGGTGTCGGCTCACCCGACGGTCGTCGCGGCTCCACGGGTCAGAGACTCCGTGCCGCGGCGCGCCGTGGCAGCCACCAGAGGACGAGGAGGAGCACGAACGCGCTCAGGACGCTCGGCCCGCCCGTCTCCCAGTCGCCGGCGAGCAGCAGCACCAGACCGCCGCCGAGCCCCAGCACCGCGGACGCGAGGAGCAGCACCCGGACGAGGCGGATCAGGACGGTCACGAGGGCGATCGTAGGGCTCGGAGGGTCCGCTCGGGCCGGCCCGCGGGAGGGCGACCCACCCCCTGCGGAGCGACGCCGACCCCCTGCTAGAGTTCTCAACTGCACCAAGGGCCCCTCACGGGGCGCTGTCCGGGTGGCGGAATTGGTAGACGCGCTAGCTTGAGGTGCTAGTGGCCCGATAGGGCTGTGGGGGTTCAAGTCCCCCCTCGGACACCGTCACGAACGCCCCGCTCCAGCAGGAGCGGGGCGTTCGTCGTCGTGTCGGACTCACGTGTGGGTCCCGACGTTCACGACCCGGCCCGAGGCGTCCCGGTAGAAGAACCGCGTGACGCCCCACTCCTCGTCCGTGAGGGGATGCACGACCTCGAGGCCCTCTCGCTGCACGGCCGCGAGCACAGCCCGGACGTCGTCGACGAAGATCGAGACCTCGGGGTCGACGGTGCCGGTCGCGTCGCGGCTCATCAGGCTCAGCTGATGACCGTCGTCGTCGGCGAGGGTCACGATCCAGCCGTGGTCCATGACCACGCGCAGCCCGAGGACCGCACCGTGCACGCGCGCAGCCTCACGCACGTCGTCGACGACGAGGTTCGGGACGATCCGGGCGATGCGCATGGACCCATCCTGCTCCCGCGGGAGGGAATGAAGAAGCCCCCGCCTCTTGGGAGAGAGACGGGGGCGGAGGCTGTCGCGGTCCGGCAGATTGGGAGAAAGCCGGGACCACGGAACGAGGGAGACTCGCCAGCCGATATCGATGTTACCCATCGGTCGGCGACAGCACCGTGACCTCGGACGGTCAAGGGCGTGTCGGTCCTCACGTGGGCCGAACCTGAGCGCGGACCAAGAAAGTTTCGTCTTCAACCGGAAAAGGTGGCACGTGACCCCGTCGGTCCGCTAACGTCAGGGTCAACGCCAGCGCGGTTCACCCCCCGAGACCGCGCTGGCGTTTTTTCATGCCCTGGCGAGCCGTCAGATCGGCAGCAGCCG
Source organism: Aeromicrobium erythreum (assembly GCA_036946185.1). Lineage (GTDB taxonomy): Bacteria > Actinomycetota > Actinomycetes > Propionibacteriales > Nocardioidaceae > Aeromicrobium > Aeromicrobium erythreum_A. The sequence continues at coordinate 11,890 of JAQIJP010000045.1, forward strand.
GGTCACGAAGCGCGACAGCTGGTCGACGGTGCAGCACTCGTGCATCTCGACGACGTCGGCGTACTCGGGCGCCACCGAGTCGCCGAGGCCCCAGCGCGAGGCGTGCTCGGGATTGAGCCAGAACACTCGCTTGGCCGCGCGGTTGATGCGGTGCAGGGCCTCGAGGTTCGGGTCGAGGTTGTTGTTGCGGGCGTCGCCGAGCACGAGCACCGACGTGCGCGGTCCGACGGCGTCGAGGTGGTCGGCCACGAAGTCGCCGAAGGCCTCGCCGTAGTCGCTGCTCGTGTGCCAGTGCGTGATGCGGGCCTCGTCCTGGATCCGCTGCCCGAGATCGCCGCCGGTCGTCGTGTCGCGCACGAGCGCGGTGACCTCGTCCATCGCGTTGACGAAGGCGAACACGCGGATGCGGCTGAACTGGTCGCTCAGCGCCTGCACGAGCAGCATCGTGAAGCTCGAGAAGCCGGCGACCGAGCCGGAGACGTCGCACAGCAGGACGAGCTCGGGTCGCGCCGGGTGCGGCGGGGCGAAGGCCGGGCGCAGGGGCACGCCACCGGTGCCCATCGAGCGGCGCATCGTGCGGCGGACGTCGATGCGGCCGCGCCGCGCGCGACGACGCCGGGCCGCGAGCTTCGTGGCGAGCTTGCGCGAGAGCGGCCGGACCGTGGCGCGCAGCTCCTCGAGCTGCTGGCGGTTGGCCGACAGGAAGTCGATCTGCCCGGTGTCGCGGCGGACCGCGTGCTTCGTGACGACGTCGCGGCCGCGGACCTCGGCCGTGCGGCGCCGGGCCTCGCTCTGGACCATCTGACGGAACGCCTCGATCGTCCGGCGGATCTCGTCGCGCTCCAGGCCGTCGGTCACCTCGCCCGTGCCGGTGCCCGCGCCGGGCTGGTCGGCCGAGCCGGAGCCGCCGGTGGCCTGGCCCGACCCGGCACCGCCGGAGCCGCGCATCTGCAGCACGCGCGCGAGCAGCGTCTGCGGCGCCATCCGGTCGAGGGTCTGGTAGGCCGACCAGCCGTGGGTCGGGCTGCCCTCGGAGCCGACGCGGCCGAGCAGGTCGACGGCCAGCTCGGCGACCTGCTCCATCGTGCGCAGGTCCTGCTCGGCGAGCGCCATGGCCAGCAGGTCCCGCAGGTCCTCGACCCCCATCTCGAGCTCGTCGCCGAGCTGGAGCACCGACTGCGGGGTCCCGGTGCCGGCGGGGAAGAAGAGGTCGAACGTCATGTCGAAGACCTCGCGCTGCCCGCCGCGACGCACGAGCGCCGACGCCAGCCCCTCTCGGACCAGCTCGCGCCGGTCGAGACCGAGCACCTGCACCACGCGCGCGGCATCGACGGTCTCGCTCGTGCCCGCCGGGATGCCCTTGCTGCGCAGCGCCCCGACGAACGCGACGAGGCGCGCCTCGACGTCCTCCGCGGGGGAGGAGTCCGAGGTCGACGCCCGCTCGGTGGTCATGGTCAGTCCGCGAGCACGCGGTCGAGGTCGAGCATCTTGGCGGCCTTGTCGAGGTCGTCGGTGTGCTTGAGGATCACGCCGAGGGTGTCGCGCACGACCTCGACGTCGAGGGTCCGGGCCCCCAGGGCCAGGAGCGTGCGGGCCCAGTCGATCGTCTCGGCGACCGACGGCGACTTGCGCAGCGGCATCGCGCGCAGGGCGTTGACGACGCGGACGACAGACGCGGCGAGCGTCTCGTCCAGTCCGGGGACCTTGAGACGGACGATCCGGTCCTCGAGCTCGGCGTCGGGGAAGTCGACGTGCAGGAACAGGCAGCGCCGGCGCAGCGCCTCGGACAGCTCACGCGTCGCGTTGGAGGTCAGGACCACGAACGGCCGCTGGGTCGCGGTGATGGTGCCGAGCTCGGGCACGGTCACCTGGAAGTCGCCGAGCACCTCCAGCAGCAGGCCCTCGATCTCGACGTCGGCCTTGTCGGTCTCGTCGATCAGCAGGACCGTCGGCTCGTCGCGACGGATCGCCGTGAGCAGCGGCCGGGGGAGCAGGAACTCCTCGCCGAAGATGTCGGTGCGCGCCTCGTCCCACGTCTCGTCGCGCCCCGCGGTGATGCGCAGCAGCTGCTTGGCGTGGTTCCACTCGTACAGCGCGCGCGCCTCGTCGACGCCCTCGTAGCACTGCAGGCGGACGAGTCCGGCGCCCGTGGCCGCCGCGACGGCCTGCGACAGGGCGGTCTTGCCGACGCCCGCGGGCCCCTCGACGAGCAGTGGCTTGCCCAGCTCGCTCGCCAGGAACACGGTCGTCGCGATCGCGTCGGAGGCCAGGTAGCCCACCTCGGCCAGGCGCGTGCGGACGTCGTCGACCGACGTGAAGGTCGTGGTGGCCGAGGGCTGCATGAGGGGTCCTTCCGACGTGCCGGGCGGCGGCCCGCTGCCTACCATCGTGCCGTGCCTGCCGCCGTCATCGTCCGTGAGGTCCCCCTGAGCGTCGAGGAGGCCTTCGCCCGCGTCACCGACTGGCCGAAGCACGGCGACCACGTCCCGCTGACCCGGATCCGGCTGACGGACACCGGCTTCGTCGCGCGGACCGGCTCGCGGCGCCTCGGCTTCGACGACCCGATGGACGTCACCGTGTGGGAGCCGCCGCACCGCGCGCGGCTCGAGAAGCGTGGGCGCGTCGTGACCGGCTGGGCCACCATCGAGGTCGAGCCGTGCGCCGTCGGTGCGCGCGTCACCTGGACGGAGAACGCCCACGTGACCGGGACGCCGCGGTTCCTCGCGGGGCTCGAGAAGAAGGCCTCCACGGTGCTCTTCGGCCGGGTTCTCGACCGTCTGCTGCGGACGTAGGATCGCGGGCATGGCCTACCTTCCCGAGGCGGAGACCGTCGAGATCTGCCGCGACCTGATCCGGATCGACACCTCCAACTACGGCGACGGCAGCGGGCCGGGCGAGCGGGCTGCGGCCGAGCACGTCGCCGCCCTGCTGGACGAGGTCGGCATCGACTCGGAGATCGTCGAGTCCGCGCCCGGACGCGCGAGCGTCGTGGCCCGCTGGGGCAACCAGGACTCGCCGAAGCCCGGGCTGCTCGTCCACGGCCACCTCGACGTCGTCCCGGCGCAGGCCGCGGACTGGAAGATCGACCCGTTCGCCGCCGAGGTCGTCGACGGCTACGTCATCGGCCGCGGCGCCGTCGACATGAAGAACTTCGACGCGATGCTGCTGTCGACCGTGCGGGCCCGGCAGCGCGCCGGCGCGATCCCGGACCGGCCGATCACGCTGGTCTTCACCGCCGACGAGGAGGCCGGCGGCGTCATGGGCGCCCACTGGCTCGTCGAGCACCGCCCCGACCTGCTGGAGGGCTGCACCGAGGCGATCGGCGAGGTCGGCGGGTTCTCGACCGAGGTCGGGGGCAAGCGGCTCTACCTCATCGAGTCGGGCGAGAAGGGCATCGCGTGGATGCGGCTGCGCGCCACCGGCACGGCGGGCCACGGCTCGATGCGCCAGAGCGACAACGCCGTCACCCACCTGGCCGAGGCGCTCGTCGCGATCGGCCAGCACGAGTGGCCGCAGGAGCCCGGCCCGTCGATGCGTCTGCTGCTCGACAAGGTCCGCGAGCTCACCGGATCGGACGCGCAGGACCCCGAGACGCTGCTCGAGCACTTCGGCCCGGCGATCCGGATGATCGGCGCCGGCGTCCGCAACTCCACCAACGCGACGATGCTGCAGGCCGGCTACAAGCACAACGTCGTGCCGGGCGAGGCGGTCGCCTACGTCGACGGGCGCTACCTGCCGGGCCACGCCGACACGTTCCTGCCCGCCGTCCAGGAGGTCGTCGGCGACCGCGTCATGGTCGAGCCGTACATCACCGACGCCGCGCTGGAGTTCCCGTTCGAGGGCGACCTCGTCGACGCCATGACCGTCGCGCTGCACGCCGAGGACCCCGAGGCGCACGTCGCGCCGTTCCTCATGTCCGGCGGCACCGACGCCAAGGGCTGGAGCAAGCTCGGCATCACGTCGTACGGGTTCACGCCGCTGCGGCTGCCGGCCGACCTGGACTTCACGGCGTTGTTCCACGGCGTCGACGAGCGGGTGCCGGTCGACGCGCTCGAGTTCGGGTCGCGGGTCTTCGACCGCTTCCTCGACCTCGTCTGAGACCAGTCCGATCGAGGCAACCTGCGCGATTCAGGGGAGGCTTCCCCTGAACGGCGACGGTTTACCCGCTTGAGCGGGTAAACCGCGACCCGCTCACCAGGTGGGGCGCATCCGGATGATCTTGCGGCGCAACCGGACGGTGCGGTGGCCGGAGGAGTCCTTGCGGAGGCGGTCGAGCTCCCAGCCCTGGTACTCCGCCGCGTCGGTGAGCATCCGGCACACCGCGTTGCGCGACTGCGTGCGCGGGATCGACAGGTTCCAGAACTCGTACTCGACCACTCAGGCCTCCCAGGTCGTCGGTGCGGACACGTCGTCGAGGGCGGCGACGATCTCGGAAGGGATCGTGACGTCCTCCGACGCCAGGATCTCAGCCAGCTGGTGGGACGTGCGGGCGCCGACCACCAGGCAGGACACGGCGGGACGCTCACGCAGCCAGGCCAGGGCGACCTGGGCCATCGAGACCTCGAGTCCCTCCGCGGCCCGGGCGACGGCCTCGACGACGCCGGTGCGCTCACGGGTCAGGTAGGGCGCGACGAAGGCCTCCCACTGCGGGTCGGCCCCGCGCGAGTCGACCGGGATGCCCCCGCGGTACTTGCCGGTCAGCACCCCGCGCCCGAGCGGCGACCAGGCCAGGACGCCCATCCCGGTGTGCCGGGCGGCCGGCAGCACCTCGGCCTCGGGCTCGCGGTGCAGGAGCGAGTACTCGACCTGCGTGCTCACGAGAGGGGTGGCGCTCGGCCGGCCCGCCAGCCAGGTGTGGGCCAGGGCCGTCTGCCAGCCGGAGAAGTTCGAGATGCCGACGTAGCGGGTGCGACCGGTGGCGACGGCGTGCTCCAGCGCGGCCAGCGTCTCCTCGACCGGCGTGTCGTCGTCCCAGCGGTGGACCTGCCAGAGGTCGAGGTGGTCGGTGCCGAGGTCGCGCAGCGACTGGTCGAGCTGGTCGAGCAGCGAGCGCCGCGACGAGTCGCGGACCACGGTCTCGCCGCGCCGGGCGATGCCGGCCTTGCCGGCCAGCACGAGCCGGTCGCGCAGGCCGAGCTTGGACAGCAGCCCACCGACGAGCTCCTCGCAGCGGCCGTCGCCGTAGACGGGCGCGGTGTCGACCAGGGTGCCGCCGGCGTCGACGAACCCGCGCAGGAGCTCCTCGGCGTCGATCTGGTCGATCGCGGCGCCGAAGGACATGGTGCCCAGACCGAGGCGCGAGACCGTGAGGCCAGAGCGTCCGACGCGGCGTTCCTGCATGGCAGCAGGGTAGTCGGGGGCTCCCCAGGGGTCCGTTAGGCTCGCGCCGTGGATTTCCTGCGCTCGGTCGTGCTCGGTCTGCTGCAAGGGCTCACGGAGTTCCTGCCCATCTCCAGCAGCGCCCATCTCGCGATCTTCCCAAAGTTCTTCGGCTGGGACGATCCCGGCGCCGCCTACACGGCGGTCGTGCAGATCGGCACCGAGCTCGCGGTCCTCATCTACTTCTGGCGCGACATCTGGTCGATCGCCACCGGCTGGCTGCGCGGTCTGGTCTCGGCCGAGGCACGGCAGCAGCACGAGTGGCGGATGGGCTGGTTCGTCATCATCGGCTCGCTGCCGATCGTGCTGCTCGGCCTGGCGCTCGAGAACCTCATCGACAGCAACTTCCGCAACCTCTGGGTCATCGGCACGATGCTGATCGTCCTGGGCGTCGTGCTGGGCATCGCCGAGAAGGTCGGCCGCAACGCCAAGCCGATCGACGACCTGACCTGGGGCCACGCCGTCCTGTTCGGCCTCGCCCAGGCCGCCGCCGTCGTGCCGGGCGTCTCCCGCTCCGGCGCGACCATCTCGATGGGCCTGTTCCTCGGCTACGAGCGCGCCGCGGCGACCCGGTACGCGTTCCTGCTCGCCATCCCGGCCGTCGTCGGCGCGGGCGTCTACAAGCTCAAGGACGTGCCCGGCGGAGACAACGCCTACGGCTGGGGCCCGACGATCGTCGGCACGGTCGTCGCGTTCGTGGTCGGCATCGCCGTCATCCACTGGCTGCTCGACTACGTGAGCAAGCGGTCGTACGCGCCGTTCGTCGCGTACCGGATCGGGCTCGGCGCGTTGACCCTCGTGCTCGTGGGTACGGGTGTGATCACCGCCAACGTCGCGATCGCCGGGTGATCTCATGACCGACCGACCCCTTGCCCTCGTCACGGGCGCGTCGCGTGGCATCGGTCGCGCGATCGCCGTCGACCTGGGCCGGACCCATCGCGTCGTCCTGGTGGGTCGTGACGCCGACGCCCTCGCGGAGGTCGCCGCCGGGCTCGACGACGCCTCCGTGCTGGTGCTCGACGTCAGCGACGAGCAGGCCGTGGCGGCCGCAGAGCTGCCCGCGTCGCTCGACGTCCTCGTGCACGGCGCCGGCATCTCCGCGGGAGAGCGGGTCGAGCACACGACCCGCGCGCGGTGGCGCGAGGTCTTCGAGACCAACGTGTTCGCGGTCGCCGACCTGACGGCGCGTCTGCTGCCGGCCCTGCGAGCTGCCCAGGGCATCGTCGTCCTGATCAACTCGGGCGCCGGGCTCTTCTCGAGCCCGGGCAACGCGGTCTACTCCGGCAGCAAGTTCGCGCTGCGAACCTTCGGCGACTGCCTGCGCGAGGAGGAGCGCGAGCACGGCGTGCGCGTGACCTCGGTCCACCCCGGGATCGTCGACACCGCGATGGCCCACGGCGCGATCGAGGGCAGCCCGGCACCGCACCCGGAGCGGATGATCACGCCCGGGACGATCGCGACTGCCGTCCGGACGGCCGTCGACGCCCCGCCCGAGGCCCAGTACGAGACGATCTCGGTCCGCCCCACGCTCGACCCGAAGGGTCGCTGACCCGGAGCCGGCCGCGTCGGCGCGCGACCGCCCGGTGGCTTCAGCCCGGGTGCCCGGAGATCACGGCGTAGATCACGATCGGGCCGAGCAGCGTCAGCACGGCGACGACGGTGCCGCCGATGATCCACGGCCAGGGCGACGGGGCCTGGGGCATCGGCTGCTCGGGACGACCGGGTGCCGGGTATCGCGCGAACCCCGACCGACGTTCCTGCTCCCTGTCGTCCACCACCCGATCATCGCACCCGTCAGAGCCAGCCGGAGCGCTTGAACCGCCGGTAGACGTAGGCGCAGATCCCGGCGATGACGGCCAGGCACAGCGGGTAGCCGAAGGTCCAGTGCAGCTCGGGCATGTGCTGGAAGTTCATGCCGTAGATGCCGGCGATCGCCGTCGGGACCGCGAAGATCGTGGCGCCCGCGGCGAGCTTGCGCATGTCCTCGTTCTGCTGGACGGACAGCTGCGCGAGGTGCGCGTTGAGCGCGTTGTCGAGCAGGTGCTCGATCGAGTCGATCGCCTCCGCTGCGCGGGCGAGGTGGTCGGCGATGTCGCGGTAGTACGGCTTGGCGTCGTCCGGCATCGTCTGGACGGCGAACCGGTGCAGCGGGTCGCGCAGCGGGACGACGGCACGGCGGAACTCGAGGGTCTCGCGCTTGAGCCGGTAGATGCGGGACGCGTCGCTCGTGGGGCGCGGTGAGAAGACCGACGACTCGACCTCCTCGACGTCCTGCTCCAGCTCGGCCGCGACCGCCTCGTAGCGGTCGACGATCGTGTCGACGACGGCGTGCAGGGCGGCCGTGGGACCGTGCGCGAGCGCCTCGATGAGGCCCTCGGCGCGCCGCCGGGCCTCCCGCAGGTCGCGGCCGCCGTGACGGACCGTGAGCAGGAAGCGTTCCGCGAGGAACACGTTGACCTCGTGGGTCTGGATGTCGTCGTCCGCGTAGCTGACCGTCCGCAGCGACATGAACAGGTGGTCCTTGTACCGCTCGACCTTGGGCCGCTGGTGGGCCTCGAGGGCGTCCTCGACGGCGAGCGGGTGCAGGTCGAGCGCCGCGCCGACGCGGGACATCTCGTCCTTCGTCGGGTTGTTGATGCCGACCCACAGGAAGTCGTCCTCGCCGAGGCGGCCGAGCGCCTCCTCGAGGGACTCCTGGCGGTGGTCGTGGACGTCCTCGCGCACCCCGTCGCGGTACACCGCGCAGTCGATGATCACGCGGCCATCGTCCCAGGTCGTGCGGGGCCGAGCCGGGCGACAGGCCGGGTGGTCACGGCGGATAGTCTCGGAGGCATGCGCAGCTGGCCCGGACCGAAGATCCCCCGTCTCGAGGGCACCGCCCCGGTCCTGCGGCTGCACGACAGCGCCACCCGCGGCCTCGTCCCGTCGACGCCGGAGGACACGGCGCGGCTCTACGTCTGCGGCATCACGCCGTACGACGCCACCCACCTCGGGCACGCGGCCACCTACCTCGCCTTCGACCTGCTGCAGCGCCAGTGGCTCGACCGTGGCCTCGACGTGGTCTACACGCAGAACGTCACCGACGTCGACGACCCGCTGCTCGAGCGCGCGAACGCGACGGGCGAGGACTGGGTCGCCCTCGCCGAGCGCGAGACCGAGCTCTTCCGCACCGACATGACGGCCCTGCGCGTGCTGCCACCGAAGCACTACGTCGGCGCCGTGGAGTCCATCGACCTCGTCGTCGAGCTCGTCGGCCGGCTGGGCGACGCCGTCTACCGCGTCGACGACGACCTCTACTTCGCCGTCCACGACGACGAGCACTTCGGCTCGGTCTCCGGCTTCGACCGCGACACGATGCGCGCCCTGTTCGGCGAGCGCGGCGGCGACCCGGACCGTCCCGGCAAGCGCGACCCGCTGGACTGCCTCGTCTGGCAGGCCGAGCGGCCGGGGGAGCCCGCCTGGGACTCGGCCCTCGGCCGTGGCCGTCCGGGCTGGCACGTCGAGTGCGCCGCGATCGCCCTGCAGCACCTCGGGACGGACTTCGACGTCCAGGGCGGCGGGTCAGACCTGGTGTTCCCACACCACGAGATGTCGGCGTCCGAGGCGCGCGTCGCGACGGGCGAGCCGTTCGCCCAGGCCTACGTCCACGCCGGCATGGTCGGCTACGACGGCGAGAAGATGTCGAAGTCCAAGGGCAACCTCGTCCTCGTCTCGGCGCTGCGAGAAGCAGGCCGCGACCCGATGGCGATCCGGCTCGCGCTGCTCGCCCACCACTACCGCAGCGACTGGGAGTGGTTCGAGGACGACCTCGTCGCGGCCGAGGACCGATTGGCCCGCTGGCGCGACGCCGTCGCCCGTCCGGCCGCCGGCGCCTCGGGCACCGTGCTCGAGGCGGTCCGGGAGGCGCTCTCCCTCGACCTCGACGCCCCGGCCGCGCTCGCCGCGGTCGACGAGTGGGCCGCCACGGACGGCGACGACCCGACGGCCGGGGCCGAGGTCGCCGCGCTCGTCGACGCCCTCCTCGGCGTCGAGCTCTGACCGACCCAGCCCCGAGATTTGCTGCTCCATCCACCGTCTCCGCCAGGGAAACGGTGGATGCAGCAGCACATCTGGGGGAGCGGGGTCAGGTGCCGGGGTCGCGGCGGCGCAGGTAGCGCTCGAACTCGCGGGCGATGTCGTCGCCGCTCGCCCCGGGCAGCTCACCCGCGTCGCGCTCCTGCTCGAGCTCCTGGACGTACTCCGCGACGTCGGGGTCCTCGTTGACGGCCTCCTCGGCGCCGCGCTGCCACGCGTTCGACAGGTCCTCCAGGTCACCCTGGGGCAGCGGGAAGCCGAGCGCGTCCTCGAGCGCGCCGAGCAGGGCGAGCGTGGCCTTGGGGCACGGCGGCTCGGCCAGGTAGTGCGGCACGGCCGCCCACAGCGACAGGGACGCGAGCCCGGCGTCGGCCGCCGCCTCGGTCAGCGCGGCCGTGATCCCGACCGGTCCGAGATAGGTCGACGGGTGCAGGCCGAGCCGCTCGGCGAGCGCCGCGTCCGTCGAGGAGCCGCTCACGGGCACCGGCCGGGTGTGCGGGACGTCGGCCAGCAGCGCACCCATCGTCACGACGTCGGTGGCCCCGGCCAGCCGGGCGACCCCCAGGACGGTCGAGCAGAAGTGTCGCCACCGCAGGTTCGGCTCGGGCGCCCTCAGCAGCAGCACGTGCCGCTCGCTGTGCGGGGGCTTGGCGTGCCAGATCGTCGGCGTCGGCCACACGAGCCGCCGGTGACCTTCGTCGTCGAGCCGCATCTGCGGACGGGTGTCGGTGTAGCTGTAGTAGTCCTCGGGGTCGAGCTGCGTCAGCATCTCGGCGTCCCAGGCCTCGACCAGGTGGTCGACGACCGACGTCGCCGCGTCCGCCGCGTCGTTCCAGCCCTCGAAGGCCGCGACGACCCAGGGGTCGTTCATCGCGGGGATGTCGACGTCGCTCACGTGTCCACCCTACGGCGCACGGCGGGGCACGCCGGGCGGTGGCGCGCCGTCACTCGTCGTCGGGCCGGTAGCCGAGGTTCGGCGAGAGCCACTTCTCGGCCTCGGACACCGTCCAGCCCTTGCGCCGCGCGTAGTCGGCGACCTGGTCCCGACCCAGCCGGCCGACGACCATGTACTGCGACTGCGGGTGCGAGAAGTACCAGCCGCTGACCGAGGCGCCGGGCCACATCGCCATGCTCTCGGTGAGCTCGATGCCGGTCGCGGCCTGCACGTCGAGCAGCTCCCACAGGGTCTGCTTCTCGGTGTGCTCCGGGCACGCCGGGTAGCCCGGCGCGGGCCGGATGCCGACGTACTTCTCGGCGATGAGCGCGTCGTTGTCGAGCTCCTCCTCGGGCTGGTAGCCCCAGATCTCGGTGCGCACGCGCTCGTGCAGACGCTCCGCGAACGCCTCCGCGAGCCGGTCCGCGAGCGACTCCAGCAGGATCGCGCTGTAGTCGTCGTGGTCGGCCTTGAACTCGGCGATCTTGTCCTGGCTGCCGAGGCCGGCGGTCACGGCGAAGGCGCCGACGTGGTCGGGCAGACCCGTCTCCTTGGGGGCGACGAAGTCCGCGAGGCTGCGGTGGGGCACACCGGGGCGGTGCTCGGTCTGCTGGCGCAGGTGGTGCAGTCGGGTCAGGACCTCCGCGCGGTCGTCACCGGTGTAGATCTCGGTGTCGTCGCCCACGGCGTTCGCCGGGAAGATGCCCACCACGCCGCGTGCCGTCAGCCACTTCTCGTCGATGATCCGGTCGAGCATCTCCTGCGCGTCGTAGAACAGCTTGCGCGCGGTCTCGCCGGACGCCGGGTTGTTGAGGATGTCGGGGTACTTGCCCTTCATCTCCCAGGCGTTGAAGAACGGCTGCCAGTCGATGTACTCGCGCAGCTCGGCCAGGTCGTACGACTCGAACACGTGCCGACGGCCGGCCTCCCATGCGGGCTGCGGCGGCTGGTAGTCGGACCAGTCGATCGGCGTCGCGTCCTCGCGGGCCTGCTCGATCGGGAGCATCTTGCGCGTGTCCTGCCGGGCGGCGTGCCGCTCGCGCAGGGAGTCGTAGTCCTCCTGCAGGTCCGTGAGCAGTCGCTCGCGGCCCTCGTCGGACATCAGCTGGGCGACCACCGGCACCGAGCGCGAGGCGTCCTTCACCCACACGACCGGCCCGTGGTACTTCTCGTCGACCTTGACGGCGGTGTGCGCGCGCGAGGTCGTGGCGCCGCCGATGAGCAGCGGCACGTCGAAGCCCTGGCGCTCCATCTCGCTCGCGACGTTGACCATCTCGTCGAGCGAGGGCGTGATGAGGCCGGACAGACCGATGACGTCGGCGCCGTGCTCGCGCGCGGCGTCGAGGATCTTCTGGGCCGGGACCATGACCCCGAGGTCGATGACGTCGAAGTTGTTGCACTGCAGCACGACGCCGACGATGTTCTTGCCGATGTCGTGGACGTCGCCCTTGACGGTGGCCATGAGCACGGTGCCGTTGCTGCGGCCCGCCTCGGACGGGTCCTTCTCGGCCTCGATGAAGGGGATCAGGTAGGCGACGGCCTTCTTCATGACGCGGGCGCTCTTGACCACCTGGGGCAGGAACATCTTGCCGGCGCCGAACAGGTCGCCCACGACGTTCATGCCGTCCATGAGCGGGCCCTCGATGACCTCGATGGGGCGGCCGCCGCGGGCCTCGATCTCGGCGCGCAGCTCCTCGGTGTCGGACTCGGCGTAGGCGTCGATGCCCTTGACGAGGGCGTGCGTGATGCGCTCGCCGACCGGCAGGTTGCGCCACTCCTCGGTCGCGACCTCGGCCTTCTGCCCGTCGCCCGCGAACTCGCCGGCGATCTCGAGCAGCCGCTCGGTGGCGTCGTCGCGACGGTTGAGGATGACGTCCTCGATCCGCTCGCGCAGCCGCTCGTCGACCTCGTCGTAGACCGCGAGGGCGCCGGCGTTGACGATGCCCATGTCGAGGCCCGCCTTGATCGCGTGGAACAGGAAGACCGCGTGGATCGCCTCGCGGACCGGGTTGTTGCCGCGGAAGGAGAACGAGACGTTCGAGATGCCGCCGGAGATCAGCGCGCCGGGAAGGTTCGCCTTGATCCAGCGGCACGCCTCGATGAAGTCGACGCCGTAGTTGGCGTGCTCCTCGATGCCCGTCGCGACGGCGAACACGTTCGGGTCGAAGATGATGTCCTCGGCCGGGAAGCCGACCTCGTCGACGAGGATGCGGTACGCCCGCTCGCAGATCTGCTTGCGGCGCTCGAGGTTGTCGGCCTGGCCGTCCTCGTCGAACGCCATGACCACGACCGCGGCGCCGTACTTGCGGCACAGCCGCGCGTGCTCGACGAACGGCTCCTCGCCCTCCTTGAGGGAGATCGAGTTGACGATCGGCTTGCCCTGCAGGACCCGCAGGCCCGCCTCGATGACCTCGAACTTCGAGGAGTCGACCATGACCGGGACGCGGCAGATGTCGGGCTCGGAGGACACCAGCTTCAGGAAGCGGTCCATCGCGGCGACGCCGTCGATCATGCCCTCGTCCATGTTGACGTCGATCACCTGCGCGCCGTTCTCGACCTGCTGGCGGGCCACGGCCAGCGCCGTGTCGTAGTCGCCGTCGCGGATGAGGTTACGGAAGCGCGCGGAGCCGGTGATGTTCGTGCGCTCGCCGACGTTGAGGAACAGCGAGTCCTCGTCGACGACGAGGGGCTCGAGGCCGGACAGTCGCAGCGCCGGTGGCGTCGTCGGGGGGACGCGCGGCGTCAGGCCCTCGACGGTGCGCGCGATGCTCGCGATGTGGCCGGGGGTCGTGCCGCAGCAGCCGCCGACCAGGTTGACGAAGCCGCTGTCGGCGAAGTCGCGGATGATCGCGGCGGTCTCGTCCGGCTCCTCGTCGTACTCGCCGAACGCGTTCGGCAGGCCCGCGTTGGGGTAGCAGGACACGAAGCAGTCGGCGAGCCGCGAGATCTCGGCGATGTACGGCCGCATCTCCTTGGCGCCGAGGGCGCAGTTCAGGCCCACGAGCAGCGGCTTGGCGTGCCGCACCGAGTACCAGAACGCCTCGGCCGTCTGGCCCGAGAGCGTGCGGCCCGAGGCGTCGGTGATGGTGCCGGAGATGATGATCGGCCAGCGCCGGCCGTACTCCTCGAAGACCGTCTCCACCGCGAAGATCGCGGCGCGGGCGTTGAGGGTGTCGAAGATCGTCTCGATGAACACGACGTCGGCGCCACCGTCGAGCAGGCCGCGGGTGGCCGTCGCGTAGGCGTCGACGAGCTCCTCGTACTGCACGTTGCGCGCACCGGGGTCGTTGACGTCCGGCGAGATCGAGGCGGTGCGGGTCGTCGGGCCGAGCGCGCCCGCGACGTAGCGCGGGCGTCCCGTCTCGGCCTCGACCGCGTCGGCCTGCTCGCGCGCGAGCCGGGCCGACTCGTGGTTGAGCTCGTACGCGAGCTCGACCATGTCGTAGTCGCGCAGCGAGATCGCGTTCGCGCTGAAGGTGTTGGTCTCGATGATGTCGGCGCCGGCCTCGAGGTACTCGCGGTGGATGCCGGCGATGATGTCGGGCTGGGTGAGCGTCAGCAGGTCGTTGTTGCCGCCGACGTCGCAGGACCAGTCGGCGAAGCGCTCGCCGCGGTAGCCCGCCTCGTCGGGGCGGTCACGCTGGATCGCGGTGCCCATCGCGCCGTCGAGCACCATGATCCGCTCGCGCAGCGCAGCGGTCAGGGCGTCGGTGGCGTCGGGGCGCCACGCACGGTTCTGGGTCACGGTTTCTCCTCCGGGATCGAGTCGATGACGGTCGACGACCTGGGGGAGTCTCCAGCCGTCGGCGGGCTCGCGTGGACCTTCACGGATGACTCGTTCCCCATTCTCCCACGTCGAACGAGCGGACGGGGTCACATGTCACGTGTCGAGCGGGTGCGCGAGCTCGTCGGCGGGCATCCGGGCCGCCAGGATCGCCACGGGCGCGGCCACCAGCGGGATGACGGCGACGAGCACGAAGGTCGCGCCGAGGCCGATCCACGCGCTCACCGGGCCCGCGAGGGCCATGGAGACGGGCATGAGCAGCAGCGACACGAAGAAGTCGAGGCTCGACGCGCGACCGAGCAGCTCCGGCGGGACCCGCCGCTGCAGCAACGTGCCCCAGATCACGGTCGGCCACTCGAACAGGGCCCCCACGACGAACATCGCGGCGGCGATGACGAGCACCGACTCGGTGAAGCCGACGATGACGAGCGGCAGCCCCGAGAGGCCCCAGGCCATGACCATGACGGTGAGGTAGCGCCGGGGGAGCCGGCTCGACCCGGCCACCAGCGCCGCGATCGCTCCGCCGATGCCGAACGCGGCGAGCACCCAGGCGTGGTCGGTGGGACCGCCGCCGGCCTCGTCCTTGACGACGAACGGCACGAGCACCTCGAGCGGACCGACGACGGCCAGCACCGCGAGGCACGCGAACAGCAGCGTCGCGAGGAACCACGGCGTGGCCACCATGTAGCGGACACCGCCGACGACGTCGGCCCAGGGCGTCGACGGCTCGGTCGAGAGGTCACGCCGCAGCGGCACGGGTCGCAGGCTCAGCAACGGCACGAGCACGAGGACCTCGAGGACGAGCGTGACGGCGAGGGCGGCCGTCGGCGACCAGCCCGCGACGACGACGCCCGCGATCGCCGGGCCGGCGGCCTGGAGCAAGGTCGGCCGCACGAAGCCCTCGAAGCCGTTGGCGGCGAGCAGGTCGTCGGACGTGACGAGCGAGGGCAGCAGCGCCGAGTAGGCCGGGAAGTAGAAGCCCTCGGCCACGCCGATGAACACGGCGGCGCCGGCGAGCGCCAGGACGGAGTAGGTGCCGGTGGCCGCCATCGTCGTGACCGCGGCGATCACGGCGATACGGGTGACGGTGGTCCCGACGAGGATCCGGCGCTGCGGGACACGGTCGGCCGCGACCCCGCCGAGCAGCACCGTCGCGACCAGGCCGAGCGCGGTGCCCGTGGTGACGACCGAGAGCTGGGTCGGCCCGCCGTCGTGCTCGATCACGAGCCAGACCACGGCGACGAGCCAGCAGCCGGCGGCGGTCAGCTCGAGCACCATCGACGCGACCAACCGTCGGTACTGCGGGTGGCGGAACGGGCGCAGCGGACCCTTGGCCCACGTCGTGCTCACGGTCCCGTCCCCCTCGCGTCGTCCCCGGTCCGACAGCCTAGTCTGGAGCGGTGACAGACCTCGCCGCCGTCCTGTGGGACCTCGACGGCACGATCGTCGACACCGAGCCGATGTGGATGGCCGCCGAGCACGAGCTCGCCGCCGCGCACGGGGTCGCCTGGACCGAGGCCGACGGCCTGCAGCTCGTCGGCAACCCGTTGCCGAAGGCGGCGGAGTACATCCGCGAGCGGATCGGCCTGACGTGGTCGATCGAGGAGATCGTCGACCACCTGGTCGCCCAGGTCGTCGCCGCGCTGCAGGGCGACGTGCCCTGGCGCCCCGGCGCGTCCGAGCTGATCGCCGACCTGCACGCGGCCGGCGTGCCGCAGGCGCTCGTGACGATGTCGTACGCGCCGATCGCCGACGTCCTGGTCGACACGCTCGGCTTCGACGCCGTCGTCACGGGCGACCTCGTGACGCATGGCAAGCCGCACCCCGAGCCGTACGCGCGGGCCGCCGCGCTGCTCGGGGTCGACCCGGCCGACTGCGTCGCGATCGAGGACTCGCCGGTGGGCGCCGCCTCGGCGAACGCGGCCGGCTGCACCGTGCTCGCCGTGCCCCACGTCGTCGCGATCCCGCCGGCGGCGCGGCGGGTGTTCCGCGACTCCCTGGCCGGCGCGACGGCGGCCGAGCTGCGGGAGCTACGCGCCGCCCACGTCTGAGCGCTCAGCGGTAGGTGCGACCAGCTCGATCGTCGGCATCGGCGGCGTGCTGCCGCCGAACTCGGGGCACAGCGCCTGGTGGGAGCACCAGCCGCACAGCGCGGACCGTCGCGGCTGGAACTCGCCACGGGCCAGGCAGTCGCTGATCGCGTCCCACAGCGCCTGCACCTTGCGCTCGGTGGCCAGCAGGTCGGCCTCGGTCGGGACGACCTCGAGGACGGTGCCGTCGCCCAGGTAGAGCATCTGCAGCAGCGTGGGCACGACGCCGCGGGTGCGCCACACGACGAGGGCGTAGAAGCGCATCTGGAACAGCGCCTTGTCCTCGAACCGCGGGCTCGGCGCCCGGCCGCCCTTGTAGTCGACGACGCGGATCCGCCCGTCCGGCGCGACGTCGAGCCGGTCGACGATGCCGCCGAGCCCGAGACCCGACTCGAGCACGTGGTCGACGCGCAGCTCGCGCTCGGCGGGCTCGAGCCAGCGCGGGTCCTCGAGCCGGAAGTACGACCCGAGCAGCTCGGTCGCCGAGGCGAGCCACGACGCCTGCTCCGCGGCCTCGTCGGCGGTGAACAGCTCGGCGAGCCGGGGGTCCTCGGCCTGGAGCACGGGCCAGCGCTCGTGCACGAGCGCGGCGGCCTGCTCGAGCGTCCGCTCGGCGGCCGGCAGGTCGAAGAGGTGCTCGAGGACGGAGTGGACCAGGGTGCCGCGGGCCGCGGCCGGCGACGCCGGCTCGGGCAGCCGGTCGATCGACCGGAACCGGTAGAGCAGCGGGCAGGTCTGGAAGTCGCCGGCCCGGCTGGGCGAGAGCGCCGTGCGCAGCTGCCGCACGGGCGGCGCGGGGGAGTCGTCGACCGTCGTGTCCACGCCCCGAACCTAGCCGCCGCCGCCGACACGACCGGCCCGCCACGCACCGATAGGTTGGGGCGGTGAGCTCGTCCGACCGGTCGTCCGGCCCCCTGCCCTCGGGCACCTGGCGCCTGGGCCGCATCGGCGGGACCGACGTGCTCGCACGACCGTCGCTGCTCGTGATGGGCGTCGTGCTCGTGCTGGTCATCGCCCCGCGCTTCGACGGCGCCCGCGTCGATCCGTACCTGCTGGCGGTCACGTTCGTGCTGGGGCTCTACGTCTCGGTCTTCCTGCACGAGCTCGCGCACCTGGCGCTGGCCCGCCTGCACGGCATGCACGCCCCCCACATCACGCTGCACCTGCTCGGGGGCGAGACGGTCATCGAGGGGGAGTCGCGCAGCCCGTGGCAGGAGCTGTCGACGAGCATCGTCGGACCGATCGCCTCAGGCCTGCTGGGCCTGCTCGCGTGGGCGGGCGCGGCCGTCCGGGTGACGGGATCCTGGACGCCGTCCTGTGGTCCCTCGGCTGGGTCAACCTGCTCGTGGCCCTGTTCAACCTCGTGCCCGGTCTGCCGCTCGACGGCGGCCGGGTCCTGCGGGCGGTCGTCTGGGGCGTCACGGGCGACGAGGCGCTCGGCGTCCGGGTCGCCGCCTGGGTCGGGCGCCTCACCGCCGTCGCCGTCGTGGCCTGGGTGCTGCTGTTCCGCGACCGCCTCGGGCCCAGCTGGTACGTCGACCTCGCCCTGGCCGTGATCGTCGGGGCCGTCCTCTGGAGCGGCGCGACCGACGCCCTGCGCCAGGCCGACCGCCTCGCGCGGGTCAACCGGCTGCACCTGGACCGCCTCACCGCCCCGCTCGACCCCGCCGTGCCCGTGCCGGCCGGACTGCCGACGCTGCCCATGGGACTGCACGGCACCGGCCTGCTGCGGGCGATGGCCGCCCACCCCGCCACCACCTACCTCGTCGTCGACCCCCAGGGCCGAGCCACCGGCCTGCTGCACGCGGACGCCGTCGACGACGCCTACCGGAGGAAGCCGTGACCACCTGGATGCGATCAGGACCGTTCGTCGAGGGGGAGTGGGTGCGGCTCAGCGACGCCAAGGGCCGCAAGCACAACCTCCAGCTCGAGGCGGGCCGCGAGTTCTCGACCAAGAAGGGTCAGATCCGCCACGACGACATCATCGGCCACCCCGAGGGCATCGTCATCACCTCGACGCTCGACGGGCAGTACCAGGTGTTCCGCCCGCTGCTGTCCGAGTACGTCGTCTCGATGCCCCGCGGCGCGGCCGTCGTCTACCCCAAGGACGCCGCCCACATCGTGACGATGGCCGACATCTTCCCCGGCGCCCGCGTCGTCGAGGCCGGTGCCGGCTCCGGGGCGCTGACGGCCTACCTGCTGCGCGCGGTCGGCGAGCACGGCCACGTCGGCTCCTACGAGCTGCGCGAGGAGTTCGCCGAGACCGCGCGTCGCAACGTCGACCAGCTCACCGGCGGCGACCACCCGGCGTGGACGCTGACCGTCGGTGACGTCCGCGAGGTCATGGCCGAGCCCGAGGTCGACCGGCTCGTCCTCGACATGGTCGACCCCTGGACGTGCGTGCCGCTCGCGGCAGAGCGGCTCGTGCCCGGCGGCGTCGTGTGCGCCTACGTCGCGACCACGACCCAGCTGTCGCGGTTCGTCGAGACCCTCCGCGAGGACGGCGGGTTCACCGAGCCGGTCGCCTGGGAGACGATGCAGCGCCAGTGGCACCTCGAGGGGCTCGCGGTCCGGCCGGACCACCGCATGGTCGGCCACACGGCCTTCCTGGTGACCGCACGCCGGATGGCCCCCGGCGTGCGCTCGCTGGAGAAGACCCGGCGCCCCGCGCCCGGCGCGTACGGCCCGGACTACACCGGTCCGCGACCCGCTGGGATGGACTGACCCGCGCTCTGCAACCAGATCGTCACTCGTGTCGTGACGAGACGCACTGTCGTGCAACGTCTTCGACGGTAGGGTCGAGATCCAGAGCAGGAGGTGCGACATGAGTTCAGACGACCAGTCCCACACCGCAGGATCCGAGCACGAGCTCGCCTACCTGCGCGCCGAGGTGGAGCACCTGCGCCGCCGGCTCGGCTCGGAGGGCAGCTACGACTCCCGCTTCTCCGACCTCGAGGCCCGGCTCAGCGCGACGAGCGCCCAGAACGAGCGCCTGTCGACGACGCTGCGCGAGGCCCGCGACCAGATCGTGAGCCTCAAGGAGGAGGTCGACCGCCTCGCCCAGCCGCCCACGGGGTTCGGCACGTTCCTGCAGCGCAACGACGACGACTCGGTCGACGTGTTCACCGGCGGCCGCAAGCTGCGGGTCACCGTCAGCCCCGCGGTCGACAAGGACGCGCTGCGCAAGGGCCAGGAGGTCATCCTCAACGAGGCGATGAACGTCGTCACGGCCCTGGACTTCGAGACGACCGGCGAGGTCGTGATGCTGAAGGAGGTGCTCGCCGACGGCGAGCGCGCCCTCGTGCTCGGCAGCACCGACGACGAGAAGGTCGTCCGGCTGGCCGACTCGCTGCGCGACGTCACGCTCCGTGCGGGCGACTCGATGCTGCTCGACTCCCGCGCCGGCTACGTCTACGAGCGGATCCCCAAGAGCGAGGTCGAGGAGCTCGTCCTCGAGGAGGTCCCGGACATCGACTACACGAGCATCGGCGGGCTCGCCGGTCAGGTCGAGATCATCCAGGACGCCGTCGAGCTGCCCTACCTGCACCCCGAGGTCTTCGTCGAGCACGAGCTGCGTCCGCCGAAGGGCATCCTGCTGTACGGCCCACCCGGCTGCGGCAAGACGATGATCGCCAAGGCGGTCGCGTCCTCGCTCGCGCGCAAGGTCTCCGAGCGCACCGGCGAGGAGGGCCGCTCGTACTTCCTGAACATCAAGGGCCCCGAGCTGCTCAACAAGTACGTCGGCGAGACCGAGCGGCACATCCGCCTGGTCTTCCAGCGCGCCCGGGAGAAGGCCAGCGAGGGCACGCCCGTCATCGTGTTCTTCGACGAGATGGACTCGCTGTTCCGCACCCGTGGCTCGGGCGTGTCGTCCGACGTCGAGAACACGATCGTCCCGCAGCTGCTGAGCGAGATCGACGGCGTCGAGGGCCTGGAGAACGTGCTGGTCATCGGCGCCTCGAACCGCGAGGACATGATCGACCCGGCGATCCTGCGTCCCGGCCGTCTCGACGTGAAGATCAAGATCGAGCGCCCCGACGCCGAGGCCGCCCGCGACATCTTCAGCAAGTACCTGACGTCGCGGCTGCCGCTGCACGAGGACGACCTGGCCGAGTTCGGCGGCAACCGTGACGAGTGCGTCGCCGGCATGATCCAGCGCGTCGTCGAGCGGATGTACACCGAGTCCGAGGAGAACCAGTTCCTCGAGGTCACGTACGCCAACGGCGACAAGGAGGTCCTGTACTTCAAGGACTTCAACTCCGGCGCCATGATCCAGAACATCGTCGACCGCGCCAAGAAGATGGCCATCAAGGACTTCCTGAGCGCGGGCCAGAAGGGTCTGCGGATCCAGCACCTGCTGCAGGCCTGCGTCGACGAGTTCAAGGAGAACGAGGACCTGCCCAACACGACCAACCCCGACGACTGGGCGCGGATCTCGGGCAAGAAGGGTGAGCGCATCGTGTTCATCCGCACCCTGGTCTCCGGCAAGAGCGGCGCGGAGCCGGGTCGGTCGATCGACACGGCCGCGAACACCGGCCAGTACCTCTGAGCGACGTCTCGCCCGCGCCCGTCCTGCGACGGGCGCGGGCCGACGAGCCCGCCGTCCAGGTGCTGGTGGACGAGGTCCAGGCGTACTACACCGCGATCTACGGCGGCCCGGACCGGACGCCGATGGTGGCCGACGAGTTCGCGCCACCCGCCGGTGACTTCGTGCTGCTGACGCTCGACGA
>JAQIJP010000046.1:0-23086 GCA_036946185.1 Aeromicrobium erythreum
GTACCCGCGCGGGCTGATCGGCGCGATGCTGGCCCGCCTCGACGTCGGCGTCGCGCTGTTCTTCGTCGTGTCCGGCTTCCTGCTCACCCTCGGCTTCCTGCGCCCCGCGAGCGAGGGCCGACCGGGGCCGCGCCTGGGCGACTACGCGATCAAGCGCGCCCTGCGGATCTGGCCGGTCTTCGTCGTCACCCTCGTCGTGGTCCACCTGACCGTCGCCCGCGACGTCGGCGCCGGCTCGTGGGTGCGGTCCCTGACCATGACGACGCTCTACGGCGACCGGTTCTTCTCCGACGGCCTGACCCAGATGTGGAGCCTCGAGACCGAGGTCGCGTTCTACGTGCTCCTGCCGCTGCTCCTGCTGGGCTCGGCCCGTCTCGCCCGACGCGTCGGTGTCCTGCGCTCGACGGTGCTCCTCGCCGGCCTGCTCACCGCCGTGAACGTCGTGTGGGTCGTGGCGCTGACCAAGCCCGCCGAGGAGCAGTTCCCGTTCGCCCACCAGTGGCTGCCGGCCTACCTCGACTGGTTCGCGGCCGGGATGGTGCTCGCGGCGGCCTGGGTCGCGCGGTCGCACGGCTCCCGCCACGCCGTCGTGCGGTTGCTCGACCTCGCCGGGTCGTTGCCGGGCCTGTGCTGGACCGTCGCGGCAAGCGTCCTTCTGCTGGCCTCGACGCCCCTGGCCGGGCCGCTCGACCTGAGCCCGAGCACGACGCCCGCCACGATGCTGCTCAAGAACCTCGCCTACCTGGCCGTCGGCGTGCTCGTCGTCGTCCCGGCGGTGTTCGGTCCACCGACCCGCTACCGGGCCGCGCTCGAGCACCGCGTCCCCCGGTACCTCGGCCAGGTCTCCTACGCGGTGTTCTGCATCCACCTCGTGGTGCTGCACGCCGTCATGGCGATGACGTCGACCGAGCTGTTCTCGGGACGCTTCTGGCTCGTCGCCCCGCTCACGCTCGTCCTGAGCGTGGTCGCGGCGATCGTCCTGCATCACGTCGTCGAGCGGCCTGCGGTCTCGCTCGCGGGTCGTCTGACCCGGCGCGGCCAGCCGACCAGCGCCGCGAAGGACACCACCCCGAGCGCGAGCAGCTGGACCCAGGTGAGCTGACCGGCCCACGCGGACTCCCCACCCCAGGGCCGCACGGCGTAGGCGAGGTAGACCGCGCCGAGGCCCGCGCCGACGACGCCGACCGACCAGCGGCCGACGGCCGCGTCGGACCGGCCCGCGAGCACGATCGCCAGCAGTCCCCCGATCCCGCCCGCGACGAGCCCGGGCCACCCTGCCAGCAGGACGCACGCTCCCAGGACGACGACCGTCCCCACGACCCGCCCGGTCCGCGCGGCCGGCAGCAGGGACTGCGGGGCGGTGCGTCGACGACGGGGCCACCAGGCGGCCGCGGCGACGAGCAGGAACGTCAGCAGACCCGTCCAGAGACCGGCGCGGTAGACGCGGTCCGGGGCGTAGTCGAGGCGCACCGGCCCGTCGCCGGCGAGGCGCCAGCCCTGCTGCCAGCCGTCGAGCGTCGACCCGGTGAGGGCACGTCCGTCCTGACGCGCCCGCCAGCCCTCGTTCTGGTTGGCCCGCACGAGCAGCAGGTCGCGGGCCGACGCCCCCGGCACGCTCACGCGGGTCCGCTGCTGGTCCTCGACGGCGCGGGCGGCCCGGCCGGTCGTGGTCGCCGACTCCGGTCCGAGCCGCAACGACACGGGGCGGACGACGTCGTTGCCGCGGACCGTGACCCGCCGGTCGCCGGCGTCGAGGGTGACCGACCGGGTGCCGCACAGGCGCGCCGTGGCCGTCGACCCCGCGAGCAGCCCGGCCGGGCTCGCCACGAGCCGCGACCGCGCCGAGCGCCCGTCGACCGTGACGGTCGGACCGCTGCCGCACGGCAGCGCCCGGACCTGCGAGGACAGCGGGGCCGGGGCGGGGACGCCGTCCAGGCCGATCTCGCTGACGCCGACCGGCAGCTCGCGGCCGGTGCCGCGGACGGAGTCGCCGCTGACCGCCGCGTCGTCCGCCACGAAGCGCACCCGGACGGCGTCGGCCCGGACCGGGTCGAACGTCGCGCGACCGTCGCGCACCCGCACCGAGCGGGTCGTGCCGTCGGAGAAGTCGAGGACCACGCGCGTGGGCGTCGAGGCGACGAGGCCGGGCGAGGTCTGCACCCGCAGCGTGCGGACGGTGCGCTCGCGGTCCCACTCCAGGGTGAGGGACGGGTCGCGGTCGTCCGTCGCCGCCACCCAGCCGGTGCGCTCGTCGCCGTCGAGGGCGGCGACCGCGCCCGAGCGCGGGTCGTGCGTGGCCTGGGACGACGCCGTCACGACCTGGTCGCGCCCCGCCTGCACCAGGTCCGACAGCGCCCGCGTGCCCCACGGAGCGACCCGCAGGGTCGGGGCGTAGCGCGCGGCCGCGGGCATCCGGACGACGCGGTCGAGGACCCGCCCGTCCTCGCCGAGCCGCTCGTCGTCGGGCGCGCAGCGGACGTCGCCGTCGACCGTGACGCAGGCGCTGCGCTCACCCGCGTCGACCGACAGCGCGATGGTCGCGGGGGCGCCCCAGGCTCCGGGCGCCCGCGGCAGCACGAGCGGGCGACTGACGCGGAGGCCGGGGACCGCGACCTCCGAGAGACGCAGCGGCTGCAGGAGGTCCGACCGGGCCTCCACCCGCAGGAACGTCGTGTCCGTCGCCCCGACGCGCACGGTCGTCGTGTCGCCCGGGGCCAGGTCGGTCGTCACGACGCCGTCGGACGTCACGACCCGCACGGACCGCGACCGGGCTCCCTGCACCGCGGGTGCCGTCAGACGGACCGTGCGCACGGCGCGCGGCGCGGTGAAGCGGATCGTGAGGGCGTGACGGCCGGCGACGGGCCGTCCGGAGACCCATGCGGTGTCCGGGTCGCCGTCGACCGCCGCGAACGGCTGGGCCGCGGGCGTCAGCTCGCCCGTGAACCCGACGTCGGACGCCGAGGAGGTCGCCCGGACCGAACGGGCCCCGCGCAGCTCGGGCACCGCGAGCCAGCGGTCCGCGGTGCCGGTGTCGTAGTCGTGCACCGGTCGGGACGTCCGCCACGGCTCGTCCCGGGCGATCGACGCCGAACGGTTGTCGTGCACCCGTCCGTAGTCGACCTCCTGGCGTCGCGAGCCGTCGGTCAGCACCCACGACCGCGGCACGTCGGTGGCGGCGGCGTCGCGCGCGAACTCGACCGGCGCCGAGCCGACGGCGTCCATCTCGAGCGCCGTCAGCAAGGAGGCGGAGTCACCCACGAAGCGGTCGGGCTGTCCCAGGGCGAAGGTCTCGGCGTTCGTCCCGCCGCCCGCGGACGGCTGGACCTCGTAGACCTCGATCGCCCGGAAGCGGGTCTGGAGCCCGTCGTCGACGAACACGGCCGACCGGCGGCCCTCGTCGAGCCGGGTCTCGCCCCCGAGCTCGGGACCGAACGACGCGACCCGGACCAGCCCGGGGGTGTCGAGGATCGCCTGGCGCACGCGGGCGAGCCGCGGCGTCGACTCGTCGGGACGCAGGTCGGCGCGGACGAGGATCCGCCCGACGCCGGCGCGCTGCAGGTAGCGGTACAGCCCCTCGGAGCCGGTGCCGTCGACGAGGCGCGACTCGATCGCGTCCATCATCCGGATGTTGGCGCCGGGCACGAGCGGGATGACGCTGCGCGTGGCCCACGGCGCGTCGGCGAGCGCCTGCACGGCCTCGTCCATCGGGGTGCCCCACACGTAGTCGCCGAACGGGGAGCCGGGGGCGACGTAGGTGCGCCGCCCGTCGTCGTGGTCCTCCAGCCAGCGGGCCGCCTGCGTCCAGTACGACGGCGTGGACCGGAAGCCGCCCGCCGAGGCGAGCCCGGTCGACCAGACGAGGCTCGCCGACCCGACGACGGAGACCACGACGAGGGTGACGACGCTCGTGCGCAGGACGCGCAGCTCGGCGGGGACGACGCGACGTCCGTCGACGACCGCGGTGGCCGCGACGCTCAGCAGGTGCGCCGTGCCGAGCACGAGCGGCAGCCGGACCAGCACGTCCCACTTGTGGGTGTTGCGCAGGGGGGCGAGCACGCCGTCGAGCAGGTCGTTCAGCGTCGGCGCGAGCACGCCCTGCGGCGAGCCCAGGTGACCCATCGTCACGAGGCTCAGCCCGGCCAGCAGCGACAGCAGCAGGAACCGGCGCTCCGGGAGGTCGCGGCGGGCCAGTCCGAGCACGCCCGCGACCACGACGAGGCCGCCCTGCACGATCGTGACCGGGTTCGTGAGCAGCTCACGCCCGGCGCTGTAGTCGGTCGCGACGTACGGGACCCACTTCGTCGTGCCGCGCAGGGCGTCGGCGATCGTCGCGGGCGCCGTCGTGGCCGCCGCGCTCTCGATGTAGTCCAGGAACGGCGGGCTGTACCGGCCGAGCACGAGCAGCGGCACGAGCCACCACAGCGTCGCCATCGCCATGAACAGGCCCCACCAGAGCGCGAGCCGCACCGCCCGCCACGACGGACGTCGGGTCAGCAGCCACAGCGCCGCCATCGGCACGATCGCGGCCGACGCGACCGCGTTGACGCCGCCGACGAAGCTCGCCGCGAACCCGCTGCGGGCCGCCTGGCGCCACGCGATGCCGCCCTGCGCGGCCAGCACGAGGGGCACGAGGACCCACGGGGCGATCGCCGACGGCCAGTTCTCGATGGAGATCGGCCCGGTGTTCGTGAGCATCCGGGGCGACAGCGCGAACGCGAAGCCGGCGACGACGCGCGTCCACGGCCGGCCGATCCCGAGCACGCCGGCGAGCTTGACGACGCCGAGGAAGGCGACCCCGAGCACGAGCGTCCACCAGAGCCGTTGCACGACCCAGGCCGGCAGCCCGACCTCGTGGCCGACGAGGAAGAACGGGCCCATCGGGAACAGGTAGCCGTAGGCCTGGTTCTGGACCTGGCCGAAGTTGCCGAGCGGGTCCCACAGGTGCAGGACCTTCTCGAGCATGAGCCCGGGGCGCACCGAGAGGTCGTACTTGGTGTCGCCCACGACCTGGCCCGGCGCCTGCACGAAGGCGATCGCGCCGAGCAGCAGGCAGCAGGCGGCCAGGCGCAGCCGCCAGACGAGGGACTCGCGGGTCATCGGTCGTCCCGCCGGCGTCCGACCAGCACGAGGTTCCACGTCGCGACCTCGCGCAGGACCGGCACCCACACGATCCAGTGCAGCCAGTGCGGCAGGTACCGGGGGAACGCCCGCACGTCGACCAGGTCGGGGTGCGACCGGAGCCAGCGCACGCCCGCGCCGGCCGTCACGGCGAACATCGAGGTGCCGAAGACGTTCTTCGGCTCGTGCCCGTAGCGTCGCACGTAGCGCCGACGCGCCCGGTGGCCGCCCAGGAGGTGCCACGGCGCGGTCTCGTGACCGCCCCACGGGCCCCACCAGAGCGTGTAGGCCAGGACGACGACCCCGCCCGGCCGGGTCACGCGCACGACCTCGTCGGCCATCGTCCACGGCTCCGGCACGTGCTCGAGCACGTTGGAGGAGTAGCCGACGTCGAAGGTCGCGTCCGCGAACGGCAGCTGCATCCCGCTGCCCAGGACCATGCCCTCCGCCGGCACGCCACGACCGGTCAGCTCGTCGGGATCGGCGTCCAGGCCGACGTACCGCGCACCCGCCGCGCGGAATGCGTCGGCGAAGTAGCCCGGACCGCCACCGACGTCGAGCAGCAGCCGGCCGTCGAGCGGGGCGAAGGCCTCGACCTGGCGCACCGAGTCCTCCGCGAGCGGGCCGTAGAACCGGT
Source organism: Aeromicrobium erythreum (assembly GCA_036946185.1). Lineage (GTDB taxonomy): Bacteria > Actinomycetota > Actinomycetes > Propionibacteriales > Nocardioidaceae > Aeromicrobium > Aeromicrobium erythreum_A. The sequence continues at coordinate 5,756 of JAQIJP010000046.1, forward strand.
CGGGATCGCTCTGCTCGTGACCGAACGCCCGGAGCAGACGCCACGAGCGCCGGAGCGTGTGGCGGAACCGGTGCTCTGTCACCCGGGCACGATACCCGCCGCGTGGACCAGGTCCGGGGTACCCTGGGGGCGTCGTGTTGAGGGACGCGACCGCCGTGTTGAGGGACGCGGCGTGACGGCCGGCTCGCCGGCCCGTGAGGGAGGGACCGGCCCCGCGCCGGGAGATCAGTGCACGTCTTGTTCTGCAACTGGCGCGACACGCGCAACCCCGAGGGCGGCGGCTCCGAGCGCTACGTCGAGGAGATGGCCCGTGGGCTCGTCGAGCGCGGGCACCAGGTCACGATCGCGTGCGCCGCGCACGACGCCGCGCCGCGCGACGAGGTCCGCGACGGCGTCCGGTTCGTGCGTCGCGGCTCCAAGCTCGACATCTACGCGACCACGTTCCTGCGCCTGCTCACGCGCCGCTACGGGAAGGTCGACGTCGTCGTCGACGTCCAGAACGGCCTGCCGTTCTTCACCCGGCTCGCGACCCGCAAGCCCGTCGTCGTGCTCGTGCACCACGTGCACCGCGAGCAGTGGCCCGTCGTCTACCCCGGCCTCACCGGTCGCATCGGCTGGTGGATCGAGAGCCGGCTCGCGCCGCGCCTGTACCGCCGCAGCCGCTACGTGTGCGTCTCCGACGCCACGCGCCTCGAGCTCATCGACCTCGGTGTCGACCGCGACCGCATCGCCGTCGTGCACAACGGCACCGACCCGGCGCCCGTCGTCGACGCGCGCCGCTCCCCCACCCCGCGCCTGTGCGTGCTCGGTCGTCTCGTCCCGCACAAGCAGGTCGAGCACGCGATCGACGCCTTGGCCGCGGTGCGGGTCGGCCACCCGGAGGCGACGCTCGACGTCGTCGGCGACGGCTGGTGGGGCGACGAGCTCCGCGCCTACGCCGCGCAGCAGGGCGTCGCGGACGCCGTGACGTTCCATGGCTTCGTCGACGACCGCACCAAGCACGAGATCCTCGCGCGCTCGTGGCTCATGCTGCTGCCGTCGCTCAAGGAGGGCTGGGGCATCGTCGTCGGCGAGGCCGGCTCGCACGCGACGCCGACGATCGCCTACTCGACGGCCGGTGGCACGACCGAGTCGATCGACCACAAGGACTCGGGCCTGCTCGTCGACGACCGGGAGCAGCTCGTCACCGAGACGGTCGACGTGGTCGAGGACACCGAGTGGCGCACGTTCCTCGGCGAGGGGGCGCTCGCGAAGGCGAACGCCTACTCCTGGGACACCTCCCGCGCGGCCTTCGCCCGCGAGCTCGGCGCCTGACCACCCCACCCGCCCCGCCGCCCGGCGCCCACGTCGCGGTTTGTGACCTTCTGGTCGCTTCAAGACGTCTGAAGCGACCACAAGGTCACGAATTGCGGGGTCGGGGCGGGGTGCCGGGGGCATGACGAAGGGGCCCGGTCGATGGACCGGGCCCCTTCGTCGTGCGGTGGTTCAGTTGCCGTAGCTGACGTTGCTCGTGCTGACGGGCTCGTTGCCGGCACTCTGCTGCGACTGCACGACGCCGATGGCGGTCGCGGCCGCGAGGCCGAACCCGAGCAGCAGCGCCACGCCGCCGCCGATGACGGTGGTTCTCACGTTGATGTCCCTCCCTCGAAGACACCGGAAGCGTAGCAGGAACCAGGGTCAGGACGTCGCGGCTCGCGCGACCCGACGTTCCCGCCGCTCGCGCACGAGCGACCCGCCCGCCACGAGCACGACCAGCCCCGCCGCCGACCAGGCCGCCACGACCGACCACCGGTCGGCCGGCTCGATCGAGCGGGCGCGGGCCCGCGGCACGGCGTAGACCCGCAGATCGCCGGTGCGGTCGACCGCGTCGAGGCGTCGCACCGTGCGCAGCGCGGCCCGCCCGCCCGGTGCGCTCGTGTCGACGACCACGACGCCGATGCCCAGCCGCGCGAGGCGCGCCGGGGTGACCTCGCCTCGCAGGACGCGGCGAACCTGGCTCGCCCGGGGGTCCTCCCCGGCGACGAGACGCCCGCCCACCAGCAGGCGGTCGTCGGTGATCGTGTCGCGGTCGAAGAACCGGCCCGCGGGGTCGAGCACCTTGCGGTCGTCGTTCCAGGACGGTGCGCGGTAGGCCGTGAACGGCAGGACCAGCAGGTCGCCGCGGGCGTCGACCGAGGCCACGGTCTGCCCCGCCGCCGTCCAGTCGGCCGGGTAGTCCACCGGGGTGAGGCGACCGGCGACGCCGCCGGCGAGGTCGGGCAGCGCCGCGAGCGGCAGGAGGACGCCGAGGACGGCCGGGACGACGGCCCAGCCCGTCGGACGCAGCCGCGTCGCGAGGTCGGTGACGCCGTGGGCGAGGGCCACGACCTGCAGCGGCGCGAGCAGGGCGAGCCACCGGGTGCCGTCGCGCAGCAGGGCCAGCGGACCGAAGGCCTCGATCCCCCGCTCGAGCAGGCCCGGGCCCCACCACCCCGCCGTCGCGACGACGAGACCCACCGCGCCGAGCACGGCCAGCGGCACGAGCAGCGGATCGGCGTCCCGACGCATCCGCACGACGCCGACGACCATGACCGCCCAGAGCGCGACGGAGATCAGCGCCACGACGAGGAGCCCCCGGGAGTCCGGCACGACGTCGCGGTTCCACACCCCGCCGAGCGACAACGCCGCACCGAGCCGTCCGAACGGCCCCTCCGGCGCGATCGCGAACGCGGCGACGCCCTGCGGGTCGGGCTCCCGCGCGTCGCGGTTCAGCAGGGAGGCGACGATCCACGGCGCGTTGACCAGCGCCCCGAGCGCGACCGTCGCGACGACCCGCCGGGAGACGACCGCGAGCGCCACGACGCCCAGGAGTCCCGAGACGGGGGTCAGTGCGGTTCCCGCGAGGGCGAGCGCGACGACCGCCCAGCGCTCCTCCCGCGCCGCCGCGACGAGCCAGAACAGGGCGCCGTAGGCGAGCACGAGCGGCCACTGGCCGAGGACGAGCCGCTCCGCGACGAACGGGTTCCAGATCGCGAGCGTCACGGCGGCGAGCCGCGCGGCGGTCGGCAGGCGCGCGGTCAGCCGGGCCGCGCCCGTCCCGGCGAGCAGCAGCGCCCCGAGCAGGACGACCCGCTGGACGACGACGGGATCCACGACGGACCCGAGCAGCGCCGCGACGCCGTCGGACGGGACGGCTCGGGGCAGGGCCGAGCCGAGCCCCCAGAGGTCGGCGCGGTCGAGCGCCGGCCGCGGCACCCAGACCATGTCGTAGGACAGCACGTACCCGCCGCGGAACCACGGCAGCCCGACCAGCGCGGTCAGGAGCACGGCCCACTGCAGCACGATCGTCCGGCGCCAGGTCTCCACGACACGTCACCCTAGGGGAGCCCGACCGGCGGGACCGGCGATCGGCCGCACTCGGGGCGGTGGGTGCTGACCCGGCGCTCGTTAGGGTGACCCGGTGACACGAGACGCCGCCCGTCCCGCGCTCGGCGGGGCGACCCTCGTCGCCGCGGCGATGATGGTCTCGAACGTCGTGGTCTACGGCTTCAGCGTCGCGTCCGCCCGGCTGCTCGTGCCGGCCGAGCTGGGCGCCGTCACGGCCCTCCTCGGCATCCTGCTGATGGGCAACGTTCTCTCGCTCGGTCTGCAGGCCGCGACCGCGCGACGGCTCGCCGTCGACCCCGGGCGCACGTCCGAGATCGTCGGCGTCGTACGGCGGGTCACGATCGTCGCGGGCGTCGCCGCCGGTGCCGTCGTCGCGGCGTCGACCGTCGTGCTCACCCCGCTGCTGAAGCTCGACTCGGCGTGGCCGGTCGTGCTGGCCGGCGTGACCCTCGTGCCGCTCACCGTGATGGGCGCGGAGGCCGGCATCGCCCAGGGCACCGAGCGGTGGCGGTCGCTGTCGGCGATCTACGTCGGCAACGGCCTCGGCCGTCTCGTGTGCGGCACCGCGGCCCTGCTCGTGCGGCCCGACGCGACGAGCGCGATGGTCGGCATCGCCCTCGGCGCGTGCGTCCCGGTCCTCGTCGGGCTGCCCATGCTGCGCGGCCACGCCTCCCCCGCCACGCCCGCGAGCCGTCGCCCGCTCGTCGCCGAGGCCTTCCACGGCACCCATGCGCTGCTCGCGTACTTCGTCCTCAGCAGCCTCGACTCGCTCATCGCGCGCAACCGCTTCGACGTGCACGAGAGCGGGCTCTACGCGGCCGGGCTGATCCTGGCGAAGGCCGCCATGTTCCTGCCGCAGTTCGTGAGCGTCGTGCTGTTCCCGGCCATGGCGCGCGACCGGACGTCACGGTCGCGGCTGCGCGCCGTCTCGCTCGTGGGTGCCTGCTGCGCGGCGGCGGTGCTCGCCACCGCGCTCCTGCCCCGGGTCGCGCTCGTCCTCGTCGGCGGGCCGCAGTACGAGGAGATCGCGGGACGACTGTGGCTGTTCGCCCTCGCGGGGTCGTTCCTGGCCGTCGTGAACCTGCTCGTGCTGGACGCGCTCGCCCGCCGGGCGCACGGCGTGGTCGCCCTGGTCTGGGTCGCCGTGGCCGCCCTCGTGTCGATCGCCTACGGCCTCGACGTCCACATCACCGGTCTGGTCTGCACGGTCGGCGGGGTCGCGGCCGTCCTGGCGGCCGTCGTGTGGCTCGTGCCGGGCCGCAGCCGCGCGACCGACTGAGGCCGGACGCCGGTCAGTGCCCGGCGTCGTGCCACGTGCGGCCGATACCGACCGACACGTCGAGCGGGACGCTGAGCCGGGCCGCCGCAGCCATCTGCTCGCGCACGAGCGCCTCGAGCGGCTCGCGCTCGCCCGGAGCGACCTCGAGCACGAGCTCGTCGTGCACCTGCAGCAGCAGCCGCGACCGCAGCTCGGACTCCCGCAGGGCCCGGTCGACCCCGAGCATCGCGACCTTGATGATGTCGGCGGCCGAGCCCTGGATCGGCGCGTTGAGCGCCATCCGCTCGGCCATCTCCCGCCGTTGCCGGTTGTCGCTCTGCAGGTCGGGCAGGTACCGACGCCGGCCCATGATCGTCGCCGTGAAGCCGGTCTGGCGGGCCTCGTCGACCACGCCGCGCAGGTAGTCGCGGACGCCGCCGAAGGTCTCGAAGTAGTCGTCCATGAGGCCCTGGGCCTCGCCCGTCGAGATGTTCAGCTGCTGGCTCAGGCCGTACGCGGACAGGCCGTACGCCAGTCCGTAGTTCATCGCCTTGATCCGCGCGCGCAGCCCGCCGTCGATGTCGTCGGGCTCGCGCTCGAAGACCTTGGCCGCCATGACGGTGTGGAAGTCGTGGCCGGACCGGAACGCCTCGATCAGGTCGGCGTCCTCGGAGAGGTCGGCCATGATCCGCATCTCGATCTGGCTGTAGTCGGCGGTCAGCAGGGTCTCGTAGCCCGGGCCGACCGTGAACGCCTCACGGATGCGTCGCCCCGACTCGGTGCGGATCGGGATGTTCTGCAGGTTCGGGTCGGCCGAGCTGAGCCGTCCGGTGGCCGCGATCGTCTGCGCGTAGGTGGTGTGGATGCGACCGTCGGGCTGCACGGTCTTCTGCAGGCCCTCGACCGTCTGCCGCAGCCGCGTGACGTCACGGTGCGCGAGCAGGTGCTCCAGGAACGGGTGCTCGGTCTTGACGTACAGCTGCTGCAGCGCCTCGGCGTCGGTCGTGTAGCCCGTCTTGGTGCGCTTGGTCTTCGGCATGTCGAGGTCCTCGAACAGCACAACCTGCAGCTGCTTGGGCGAGCCGAGGTTGACCTCCTTGCCGATGACGTCGTACGCGTCCTGCGCCGCCGCCAGCATCCGCTCGGTGAACTCGGCGTGCAGCGCGTCGAGGTGCTCGGTGTCGACGGCGATGCCGTCGGCCTCCATCGCGAGCAGCACGTCGACGAGCGGCAGCTCGACGTCGCGCAGCAGGCCGAGGGACTCCTGCTGCTCCAGCTCGGTCTCGAGCACGCCCCACAGGTCGAGGGTCGCCCGCGCCCGCTGCGCCGCGCCCTCGGCGCCGGCGCTGTCGTCGTCGAAGGCGAGCTGGCCGGAGTCGTCGGCCGCGACGAGCTCGCGCTTGAGGTAGCGGACGGTCAGGTCGGCGAGGTCGTAGGCGCGCTGGTCCGGACGCACGAGGTAGGCGGCGAGCGCGGTGTCCGCCACCAGGCCACGGACCGCCCAGCCCTGCGCCCGCAGGGCGTGCAGCTGCCCCTTGGCGTCGTGCAGGACCTTGGGCCGGTCGGCGTCGGCGAGCCAGGCGGCGATCGCGGCGTCGTCCGCCGCGTCGAGACCCTCGAGCGGCAGCCAGAGCGCGTGGCCGTCGGGGGCGGCCACCGCGAGGGTGTCGACCCGGGCACCCACGGGCCGCAGCACGCCGGCGAGGTCGACGCCGACGAGCGTGTCCGGCCCCGCGTGCGCGTCGAGCCAGGCCCCGACCTCGCCCGAGGCGGCGCGGTCGACCTCGAGCTCCACCGCGGCCTCCGCGGAGGCCGACTCGTCGCCCCCGCCGAGGTACTCGAACAGGCGGGTGCGCAGGGCCGCGAACTCCAGGGCGTCGAAGACCCGGTGGATGGCGTCGCGGTTCCAGTCGGTGCTGAACGCCAGGTCGGTGGGGCCCGCCGGCAGGTCGAGGTCGCGCACGAGGGCGTTGATGCGGCGGTTGCGCAGCACGTCGTCGAGGTGGGCCCGCAGCGACTCCCCCGCCTTGCCGGGCACCGCGTCGACGTCGGCGACGAGGGTCTCGAGGCTGCCGTACTGGTTGATCCACTTGGCCGCGGTCTTGGGACCGACCCCGGGGACGCCCGGCAGGTTGTCGCTGGTCTCGCCGACGAGGGCGGCGATCTCCGGGTAGTGCTCGGGCGTGACGCCGTACTTCTCCTCGACCGCGGCCGGCGTCATGCGCGCCAGGTCGGAGACGCCCTTGCGCGGGTAGAGCACGGTGGTGCGCTCCGTGACGAGCTGCAGCGCGTCACGGTCGCCCGTGCAGATGAGCACCTCCATGCCGGCCTCCTCGGCCTGGCGGGTGAGGGTGCCGATGACGTCGTCGGCCTCGAAGCCGTCCTTCTCGAAGGTCTGGATGCCGAGCGCGTCGAGCACCTCCTTGACCAGCTGGACCTGGCCGGAGAACTCGGCCGGCGAGGAGCTGCGGTTGCCCTTGTACTCGGCGTACTCCTGCACGCGGAACGTCTGGCGCGAGACGTCGAACGCGACGCCGACGTGGGTCGGCTGCTCGTCGCGGAGCACGTTGATGAGCATCGACGTGAACCCGAAGACGGCGTTCGTGTGCTGCCCGGTCGTGGTCGAGAAGTTCTCGACCGGCAGGGCGAAGAAGGCGCGGTAGGCGACGGAATGACCGTCGATCAGCAGCAGGCGGTCCACCCGGCCGACTCTAGCCGCGGGCACCGACGTCCGACCGGGCCGCCTCAGGCGCGGGTGTGCCGGCGCCGCAGGGTCCGGCGCACCGCGATCATCCGCCCGGTGTCCCGGGAGTTGGTCGCCTTCGTGGTCAGCCGGGCCGCGAGCTTGCTCGCCTGGATCGCCCGCACCACCGCGATCTGGTTGAAGCCGAGCTTCGTGAGGTAGCGGTGCGGCTCACGCGAGTGCGCCGGGATCGAGGCCACGACGAACTCGCAGTCGCGCTCCTCGCCGTAGGCCGCGGCCGCGCCGAGCAGCGTCGAGGCGACGGAGCGCCGACGGAACCGCGGCGACACCTGGATCTCCGTGACCACGAGGATCTTGGTGAGCGTGATCGGGGTGACCGTGCTGACGTCGCACACCGTCGCGCCGACGACCTCGCCGTCGACGAGGGCGACGATGATCCGCTTGTCCGGCTTGGCGAGGTGCAGCTCCATCGCCGCGGCGGCCTCGGCGACGCCCGGCTCGCGCCACAGCGCCTGCTGCGTGAAGGCCTCGGACCCCTCGTCCTGACCGGCGGCGGCGCACTCGGTCCAGAGCGCGACGAGCGCGGCCGCGTCCTCGCGGTCGGCGTCGCGCACGACGATCTGCGGTCGGGCGGTCATCGCATGGTCTCCTGTCGCCGGGACCGTCGCCGGGTCGGCCACGCGGGGTGCGAGACTGAGCGGCGCGACGGGGAAGTCGGTTCGTCAACGACAGGGGAACGATACATGCTGGTCGGCACCGGGACGGCCGTGAACGTGCTCACCGTCCTCGTGGGCGGCAGCGCCGGTCTGCTCGTCGGCCACCGGCTGCCCGAGCGGGTCCGCACGACCGTCACCGCGGCCCTCGGGCTGGTCACCCTGCTCATCGCCGCGGACGCCGCGCAGGACGTCGGCGGGGCCGCGCTCGTCGACGCCGTCGACCGCGGCGCCCCCATGCTCGTCGTCCTCGGCTCGCTCGTGATCGGCGGCATCCTGGGCTCCTGGGCGCGCCTCGAGAACCGCCTCGAGGCGTTCGGCGGCGTGCTCCAGCGGCGCCTCACGCGCGGTCGTGCCGTCGACGGCGGTGACGCGGCCGGCGCGGAGCGCGAGCGCTTCGTCCAGGGCTTCGTCATCAGCTCCCTCGTGTTCTGCGTCGGGCCGCTCACGATCCTCGGCTCGCTCAACGAGGGACTCGGCCGCGGTCCCGACCAGCTCCTGCTCAAGGCGACGCTCGACGGGTTCGCCGCCCTCGCCTTCGCCGCGTCCTTCGGCGTCGGCGTGCTCGCCTCGGCGCTCTCGGTCGGCGTCGTCCAGGGCTCGCTGACGGTCCTCGGGCTCGTCCTCGGCACCGTCCTGCCCGAGCCGCACCTGCTCGCCCTCAGCGCGACCGGCGGCCTCGTCCTCGTCGGTGTCGCCCTGCGGCTGCTCGCGATCGGCTCGGTCCCCGTCGCCGACCTGCTGCCGTCGCTGCTGGTCGCGCCGGCCCTCACCGAGCTCGCGATCGCCCTGCACTGACGCCCTCCGCGGGGCCCCGCGCACGACTTCACCGAACTGTTACCTGCGGGCGCTCGATCACGGTTCCGGGGGACCTCTCGGCGGCTATGCTCCGGTGACGACCTTCGCGTCATCCACCGACCTCAGGAGTCCTGCGTGCGACTGCGACTAGCAGCCCTCGTCCCGCTGGTGATGTGCTTGACGGTGCTCGGCGGCCTGACCTCCTCGGCGTTCGCCGACGAGACGCCGAGCCCCTCGCCGAGCGCGTCCGCGGGCGGCACCCCGTCCGCCACCCCCGCCGCCGGAGCGACCGCCGAGCCCCCCGACGCCGAGTACTACGTGGCCGTCCAGCTCATCGACAGCTCGAAGAAGACCGCGACCAGCCCCGGCGAGCCGGTGCCCGGCGTCAAGCTGACGGTCCTGGCCCCGGGCGGCAGCGCCGCCGGGTCCGCCGTCACCGACGCCGAGGGTCGCGCCTACATCCCGATCGACGGCGGCGGCAAGTACAAGGTCGAGCTCGACCCCAAGACCCTGCCCGACGGCGTGAAGCTGTCCGGCAAGGCCGCCACGACCAAGAACGTGTCGGTCATCCTCGAGGGCGCCACGAACGTCCAGTTCCAGATCGGCGTCGTGGCCGAGAAGGGCGCGAGCTTCGGCCAGGAGCTCTCGCAGGCGCTGTTCAACGGCGTCAAGTACGGCCTCATCATCGCCCTGGCCGGCCTCGGCCTCTCGCTGATCTTCGGCACGACGGGACTGACGAACTTCGCCCACGGCGAGCTCATCACCTTCGGCGCGATCATCGGCTACGTCTTCAACCGCGGTCTCGGGCTCCCCGTCATCGCGGCCGGCGTGCTGGCGGTGATCGCCTCCGCGGCCCTCGGCTGGGTCCAGGACAAGGGCCTGTGGGGCCCGTTGCGCAAGCGCGGCACCGGCCTCGTGGCGATGATGATCGTCTCGATCGGCCTGGCGCTGCTCGCGCGCAGCATCTTCCAGTACACGTTCGGCGGCTCCACCCGCACCTACTCCGAGTACGTCGCCCAGGGGCCGCGCAAGATCGGCCCGCTCGACGTGGCCGACAAGGAGCTCGTGATCATGGCGATCGCGATCGTCGTCATCGCGATCACGTGCATCTCGCTCGCGACCACGCGGATGGGCAAGTCGATGCGCGCCGTCGCCGACAACCCGGCGCTCGCGGCCTCGTCCGGCATGCGCGTCGACAGCGTCATCACGGCCGTGTGGATCCTCGGCACCGCCCTGACGGGCCTCGCCGGCTTCCTCTACGCCGTCGACAAGCAGGTCAGCTTCGTCATGGGCTTCAAGATCCTGCTGCTCGTGTTCGCCGCCGTCACGCTCGGCGGCCTCGGCACGATCTGGGGCGCCATCATCGGCTCGATCATCATCGGCATCGTGTCCGAGGCCGGACCGGTCTTCGGCGTGCCGGCCTCCATCAAGGACGTGGGCCCGCTCTTCGTCCTCATCCTCATCCTGCTGCTGAGACCACAAGGAATCCTCGGCAAGAAGCAGCGGATCGGCTAAGGGGATCGTCATGGACTTCGGAACTGTCATCGACGCGGCCCTGTCGCAGGCGCTCGGCCCCCAGGCCATCGTCTTCGCGCTCGCCGCGATCGGCCTCAACATCCACTTCGGCTACACGGGCCTGCTGAACTTCGGCCAGGCCGGCTTCATGGCGGTCGCGGGCTTCGGCCTCGCGGTCAGCGTCGTGAAGCTCGACCTGCCGTTCCTCGTCGCGGTCGTCATCGGCCTGCTGATGTCGGTGATCCTGGCCTTCGTGCTCGGCGTCCCGACCCTGCGGCTGCGGGCCGACTACCTCGCGATCGCCACGATCGCCACGGCGGAGATCCTGCGCCTGGTGCTCGGTGCCGTCGAGTTCAAGGACGCCTTCGGCGGCTCGAACGGCCTCAACGGCTTCGTCGGCCCCTTCCAGGACCTGAACCCGTACAGCGGCCCGCTCGACCTCGGCATCGTCTCCTGGAGCCGGGCCGACCTCTGGTCGCTCACGGTGGGCTGGGTGCTCGTCGCCCTGTCGTGCCTGCTCGTGTGGGCGCTCATGCGCAGCCCCTGGGGCCGCGTCCTCCGCTCCATCCGCGAGGACGAGGACGCCGTCCGCTCGCTGGGCAAGAACGTCTTCGGCTACAAGCTGCAGGCGCTCGTCCTCGGCGGCGTGTTCGGCGGTCTCGCCGGCCTGTTCCACGTGCTGAAGCAGGGCTCGGCGGTGCCGACCGACTTCAACACGACGTTCACGTTCTACGCCTACGCGGCCCTGCTGGTCGGCGGTGCGGCCCGGGTGCTCGGACCGGTCATCGGCTCGATCATCTTCTGGTTCCTCGTCGCGGGCCTCGGCTCGATCTTCGGTCAGCTGACCGACGGCACGGGCGTCGACCTGCCGACGTGGCTCATGACCGACACCCAGGCCAGCCTGGTCCGCTTCATCGTCCTGGGCCTCGGCCTGATGCTGCTGATGATCTTCCGACCCCAGGGGATCTTCGGCGACCGAAGGGAGATTGCGATCGATGCCCGCTGACACGAACGCCGCACGGGAGGCGCTCGCGGGCGTCTCCCGCGAGCCCGGCGCCCCGAAGCCCGACCCGATCCTCACGGGCGACCGCATCACGCGCACGTTCGGCGGCCTGACCGCCGTCGACGTCGAGCACATCGAGATCCAGCGCGGCGTCATCACCGCCCTGATCGGGCCGAACGGCGCCGGCAAGACGACGCTGTTCAACCTGCTGACCGGCTTCGACCAGCCTGACACGGGCTCGTGGTCGTTCAACGGCCGCTCGCTCGCGAAGGTCCCGGCCTACAAGGTGGCGCGGGCCGGCATGGTCCGCACCTTCCAGCTGACGAAGGTCCTCGCGAAGCTCACCGTCATCGAGAACATGCGCCTCGGCGCGACCGGTCAGCGCGGCGAGCGCTTCTGGAGCGCGCCGTTCAAGGCGCTGTGGTCGAACCAGGAGGACGAGGTCACGAACCGCGCCGACGGCCTGCTCGAGCGGTTCAAGCTCGACGCCAAGCGCGAGGACTTCGCCGGGTCGCTCTCCGGCGGCCAGCGCAAGCTGCTCGAGATGGCCCGCGCCCTCATGGTCGACCCCGAGCTGATCATGCTCGACGAGCCGATGGCCGGCGTGAACCCCGCGCTCAAGCAGTCGCTGCTCGGGCACGTGAAGTCGCTGCGCGACGAGGGCCGCACGGTCCTGTTCGTCGAGCACGACATGGACATGGTCCGCGACATCTCCGACTGGGTCATCGTCATGGCGCAGGGCGCGATCGTCGCCGAGGGCACGCCCGAGTCGGTCATGGCCGACCAGCGCGTGATCGACGCCTACCTGGGCGCCCACCACGACACCGACCTGACCGAGCTCGACGAGGCGGCCATCGAGGCCGAGGCCGAGGCCGAGCTCGACGCCGAGGAGAAGCCGGAGGGCAGCGCATGAGCGACACCGACCTGACCGAGGAGCAGCGCAAGCACCGCGAGGGTGCCGAGGGCGCGGTCCTGCGGGCCGACGGCCTGATCGCCGGCTACCTCCCCGGGGTCAACATCCTCAACGGCGCCGACCTGTACTGCCAGCCCGGCGAGCTCGTCGGCATCATCGGCCCCAACGGCGCCGGCAAGTCGACGCTGCTCAAGGCGCTGTTCGGCCTGGTCAAGATCCACGAGGGCTCCGTGACCCTCAAGGGCCAGGAGATCACCAACCAGCGCGCCGACCAGCTCGTCACGAAGGGCATCGGGTTCGTCCCGCAGACGAACAACGTGTTCCCGAGCCTGACGATCGAGGAGAACCTCGAGATGGGCTGCTACCAGGAGCCCAAGAAGTTCTCGGCGCGGTTCGACTTCGTCACCGACATCTTCCCGCGGCTCGGCGAGCGCCGGAAGCAGCGCGCCGGCCAGCTCTCCGGCGGCGAGCGGCAGATGGTCGCGATGGGTCGGGCGCTCATGATGGAGCCGTCGGTGCTGCTGCTCGACGAGCCCTCCGCGGGCCTGTCCCCCGTCCTGCAGGACGAGGTGTTCGTCCAGACCCGCAACATCAACCGGGCCGGCGTCTCGGTCGTCATGGTCGAGCAGAACGCCCGCCGCTGCCTGCAGATCTGCGACCGCGGCTACGTCCTCGACCAGGGCCGCAACGCCTACTCGGGCACGGGCCGTGCGCTCGCGAACGACCCGAAGGTCATCGAGCTGTACCTGGGCACGCTGGGCGCCAAGGCGTCCTGAGCCCACCCGAAGGCCCCCGTCGACCACCGCGGCGGGGGCCTTCGTCGTGCCCCGCGCTGCCGTGGGAGCGGTGGATCCTCAACCTTCTGGGCCGCCACCCCCGGGGGGCGGTGGATCCTCAACCTTCTGAGCCGTCTTTCCGTTGAGCATCCACCGGCCACCGGGGTGCTGGGTCGAACGACAGTGGGCCCCGGGACCGAGGTCCCGGGGCCCACCGTCAGGGTGAGTGATCGATCAGGAGATCAGATCGAGCCCTTGATGTAGTCGACCGGCTTGATCTTGTTCTTGCCGTCGTACTCGTAGATGCCGATCGACGCCGAGGTCGGCGAACCGGTCTTGCCGAGCTCGATCGGGCCGGAGACACCGTCGTAGTCGATGTCCTTGCCGTCCTCGAGGAGCTTCTTGCAGTCGGCGAACGTCGTGCACTTCTCGCCGCCCTTGGTGATGTCGACGATCTCCTTGGCGATGGCCTCGCCGGAGTCGTTCTTGGCCTTGATGGCGGCCAGGGCCGACACGACCGTCGCGTCGTAGGACTCACCGGCGTACGCGTAGTCGCGCAGCTTCGGGTTGACCGTGGCGAGACGCTTCTTGAAGTCCGTCGTGGCCTCGGCGCCCGGGATCGTGCCCTTGGTGCCCTTCAGGGCGCCGTCCGGCAGCTTGCCCGAGTAGTCGGCCGTGTTGCCGTCCACGAAGTACGTGGGCGTCTTCGACGGGCCGACACCGGCCTTGATGAGCTTCGGGATGATCTGCGTGGTCTCCTCGAAGGCGACCAGCACGACGGCGTCCGGCTTGGCGTCGGCGACCTCGGAGATCTGCGTGTCGCTCGGGCCGTCCTTCTCGGAGTACAGCTCGTTGACGGCGACCGTGGAGCCCTGCTCCTTGAGGTTCTTGCTGATCTCCTTGGCCAGCGTCTCGCCGTACGCGTCCTGGCGGGCCAGGATCGCGACGTTCTGACGCTTGTCCTTCACGAGCAGGTTGGCCATGACGGCGCCCTGCAGGATGTCGGACGGAGCCGTGCGGAAGTAGAGGTCCGGCTTGGCGTACTTGCCCTTGTCGAAGTCGGTCGACGTGTTGGCGGGCGAGAACTGGACGACGCCCTGGCCGAGGATCTTGTCGATCACGGTCAGCGAGACGCCCGAGGACGCCGCGCCGATGATGACGTCGGACTTGGCCTTGAGCAGCTTGTCGGCCTCGGCCGGCGCGATGCCCGAGTCGGTGTCGCCCGAGTCGGCCTTGACGCCCTTGACGTCCTTGCCGAGCACGCCACCGGCGGCGTTGATGTCCTTGATCGCCAGGTCGACGCCGGCGAACTCCGGCGGGCCGAGGTAGGCGAGGCTGCCGGTCTGCGGGAGCAGCGAGCCGATCGTCAGGGTGCCGTCACCCTTGGCGACCGAGTCGTCCTTCTTCTCCGAGTCACCGTCGCCGCTGCCGCACGCGGCGAGGGCGAGCGCGCTGGCGGCGGCGACCGCGGCCAGACGCATGGTCGTGGTACTGCGCTTCATCGATCCTCCGGGATTGGGTCGGACGGCCCGCGCGGGCCGCAACAGTGGTCCGAACGTAGTCGCGGCAGGGGCCACCCGAGCCTCATCGGCACAGATTCACCGTCGAAGTAGCCAAGTTGTAACCAATGGCCCTCAGCCGAGGTCGGGCCCCGAGTCGACGACGCGCTGGGCGACCGTCCGCATCGGCAGCCGCAGGTCCATCGCGGTGCGCTGGATCCAGCCGAACGCCTCGGGCTCGCTGATCGACAGCTTCTCCTGGAGCACCGCCTTGGCGCGCTCGACGAGCTTGCGGGTCGCGAGCTGCTCGGTCAGGTCGTCGACCTCCGTGGCGAGCGCGGACAGCTCGGCGTAGCGACTGACGGCCATCTCGATGGCCGGCACGAGCTCCGCGGCGGTGAACGGCTTGACGAGGTACGCCATGGCGCCGGCGTCACGGGCCCGCTCGACGAGGTCCCCGCTGGCTGAACGCGGTGAGCATGACGACCGGCGCGATCCGATCCTGCGCGATCTCGGTGGCGGCGCTGATGCCGTCGCGGACCGGCATCTTGACGTCCATGACGACGAGGTCGGGGCGCAGCTCGCGGGCCAGCTCGACGGCCCGCTCGCCGTCGGCCGCCTGGCCGACGACCTCGTAGCCCTGCTCGGCGAGCATCTCGACGAGGTCGAGCCGGATGATGGCCTCGTCCTCGGCGACGAGGACGCGCGGGGCTCGGGGGGCGTCCGATTCGGTGCCGGGATGCGGGGCGCTGGCGGGGGTCGTCACGTGAGAAGGTTATCCGGCACGCGTGCTGGCCGGGTTGGCGGAATGGTAGACGCGACGGTCTCAAAAAACCGTTGTCCGCGAGGGCGTGCGGGTTCGAGTCCCCGCACCCGGCACCGGCGACCCGACCGGCTCGAGCCCGAGGTCGCCTCACGAACGGCTGGAGCACCGAGTGCCGCCTGCGGCACTCGGTGTGCCGGCCTGCCGGCAGGGGCGACCCACGACTGTCCACACCACCTGGGCCTGACCCGGACGTGCCGCCTGCGGCACTCGCGGTGCCGGCCCGCCGGCAGGGGCGACACCTGTCGTCGGTGTCGCCGCCGACGAGAGGTGAGGCCTCACGGTCGCCCTGGCCGATGCTGCGATCCTCGTCCCCCGGCCACCGTTGATGGGCGCGAGCCTCGGACCGTCCCTGGGACGAGCGCCTCAGCTCGCCACGGCCCGCTCGACGAGCGGGACGAGGGTGCGGGCGAAACGGGTCGTGAAGTGCAGCTTGTCGCGGTAGACGATCGTGTCGCCGACGACGGCTCGGCACCGGCCGCCGGGGCAGGCCGCGTCGGCGACGCGCAGGTAGGGCAGGTCGGGGAGCTGCCGTGCGACCCAGTCGGTGTGCCGGGTCTCGTCGCGCGGCGTGAACGAGCAGGCCGCCGGGTCGCCCTCGGCCGCCAAGCAGTCCGGCACGAGGCGCCGAGCGCGGTGCGGCGACTGCACCAGCGCGACCCGTGTCCCACCGTCGCGCAGACGTTCGACGGTGCGCAGCAGACCCTCGCGGACCAGCTGGTCGCGCTCACGACCGTCGCCGAGCACTCGGCCGTGCGGCGACATGGTCAGGCCGAAGGTGCCGCTGGAGCCGGCCAGCACCACGAGGTCGGGCCGGCGGCGCTCGATCTCGGCCAGCACCCGCTCACGCCAGCGAGAGCATGCGGTCCACACCTGATCGCTGCCCTTGACGTGCGTCGTGACGTCGGCGACCGTGCACGAGGACTTGGCCCAGGCGCGTACCCGCCAGCCGTGCCGGTCCGCGGCCTCCTCGACGGCCGGGAACACCGAGCCGGCGATCGAGTCACCCACCAGCACAAGCTCGTGGTCGCCGTCCACGTCGCCGTACGAGCAGCCGGCCAGGTCCGGCGCGTCCACGTCCTGCCCCACCTGGCAGCCGTCGTCGCGCAGCGGTCCCCTCGTCGTCCGGGGCACCCGCGAGGTGGGTCCTCCAGGCCGTGGACGTCATGGCTGGACCTCCCGTGGTCGGCAGCGCCCGCCCAGCCGTCTGGACCGCGATCCCCGACCGTCAGCGCGACGGCGACGAGCCCGGCGAGCAGGGTCCGTCCGGTCGGCGTCCGGGCTCGGCGCAGCGGCTCCTCGACGAGCTCGTGCGTGACGACCGCGGCCACGAGCGCCCCGCACACGAGCAGCAGGCGGGCGAGCGGCCCGTCGTCCTCGAGCACGACCGCGCCGAGCACGAGCACGGGCCAGTGCCACAGGTAGAGCACGTAGGACAGGTCACCGAGCCGGGTGAGCTGCTGGTGCTGCAGCACGACGGTGGGCCCGTGCGGTCGCCCCGAGCCCCCGGCGACCAGCAGCACCGTGGCCAGCGTCGGTCCCAGCGCGAGCACCGACGGGTAGGCCAGACCGAACGAGCGGCCGCCCTCGGAGAGACCGACGACGCAGGCCGCCAGCAGCGCCGAACCGAGAAGGGACATCGTGCTCGCTGTGCGGCGTCCCGTCACCGGGAGCCGAGGCAGGACGAGCGCGAGCAGGCCGCCGGCGGCGAGCTGCCACGCACGGGCCGGGGTCCCGAAGAACGCCCACGGCTGGTCCACCGCGGTGCGGTGCACGCACCAGAGCAGGCTCGCGACCGCGACGCCGGCCAGGACCACGACCAGCACCCTGCGCGGCCGCCGCGGTGCCAGCACCACCCGACGAGGACCACGACGACGGGGACCACCAGGTAGAACTGCTCCTCCACGCCGAGGGACCAGTAGTGCAGGAGCGGGCTGGGGTCGCGATCAGCCGCGAGGTAGTC
>JAQIJP010000047.1:0-23841 GCA_036946185.1 Aeromicrobium erythreum
GGGGAGCGGTCGGGACGCAGGCCGCGCCAGACCGGGTGCCGCAGGTGCCCGCTCGGCGTCCACTCGCCGAACGAGACCTCGCCGACGACCCTCGGCGTGACCCAGTGCGCCTCGCGGGCGACGTCGGCCGGGACGTCGACCGGCGCCGTCCTCCGCGCCAGCCGGCCGAGCAGGGTGTCGAGCCGCTCGAGGTCGCGGTCGCGCAGGCCGGACCCGACCCGGCCGGCGTACACGAGACCTTCGTCCCCCGGCACCGCGACGAGCAGGGAGCCGATCGCGCCCGTGCGGACCGCCGCGGCCGGGTCGCCAGCCCACGACGACGACCTCCTGCATCCGCTGGTGCTTGAGCTTGAGCCACGACGACGAGCGCCGTCCCGGCAGGTAGCGGGAGTCCCGGCGCTTGGCGACGACCCCCTCGAGCCGCAGGTCGAGGCTCGCTGCCACCGCGTCGTCGAGCGACCCGTCGAACGCCTCCGGCACCCGCAGCACGTCGCCGTCGAGCTCGAGGTCGGTCAGCAGGGCGCGACGGTCCGCGTACGGGGTGTTCGCGAGTCCGTGGCCGTCCAGGCGCAGCACGTCGAAGACGAGGTACTCGACCGCCACGCGGCGTCGTGCGGCCGCGACCTCGACCGGCTTCGTGAGCTGCATCCGCTCCTGCAGCAGCGAGAAGGAGGGCGCCCCGCCCTCGTCGAGCGCCACCACCTCGCCGTCGAGCACGGCGCCCGGCAGCTCGAGCGCGGTGAGCGCGTCGACCACCTCCGGGTAGGTTGCCGTGACGTCGTGACCGTTGCGGCTGCGTAGGACGACCGCCGGGCCGTCGGCCGCCGCGACGACCCGCACGCCGTCCCACTTCATCTCGAAGACCCAGTCGTCCCCGGACAGGTCGGCGGCCGAGCCCGGCGACGCCAGCATCGGCTCGATCCGCTCCAGGTCGGGTCGTGGCGGTGGCTGCCAGGCCGGCTCCCGGGTCCGCACCGGCGCCCTCCGGGGCGAGGGTCCGGTCCGCGGCGCGGACGCGAGCTCCATCCGGTGCATGAGCCAGTTCTCGCCCGTCCGGATCAGCGCGACCCGGACCGGGTCACCGTCCGCGATCGTGCTCAGTCCGCCGCCCTCGCGGCCGTGCAGGACCACGATCACCTCGTCGTCGCGCCACTTCTCGGTCTCGTACGTGCCCGCGTCCCAGATCGTGACGGTGCCGCCGCCGTACTCGCCCCTCGGGATCTCGCCCTCGAAGGTCGCGTACTCGAGCGGGTGGTCCTCGGTCGGCACGGCGAGGTGGTTCTTGCGTGTCGTGGGCGGGACGCCCTTCGGCACCGCCCACGACACGAGCACGCCCTCGCGCTCGAGTCGGAAGTCGTGGTGCAGCCGGGTGGCGTGGTGCTCCTGGATCACGAACGTCGGCAGGGCGCCGTCGGCCCGCGCCTGCGGAGCGTCGTCGGGCACGGGCTCGGGGGTCCGTCCGGCGTCGCGCTTCGAGCGGTAGACCGTGAGCCGGTCGGGGGTGGCCTGGGGCGCGTCGTCGAGCGCGACGCCGAGCGGGGCCATCGGGTCGTCGAGGCCCTCGATCCGCTCGAGCACCTCGTCGAGCGTCAGGTGCCGCAGGTCCGGGTCGTCCAGCTCGTCCCACGTGCGCGGCACGGCCACCGTCGGCTCGTCGCGGCCGCGCAGGGAGTAGGGCGCGATCGTGGTCTTGTTGCGGTTGTTCTGGCTCCAGTCCGCGAGCACCTTGCCGCCGCGCAGCGACTTCTTCTGGCTGCTCACGACGAGGTCCGGCAGCGCGTCCTCGAGCGCCTGGGCGAGCTGCTTGGCGAACGCGTTGACGTAGTCGGCGTCGTGCGACCCGTCCAGCCCGGCGTACAGGTGCAGGCCCTTGCTCCCGCTCGTGACCGGGTAAGCCGTCAGGCCGAGGTCGTCGAGCAGCTCCCGCGCGTGGTGGGCGACCTCGACGCACTCGGGCAGGCCCGCCCCGGGACCGGGGTCGAGGTCGAGGACGAAGCGGTCCGGGTTCCGCGCCTCGCCGCGGGCGTCGACCCGCCACTGGGGCACGTGCAGCTCGAGCGCCGCCTGCTGGCCCATCCACGCGAGCGTGGCGACGTCGTCGACCACCGGGTAGACGTTGCGTCCGCTGCGGTGCTGGATCGCGACCCGTCGGATCCAGTCCGGCGCCGAATCCGGCAGGTTCTTCTCGAAGAAGAGGGGCTCGCCGGCACCGTCCGGCCAGCGCTTGCGGGTCGCGGGCCGTCCGGCGACGTGCGGCAGCATGAACGGCGCGACCTGCACGTAGTAGCCGATGACGTCGGCCTTCGTCGTGCCGGTCCGCGGGTACAGCACCTTGTCCGGACGGGTGAGGCGCATCCGGCGCCCGCCGACCTCGACGAGCTCGCCCTGCGACCGCGCCACGTCAGGCCTTCTTGCGCGCCTTCTGGCCCGAGCCGCTGCCCGCCCGCTTCTTCTTGCTCTTGTCGACGCTCCGGCGCAGGGCCTCCATCAGGTCGACGACCTCGGCCTTCTCGCCGTCGCCCTCGTCCGTCTCGCCGAACGTGGCCGCGGTGTCGATCGTGTCGCCCTGCTCGAGCTTGGCCTCGACCAGGGTGCGCAGCTGCTCCTGGTAGTCGTCGGTGAACTGTGACGGGTCGAACTCGCCCGCGAGCGAGTCGACGAGCTGCGCCGCCATCTCACGCTCCTTCTTGCTGATCCGGGGCACCTCGTCCAGCACGTCGAACGCGGCCTCACGGATCTCGTCGTCCCACAGCATCGTCTGGAGCAGCAGCGTCTTGTCGCGGATGCGCAGGACGGCGAGCCGGGTCTTCTGGCGCAGCGCGAACTGCACGACGGCCGCGCGGTCGGTGTCCTCGAGCGCCCGCCGCAGCAGGGTGTACGGCTTGAGGGCGGTCTTGTCCGGCTCGAGGTAGTACGCCTTGTCCAGGCGGATCGGGTCGATCTGGTCGGCCGGCACGAACTCGACGACCTCGATCTCCTTGGCCGACTCCGCGGGCAGCGACGCGAAGTCCTCGTCGGTCAGGACGACGGTGTTCTCGCCGTCGTCGTAGGCCTTCGCGATGTTCTCGTAGGCGACGACCTTGCCGCACACCTCGCACTTGCGCTGGTAGCGGATCCGGCCGCCGTCCTCGTCGTGCACCTGGTGCAGCGAGACGTCGTGGCTCTGGGTCGCGCTGTAGACGCGCACGGGCACGTTCACCAGCCCGAAGCTGATGGAGCCGCGCCAGATCGATCGCATGGTGGTCAGTCTCCACCAGCACGAACGACGACGCCACCGTCGGGCGTGGTGGCCGGCGGTGGCGTCGTCGTGCTGCTCAGCGTGGGGTCAGAGCTTCGGGCTGCTCTCGTCGACGACCTCGGCGGCCGTCGGCGCGTCGGCCGGGGCCTTCGGCGCGGGCTCGGCCGGCGCGGGCTTCGACGCGGCCGGGGCGGGCGACGGCGTGGGAGCCGGGTACGGGGACGGCGGCGGGGGGCGGGTTCTGGCCACGACGCGACGCGAAGATCGCGGCGCCGGCACCGGCGACGAGGCCGAGCAGGGCGATGCGACGCAGGCGGCGCTTCTTCTTCGGCTTCACCTCGTCCGGGACGCGAGCGGCGACGGCCGAGGGCAGCTTGTCGTAGGTGTCCTCGGACAGCTCCGGCACCCGGTCGAGGACGGCCTTGCGGACGGCGGGGTAGCGGTCACGGGCCTCGTGGACGCCGTCCTTGGCCGCCTTGCGTGCCTTCGCGGCGACCTCGGGGCCGTGCTCGGCGAGCGAGGCGCGCAGGTCGGCGACCCCGTCCTCGAGGCGCTCGAGCAGACGGTCGCGCACCTCCGGCGCACGGTCGGAGACCTGCGAGAGGAAGTCGTCGAGACGATCCTCGACCTGGTCGCGGACGGTCTTCTTCTTGCGCAGTGCCATGGTGGACTCCCTCGATGACTCGGAACGTCTTCGACCCTAGCGGGCACGTCCGGGGAGGGCATCCGCTGGTCAGCGCAGCAGGCGACGCGCCATCCGTCGGGCCCGCGACGGGGGTGGTGGCGGGGGCTTGGTGATCGACTCGCGGCCGGGCTCGTAGGGCTCGAGGCCCGGCACCCGCTCCCTCAGCTGCTCCACGGCGCGGACCGGGTCGTCGAAGGTGATGCCGCTGAGCTGGTTGGGCGTGAACCGCCACCAGGCGAGCTCCAGGAGCTCTGTCGCGAGGTCGGCGTCGAGCCGCGGCTTGAGCACGCGGGCGGGGATCCCGCCGGCGACCGAGTACGGCGGGAGGTCCTTCGTGACGACCGCGTTCGCGGCGACGATGCAGCCGGTGCCGATCGTCACACCCTTGAGCACGACGACGTTCGCGCCCAGCCAGACGTCGTGGCCGAGGACGGCCGGGCCGTCGCCGCGGAACGAGGGGCGGCCACCGGCCGTCGGGTCGATCGTCTCGACGGCGTCGGCGGTCGGGTGCCAGCCCCAGGTGGACCGCTTGTACTGGAAGGCGGACACGCTGAGCCACGTCGTGGGGTGGCCGGTCGCGCCGATGATGCTGCCGGGTCCGATCTCGCAGTAGCGACCGATCTCGCCGGACTGGACCTCGATGTTGCGGCCGAACTCCGTCCAGGCCCCGACGGGGGTGTCGGCCCGCAGGACGAGGCCGCCGAGGATGCGGACGGGCGGCTCGGCGAGCAGGCGCGAGCCGTTGTGCAGCGTCAGGCTCTTCGCGCCCCGTGAGTGCTCCTCCACGGGCGCCACTGTAGGCGTCGTCAGGCCGGCGTGGCGCGCCCCGTGCCGCCGCCGAGCAGGCCCCGGCGGTCGGCCTTGACCTCGAACACGGCGGTGAAGAACGGCGGGATGCTGCAGGCCAGGGCGACGAGGAGCGTGCGCGTGCTCCAGCCGAAGGTCCGTCGCGCGGCGAAGCAGACGGCCACGTAGGCCAGGAAGATGACGCCGTGGATCGGGCCCGCGATCGGGACACCGCCCTCGAGGCCCGTGTTCGGGTCGTCCTGGACGATCCACTTGAAGAACATCGCGACGAGCAGCAGCCCCCACGAGACGGCCTCGGCGAAGGCGACGACCCGGAAGATCGTGCGCATCTGGCGCTGCTGGTCGGCGGGCGTCGGAGCGGTGGGCGCGGCGTCGTTCACGCCGGTCAGCGTACCGAGGACACGCAACCGAAACGCGGGTGTGGTGGTATGGCGCCATGGCCTTCCTGCTGCGCGTCGAGCTGCCCGACGTCCCGGGCTCCCTCGGGGCGCTCGCGACGGCGCTCGGCGGCGCGCGCGCGGACATCGAGGCGATCGAGATCGTGGAGCACCGCAGCGACGGCATGGCGCTCGACGACGTGCTGCTCGAGCTGCCGCCCGGCGTCATGCCGGACGCGCTCGTCACGGCGTGCCACGCGCTCGAGGGCGTGCGGGTCCACTGGATCTCGCGCTACAACGCCGGGGCCAGCCTGAGCATGGACCTCGAGGCCGTCGAGACGTTCACGGCCGAGCCGGAGCGTGCGATCGAGCACCTCGTCACCGTCGTCCCCGACACGTTCCGCACCGACTGGGCGTTCGCCCTCCAGCGGGTCGACGGCGCGCCGACGATCCTGTTCGCGTCCGGCGCCGCGCCCGAGCTCGTGCCCGAGGCGGAGTCGTGGCTCGGCATCGACAGCACCCGCACCCTCGACGAGGTCGACGCCTGGGACTCCACGCTCCTCGCCGGGTCGCCCGCGAAGGACCGCAGCGGGCGCACGTTCGTCGTCGTCACGGGTCGGCACGGCGGCCCCGAGTTCCTCGGCTCCGAGCTCGCCCGGCTCGGGCACATGGTCTCCCTCGCCGCCGGCGTCCAGTCCTGACGGGTCCACGGTTTACCCGCTTGAGCGGGTAAACCGGACCCGATCGAGGGAAGCCTCCCCTGAATCGCGCGGCTTCCCCTGAACGGTCCCGACTACGACGAGCGCGGGTCGGCCTCGGCGTCGGGGGCGGGAGCCGGCTTGGGCTTCGTGAGCGGGACGTGCGCGTGCTGGAACCGACCCAGGGCGGCGACCTCGCGCTCGAGCGCCGGGACGTGCTGCTTGGCGATCCGCTTGACGACGAGCCAGCCGATCGGCGAGTTGACGACCGGCTTGAACCAGTTCGCGAAGATCACCCCGCGCCGCACGTAGACGCGGGTCTTGCGCCGCGCCAGCCCGGCGATGATCGCGTCGACGCACTCCTGCAGCGTCGTGGTCGCGTTGGCCGGGAACGGCAGCTTGCCGCGGATGACCTTGAAGGTCGGCAGGTCGGCCTCCGCGCCGCGCACGATGTCGGTGTCGATCCACGACGGGTGGCACACGCCCACGCTGATGCCGAGGTGCGCGACCTCCTGCTTCGTCACGAGCGCGAGCGACTCCGCGGCGGCCTTGCTCGCGTTGTACGAGCCCAGCCCCGCGAGGTTCGTGAACGACGCGAGCGAGGCGATCACGAGGGCGTAGCCGCGCGTCTTCTCCAGGTGCGGGATCGACGCGTGCAGCGTGCGGTAGACGCCGTTGACGTTGATGTCGATGACCCGTTCGAACGACTCGTCGTCGATCTGGCGGACCGTGCCGTACGACGCGATGCCCGCGTTCGCGACGACGTGGTCGATCCGGCCGAAGTGCGCCGCGGCGGCGTCGATCGCCGCGGTCATCTGCCGACCGTCGCGCGCGTCGGCCTCCCACCACGCGGCGGAGTCGCCGAGCTCGTCGCTGAGCGCCGCCAGCCGCTCCGGCTCGAGACCGAGCAGCGCGACCCGTCCGCCCCGGGCCACGTAGGCCCGAGCGACGCCGGCGCCGATGCCGCGCGCGGCACCGGTGATGAGCAGGACCTTGCCGCTGAAGCTTCTCGCCATGAGCGTCAAGATACCGACGGTATGTGAGTTCTGTCAGCCGCCGTCCGCCCCGACTGCGTCACACGCGGAGCGGTAGCGTCGCCGCCATGAGTGCACTGGACGGCGTCTCCGACACCTTCGACCCGTCGGCCTGGGGCGAGGTCCCCGGCTTCGAGGACCTGACCGACCTGACGTACCACCGCGCCGTCGACCACGGCACCGTCCGCGTCGCCTTCGACCGCCCGGACATCCTCAACGCCTTCCGCCCGCACACCGTCGACGAGCTGCTGCGCGTCCTCGAGCACGCCCGCACGAGCGCCGACGTCGGCTGCGTCCTGCTGACCGGCAACGGCCCGAGCCCCAAGAACGGCAAGCACTCGTTCTGCACCGGCGGCGACCAGCGCATCCGTGGCAAGGCCGGCTACCAGTACGAGACCGACGGCCACGACGAGGAGGCCGCGCCGCCGAACCCGATCGACAAGGCGCGGCTGGCCCGGTTGCACATCCTCGAGGTGCAGCGGCTCATCCGGTTCATGCCGAAGGTCGTCATCGCCGTCGTCCCCGGCTGGGCGGCCGGCGGAGGCCACAGCCTGCACGTCGTGAGCGACCTGACCCTCGCGAGCGCCGAGCACGCGCGCTTCAAGCAGACCGACGCCGACGTCGGCAGCTTCGACGGTGGCTACGGCTCGGCGTACCTCGCCCGGCAGGTCGGCCAGAAGCGCGCCCGCGAGATCTTCTTCCTCGCCCAGGAGTACTCGGCGGAGGACGGTGTTCGGATGGGCACGGTCAACCGCGCCGTCCCGCACGCCGAGCTCGAGGCGACGGCCCTCGAGTGGGGCCGTCTCGTCAACGGCAAGAGCCCGACCGCGCAGCGCATGCTCAAGTACTCGTTCAACCTCATCGACGACGGGCTCGTCGGGCAGCAGGTGCTCATGGGCGAGACGACGCGGCTGGCCTACATGACCGACGAGGCGCAGGAGGGCCGCGACCAGTTCCTCGAGAAGCGCGACCCGGACTGGTCCGACTTCCCCTGGTACTACTGAGCGGCCGCGTCGTGACCGACGTCGAGTCGTCGCGCAACACCCTGCGCGCCCGGGCCCGCGGTGCGGTCCTCGGCTCGGCCGTCGGCGACGCGCTCGGCGCGGCCTACGAGTTCGGGACGCGCGCCGTCGGTCCGGACGGGCCGGAGATGCTCGGCGGCGGGCTGGGTGACTTCGCGCCCGGCGAGTGGACCGACGACACGACGATGGCCTGGGCCGTGCTCCAGGCGGCGGCCGACCACGACGACCTGCGCAGCGACGCGGCGCTCACGCAGGTCGCCCGCGCGTTCCGACGCTGGTTCGAGAGCGGTCCCGCGGACATCGGCCACCAGACGCGGGTCGTCCTCGCGGAGGCCGGACCGGCTCCGACGTGCGCCGTCCTGACGGCGACGGCCGCAGACCTGCACGCCCGCACGGGCCGTTCGGCGGGCAACGGGTCCCTCATGCGCACCGCGCCGGTCGCCCTGCGGTACCTCGACGACCCGGTCGGGCTCGTCGAG
The DNA here is from genome assembly GCA_036946185.1 of Aeromicrobium erythreum. Taxonomy (GTDB): domain Bacteria; phylum Actinomycetota; class Actinomycetes; order Propionibacteriales; family Nocardioidaceae; genus Aeromicrobium; species Aeromicrobium erythreum_A. The sequence goes on from JAQIJP010000047.1 coordinate 8,341, forward strand.
GCGGCGCGCCGGACCAGCGCCCTGACACACCACGACCTGCAGGCGCAGGACGCCTGCGCGCTCTGGTCGCTCGCGGCCCGGCACGCGATCGTCGAGGGCGAGCTGGCGCTCCGGCCCGGCCTCGGGCTGCTCGGGGAGGAGGCTGCGGCCACGTGGGGCGCGATCATCGACGAGGCGGAGCAGCACGAGCCCGACCGGTTCACCCCGAACGGCTGGGTCGTCACGGCGCTCCAGGCGGCGTGGTCGGCGATCGTCCACACGCCCGTGCCGACGGACGACCCGAAGCACCACCTCGTGGCCGCGCTCGACACCGCGATACGCGTCGGTGACGACACCGACACCGTCGCGGCGATCGCGGGCGGGCTGCTCGGCGCCCGCTGGGGCGAGGAGGCCGTGCCCGAGCGGTGGCGGCGGATGCTGCACGGGTACCCCGGACTCACGGCCGACGACCTGCTCACGCTCGTGGACCGCGTGCTCGACTGACGCCGGGCCCGGTCAGACGACGAGCCGCAGGGCTTGCGGGGCCCGGCCGATGCGCACGGTCTGGCCCCAGCCGAGCGTGAGGGCGTCGGCCTCGACGCCGTCGCCGAACGCCACCAGCCGGTCCGACGAGACGGTCAGGGCCAGCTCGGTCCCGGTCAGCTCGCCCTCGGTCAGGCCCGCACCCGTCGCGGGGGACGGCCACGCCTCGCGCACGAACCACACGAGACGCTGCTCGGTCGGCGCCGGCAGGACGAGCGACGAGTGCCGCTCGAGCGCCACGGACCGGCACCATCCCGTCGCGCCCGTGCCGGTCCCGACGATCACCCCGGACGACGCCTGGGGCTCGCGACGACCGTCGGGGGCGTGCAGGTCGTACCGCGCCGTCTGGTGGCTGGGGTGCCCGACGAACACCTCGTTCAGCGCGAGCAGCCGCTGCCCGTCGTCGAGCCGCGCCTCGACCATCGTCCTTTCGGTGACGTGCCCGGAGCCACGGAGCAGGTCCGCGGCGTCGCTCGCGGCGTGGGTCACGAGGACCCCGGCGTTGCGGCCCGGCTCCGGGTCGATCCCGATCACCGGCTGGCCGTCGAGGTACTTGGCGACGTTCGCGACGAGCCCGTCCTGCCCGACCACGAGCACGAGGTCGTCGGGGGCGAACAGGAACCGCGAGACGTCGGCCCGCTCGACGGCTCCCCGCCGCCACTCGAGCGGGATCGCGGCCGTCGCGGTCTCCACCGCCCGCTGGGCCAGCCGGTGCCGCTCCTCGAGCTCGGCGATGTCACGGCCGCGGGTGCTGAGGAAGAAGGCCGCCTGGCCGCGCGTGCCGTGCGCGGCCAGCAGCTCCTCGTACTCGGTCCGTCGGGTCACGACGACGACGCGGGGCGCGAGGCTCATGACTGCTCCGTCCCACCCGTCAGCCGGGCGAGCGCCGTGCTCACCAGGTCGGGGCTGAGGACCAGGGTGTCGATGGCGGGCAGGTTGCCGGCCAGCTCCTTGACCGCGAGGGCCAGCAGGACGGCCTCGGACACGTCGCGGTAGGCCTCGACGCGGGCCGTCTCGGCCTCGCCCTCGGCGGCGCCCGCCAGGCGGGTGCTCTCGGCCCGCGCCTCGGCGAGCGCGACGGTCCGACGCGCCTCGGCCTCGGTGGCGACGGCCCCGGCCTCGGCCTGCTCCTGCGCCTCGCGCCGGGCGTTCGCGCCGCGCTGCGCGACGAGCTGCTCCTCGCGGCGGGCGAGCTCGATCTGGGTCTGCAGCTCGTTCTCGCCGATCGCCCGCTCGCGCTCGACGGCCACGGCGCGGCGCTCGAACATCGCCTTGTCCGCGTCCTGCTGGACCTGCTCGCGGGTCGGGGTGCGCAGGGCCTTCTCGACCTCGGGCTCCGGTCGGACGGCGACGACGCGCACGCCGACCACCGCGAGGCCCGTCTCGACGAGTCGGGTGTCGCCGGCCAGTCCGGCGGCGATGGCCGAGCGCACGGGCCCGACGCCGCCGGTCACGGCCGTGGTCAGGTCGACGGTCGCCAGCAGGTCGATCGCGTACTGCTGGGCGGACTCGGTGAGCAGCCCGGCCACCTGGTCGAGCGGGGTGCCGCGCCACGTGCCCGTCCCGGTGTCGATCGAGAAGTCGATGCGCCCGGCGGCGACGGCCGGGTCGGTCACGCGGTAGGTGACGGTCGCCTGCACGGTGACGTCCTGGAAGTCGCTCGTGCGGGCGTGGAAGAGCAGGGGCAGCTCGCGGTCGTCGACGGGGACCTCGTTCAGCACGGCGCTCAGCGGCCGGAACCAGAAGGAGGCCCCGACGCCGGACTGCGTCGCGCGCCCGTTCCGGACCTGCTCGACGTAGGTGGTGCCGGACCCGCGCAGGTGCCGGACGAAGGGGTAGCGGGCGATGTCGGCCATGGTGGCCACCTCATCTCTCATGGTTAGTGTCGTTATGACCATAACTCTGCCGTGACGTAATGGTCAAGGCGACCAGAACGTGGCGCGTGCTACGACTGGTGCCATGACCGACCGACCCACCGAGGCGGAGCTCGCGCTCGTCGCGGCGGCGTGCGAGCGGTGGACGCACGCCGAGCACGCGGACGTCTCGCGCGTCGAGCACGAGGTCGACGGGTCGGACGTGACGATCGTCGAGGCCTCGCGGTTCGCGACGGACGGGGAGTGGCTGCGGGTCCCGGCGGCGCTGCTGCGGCGCACGGGCGACGGCACGTGGACCCTGTTCTGCTTCGACGTCGACGGGCAGCCGGGGCTGTTCGACGAGGTGGAGCCGGGCCGGCCGCTCGCCGAGCTGCTCGAGGTCGTGGCCGCCGACCCGACCGACGTGTTCTGGGGCTGACGTACCAGTCCGCCGAACACCGCGCGCCTGACCCTGCGCGGGGGGATGATGCGAAGGTCCGGTCTCGAGGGAGACGAGCCGGGCCGCAGGACACGTGCCAGGGAGGGCTCATGTCGAACACCCGTCGTCGTGCCGTGCTCGGGGTGCCGGTGGTCGTCGCCGCCGTGCTGACCGCCGTGCCGGCCCAGGCCACCGAGCCGGACCCCGTCGTGACCGTCGCGGGATCCACCGCGACCTACGTCGACCGTGGCGTCGACGACCCCACCCGTGCCGTGACCGGCACCCTGCGCACGTGGATCGCCGAGGACGACCACGACCACGACGCGCGCTCGGCCGGCATCGAGCTGGCGGACGGCCGGCTGCTGCCGCTCGAGGAGGGCGTCGCCGTGCCGCAGCGCTTCGAGGGCGGACGGGTCACCGCCGAGGTCGCGGGCCCCACGAGCGACCCGGCCGGGGCCGAGGTCGCGCAGGCGCGGGTCGCCGCCCCCGCGGCGCTCACGGCGGCACCCACCCCCACGGCGCACCGGGTGTACGTCGCCCTGGCCTCCAACCTGGGCGCGTTCGACGCCGGCCGGTCCGCGATCGAGGCGGGCGTCGACACGACCCTGGCCGAGTGGCAGCAGGACGGCGCACCGGCGATCTCGTCCTTCACGCGGGCCCGCACCGGGACCTTCACGTCGTCCGTCCCCTGCGACCGGGTCAGCTACGAGGTGGCCACGTCGGAGGCGGCGGCGGCGTTCCCCGACGTCAGCTTCTCGAACGGCAACCACCTCGTCGTCCTCGTGCCCTGCGCGAACGTCGGTGGCGTGGGCAGCGTCGGCCGGTCGATCGCGTCCGGCGGGCGGCTCCTGCTGCGCTGGGGCGGGGGCTACGAGCAGGCCGGGCTGCGGCACGAGCTCGGTCACAACCTGAGCCTGCTGCACGCGAACCGGCGCGAGTGCTCGACGCGGTGCAGCGTGGTCGAGTACGGGAACGTCTTCAGCTTCATGGGCTTCTCGCTGGACGACATGTTCGACCCCACGGCTCTCGACACCGTCTACCGCGACCAGCTCGGCGTGCTGGCGGCCGGCGAGGTCGAGGACGTCAAGCTGCCGAGCGGCAGCGACGTGGCGACGACGACGTACGCCCTGCGCGGGCGGGGCGCGTCGACCGGCCTGCGCGGGCTGCGGATCACCGACCCACGGACCGGACGGGTGTCGTGGGTCGACGTCCGCGACGGCGCCGGCCGGGACGCCGGAGCGTTCTACGGCTCGGACTACACCCTCGACGGGTCGCGGTGGAGCCCGGGCGTCGTCGTCACCCAGAGGGGGTCCGACGGCTCGACGCAGCTGGTCACCGACCCGGACGGCTCGGGTGGGTACGCGGTCTCCCGGACCCGTGGCCAGTCGTGGACCGCGGACGGGGTCGCGCTCACGGTCGGGTCCAGCGCGAGCGGGACCACCCAGGTGACGGTCACGCTCTCGCGCGAGAACACGACGGGCGACTCGGTCGACCCGGTCCCGACCGCCGAGCCGGTCGCGCTCAGCGGTGCCGCGCGGGTCGGCTCGACGCTCACCGCGGTCCACGACGGATGGTCGACGCCGCCCACCACCTGGTCGTACCGCTGGACGATCGACGGCGCCACGGTCCCGGGTGCGACCACGCGGACCTTCCGCCTCCCGGTCGGCGCGCTCGGTCGCGACGTCGCGGTCGAGGTCGTCGGGGACGCCGGCCGGACGACCGAGCGGTCGGCCACGTCGGCGCCGGTGACCGTCGGTCGCGGGCTGCTGCGAGCCGTCCGCCCGGCCGTCGTGGGGACGATGCGGGCGGGCTCGACCGCGCGGGTCGGCCTGGGCACCTGGCCGACGCCGGCGACCTCCCGCGCCTACCGCTGGTACCTGAACGGCAAGGCGATCCCGGGCGCGACGTCGTCGCGGCTGCGGCTGAAGTCGTCGTGGCGGGGCAAAAAGGTCACGGTCAAGGTCACGGGTCGCCGGACGGGGTACACGACGCTGACGGTCGGGTCGTCCGCCCGGACGGTGCGCCGCTGAGCGTGACGGTTGGGTGAACTCCGCGGCCGAGGGCTTCCCAGCGAGCGGGACCACGGCCTACGGTCACGGCGTCCGTGGTTCCGTCTCGGGGGAGAACCCATGTCACGACGTCCTGCCGGCCTGCTCACCGGCCTGCTCACCGCGATCCTCGTCGCCACGCTGCTTGTCGTGCCGCCTGCGTCGGCCGCGACGGTGTCGGCCCAGTCGTTGCTCGACGACCTCACGACCACGAGCGAGTCGCACACGACGACCTACGACCGCGACCTGTTCAACCACTGGGTCGACGCCGACGGCGACGGCTGCGACACCCGGGCCGAGGTGCTCAAGGACGAGTCGTCCGTGGCGACCGGGCACACGGGGACGTGCACGATCACGAGCGGCTCGTGGACGTCGCCGTACGACGGCGTCAAGGTCACGTCGGCGGGCGACCTCGACATCGACCACATGGTGCCGCTCAAGGAGGCGTGGATCTCCGGCGCGTGGGACTGGTCGGCGAGCCGTCGCCAGGCGTTCGCGAACGACCTCGGCTACTCGCTCAGCCTCATCGCGGTGACGGCCTCGTCGAACCGCTCCAAGAGCGACCAGGACCCGGACTCGTGGCTGCCGCCGCTGGCGTCGTACCGGTGCCAGTACGTCAAGCAGTGGATCGCCGTGAAGTGGCGGTGGAACCTCACGGTCGACTCCGCCGAGGCCTCGGCCCTGCGGTCGGGGCTGTCGTCGTGCAGCTCCCTGTCCGTGGCCCAGCCGAGTCGCGCCTGAGTCGTTCAGGGCAAGCATCACGATTCAGGGGATGCTTCCCCTGAACGGTGTCGGTTTACCCGCTCGAGCGGGTAAACCGTGGACCCCGCTCGCGTACCGCCAGTATCTGAGACTCGCGTCTCATCCGGTGGTCGCTCCGGAGGGGCTCCGCTAGTGTCCGGCCAATGAGGATCGGAGTGGTCGCCGAGTCGAGCCCGGGGGAGACCCGTGTGGCCGCGACTCCCGCGACGGTCGCACAGCTCGAGAAGCTCGGCTACGAGGTCGTCGTCGAGGGCGGGGCCGGCGAACGCTCGGCGTTCTCCGACGCGGCCTTCACCGAGGCCGGGGCGCAGGTCGTCGACCGCGTGACCGCCTGGGGTGCCGACGTCGTCATCAAGGTCAACGCGCCGAGCGAGGCCGAGATCGGCTTCCTGCGCGAGGGGGCGACCCTCGTCAGCCTCGTCGCGCCCGCGCACAACCCGGACCTCGTCGAGAAGCTGTCGGCCCGGCCCATCACGGTCCTCGCGATGGACGCCGTGCCGCGCATCTCGCGCGCGCAGTCGCTCGACGTGCTGTCGTCGATGGCCAACATCGCCGGCTACCGCGCCGTCGTCGAGGCCGCCCACGAGTTCGGTCGCTTCTTCACCGGCCAGATCACCGCCGCGGGCAAGGTCCCGCCGGCCAAGGTGCTGGTCGCGGGCGTCGGTGTCGCCGGGCTCGCCGCGATCGGTGCGGCCAGCAGCCTCGGCGCGATCGTCCGCGCCACCGACCCGCGCGCCGAGGTCGCCGACCAGGTCAAGTCGCTGGGCGGCGAGTACCTCGCGGTCGACGTCGAGACCGAGCAGTCGACCGACGGCTACGCCAAGGCGACGAGCGAGGCCTACGACCGTCGCGCCGCCGAGATCTACACCGAGCAGGCCGCCGACGTCGACATCATCATCACGACCGCCCTCATCCCGGGCCGCAAGGCACCGGTCCTGCTCACGGCGTCGGACGTCGCGCAGATGAAGCCGGGCTCGGTCGTCGTCGACATGGCCGCCGGCATGGGCGGCAACGTCGAGGGCTCGGTCGCGGGCGAGAAGGTCGTCACCGACAACGGCGTCACGATCCTCGGCTACACCGACCTGGCGGGCCGCCTGCCCACGCAGGCCTCCCAGCTGTTCGGCACCAACATCGTCAACCTGCTGAAGCTGACGACGCCGGAGAAGGACGGGCAGCTCGTGCTCGACCTCGACGACGTCGTGCTGCGTGGCATGACCGTCGTCAAGGACGGCGAGACGCTCTGGCCGCCGCCGCCCGTCCAGGTGTCGGCCGCGCCCGCCGCGGGTCCGCCCACCGCCGAGCTCACGCCGGTCGAGGAGCCCAAGCCCGCCCTGACGCAGCGCGGCAAGTACGCGCTCATCGGGGTCGGCATCCTGGCGCTGTTCCTCGTCAACGCCTACGCGCCGCAGCCGCTGCCGCAGCACTTCACCGTGCTCGTGCTCGCCGTCGTCATCGGCTACTACGTGATCGGCAAGGTGCACCACGCGCTGCACACGCCGCTCATGTCGGTGACCAACGCGATCTCCGGCATCATCGTGGTCGGTGCGCTCGTGCAGATCGGCGGCGCCGACGCGGGGGTGGGCGTGCAGCTGCTCGCCGCCGTCGCGATCCTGCTGGCCAGCATCAACATCTTCGGCGGATTCGCCGTGACCCGTCGCATGCTCGCGATGTTCTCGAAGGGCTGATCCGTGACTGCCGAAAGCATCGCCACCGCGGCCTACATCGTCGCGGCCCTGCTGTTCATCCTGAGCCTCGCCGGGCTGTCGAAGCACGAGACCGCGCGCAGCGGCGTCGTCTACGGCATCGCCGGCATGACGATCGCCCTCGTCGCGACGATCATCCTGGCCGTCGAGGACGCGTCCGTCCTCGGCATCGTGCTGCTCGTGCTGGCCGTCGCGGCCGGTGGCGCGATCGGGCTGTGGCGCGCCCGCATCGTCGAGATGACGGGCATGCCCGAGCTCATCGCCCTGCTGCACAGCTTCGTCGGCCTCGCCGCCGTGCTCGTCGGCTGGAACGGCTACCTGGAGCACCCCGAGTTCCCGCTGCAGTCGCTCGAGGACATCCACAACGCCGAGGTCTTCATCGGTGTCTTCATCGGTGCCGTCACCTTCACCGGCTCGATCGTGGCCAACCTCAAGCTGTCGGCGAAGATCGACTCCTCGCCGCTCGTGCTCCCGGGCAAGAACCTGCTCAACGTCGGCGCGCTCGTGCTGTTCGTGCTGCTCACGGTCTGGTTCGTCATCAGCCCCGCGCTGTGGCTGCTCGTCCTCGTCACGATCGTCGCGCTCGCCCTCGGCTGGCACCTCGTCGCGTCGATCGGCGGCGGCGACATGCCGGTCGTCGTCTCGATGCTCAACAGCTACTCGGGCTGGGCCGCGGCCGCCGCGGGCTTCCTGCTCAACAACGACCTGCTGATCGTGACCGGCGCCCTCGTCGGCTCGTCGGGTGCCTACCTCAGCTACATCATGTGCAAGGCGATGAACCGCTCGTTCATCTCCGTCATCGCCGGCGGCTTCGGCATCGTGGCCTCCGGGGGCGACGACACCGACTACGGCGAGCACCGGGAGATCACCGCCGAGGAGACCGCCGAGCTGCTGAAGGGCGCGTCCAGCGTGGTAATCACGCCGGGCTACGGCATGGCCGTCGCCCAGGCGCAGTACCCGGTCGCCGACCTGACCCGCAAGCTGCGCGAGCGCGGCGTCGAGGTCCGGTTCGGCATCCACCCGGTCGCCGGCCGCCTGCCGGGCCACATGAACGTGCTGCTCGCCGAGGCCAAGGTGCCGTACGACATCGTCCTCGAGATGGACGAGATCAACGACGACCTCGCCGAGACGTCGGTCGTGCTGGTCATCGGCGCGAACGACACGGTCAACCCGGCCGCCGCCGAGGACCCGAGCAGCCCGATCGCCGGCATGCCGGTCCTGCGGGTGTGGGAGGCCGAGAACGTCGTGGTCTTCAAGCGCTCGATGGCGGCCGGCTACGCGGGCGTCCAGAACCCGCTGTTCTTCCGCGAGAACAGCCAGATGCTCTTCGGCGACGCCAAGGAGCGGGTCGAGGACATCCTCCGCGCCCTCTGACCGCCCCCGTCCCAGATTTGCGCGGTTCGGCACGGGTTTCGGTGCCGAAACCCGTGTGAAAGCGCGCAAATCTGGGTCAGCGGGTGGTGCGCCAGGACCAGACGGCGGCGGCGAGCGCGAGGCTGAGGACCGCGAGGGCGACGGCGAGCGCCGTGCGGAACCCCGCGTCGCCGCCGTGGGACGCCGTGACGACCTGGTAGGTCGTCATGAGCAGGGCCGCGCCGAGCGCCGACCCGATGCGCTGACCCGTCTGCAGGGCGCCGCCGGCGGCACCGCCCATCCGGGGCGGCACCTCGGCCAGCGTGAGCGTGATGTTCGGCGACACGACCGCGCCGCCGCCGAGCCCGGCGAGCAGCAGGAACGGGGCGAACGCCCACCACAGCGACTCCGTCGGGCGACCCGGCCCGACGACGGCGGCGAGCGTCACCGCCGCCATCATCGAGGCGATCGCGACGACCGTGAGCGGCCGCCCGACCTGGCTCACGAAGCGCCCTGCGAGGGGTGACGAGACCGCCGAGCCGAGCGCGAACGGCGTGAGCAGCAGCCCGGCGTGCAGCGCGCTGACGTCGCGCGAGTCCTGCAGCCACACCGACGCGGTCAGGAACACGCCGGTGAAGCCGGTGAAGTACAGCGTGCCGATCAGCAGGCCGCTGCCGTATCCCGGCAGGTGCCGCAGCAGGTCGAGGTCCAGCAGGGGCGCGTGGCCGCGGCGCCGCAGCCGGTGCTCCCACGCGCCGAACGCCCAGCCGAACAGCGGGACGCCCACGAGCAGCACGAGCGGCAGCGTCGCGCCGGACTCGATCCCGACGAGGGGGTAGAGCAGGCACAGGACGGCGAGGCCGAGCAGCACCGCGCCGACGACGTCGATGCGGTCGCGGTCGGCGTCCTCGCTGCGCCCCGGGACGAGCAGCGCGATCGCGACCATCGCCACGAGCCCGATCGGCACGTTGACGAGGAACAACAGCCGCCAGCCGTGCTCCTCGCCCGCGAGGCCGATGATGAGGCCGCCGAGCAGCGGGCCGGTGGCCGACGCGAGCGAGACGGTCAGGCCGAAGTAGCCGAACGCCTTGCCGCGCTCCGGACCGGAGAACAGCTGCTGGATCAGGCCCGAGCTCTGCGGCGTCAGCAGCCCGGCCGACGCGCCCTGCAGGAGTCGCGCCACGACGACGAGCTCGGCGTTCGGCGCGAACCCGACGGCCGCGCTCGACAGCACGAACCCGGTCAGCCCGATCAGCATGAGTCGGCGTCGGCCGTAGGCGTCGCCCAGGCGTCCGCCCGCGACGAGCGTCAGGCCGAAGGTGAGCGCGTAGCCGGAGACGACCCACTGCACGGTCGACGCCGACGACTCCAGGCCCTTCTGGATCGACGGGATCGCGACGTTGACGATCGTGACGTCGAGCAGCGACATGAACCCGACGACGAGCGTGACGGCGAGGATGCGCCAGCGCCGCGGGTCCGGCTCGACGGCGGGGTCAGGCCGCCGCTCCGGCTGGGTCTCGATCGCCTCCTCGTGCACCCGACGAGTCTGCCGCGGCCGATCAACGCCGCAAGCCGAGGCGGTGAGGGTCAGATGATGAGCGCGATCAGACCGCCGAGGACCATGGACCCGAGGAGAGCGATCGTGAAGGCGAGGCGGTGCCGCACGGTCCACGGGAACGCCTTGGGGACACGCAGACGCGCCTCCGCCTCGCTCACCGCAGGGGCCTCGAGGCCCAGGGTCTGCAGGGTGATCTCGTGATGCGGCTCCCAGCCACTGCTCAGGAGCAAGGTGCCGGTGCGGCGATCGGCCAGCGCGAGGACCGAGTATCCCGCACCGCGTGGCACGAAGCGGCAGGCGGACAGGTGCTCTCGTCGGAGCCGGCGGCGTGCTCTCCGGGAGCTCCACCGGTACAGCTCGACTGTCTCCTCGCGAAGGACGAGTCGGTCCCGCGACCGGGCCAGGAGATCGATGCCGACGACGAGGAAGCCCATCGCGACGACGGTCAGGGCGGAGGCGGACCACCACGTGCCGAGGTCGGTCAGTCCCTGCAGGAGCAGCCCGACGGACGCGAGGAACAGCCACCCGACCTCTCGAACGACCTCCGGCCAGCGGGGCACCTCACGCCACGGCGCGGGACGCAGCTCGATCACCACGCTCTCGTCGCGGCCGGGCTCGGTCATGGCCGACACCGTCTCACGCGCCGGACGTCCACGGCGCCGAGTCCGGACGTCAGTCGTCGAACCATTCGTCGTCGTCGTCATCGTCCGTCGCGGCGAAGACCGTCGGCCCCGAGGCCAGCAGGCTCCGCGTGAACTGCTCGCGATCCGAGAGCAGCTCGTCGAGCGAGGCGTCGAGATCGCCGTCGCCGACGGGGTGCCCCTCGACGGCGGCGCGCAGGACGGTGCGCCGGACCAGCTCCTTGGCGAACGAGGCGGTGACCCCTTCGGCGCGCGCCGCAGCCCGGGCGATCGCGTCGGCCGAGAGCCCACGGTCGCGGGCGTACAGCGCGAACAGCGCCTCGCGACCGGCGCGATCGGGCAAGGGAACCTCCAGCGCCAGGTCGACGCGGCCCGGGCGCTGCGTGAGGGCTTTCTCGAGGAGGTCGGCACGGTTGGTGGTCATGACGAAGGTGACATCCGCGTCCCCCTCGAGGCCGTCCAGCGCCTCCATCAGCTCGAACAGCATCGAGTCCGGGGAGTCGATCATGTCGCGGTCCTCGGCGACGAGGTCGCAGTCCTCCAGCACGACGATCGCCGGCTCCATGACTCGCGCGATCTTGACCGCCTCACGCACGAGCCCGAGCCGGTTGCCGCTGAGCAGGATCGCCGTGACTCCGTGAGTGTGACTCAGCAGGTAGCGGACGGTGTGGGTCTTGCCGGTGCCCGGCGGTCCGTACAGCAGGATCCCGCGCTTGAGGTGCTGGCCGGCGGCCAGCAGGACGTCGCGGTGTCGGCCCATCTCGACGACATGGTGCTCCAGGCGGTCGAGCGTCTCGGCGGGAAGCACGATCTCGTCGCGAGCGACCTCGGGTCGCTCGTGGAAGGTGAGCCCACCGAGGCTGTCGTGGAAGTCGTCGTGGTCGAAGGAGATGACCTGCCCGCGCAGGACGCTCAGTCGCCGCATCTCGTCGCGCAGGCCAGTGACGAACGACCGGGCCAGCTCCTGATCCTCCGTGATGACCTCGATCGTGGGTTGCGAGCGTCCCCACTCCTGCTGAGCGTCACGCTGAAGGACGGCGACGGGCCGTCCCTCGAAGCTGAGCAGTCGCACTCCCAGGGTGACGACGTGCTGCGTCCGGGCGGGCCCCGCGGCCATGGAGGTGTAGGCGACGGGCCCGATCTCGAGCGCCCCGTGGGTCCCGCGCAGCAGCTCGGAGAAGCTCAGCTCACCGTGGTGCCGCGCCCCGCCGATGCCGATCACCCGGTGGCCGGGGTCGAGCGCGGCAAGGGCGATCTCGGCGTCGACGAGCCGGGCCCGACTGACCGTCTCCGTCACGACGGGGACCTCGCGTGCGTCGGTGCCGAGATGCTCGGAAACGGCGAGGGTCGCTGCGCCAGGTTCGTCGGACCGCTGCCCGCGGTGGCTCTCGACGACCTCGTGCAGGAAGGCCGCGAAGGTCTCGATGAAGGCGTCCGGGTCGGTCATGCCGCTCACCGTGCCACAGCCGGGCCGCGGCGGACCACCGAATTGCGAGCGGCGCCCCCGGCGCCGTCGAAGCGTCAGTCCGCGACGCCGTACAGCCGGTCGCCGGCGTCGCCGAGACCGGGGACGATGTAGCCGTTCTCGTCGAGCCGCTCGTCCAGCCCCGCGACGACGAGGTTGACCGGGACGCCGATCTCCTCCATCTCGCGCTCGATCCGCGCGATGCCCTCCGGCGCCGCCAGCAGGCAGACGGCGGTGATGTGGTCGGCGCCGCGGTCGACGAGGAACTGGATCGCGGCGGCGAGGCTGCCGCCGGTCGCGAGCATCGGGTCGAGGACGAAGCACTGGCGGCCGGACAGGTCGTCGGGCAGGCGCTCGGCGTAGGTGTCGGCCTCGAGGGTCTCCTCGTTGCGGATCATCCCGAGGAACCCGACCTCGGCCGTCGGCAGCAGCCGCTGCATGCCCTCGAGCATGCCGAGCCCGGCGCGCAGGATCGGCACGACGAGCGGACGGGGATCGGCGAGACGGACGCCCTCGGCCTCCGCGACGGGGGTGCGCACCGTGGTCGGCGCGACCCGGACGTCGCGGGTGGCCTCGTAGGCGAGCAGCGTGACGAGCTCGTCGGCGAGGCGGCGGAACGTGGGCGAGTCGGTGCTCGCGTCGCGCAGCACCGTGAGCTTGTGGGAGACGAGCGGGTGGTCGGCGACGTGGACGTGCATGGTCCTGAGCCTAGTGGTGCGGCGCGGACGATCGTCCCGCGCTCTGGTGCCGGCGGTCACCGGTCTGTCACGATCGACCCATGGACGAGAGCGCCGTCGACTTCGCGATCGTCGCGTACCGCGACGGCGGCGCGTGGGAGGTCGTCGAGGCGAGCCCGGGACACGTCCTCGACGTCGAGGGCATCACGGCCGCGCTGCGCCGGTTCGACTCCGAGGTCGGCGCGATCGCCATGATCTCCGTCGACGAGGACTTCTTCGTGCTCGCCCGGACCCACGGCGACGACGTCCGCTTCGTCCTGTCCGACGTGCAGGCCGTCCCCGAGAACGCGCTCGCCGCCGAGGTCGCGGAGGAGGTCGGCCACGACGACGACGTCGAGGACGACCTCGTCGCGATCGGCCGGCTCGACCTGCTCGCCGACCTCGGCTTCGGCGCCGGCGAGCTGGAGATGCTGTGCGACGACACCGAGCTCTACCCCGACGAGATGCTCGGCGACATCGCCGCGCGTCTGGGGTTCGGACGGCAGTTCGAGGAGCTCGTCGGGTGAACGACCACGACGCGATGCGGCGGGCGCTCGACGTCGCCCGGTCCGCGCTGGCGGCGGGTGACGTGCCGGTGGGCGCTGTCGTGCTGGACCCTGCCGGCGAGGTCGTCGGCGAGGGCTTCAACACCCGCGAGCGCGACGGCGACCCGACGGGTCACGCCGAGGTCGCGGCCCTGCGCGACGCGGCCGCCCGGCTCGGGGGCTGGCGGCTGGACGGCTGCACGCTCGTCGTGACGCTCGAGCCGTGCACCATGTGCGCGGGGGCGATCGTCGGCTCGCGCGTCGCGCGTCTGGTGATGGGCGCGTGGGACGAGAAGGCCGGCGCGGTCGGGTCGCTGTGGGACGTCGTGCGCGACCGTCGGCTGAACCACCGGCCCGAGGTCGTCTCGGGCGTGCTCGCCGACGAGAGCGCGGCGCTGCTGCGCGACTTCTTCGCCGCCCGCCGCTGACCGGTCGCCGCCGGCTACTCGACGTGCGGCTGGCCCGTGGAGGCCGACGTGCCGCCGTCGACGCGCAGCGTCGCGCCGGTGATGTAGCGCGCGTCGTCCGACGCGAGGAACAGGACGGCGGGGGCGACGTCCTCGGGGTAGCCGGGGCGCCCGAGCGCGACCCGGTTGACGAACGGCGCGAGCGCCTCGTCGTCCTTCGCCATGCCCTCGGTCAGAGGCGTGATCGTGAACGCCGGCGCGACGGCGTTGATGCGGACGCCGCGGGAGCCGTAGTCGAGCGCGAGCGACGTGACGAAGCCGCTGATCGCGTGCTTCGAGGCGTTGTAGCCGGCCTGGCCCCAGTCGCCCGCGAGCGCGCTCACCGACGTGATCGCGACGAGGTTGCCGCCCGAACGCTCGAGCTCGGGCAGGGTGGCGCGCGCCAGGTGGAGGAAGCCGTCGATGTTGGTGTCGCGCATCGCGGCCCAGTCCTCGTCCGACAGGTCGGTGAAGTCGCCGTTCGCGTACGCCGCGGCGTTGCTGACGACGACGTCGATCGTGCCGAAGGCGTCGAGGGTCTGCTCGACCAACCGTGTCACGTCGCCGCGGTCGCTCACGTCCGCCGGCACGACCAGGGCCCGGTCGCCGTGGCCCTCGACGGTCTCGCGCAGCGGCTCCTCACGACGCCCCCGTGACGACGACGCGGGAGCCCTGCTCGAGGAACGCCCGCGCGATCGCCCGCCCGATGCCGGACCCCGCTCCCGTGACGACGACGGTCTTGTCCTGGACGGCGTACGTGTTCGCGGTCATGTCCTCATCGTGCTGCGCGACCCGGTCGTCCGCACCGCGACGTGCGGTCTCAGCGCGAGGGGAAGGGCAGGCCGCGCTCCAGGATCTCGAAGGTCGCGTCGACGACCTGCTGCGGCGCGTCGGCCATCATCAGCTGCTCGCGCACGCCGAGCACCGCGTGGGCGACCACCCAGGCGTAGGTGTCGTCCTCGGGCCGGTCCCAGGCGGCGGCCAGCTCCCGCGCGACGGCGACCTGGTGTCGCATCCCGATCTGGCGCCAGTGCTCCATCAGGCTCGGCGTCGACCGCACCATCGCCACGAAGTCCCGCGACCCCGGGTGGTCGAGCAGGCCGAAGCGGCTGACGAACAGGTCGCGCAGCACCTGCAGGGCGGTCGTGCCGTCCGGACGGTCGCGGATGGTGTCGACCAGCTGACGCTCCAGCTCCTCGTCCCGGTCGATGAACATCGCTTCCTTGGACGGGAAGTAGCTGAACAGGGTCGTGGGGGAGACCTGCGCGGCCTCGGCGATCTCGCGGACGCCGACGCCGTCGAAGCCCTTCTCCATGATCAGGCGCGTCGCGACGTCCGAGATGTGCTGACGTGTCGCCGCCTTCTTGCGCTCCCGGAGTCCGGCCATGGCACGACCCTAGCAAAAACCTGTTGTCGTTCCATAAATGTAACTGTTACAGTTTTCGACATG
>JAQIJP010000048.1:0-24529 GCA_036946185.1 Aeromicrobium erythreum
CAAGGCGGCGACGCTCGCCGAGGCGCTGCCGTGGCTGAAGAAGTACCACGACAAGGTCATCGTCGTGAAGTACGGCGGCAACGCCATGACCGACGAGAGCCTCAAGCAGGCCTTCGCCGAGGACATCGTGTTCCTGCGCCTGGCCGGCTTCCGCCCCGTCGTCGTGCACGGCGGCGGTCCGCAGATCAGCGCGATGCTCGACCGGCTCGGCATCGAGTCGGAGTTCCGCGGCGGCCTGCGCGTCACGACGCCCGAGGCGATGGAGGTCGTCCGGATGGTCCTGACCGGCCAGGTCGGGCGTGAGCTGGTCGGCCTGCTCAACCGGCACGGCGACCCTCGCGGTCGGGCTGTCGGGCGAGGACGGCGGCCTGTTCACCGCGCGCAAGACGATGCCGGAGGTCGACGGCGAGCCGGTGGACGTCGGTCTCGTGGGCGAGGTCGTGGGCGTGCGCCCGGAGGCCGTCCAGGACCTCATCGACGCGGGCCGGATCCCGGTCGTGTCGACGGTCGCGCCGGACGCCTCGGGCCAGGTGCACAACGTGAACGCCGACACCGCGGCCGCGGCGCTCGCGGTCGCCCTCGGCGCGGAGAAGCTGCTCGTCCTGACGGACGTCGAGGGCCTCTACGCGGACTGGCCCAGCTCGGACGACGTCATCGGCGAGATCGCCCCGGAGGCGCTCGCCGAGCTCATCCCCACCCTCGCGAGCGGCATGATCCCGAAGATGACGGCGTGCCTCAACGCCGTCGAGGGCGGCGTCAAGCGGGCGACGGTCGTCGACGGTCGCACGCCGCACTCCGTCCTGCTGGAGATCTTCACCGACGAGGGCGTCGGCACCCAGGTCGTGCCGGGCGCCGAGACGCGCGTGCGCAGCGCGCTGTACTCGACGAGCGTCGACAAGGAGGACGCGTGATGGTGGAGCGGGCGAACCTGCCGTTCGCGGCCCAGGGCCGGCCGGTCAGCGGTCGGGACTGGACCGAGCGCTACCGCGGCGCCGTCATGAACACCTTCGGCGACCCGCAGCGCGTGCTGGTCCGCGGCGAGGGCTCGACGGTGTGGGACGTCGACGGCAACCGCTACCTCGACCTGCTCGCCGGCATCGCCGTCAACGCCCTGGGCCACGCGCACCCCGCGATCGTCGAGGCCGTCACGCAGCAGCTCGGAACGCTGGGCCACGTCTCCAACTTCTTCACGACCGCGCCGCAGGTCGAGCTCGCCGAGCGGATCGCCGGGCTCATCGGCTCCGAGCGGCCCGTCCGGACGTTCTTCGCGAACTCTGGGACCGAGGCCAACGAGGCCGCCTTCAAGCTCACCCGCCGCACCGGTCGCACGACGGTGGTCGTCGCCGAGGGCAGCTTCCACGGTCGGTCGATGGGCGCGCTCGCGCTCACCTCCAAGGCGGCCTACCGCGAGCCGTTCGAGCCGCTGCCCGGCGACGTGCGCTGGGTGCCGTACGGGGACGTGGCGGCGCTCGAGGCTGCCGTCGACGACACCGTCGCGGCCGTCCTGCTCGAGCCGATCCAGGGCGAGGCCGGTGTGGTCGTGCCGCCTGAGGACTACCTGCCGGCCGCGCGCCGCATCACCCAGGCCCACGGCGCCCCTGCTGTGGGTCGACGAGGTGCAGACCGGCATCGGCCGAACGGGGGACTGGTTCGGCTTCCAGGCGTCGGGGGTCGAGCCGGACGTCGTGACCCTCGCGAAGGGACTCGGCGGCGGCGTGCCGATCGGCGCGTGCGTCGGCATCGGCCCGGCCGCCGAGCTGCTGCAGCCCGGCAACCACGGCACGACCTTCGGCGGCAACCCCGTCGCGTGCGCCGCGGCGCTCGCCGTGATCGACACGATCGAGCGCGAGGGCCTGCTCGCCCACGCCGTCGCGCGCGGCGACCAGCTCGCCCAGGCGCTGTCCGGGCACCCGCAGGTCGTCGAGGTGACGGGGCGCGGACTGATGCGCGGCGTCGTCCTCGCCGAGCCGCGGGCCGCCGACGTGCAGTCCGCCGCGCTCGACGCGGGCCTGGTGCTGAACGCCCCGACGCCGGACCGGCTGCGGATCGTCCCGCCGCTCGTCCTCACCGAGGCCGAGACGGCCGACGCGACGGCGACGCTGCTGTCGCTGCTCGACGAGGTGCTGTCGTGAGGCACTTCCTGCGCGACGACGACCTGAGCCCGGCCGAGCAGGCCGAGGTCCTGGCGCTGGCGGCCGAGCTCAAGGCCGCGCCGTACACGCGGCGTCCGCTCGAGGGTCCGCAGAGCATCACGGTGCTGTTCGACAAGGCCTCGACGCGCACCCGCGTGTCGTTCGCGGTGGGCGTGGCCGACCTCGGCGGCCAGGTCGTGATCCTCGACGCCGCCGGGACGCAGGTCGGTCGGGGCGAGCCGATCGCCGACACCGCCCGCGTCCTGGGCCGGATGACGCGCGCCATCGTGTGGCGCACCGGGCCGCAGTCCGGCCTGGAGGAGATGGCGGCGCACGCCGGCGTGCCGGTCGTCAACGCCCTGAGCGACGACTTCCACCCGTGCCAGGTGCTGGCCGACTGGCAGACGGTCGCCGAGCACAAGGGCGACCTCGCCGGCCTGACCGTCGCCTACCTCGGCGACGGCGCCAACAACATGGCGCACTCCTACGTCCTCGGCGGCGCGACCGCCGGCATGCACGTCCGCGTCGCGGCGCCGCAGGGCTACGGGCCGCGTGCGGACGTCGTCGCCGACGCCGAGCGCGTCGCGAAGGACACCGGCGGCTCGGTCACGGTCACGACCGACCCGCGGGCCGCCGCGGCGGGCGCCGACGTGCTCATCACCGACACCTGGATCTCGATGGGCCAGGAGGACACGAAGGCCGAGCGCCTCGCGCTCTTCGGCGACTACGCGATCACCCAGGACGTCGTCGACCTGGCCGACGACGCCGCGATCGTCATGCACTGCCTGCCGGCCTACCGCGGTCTCGAGATCGCGGCCGACGTCATCGACGGGCCGCGCAGCGTCGTGTGGGACGAAGCCGAGAACCGGCTGCACGCCCAGAAGGCGCTGCTCGTGTGGCTGCTGGAGCGGAGCGGACGATGACCGTCCCCGACACCAAGGCGGCCCGGCAGCAGGTCGTCGTCGAGCTGCTGAGCCGGCACGCCGTCCGCTCCCAGAACGAGCTCGTCCGGCTGCTCGAGGAGCGCGGCGTCTCGGTCACGCCGTCGACCCTGTCGCGCGACCTCGTGGAGCTGGAGGCCGTCCGGGTGCGCCACGGCGACGGCGGCCTGGTCTACGCCGTCCCGGCGGAGGGCGGGGACCGCACGCCGCGTCCCGGCGACGACGGCTCGACGGCGACCGCGCAGGCCCGCCTCGCCCGGATCGCCCGCGAGCTGCTCGTGTCGGTCGACCACTCCGCCAACCTCGTGGTGCTGCGCACGCCGCCCGGCGCCGCCCCAGTACTTCGCCTCCGCGATCGACCACGCCGGCGACGCGACGCTGCTCGGCACGATCGCGGGCGACGACACCGTCATGGTCATCTGCCGCGCCGCGGACGGCGGCGCCGAGGTGGCCGAGCGCTTCACGCGGCTCGCCGCGACCCCACCCAAGGAGATCTCGTGACGCAGGACCCCCAGAGCAGCCCCGACGGCACCGACAGCCGGCTGTGGGGCGGACGCTTCGGCAGCGGCCCCTCGCCGGAGCTCGTCGAGCTGAGCCGGTCCACGCACTTCGACTGGCGGCTCGCGCCCTACGACCTCGCCGGGTCCCGTGCGCACGCCCGGGTGCTCCACGCGGCGGGCCTGCTGAGCGACGACGACGTGACGCAGATGGTCGCCGGCATCGACGCGCTCGACGCCGACGTGGCCTCGGGCGCGTTCACCGCGGAACCGGGGGACGAGGACGTGCACTCGGCCCTCGAGCGTGGCCTGATGGAGCGCCTCGGCCCCGAGCTCGGTGGCCGGCTGCGCGCCGGCCGCTCGCGCAACGACCAGGTCGCGACCCTGTTCCGGATGTACCTGCGCGACCACGCCCGTCAGGTCGCGCAGCTCGTGCGCGAGCTCGTCGAGGCGCTCGCGGCGCAGGCCGAGAACCACCTCGGCGCCGCCATGCCCGGCCGGACCCACCTGCAGCACGCGCAGCCGGTGCTGCTGTCGCACCACCTGCTGGCGCACGCCTGGCCGCTCGTGCGGGACCTCGACCGGCTCGCCGACTGGGACCGCCGGGTCGCGGGCGACTCGCCGTACGGCTCGGGCGCGCTCGCCGGCTCCTCGCTGGGTCTCGACCCGGAGAAGGTGGCCGCGGACCTCGGCTTCGACGGGTCGTCGCCGAACTCGATCGACGGGACCGCCGCGCGCGACTTCGTCGCCGAGCTGGCCTTCGTCCTCGCCCAGGTCGGGGTCGACGTCTCGCGGCTCGCGGAGGAGATCATCCTCTGGAACACCAAGGAGTTCGGCTTCGTCACGCTGCACGACGGGTACTCGACCGGGTCGAGCATCATGCCGCAGAAGAAGAACCCCGACATCGCCGAGCTCGCGCGCGGCAAGTCGGGGCGCCTGATCGGCAACCTGTCCGGCCTGCTGGCGACGCTGAAGGCGCTGCCGCTGGCCTACAACCGCGACCTGCAGGAGGACAAGGAGCCGGTCTTCGACTCCGTCGACACGCTCGAGGTCCTGCTGCCGGCGTTCACCGGCATGGTCGCGACGATGCGCTTCGACACCGCCCGGATGGCCGAGCTCGCGCCGCAGGGGTTCGCGCTCGCGACCGACGTCGCCGAGTGGCTCGTGCGCCAGGGGGTGCCGTTCCGGGAGGCCCACGAGCTCTCGGGTGCCTGCGTGCAGGCGTGCGAGCAGCGCGGCATCGAGCTGTGGGACCTGTCCGACGACGACTTCGCCGCGATCTCGCCGCACCTGACGCCCGACGTGCGCAGCGTGCTCTCGGTCGAGGGCTCGATCTCCTCCCGCGACGCCCGTGGCGGCACGGCGCGGGCCCGGGTGTCCGAGCAGCTGCTGGAGCTGCGGTCCAGGATCGCGCGATGAGCCCGCGGTTCACCCCCCGTGAAGTTCCGGGAGGGTTACGACGTCGACGAGGTCGACGACTTCCTGCTCGCGGTCGAGCGCCGCCTGACTGGTCGTCCGGACTCGGCCCTCGCGCATGACATCGCCTCGGTGCGCTTCACGCCGCGGCGGCTGCGCGGCGGGTACGACATGGGCGAGGTCGACGCGTACCTCGACGAGCTGCACCGGCGGGCCGAGACCGGCCGGTGACCGAGGACGACGTCGCGACGCGGGCCCGGGGGCTCCTGGGCCGGCACCTGCACGCGCACGGCGTCACGCTGCGGATCACCGAGGTCGAGGCCTACGGCGGCGTGCTCGACCCGGCGTCGCACGCGTTCACGCGCACGCCGCGCTCGGAGATCATGTACGGCCCGCCGTGGCGACTGTACTGCTACCGCTCCTACGGCATCCACTGGTGCGCCAACGTCGTGACCGGTCCGACGGAGCAGGCCGCGGCCGTGCTGCTGCGGGCCGCCGAGGTGGTCGACGGGCTGGACCTGGCCCGCGAGCGCCGCGGGGGAGTCGCGGACGTCCGGCTGGCCCGCGGTCCCGGCAACCTCGCCCAGGCCGCGGGGATCACGGGCGACGACCTCGGCACCGACCTGCTCGACCCGTCGTCGGCGGTGCACCTGGGGGAGCCGCCGCACGAGCCCGTCGAGGTCGTCTCCGGGCCCAGGGTGGGCGTCAGCCGTGCGGCCGACGTGCCGTGGCGGTTCTGGGTCGCGGGCGACCCCACCGTGTCGGCCTACCGGCGCTCGCCGCGCGCGACCACGGAGTAACGGCGTTCCGGCCGGCCGGCCGACCCGTACTGCAGTCGCACCCGCAGCCGGCCGGTGGTCACGAAGTGCTCCAGGTAGCGCCGTGCGCTGACCCGGGCGATGCCGACCTCGTCGCCGGTCTCGGCGGCGGACCGTTCCGTCCCGTCGGCGAGCGTCGCGAGCACGCGCTCGGCGGTCTCGGGGCTCAGGCCCTTCGGCAGGACCGCGGGAGCAGCGGGGCCACCGGTGCCGAACGCGGCGTCGATCGCGGCCTGGTCGACGTCCTCGGGGCGGTCGGCGAGCGCGTCGAGGGTGCGCCGGACGGCCTCGAGCCGCGCGACGAGGTCGGGGTACTCGAACGGCTTGACGAGGTACTGCTGCGCGCCGCCGAGCAGCGCGGCGCGCACGACCTCGGCGTCGCGCTCGGCCGTGACCATCACGACCCCGACGGCGTGGCCGGCGGCGCGGACGCGACGCAGCACCTCCAGGCCGTCGACGTCGGGCATGTGGACGTCGAGCAGGACGAGGTCCGGCTGCAGCGTCTCGACCGCCTCGACCGCCTCGGCGCCGGTCCGCACGCTCCCGACGACCTCGTACCCGTCGGTCCGCTCGACGAACCGCTCGTGGATCCGGGCCACCATGAAGTCGTCGTCGACGACCAGCACCCGCGTGGTCACGCGTCACCGTCGAGGGGCAGGACGACACGAAACAGCGCACCGTCGGCGGTGGGGACGAGCCGCGCGGACCCGCCGCGGCGCTCCGCGAGCACGCGGACGAGCGGGAGCCCGATCCCGCGGCCACCCACGACCTCGGGCTTGGTCGAGAAGCCGCGGACGAAGATCGTGTCCTGCAGGTCGTCCGGCACGCCGGGGCCGTCGTCCTGGACGTCGACCCGGACAGAGCCGTCGTCGACGCGCAGGTCCACGCGCACCCGCCGTCCGTCGCCGGCCCGGCAGGCGTCGATCGCGTTGTCGACGAGGTTGCCGACGATCGTGGTGAGGTCGGCGGACAGCTCGTCGTCCAGGGCCGGGAGGGCGGCGCCGGGGTCGACCTCGAGCCGGACGCCCGCCTCGGCCGCGGCCGCCGACTTGCCGACGAGCAGCGCGGCGACCGCGGCGTCGGCCACGTGGTCGCGGACGCCGGCGTCGAGGGCGGCGCGCTCACGCGTCAGCGTGCCGACGAGCTGCGCGAGCTCGTCGTACTCCTCGAGCTCGACGAGGCCCGAGATCGTGTGCAACCGGTTGGCGAACTCGTGGGTCTGCGCGCGCAGCGTGTCGGTGATGGACAGGTTTGAGCTGAGCTGGTTCCGCATCGCCACGAGCTCGGTCCGGTCGCGCATGGTCGTGACCGTACCGATGCCCCGGCCGCCGCTCTCCGCGGCACGGCGGTTGACCACGAGCACGCGGTCTCCCACGAGGACGACGACGTCGTGCGCGGCGTCGCGGCCGGCGAGCAGCCGGGTGACCTCGGGCTCGAGCCCGAGGTCCTGGACCCGCCGTCCCAGGGCGGCGTCGTCGAGCCCCAGCAGGTCGCGGGCGCCGTCGTTGAGCACCGTGACGCGGCCGTCGGGGTCGACCGCGAGCACGCCCTCGCCGATGCTGTGCAGCAGCGCCTCGCGGTGGTCGGCGAGCGTCGCGATCTCGGCCGTGCCGAGCCCGCGCGTGCGCCGCTTCAGCACGCGCGAGACCCACCACGTCCCGGCGACGCCGAGCGCGGCACCCGCGCCGAGGAACAGCGCGAGGTCGGTGGCCTGGTCGGTGAGCCGGTCCCACAGCCGCGGGTACTGCTGCTCGGCGACCGCGACCCCGACGAGCCGGCCGTCGTCGGCGAGGACCGGCGCGTGCGCGGCGACGACGCGCCGGCCGTCCACCTCGAGGTCGCCGCTCCACCCCCGTCCGTCGAGGACCCGGCTGGGCCCGAGGTCGAGCCGGGTGCGCAGCAGCGTCGGGTCGGACGAGCTGATCACCGTGCCGTCGGCCGACGTGATCGTGACGGTCGTGGCGCCCGAGAGCCGCAGGGGCGCGGTCGACCGTGGGGGCCAGCACCCGGTTGCCGTCGACGGCGTCGATCCGCTCGCGCACGACGGGCGTGTTGGCGAGGTACTCGGCGACCGAGCGCATCGCGCTGCCGCGCTCCTCCTCGAACGTCGCGGTGCTCTGCCGCAGCGAGATCGCGCCCACGATGAGCAGCACGAGACCGATGACGACGAGCTGGAGCACGAGCACCTGCCCGGCCAGCGTCACCCTGCGTCTGCGCACGACCACTACGACCACAACCTCCTCTGCGACCACAATCGTGACGCACGCCACATCCTCGGACAGGATCGGGTCCGACCGAAGGAGACACCCATGACGAATCGGGCCCGGACGACCACGCTGGTCGTCACGCTCGTGCTCGCGCTGGTGACGTCCGTGGCCGGCTGCGGCGTCACCCGCGACGCCGACGACGCCACGAACCGCCGGCTGCGGATGATGATCCCCAACAGCCCCGGCGGCGGCTACGACCTCACGGGACGCGCGGCCGCCAAGGCGATGGAGGACAACGACCTCACGGGTCGCTTCGAGATCACGAACGTGATCGGCGCGAGCGGGACCGTCGCGATGCAGCGCCTCCTCAACGAGCGCGGCGCGAACGACGTCATGCTGCTCATGGGCCTGGGCGTCACCGGCGCGGTCTACACGAACAAGTCGAAGGCCACCGTCAGCCGCGCGACCCCGATCGCGGGCGTCGTGGCCGAGGCCGAGGGCATCCTCGTGCCGGCCGACTCGCCGTACAAGGACCTGCAGGACCTCGTCGACGCGTGGAAGAAGGATCCGGGCTCGGTCACGATCGGCGGCGGCTCGTCGCCGGGCGGCCCGGACCACCTGTTCCCGATGCAGCTGGCCCAGGAGGTCGGCGTGCAGCCGCGCGAGGTCAACTACATCTCCTACGACGGCGGCGGCCCGCTCACGACGGCGCTGCTCGGCTCCAAGATCGACGCCGGCATGTCCGGGCTCGGCGAGTTCCAGGGCCAGATCGACAACGGCTCCCTGCGCGTGCTCGCCGTCTCCGGCGCCGAGCGGCTCGAGGGCATCGACGCCCCGACGCTGCAGGAGGCTGGCGTCGACCTGGAGTTCCTGAACTGGCGCGGCATCCTCGCGCCGCCCGGCATCTCCGCGGCCACGAAGCGCGAGCTCGTCGAGCTCGTCACGAAGATGCACGCCACCAAGGAGTGGAAGCAGGCCCTGCGCCGCAACGGCTGGATCGACAACTTCATGGTCGGCGAGGAGTTCGACGAGTTCCTCACCGAGCAGGACGAGCGGGTCGCCTCGACCCTGAAGGAGCTGGGACTCGCATGAGCGACACCGACCTGACCACCCCGACCGAGCCGGCGCCCCGCGCCCGCGTCGTCGACACCGCGCAGTACGGGCTCGCGGCCTTCCTGGCCGTCGTCGGCGTCGTCGTCGTGCTCGACGCCCGGTCGCTGACCCGCGGCTTCGCCGACCAGCCCGTGCAGCCGTACGCGCTGCCCTACGTCGTCGGCACGGCGCTGCTCGTCCTCGCGGTCCTGCTCGCCGTCGCCACGTGGCGCGGCGACCGTCCGGAGGCCGAGGGCGGCGAGGACGTCGACCTGGACCAGGGCAGCGACTGGGTCACCGTCGCGAAGCTCGTCGCCGTCATGGTCGTCGTCATCGCGACGATCGACGTGCTCGGCTGGGCGATCTGCGGCGCGTTCCTGTTCGCCGCAGCCGCCCGCGTCCTCGGCAGCCGCACGCTGCTGCTCGACGTCGCGATCGGCACCGCGCTGTCGCTGCTCACCTGGTACGGCTTCTACGTCGGCCTCGGGATCCCGATCCCCGCCGGCGTCCTGGACGGAGTGCTCTGATGGACCTGCTGCTGGAGGGGTTCGCCACCGCGCTGACCCCCGAGAACCTGCTCTACGCCGTGATCGGCGTGCTGCTCGGCACCGCCGTGGGCGTGCTGCCCGGCATCGGCCCGGCCATGACGGTCGCGCTGCTGCTGCCCGTCACCTACAACGTGTCGCCCACGAGCGGCCTGATCCTGTTCGCCGGCATCTACTACGGCGGCATGTACGGCGGGTCGACGACGTCGATCCTGCTGAACACGCCGGGGGAGTCGTCGTCGGTCGTGACGGCGCTCGAGGGCAACAAGATGGCCAAGGCCGGTCGCGCCGCGCAGGCCCTCGCGACCGCCGCGATCGGCTCGTTCGTCGCCGGCACGATCGGCACGATCCTGCTCGTCGCGCTCGCCCCGAACATCGCCGACCTGGTCGTGAAGCTCGGCGCCCCGTCGTACTTCGCGATCATGCTGCTCGCGCTGTTCACCGTGACGGCCGTGCTCGGCTCGTCCAAGCTGCGCGGGTTCGTCGCGCTGTTCCTCGGCCTCGGCATCGGCCTCGTCGGCACGACGACGGGCCAGCAGCGCCTGACCTTCGGGTCGCCGCAGCTCGCCGACGGCATCGACGTCGTGGTCGTCGCCGTGGCGGTCTTCGCGATCGGAGAGGCCCTGTGGGTCGCCGCGCACCTGCGCCGTCGTCCGCTCGAGATCATCCCGGTCGGCCGACCGTGGATGAGCCGGGACGACTGGGGTCGCTCCTGGAAGCCGTGGCTGCGCGGCACGGCGTACGGGTTCCCGTTCGGTGCGCTGCCCGCGGGCGGCGCCGAGGTCCCGACCTTCCTGTCGTACATCACCGAGCGCCGGCTCACGAAGCGTCCGGAGGAGTTCGGCAAGGGCGCGATCGAGGGCGTCGCGGGCCCCGAGGCGGCCAACAACGCCTCGGCGGCCGGCACCCTCGTGCCGCTGCTCGCGATCGGCCTGCCGACGACCGCCACCGCGGCCGTCATCCTCGTCGCGATGCAGAACTACGGCCTGCAGCCCGGCCCGCAGTTCATGGACGCCCAGCCGAAGCTCGTGTGGGGCCTGCTGGCCAGCCTGTTCGTCGCGAACACGCTGCTGCTCGTCCTCAACCTGCCGCTCGCGCCGGTGTGGGCGAAGCTCCTGCAGATCCGCCGGCCGTACCTCTACGCGGGCATCCTGTTCTTCGCCTCGCTCGGTGCGTACAGCGTCAACTTCCAGGCGTTCGACCTCGCGCTGCTGCTCGCCATCGGCGCGCTCGGCCTCGCGATGCGACGCTTCGGGCTGCCGGTCCTGCCGCTCATCATCGGCGTGATCCTCGGCCCCCGGCTCGAGGAGCAGCTCACGACGGCGCTCGCGATCTCGCAGGGCGACCTCTCGACGCTGTGGAGCGAGCCCGTCGCGGTCGTGGTCTACCTCGTGATGGCGGTGCTGCTGGTCGTCCTGGCGGTCACGGCCGTCCGGGGCCGGCGCGCCGACAGCGTCGTCGACCAGGCGAAGAACAGCTACCAGGAGGTGTCGATGTGACGATCGTCGTGGCCTACTCGGCCGATCCCTACGGCCGCGCGGCGCTCGCGCACGCGGCGCGCGAGGCCGGACGCCGGCAGGAGGACGTCGTCGTGGTCAACGCGACCCGCGGCGACTCCCTCGTCGACCGCCGGTTCGCGGACGACGACGACCTCGCGCGGGTCCGGTCCTCGATCGAGGACCTCGGGCTCACGGTGACGATCGAGCACGAGGTCGTCGACGACGTCGCCGGCGCCGTGGTCACGGCCGCCGAGCGGCTCGACGCCTCACTCGTCGTCGTCGGCGTCCGGCACCGCTCGCCCGTCGGCAAGGCGCTGCTCGGCAGCGTCGGGCAGCGCGTCATCCTCGACGCGCCCTGCCCCGTCCTCGCGGTCAAGCCCGACGCCTGAGACCGGTGCGGCGGGGACGGCGCACACGCCGTCCTCGCACAGCGGGGCGTCGCCACCGACGAGCCGGAGGCCGCTCACGCCGTGACCGCCTCGCGCAGCGCCCCGAGCAGGACGTCCGGGTCCTGCGCGCCGGAGACGCCGAGGCGGCCGTCGAGGACGAAGAACGGGACCCCGCGGATGCCGTAGGCGATCGCCTGCTGCTGGTCGGCGCGGACCGCGTCGAGGTAGCGGTCCGACTCCAGGGCGGCGCGCGCCTCGTCGGGGTCGAGCCCGACCTCGGCGGCGAGCGCGACGAGGTCGTCGACGCGACCGACGTGCCGTCCCTCGGTGAAGTAGGCCGACAGCAGCCGCTCCTTGAGCTCGACCTGCTTGCCGTGCGCCTTCGCGTGGTGCAGCAGCTGGTGCGCGAGCACGGTGTTGGTGTGCTGCAGCGAGCCGAAGTCGTAGTCGAGGCCCTCGGTCGCGGCGAGCTCGGTCATCTGGGCGAGCATCGACTCCGCCTGCTCGCGCGGCATGCCCTTGTGGGCCGCGAGGAAGTCCGCCTCGCTGCCGTCGAAGTCCACGGGCGTCTCGGGGGAGAGCTCGAACGCGTGGTACTCCAGCTCGACGTCGTGGCCCTCGTCGCGGAAACGCTCGACGGCGGCCTCCATCCGGCGCTTGCCCACGTAGCACCACGGGCAGGCGATGTCGGACCACACGTCGACCTTCACGTTCGTCATGCCGGTCCCAACGCCGTGCCGAGCGTCGGCATTCCGGTTCACCGCACGTTCACCGACCCGTGGGATGCTCCCGCGCGTGCCCGACGCCCCCCACGACGGCCCGGACCCGCTGCTGCGCGGTGCTGACGCCCCGGCCGCCCGGACCCTCGTCGACGTGTTCCGCGCGACGGTCGCCGACGCTCCCGACGTCCCCGCGCTCGACAACGGCTCCGAGGTCCTGACCTACGCCGAGCTCGACGAGGCGGCGACGCGGCTCGCCGAGCACCTCGCGACGCTCGGGATCGGGCGGGGCGACCGGGTGGGCGTGCGCATCACGTCCGGCACGACCGACCTCTACGTCGCGATCCTCGGCATCCTCGTGGCCGGTGCGGCCTACGTCCCCGTCGACGTGGACGACCCGGACGAACGGGCCCGCATCGTGCTGGGGGAGGCCGACGTCGCGGCTGTCCTCGGCGACGACCTGGTGGTGAGCCCGCGCGTCCGGCGCGGCCCCCGCCTGGTCGAGCCGCCGGCGCTCGACGACGACGCCTGGATCATCTTCACGTCCGGCTCGACCGGCACGCCCAAGGGCGTCGCCGTGCGGCACCGCAACGCCGCGGCGTTCGTCGACGCCGAGGCGTCGCTGTTCCTGCAGGACGCCCCGCTCGGGCCGGGCGACCGCGTCATGGCCGGCCTGTCGGTCGCGTTCGACGCCTCGTGCGAGGAGATGTGGCTCGCGTGGCGCTACGGCGCGTGCCTCGTGCCCGCGCCGCGCTCGCTCGTCAAGAGCGGCACCGACCTCGGCCCGTGGCTCGTGGCGAACGACGTCACGGTGGTCTCGACCGTCCCGACCCTGGTGTCGCTGTGGCCGACCGACGCGCTGGACCGCGTCCGCCTGCTGATCCTCGGCGGCGAGGCCTGCCCGCCGGAGATCGGCGCCCGGCTGGCGACGGCCGACCGCGAGGTCTGGAACACCTACGGACCGACCGAGGCGACCGTCGTGGCGTGCGGTGCGCAGGTCGGCGCCGACGGACCGGTGCGCATCGGCCTGCCGCTCGCCGGCTGGGACCTCGCGGTCGTCGACGCCGACGGCCGGCGGGTGCCCGACGGCGAGCCGGGCGAGCTCATGATCGGCGGCGTCGGCCTCGCGCGGTACCTCGACCCCGCCAAGGACGCCGAGAAGTACGCCCCGGCGCCGCACCTGGGCTGGGAGCGGGCGTACCGCAGCGGCGACGTCGTCCGCTTCGACGGCACCGGCCTGCTGTTCGTGGGCCGCGCCGACGAGCAGGTCAAGATCGGCGGCCGGCGGATCGAGCTCGGGGAGATCGACAACGCGCTGCTCGACCTGCCGGGGGTCGTCGCGGCCGCCGCCGCGGTCCGTCGGTCCGGCGCGGGCAACACGGTGCTCGTCGGCTACGTCACGACGGGCGACGGCTTCGACCTCTCGCTCGCCGAGAAGCTGCTGCGCGACCGCCTGCCCGCGTCGAACGTCCCGCGGCTCGCCCCGGTCGACACGATCCCCGTGCGGACGTCCGGCAAGGTCGACCGCGACGCGCTGCCGTGGCCCGTGCCCCGCGTCCGCGACGACGGGGCCGGGGGACTGCACGGCACGCAGGCCTGGCTCGCCGACCAGTGGCTCCAGATCCTCGGCGCCGTCGTGACCCGCGCGGACGAGGACTTCTTCGCGCTCGGCGGCGGCAGCCTGATGGCCGCCCAGCTCGTCGCCCGGCTGCGCGAGCGGTTCCCCGAGGCGACCGTGGCGGACGTCTACGAGGAGCCGAGCCTCGGCGGGCTCGCGGCGCGGCTCGACGCGATGGATCCGCCCGAGACGACCCGCAACCGGCCGGTGCGGCCCGTGCCGCGCAAGACGCAGCTCGGCCAGGCCGCCGCGCTCGTCCCGCTGCGCTCCCTCACGGCGCTGCGCTGGCTCGCGTGGCTCGGCGTCGCGACCCTCGTGGCGTCCGGTCCGTGGCCGTGGCTGCCGACCCCGCCGGTCGCCCCGGTCGTCGTGCTCTGGCTGCTGCTCGTCACGCCGCCCGGCCGGATGCTGCTCGCGGCCGCGGGGGGCGCGGCTCGTCCTGCGCTCCGTCGAGCCCGGCCGGCACCCGCGCGGCGGCAAGGTGCACCTGCGGCTGTGGCTGGCCGAGCGCTGGGTCGAGGAGCTCGCGGCCGACTCCCTCGCGTCGTCGGGCCTCGTGAAGCTGCTGGCCCGCTGGCTCGGCGCGTCGGTCGGCCGGGGCGTCGACCTGCACACCGTGCCGCCCGTGACCGGGTGGCTCACGGTCGGCAAGGGCGCCGCGGTCGAGCCCGAGGTCGACCTGCGCGGCTGGTGGATCGACGGCGACGTCGTCCACGTCGGCCCCGTCGAGGTCGGGCCGGGGGCCCGCGTCGGTGTGCGCAGCACGCTCGGCCCCGGCGTCCGCGTCGGTCGTCGGGCCGAGGTGGCCCCGGGCTCGACCGTCCTCGAGGACGTGCCCGACGACCAGTACGCGTCGGGTGCGCCGGCCCGCGTCGTCGGCACCACGCGGGGGCCGCTGGGCTCGGGCCAGGCCCCCGAACGACCGCTGTGGCGCGTCGCCTACGGGCTCACCGGCCCGCTCGTGTCGGGCCTGCCGCTCGTCGCGGCGACGCTGGCGGTGCTCGCGGTCTCGCCGTTGCTGGGTGGCGTCGACGGGCTCGCCGCGCTGGCCGGCCGTGCCGTGGTCCTCGCGCCCGTCGTGGCCGTGCTCGCCTTCGCGCTGCTCGCCGCGCTCGTCCTCGCCGCGGTCCGGATGCTCGCCGTGGGCCTCGCGCCGGGCGTCCACCCCGTGCACGGACGGCAGGCCTGGCAGGCGTGGACCACGCTGCGCGTCCTCGACGAGGCGCGCACGTGGCTCTTCCCGCTGTACTCGAGCACCGCCACGCCGGCCTGGTTGCGCGCCCTCGGCGCCGACGTCGGCCGCGACGTCGAGGCCTCGACCGTCCTGCTGCTGCCGAGCATGACGAGCGTCGGGGAGGGCGCGTTCCTCGCCGACGACACGATGCTCGGCATGTACGAGCTCGGCGGCGGCTGGCTCCGCGTCGACCCGGTCAAGATCGGCCGGCACGCGTTCGTCGGCAACTCCGGCATGGCTGCTCCTGGGCGCAAGGTCCCGAAGCGTGGCCTCGTCGCCGTGCTGTCGGCCGCCCCGCGCCGCACGAAGGCCAAGAAGGGCACGTCATGGCTCGGCAGCCCGCCGACCCGGCTGCGCCGGAGCGTCGACGAGGTCGATCGCTCGCGCACCTACGAGCCGCCCGTGCGGCTGCGGGTCGCGCGGGCGCTGCTGGAGGCGGCGCGGGCCGTCGCGGTCGTCCTCGACACGGTGCTGGTCGTCGGCTGGGCCGCGACCGTGCTGCTGGTCGCCGACGTCTCCTGGTGGCTCGCTGCGCTGCTGGCCGGTCCCGTCCTCGCCCTCCTCGGCGTCGTCGCGGCGACCCTCGCGACGCTCGCGAAGTGGCTGCTCGTCGGGCGCGTCCGGGCGGGGGAGCACCCGCTCTGGAGCGCGTTCGTGTGGCGCAGCGAGCTCGCCGACGCGTTCGTCGAGGTGCTGGCGGCCCGCTGGTTCTGCGGGACCGTGAGCGGGACCGCCGTCCTGAACCTGTGGCTGCGCAGCCTCGGCGCCCGGGTCGGCCGGGGCGTGTGGAGCGAGTCGTACTGGCTGCCCGAGCCCGACCTCGTCCGGCTCGAGGACGGGGCCACGGTCAACCGGGGGTGCGTGGTGCAGACGCACCTGTTCCATGATCGGATACTCAGCATGGACGAGGTGGTGCTCGACGCCGGCGCGACGCTCGGTCCGCACGGCGTCGTCCTGCCGGCGGCCTCGGTCGGCCGGCACGCCACGATCGGTCCCGGCTCGCTCGTGATGCGCGGCGAGGCCGTGCCGCAGCGGACCCGCTGGATCGGCAACCCGATCGGTCCCTGGGCGTGAGCGGGGTCCTGCGCGACCCCGTCGACGAGCGCTACGTCCCCGGCCACGGCGACGAGCGCTACGCCGTGGAGTCCTACGACCTGGAGATCGGCTACGCGCCCGAGACCAACCGCCTCTCCGGCACCGCGCGCCTGCGGGCCCGCGCGGTCGGCCGGGTCACGTCCTTCGCGCTCGACCTGTACCGGCTGCGCGTCGCCAAGGTCACGGTCGACGGCCGCAAGCCCGCCAAGTTCGCCCAGAAGCACCACCACCTCGTCGTGACGCCGCGGGTGCCGGTCGAGCCGGGGGAGGCCTTCGAGGTCGTGGTCGGCTACTCGGGCGCTCCGCGGCCGATGCCGGGGCTCGACGGCGACGCCGGGTGGGAGGAGCTCGCCGACGGCTCGATCGTCGCCTCGCAGCCGCACGGGGCGCCGTCCTGGTTCCCGTGCAACGACCGGCCGTCCGACAAGGCGTCCTACCGCTTCTCGGTCAGCGTCCCCGACGGCTACGGCGTGGTCGCCAACGGCGTGCCGGGGCCGGTGCGGCGCGGCGCGGGGTCCGTCACGCACACCTTCGAGCAGCCCGAGCCGATGGCCACGTACCTGGCGACGGTCCACGTCGGACGCGTCCACGTCCACGAGGACGACGCGCCGGTACCCCTGCACGTCGTCAGCTCGCGCGAGCTCGCCGAGCGCGCCGCCCACGCGCTGCGCGACCAGCCGGCCATGCTGGCGTTCTTCGAGGACCGCTTCGGGCCGTACCCGTTCGCCGCCGGCTACACCACGGTCGTCACCGACGACGAGCTGGAGATCCCGCTCGAGGCGCAGGCGCTGTCGATCTTCGGCGCCAACTTCATGACCGACGACTGGGACGCGCAGCGACTGGTCGCCCACGAGCTGGCGCACCAGTGGTTCGGCAACAGCGTCACGCTGCGGCGCTGGAACGACATCTGGCTGCACGAGGGCTTCGCGTGCTACGCCGAGTGGCTGTGGTCCGAGGAGTCCGGTGGCCGCCCCGCCGACGACTGGGCCCGTCACCACCACGAGCGCCTCGCGCGGCTCCCGCAGGACCTGCTGCTCGCCGACCCCGGGCCCGACCTGATGTTCGACGACCGCGTCTACAAGCGCGGCGCGCTGGCGCTGCACGCGCTGCGCCGGACCGTCGGCGACGGGCCGTTCTTCGACCTGCTGCGCTCGTGGACGGAGCGCTTCCGCCACGCCAGCGTGCAGACGGCGGACCTCGAGGCGCTCGTCGGCGAGGTCACCGGCCACGACGGCGGCGCGCTGCTCGGTCCGTGGCTGCGGGGCGTCAGCCTGCCCGACCTGCCCTGACCACGACCTCGGCCGGCTCCCACGTCGCGACCGCGACGACGAGCCCCGGCAGGTCCGCTGCCACGACCACCGCGTCGGCCGTCGGCGCCACGGTGAGCCCGTCGCCGGTGAGCTTGCCGACCGCCTCGGCGCGCACCCACGCCCGGGTCGGGTCGGCGCCCGGCTCCAGCCCGACCGCCGTGACGGCGTCGGCCGGCACCGTGCCCGGACGCTCGGCGTCGACGCCGACCGCGACGTCGGCGACCGCGACGACGGTCCGCCCGCCGGCCCGCGCGAGGCTCACGTGCACGCCGTCCGCGTCGACGACGGGACGGCCGTGGGCGCGGCTCCCGCACCGCGGGCAGTGTCGCCCCACCCGCACCGCGCGCCCCGCGATCTCCGCGACGACCGCGGCGACGTCGTCGTCCGCGACGGCCGTGACGTGAACGGTGGGCACGGCCTCATCGTCGCAGCCCTAGGATCGGGACGTCCGGCAGGACGCCGGCCCCCCGATCCCAGGAGGAACCACCGTGACCGCACGCGGAGCCGTGCTCGACGACCTGCAGGCGCGCGGCCTGGTCGCGCACTCGACCGACCCGGACGCGCTCCGGGCCGACCTCGAGGCGGGGCCGATCACGTACTACGTGGGGTTCGACCCGACGGCGCCCAGCCTGCACGTCGGCAACCTGCTGCAGCTGCTGACGGCGCGTCGCCTCCAGCTCGCGGGGCACCGGCCGCTGCTGCTCGTCGGCGGGTCGACCGGCCTGATCGGCGACCCCAAGGAGTCGGGCGAGCGGGTCATGAACTCCAAGGACACCGTCGCCGCGTGGGTCGAGCGCATCCGCGAGCAGACGGCGCGCTTCCTCGACACCGAGGGAGACAACGCCGCGGTGCCGGTCAACAACCTCGACTGGACGCAGCCGCTCAGCACCATCGACTTCCTGCGCGACGTGGGCAAGCACTTCCCGGTCAACCGGATGCTGGCCCGCGACGTCGTGAGCAGCCGGCTCGAGAGCGGCATCAGCTACACCGAGTTCAGCTACGTCCTGCTGCAGTCGCTCGACTACCTCGAGCTGTTCCGTCGTCACGGCTGCGTCCTGCAGACCGGGGGCAGCGACCAGTGGGGCAACCTCACGGCCGGCGTCGAGCTCATCCGGCGGGCCGAGGGCGCCAAGGTCCACGCCCTCGCGACACCCCTCGTCACGAAGGCCGACGGCACGAAGTTCGGCAAGACCGAGGCCGGCACCGTCTGGCTCGACCCCGAGCTCATGAGCCCGTACGCCTTCTACCAGTCCTGGATCCAGGCCGAGGACGCCAAGGTGGGGGAGTACCTCAAGCAGTTCACCTTCCTGCCGGTCGACGAGGTCGACGCGCTCATGGCCGAGCACGCCGAGCGGCCGGGGCTGCGACTCGCGCAGCGCCGCCTGGCCGCGGAGGTCACGCGGCTCGTGCACGGCGACGACGAGGTGCGGGGTGCGGAGCTGGCGTCGACGGCGCTGTTCGGGCGCGGGGACCTGGCCGAGCTGCCGGAGCGCACGCTCGCGGCGGCCCTGTCGGAGGCCGGCGCGGTGGAGCTGTCGCGTGCCGACGCCCCGACGCTCACGGACGCGCTCGTGGCCACCGGCCTGGTCGACTCACGGTCCGCGGCCCGCCGGGCCGTCGGCGACGGCGGCGCGTACGTCAACAACGAGCGCGTCACCGATCCCGACGCGATGCTCGCCGACACGCCGCTCCTGCACGGTTCCTGGGTCGTCCTGCGGAAGGGAAAGCGCGCCGTTTCAGGGGTAAAGCTGGTCTAGGAACAGGACCGCGGCGCGATGTGGTCGGGGTCACACGATCTCGATTTGCATTCTCGGAAACGCGTCGTCTAATGTTCTATGTGTTGGCAGCGCGACGGAGAGCAAGGCGGAAACGCCGGGCACTCGGCCAAGCCACCACCTGAACCGAAACGGTCAACGCCAGGACAGCAAGGGTCGATCAGACCCAGTCCGGAAACTGGCCGCTGAAAACGGCGGGTGCAGCGGGAACGGAACCCGGGTTTGACCCGGTCGAAACGCCTCGCTAGGATGTACGGGTTGCCCCGCTGAGGAGGCCTGAAAGGGCCGAGTCAGAGGTGTGCGTCTGATCCTTGAGAACTCAACAGTGTGCCAAAAGTCGACGAGATAATCAGTAATACCCCCGTCGGTGAATCCGGAGCTCGCTCCGGAACCTCATCGCGAGGGCAATTCCGACAAATTGACTGTCAGCAGTCAGTTCGTCAGGAATCAAACAGATGTTGACCTCGGATCTTCGGAAACGAGGGATTTTTTCAACGGAGAGTTTGATCCTGGCTCAGGACGAACGCTGGCGGCGTGCTTAACACATGCAAGTCGAGCGGTAAGGCTCCTTCGGGAGTACACGAGCGGCGAACGGGTGAGTAACACGTGAGCAACCTACCCTTCTCTTTGGAATAAGCGTTGGAAACGACGTCTAATGCCGAATATGACCTTCTTTCTCATGATCGAAGGTGGAAAGCTCCGGCGGAGAAGGATGGGCTCGCGGCCTATCAGCTAGTTGGTGAGGTAACGGCTCACCAAGGCGACGACGGGTAGCCGGCCTGAGAGGGTGACCGGCCACACTGGGACTGAGACACGGCCCAGACTCCTACGGGAGGCAGCAGTGGGGAATATTGGACAATGGGCGAAAGCCTGATCCAGCAACGCCGCGTGAGGGATGACGGCCTTCGGGTTGTAAACCTCTTTCAGCAGGGACGAAGCGAAAGTGACGGTACCTGCAGAAGAAGGACCGGCCAACTACGTGCCAGCAGCCGCGGTAATACGTAGGGTCCGAGCGTTGTCCGGAATTATTGGGCGTAAAGGGCTCGTAGGCGGTCTGTCGCGTCGGGAGTGAAAACTCAGGGCTCAACCCTGAGCGTGCTTCCGATACGGGCAGACTAGAGGTATGCAGGGGAGAACGGAATTCCTGGTGTAGCGGTGGAATGCGCAGATATCAGGAGGAACACCGGTGGCGAAGGCGGTTCTCTGGGCATTACCTGACGCTGAGGAGCGAAAGCATGGGGAGCGAACAGGATTAGATACCCTGGTAGTCCATGCCGTAAACGTTGGGCGCTAGGTGTGGGGACCTTCCACGGTCTCCGTGCCGCAGCTAACGCATTAAGCGCCCCGCCTGGGGAGTACGGCCGCAAGGCTAAAACTCAAAGGAATTGACGGGGGCCCGCACAAGCGGCGGAGCATGCTGATTAATTCGATGCAACGCGAAGAACCTTACCTGGGTTTGACATATACCGGAAAGCTGCAGAGATGTAGCCCCCCTTGTGGTCGGTATACAGGTGGTGCATGGCTGTCGTCAGCTCGTGTCGTGAGATGTTGGGTTAAGTCCCGCAACGAGCGCAACCCTCGTCCTATGTTGCCAGCACGTAAAGGTGGGGACTCATAGGAGACTGCCGGGGTCAACTCGGAGGAAGGTGGGGATGACGTCAAGTCTTCATGCCCCTTATGTCCAGGGCTTCAAGCATGCTACAATGGCCGGTACAAAGGGCTGCGAAACCGCAAGGTGGAGCGAATCCCAAAAAGCCGGTCTCAGTTCGGATTGGGGTCTGCAACTCGACCCCATGAAGTCGGAGTCGCTAGTAATCGCAGATCAGCAACGCTGCGGTGAATACGTTCCCGGGCCTTGTACACACCGCCCGTCACGTCATGAAAGTCGGCAACACCCGAAGCCGGTGGCCCAACCCTTGTGGAGGGAGCCGTCGAAGGTGGGGCTGGCGATTGGGACGAAGTCGTAACAAGGTAGCCGTACCGGAAGGTGCGGCTGGATCACCTCCTTTCTAAGGAGCAACTGGTCAGGCCTTTCGGACCTGATCCAGGCGCGCTGATCGCAGGCGAACGTCCTGCGCAGTGCAGCTCACTAGTGGACGTCGACTATTTGGCTCGTCGCCGGCGACTCGTCGTCAGTACACCTCTTCGGAGGACGGAACCTCGATGACGAGCAGCGACGACTCAGGCACACTGTTGGGTCCTGAGGGATCAGGCCTTCGGGCCGGTTTCTTAGGACCGTATGACCCCACGAACCACCAGGCACCGCTTGGCAGGCGTCGGATCGAGTACGGGACCGAACGTATCTTGAGAACTTCACAGTGGACGCGAGCATCTTGTAGTGAAATAACAAGCTACTAAGTGCACATGGTGGATGCCTTGGCATCGAGAGCCGATGAAGGACGTTGGAGTCTGCGAAAAGCCCCGGGAAGGTGACAACCGACCTGTGATCCGGGGATGTCCGAATGGGGAAACCCACCTGGAGGAAAGTCCAGGTACCTCTGCCTGAACACATAGGGCAGCTGGAGGGAACGCGGGGAAGTGAAACATCTCAGTACCCGCAGGAAGAGAAAACAACCGTGATTCCGGGAGTAGTGGCGAGCGAAACCGGAAGAGGCTAAACCTCAGCGATGTGATAGCCGGCAGGCGTTGTCGTTGAGGGGTCGTGGGGCCGTACTGTCCGTTCTGCCGAGCGGACGAAGAGTCACAAACCATGAGTGAAGGTGAAGCCGACTGGAAAGTCGTGGCGCAGAGGGTGAGACCCCCGTAACCGTAAGCTCATGGCTCTTGTACGTCACCCCGAGTAACACCGAACCCCTGAAATTCGGTGTGAATCTGGCGGGACCACCCGTTAAGCCTAAATACTCCTCGATGACCGATAGCGGACAAGTACCGTGAGGGAAAGGTGAAAAGTACCCCGGGAGGGGAGTGAAATAGTACCTGAAACCGTGTGCATACAATCCGTCGGAGCTCTTCCTCGTGAAGGGTGACGGCGTGCCTTTTGAAGAATGAGCCTGCGAGTTAGCGTGGTGTAGCGAGGTTAAGGCGTGAGCCGTAGCCGTAGCGAAAGCGAGTCCGAACAGGGCGATCGAGTTGCACCATCTAGACCCGAAGCGGAGTGATCTATCCATGGGCAGGTTGAAGCGCGGGTAAGACCGCGTGGAGGACCGAACCCACCTAGGTTAAAAACTGGGGGGATGACCTGTGGATAGGGGTGAAAGGCCAATCAAACTCCGTGATAGCTGGTTCTCCCCGAAATGCATTTAGGTGCAGCGTTGCGTGTTTCTTGCCGGAGGTAGAGCACTGGATGGGCTAGGGGGCCTACCAGCTTACTGAACTCAGCCAAACTCCGAATGCCGGTAAGTGAGAGCGCAGCAGTGAGACTGTGGGGGATAAGCTTCATAGTCGAGAGGGAAACAGCCCAGACCATCAGCTAAGGCCCCTAAGCGATAACTAAGTGGAAAAGGATGTGGAGTCGCAGAGACAACCAGGAGGTTGGCTTAGAAGCAGCCACCCTTGAAAGAGTGCGTAATAGCTCACTGGTCAAGTGATTCCGCGCCGACAATTTAGCGGGGCTCAAGTTATCCGCCGAAGCTATGGCATTCGCACAATCGGTAGGCCTTCGTGGTCCAGCCGTGCGGATGGGTAGGGGAGCGTCGTGTGGCGAGCGAAGCGGCGGGGTGACCCAGCCGTGGATGCCACACGAGTGAGAATGCAGGCATGAGTAGCGAATGAAGAGTGAGAAACTCTTCCACCGGATGACCAAGGGTTCCAGGGTCAAGCTAATCTGCCCTGGGTAAGTCGGGACCTAAGGCGAGGCCGACAGGCGTAGTCGATGGACAACGGGTTGATATTCCCGTACCGGCACTGAAGCGCCCCTGCCGAGCCCAGTGATGCTAAGTGCCCGAAACCGGCCTCCAGTCTCTTCGGAGACATTGGCCGGCAGAGCGCACGACCCGAACTGGTAGTAGGCAAGCAATGGTGTGACGCAGGAAGGTAGCTCAACCGCGGCGATGGTAGTCCGCGGCCAAGGTCGTAGGGCGTTCGATAGGCAAATCCGTCGAACACATGCCTGAGAACTGATGGGGAGACGTTTTAGTCGAAGTGAGTGATCCTATGCTGTCGAGAAAAGCATCTAGCGATGTTTCAGAGCCGCCCGTACCCCAAACCGACTCAGGTGGTCAGGTAGAGAATACCAAGGTGATCGAGTGAATCATGGTTAAGGAACTCGGCAAAATGCCCCCGTAACTTCGGGAGAAGGGGGGCCGGATTCGTCAGTGGACTTGCTCCACGAAGCGTTGAAGGCCGCAGAGACCAGGCCCAAGCGACTGTTTACTAAAAACACAGGTCCGTGCTAAGTCGAAAGACGCCGTATACGGACTGACTCCTGCCCGGTGCTGGAAGGTTAAGGGGACGTGTTAGCGCAAGCGAAGCACAGAACTTAAGCCCCAGTAAACGGCGGTGGTAACTATAACCATCCTAAGGTAGCGAAATTCCTTGTCGGGTAAGTTCCGACCTGCACGAATGGAGTAACGACTTGGGCGCTGTCTCAACCATGAACTCGGCGAAATTGCACTACGAGTAAAGATGCTCGTTACGCGCGGCAGGACGGAAAGACCCCGGGACCTTTACTATAGTTTGGTATTGGTGTTTGGTTCGATTTGTGTAGCATAGGTGGGAGACTGTGAAGCTCGGACGCCAGTTCGAGTGGAGTCATCGTTGAAATACCACTCTGGTCGTACTAGATATCTAACCTAGGTCCGTGATCCGGATCAGGGACAGTGCCTGATGGGTAGTTTAACTGGGGCGGTTGCCTCCCAAAGAGTAACGGAGGCGCCCAAAGGTTCCCTCAGCCTGGTTGGCAATCAGGTTTCGAGTGTAAGTGCACAAGGGAGCTTGACTGTGAGAGTGACAACTCGAGCAGGGACGAAAGTCGGGACTAGTGACCCGGCGCTGGCATGTGGAAGCGGCGTCGCTCAACGGATAAAAGGTACCCCGGGGATAACAGGCTGATCTTCCCCAAGAGTCCATATCGACGGGATGGTTTGGCACCTCGATGTCGGCTCGTCGCATCCTGGGGCCGTAGCAGGTCCCAAGGGTTGGGCTGTTCGCCCATTAAAGCGGCACGCGAGCTGGGTTTAGAACGTCGTGAGACAGTTCGGTCCCTATCCGCCGCGCGCGTAGGAAACTTGAGAAAGGCTGCCCCTAGTACGAGAGGACCGGGGTGGACGAACCTCTGGTGTGC
>JAQIJP010000049.1:0-21994 GCA_036946185.1 Aeromicrobium erythreum
AAGGGTGGGTGCCGCTGTTCCAGGAGCAGCTCATGCAGATGGCGATCGCGATCGGTGACTGCACGCCCGACGAGGCCGACCTGCTGCGCCGGGCGATGGGCTCCAAGCGCGGCCTGGAACGGATCGAGACGTTGCGCGAGAAGCTCTTCGCCGGCATGGCCCGGCACGGCATCACGGGGGCCGAGGCCGACGCGATCTACGTGCGCATCCAGTCGTTCGCCGAACTTCGGCTTCGCCGAGAGCCACGCCCTGAGCTTCGCGCTGCTCGTTGTACGCGAGCTCGTGGCTCAAGCTGCACTACCCGGCGGCGTTCTGCGCCGCGCTGCTGGCGCAACCAGCCGATGGGCTTCTACTCGCCGCAGTCGCTCGTGGGTGACGCCCGGCGACACGGGGTCGAGACCCGGCGACCGGACGTCACGCGCTCGCAGGTCCACGCCGATCTCGAGCCGTTGGACGGTCCCGCCGGGGAGTGCGCGCCGACGGGACTGGCGTCGTGCGTCCAGCGCGAGCAGCCTCCGGTCCCGCGCTTCGACCGCGGGGCCGACCACCGCCTCGACGACCACCGCCGCGACGGTCGGCTCGCGATCCGGCTGGGCCTGACCGACGTGCAGGGCATCGGCGCCGAGGCGGCGCAGCGGGTCGTCGACGCCCGGGCCGAGCGGCCGTTCCGCGACCTGCCCGACGTCGCCCGGCGGGCGGGGCTGACCCCGGCGCAGATGGAGGCCCTCGCGACGGCGGGGGCGTTCGACGCGTTCGGCATCAGCCGCCGGCAGGCCATCTGGGCGGCGGGCCACACCGACGCGCCGGACCTGCTGGAGGGCACCGCGGTGGCGAGCCCGCCGCCCACGCTGCCGGGCATGAGCGCGGTCGAGGAGACCGTCGCCGACCTGTGGGCGACCTCGATCTCGCCCGGCGGCCACCCGCTCGAGCACCTGCGGCCGCTGCTGGACCGGGAGGGCGTGCGGTCGGTCGGCTCGCTCGCGGGCGACCGGGACTCCGCTGGGTCCGGGTCGCCGGGCTGGTCACGCACCGGCTAGCGACCCATGACGGCGGGCGGCGTCACGTTCCTCAACCTC
Organism: Aeromicrobium erythreum; assembly: GCA_036946185.1. Lineage (GTDB taxonomy): Bacteria > Actinomycetota > Actinomycetes > Propionibacteriales > Nocardioidaceae > Aeromicrobium > Aeromicrobium erythreum_A. Next base: position 1,077 of record JAQIJP010000049.1, read on the forward strand.
GAGGACGAGACCGGGATGCTCAACGTCGTGGTGTTCGCCGATGCGTGGGAGCGGCACCGCAGGGTGCTGCGCAACGCCTCGGGGGTCGTCGTCGGGGGAGCGCTCGAGGTCACCGATGACGGCGTCGTCAACCTCGTCGCGGCCCGCGTGCACCGGATCGAGTCGCTCTACCCCGACGCCGTCGGCGCGCTGCCCGCGCGGCACCGTTCGCGGGACTTCCAGTGAGCCCGCTCAGAAGTAGTCGGCACGTGCACGGGGCCGCGCAGGGTGAGCGCGTCCCACGCCGCGTCGTCGTCCGTCGGACCGGCCAGGTGACCCGCGACGCGCAGGTCGGCCGCGGTGTGCGCGCCGGCGAACGTGAGCGCGAGGCCGCCGCGGGTCAGGCGCCGCTCCGCGTGCTCCGCCGGAGTCATCTGCACCCGCCCGTCCGCGACCTGCAGTGCGTGCGCGGTCCCGTCGACGGCGAACGGCAGTCGGACGTCGAGCCCCGGCGGGGCCGACACGACCTCGAACGCCCGCACGTCGAGCACGGCGAGGGCGTAGGGGGTCGACGACACCGGGACCGGGTGCACGGTCCGCACGAGGTGCTGCCACGGGGCCAGCCCGCTCGTGCGGATCCGCACCGCCGGCACGGTCGACGCGAACGACCCGAGCACGGTCAGCAGCGAGGCCAGCGCGTCGGCGTCGTCGGCCTCGACGTCGTGGACGACGAGCTCGGCGCCCTCGCCGTAGCCGCGGCCGCGGTCCCACGACGCGTACCCGACGACCGTCCCGTCGCGCTCGGCGACGCTGATGCCGTCGACGCGCAGGGTCGGCGGCTCGTCGAACAGCTCGCCGGTGCGGCTCAGCGGACCGTTGCGCCGCGACACGGCGCGGTCGTGCACGGCGTGGACCGCGGCCGCGTCCTCGGGGCCCGCGCGGCGGACGGGGGTCGACCCGCCGACCGCGAGGGCGCTCGACGGCAGGCGCACCTCGTCGAGCGTCGTGACCGCCTCGTAGCCCCAGCGGCGGGTAGATGCCCGGCGCCGTCGCGAACAGGGTCGAGACCAGCGCGCCGCGCTCGCGCGCGTGCTGCAGCATCGCGTCGAGGACGGGTCCGAGCAGTCCGCGGCCCCGGTGCTCGGCCGCGACCGCGACGCCGCCGATGCCCGCCGTGGGGACCCGGACGCCGCCGAACCACGACGAGTACTCGCGGTCGAGGGCGGTCGACACGAGCCGACCGTCGAGGAAGCCGCCCCACCAGTTCTTGCCGGAGCGGACCAGGCGGACGGGCGGGTCCGGCGGGTCGTGGGCGCCGAACGCCTCGCGGAAGTGCTGCTGCATCGCCGGCTCGTCGTCCTCGGTGAGCGGGCGCACGTCGAGGGACATGGGATCATCCTGTCACCGGACGTCGTGGCGACGTGCGGACGAGGGGGTGGCTCGATGCTGCTGGGGGACGCGGCTCGCGCGGTGCTGCACGGCGGCGCCCCAGTCGATGGCGCAGTCGATGGCGCGGCCGACGACGCGGTGCTGCGGGCCGAGCTGCGCTCGTGGCGCCGGGTCCTGCTGGGCTGGCTCGCGACCGTGCTCGTGGTCGTCGGCCTCGGCTTCGCCGTGACGGCCGTCGTCGCGGTCGGCACGCACCCCGTCGTCGTGGTGGTCGTCGCGTTCCTCGCGTTGCTCGTCCTCGCGCCGGGACTCGCGCTGGGCGTCGCCGTGCTGCGGTCGGGTCGTCGGCTGACCGCGGCGCTGCGTCCCGCGCCCGAGGGCGGGGGAGCGCCGCCGCTCGGCGTCGCCCGGGTCGTGGCCACCGCCCTGGCCGCCCTCGGCGCCGTCTACGGCTGGGGGCTCGTCGTGGTCGCGACGCTGCCGGACCGGGTCGTCGACCTCGGGGACGACCGGCCGGCCGCGCTCGGCGTCGGGCTCGCGGTGGCCCTGCCCTGGACCGTCACGCTGCTCGCGGTGGTGCGGGGCGACCGGGCGCTGCGCCGACGCGGACCCGCTTAGTGTTGCGCTGACCAGAACTGCCGGTTAGTGTCATCTCCACACGAAGTGGAGGTGCCTCATGGCCGACCAGCGCATCGAGCTCGCGGTCTCGACCGTGATCTTCGCGCTGCGCCCGCACCCCACGACGGGCGAGCCGACCGTCTGGCTGCCGCTCGTGCGCCGGATCCGTGAGCCCTACCGGGGCCGCTGGGCGCTGCCCGGCGGACCGCTGGGACCCGACGAGGACCTCGCCTCGTCCGCGCGCCGCTCGCTCGCCGCCACGACGGGGCTGGCCCCCAACCACCTCGAGCAGCTGTACGCGTTCGGCTCCCTCGACCGCTCGCCCGACCGCGTCGTCTCGGTCGTCTACTGGGCCCTCGTGCGGCCCGACGAGGACGAGCAGGGGATCGGCGGCGAGAACGTCGAGTGGTTCGTCGCCGACGACGTCAGCGGCCTCGCCTTCGACCACGACGAGATCGTGGCCTACGCCCTCGACCGGCTCCGCGCCAAGATCACGTACTCGCCGATCGCCTACGGGTTCCTGCCCGAGGAGTTCACCCTCGCCCAGGTGCGCGAGGTCTACGAGGCGGTCCTCGGGCGCCGGCTCGACCCCGCCAACTTCCGGCGGCAGGTCCTGGCGACCCATGCGCTCCAGCCGACCGGTGCGCACCTGACCGGCACCAAGCACCGTCCCCCCGCCCTGTACCGATTCGACCCCGGCGCCTCCCGCGCCGTGCTCACCCTCGAGGAGTCCCGATGAGCGCACCCGTGCACGAGCCCTCCGTCACCGACCTGGTCGCCGCCGACCCGGCCGCCACGTGCGACACCGACCTGGCCCAGGGGCCGTGGATCTTCGACCTCGTGCCCGGCTACGGACCCGGCGCCTCCGAGGGCGACGTCCTGCCCGACCCGGTCACCCGGCCGGGCCAGCTGCCGGTCGCGTACCAGCGGATGGACGACGCCGAGCTGCACGAGCGGATCCGGGCCGCGAAGGCGACGCTCGGCGACCGGCTCGTCGTGCTCGGGCACTTCTACCAGCGCGACGAGGTCGTGCAGCACGCCGACTTCGTGGGCGACTCGTTCCAGCTCGCGAACGCCGCGCTGACCCGCCCCGACGCCGAGACGATCGTGTTCTGCGGCGTGCACTTCATGGCCGAGACCGCCGACATCCTCGCCCGCGACGACCAGCGGGTCCTGCTGCCGAACCTCGCCGCCGGCTGCTCGATGGCCGACATGGCCGACGAGGACTCGGTCGAGACGGCGTGGGAGCAGCTCATGGCGCTCTACGCCGACGAGGTCGAGCCCGGCGGGGGTTCCGGGCCACGGGCGGAGGACGGTGCGGCGCAGCAGCCCGTGGTGCCGGTGACGTACATGAACTCCTCGGCGGCGCTCAAGGCCTTCTGCGGCCGCCACGGCGGCATCGTGTGCACGTCGAGCAACGCCGAGACCGTCCTGGAGTGGGCGTTCGAGCGGGGCCGCCGGGTGCTGTTCTTCCCGGACCAGCACCTCGGCCGCAACACCGCGAAGGCGATGGGCGTGCCGCTCGAGCAGATGCCGATGATCAACCCGCGTCGCCCGGGGCTCGGCTGCACCGAGGACGAGCTGCGAGCCGCGAAGGTGCTGCTGTGGCCGGGCTTCTGCTCGGTGCACAAGCGCTTCACCGTCGCCCAGATCGAGAAGGCGCGCGCCGACCACCCCGGCTGCAAGGTCATCGTCCACCCCGAGTCGCCGATGCCCGTCGTCGACGCGGCCGACGCCTCGGGCTCCACCGACGCGATCCAGAAGTTCGTCGCGGCGTCGTCTCCCGGCGACGTCATCGCGATCGGCACGGAGATCAACCTCGTCAACCGGCTCGCGGCCCAGTACCCCGACCGCACGATCTTCTGCCTCGACCCGGTCATCTGCCCGTGCTCGACGATGTACCGGATCCACCCCGGCTACCTCGCCTGGACGCTCGACGGCCTCGTCGAGGGCGAGGTCCGCAACCAGGTCAGCGTGCCCGCCGACGTCGCGCGCGACGCCCGGACCGCGCTCGAGCGCATGCTCGCCGCGCTGCCGAAGGCCTGACGATGGCGCGCGTGGTGGTCGTCGGCAGCGGCGTCGCGGGACTCACCGCGGCGCTCGACGCCGCGCCCCGGCACGACGTGGTGCTGTGCACGAAGGCCGCCCTCGGCGACAGCAGCACGCGGTACGCGCAGGGCGGCGTCGCCGTCGTGCTGGACGCGATGACCGACCCGGCGGCCCCGCGCATCGGTGACTCCGTCGCGGCGCACGTCCGCGACACGCTCGCGGCGGGGGCGGGGCTGTCCGACCCCGCGATGGCGCAGGTGCTGTGCGGCGAGGGACCGGCGGCCATCGACCGGATGCTCGAGCGGTCCGTGCCGTTCGACCGGCACGACGGCGTGCTCGCCCACGGCCTCGAGGCCGCGCACTCGTTCGCCCGCATCCTGCACGCCGGCGGCGACGCGACCGGCGCCGCGATCTCGTCCACGCTCGTCGAGCGGCTGCGGGCGACGGACGTCGACGTGCGCGAGCAGACGACGGTCCTCGACGTGCTGGTCGAGGACGGTGTCGCGGTCGGCGTCCGGCTGCTCGGCGGCGAGGAGCTGCGGGCCGACGCCGTCGTGCTCGCGACCGGTGGTGCCGGGCAGCTCTTCCCGTACACGACGAACCCGGCGGTCGCGACGGCCGACGGCGTGGCGATCGGCCTGCGCGCCGGGGCGGTCGCCGCCGACCTCGAGCTCCAGCAGTTCCACCCGACGGCCCTCGACGCCCCGGGCACGTTCCTCGTCTCCGAGGCGGTCCGCGGCGAGGGCGCCGTGCTGCTCGACGCCGACGGCCGGCGGTTCATGCCCGACGTCCACCCGGACGCGGAGCTCGCGCCGCGCGACGTCGTGGCACGGGCGATCGCCGAGCAGATGGCGCGCCAGGAGGGCCTGCCGGTGCGGCTCGACGCGACGGCCCTCGGCGCCGCCTTCCTGGCCGAGCGCTTCCCGACGATCGACGCCGCCGTCCGGGCCCGCGGCTTCGACTGGGCCCAGGACCCGATCCCCGTCACGCCCGCCGCGCACTACCTGATGGGCGGCCTGCGGACCGACCCGTGGGGACGCACGAGCGTCCGGGGGCTGCACGCCGTCGGCGAGGTCGCCTGCACGGGCGTGCAGGGCGCCAACCGGCTCGCCTCCAACTCGCTGCTCGAGGGCGCCGTGATGGGCGCCCGAGTCGTGGCGGCGATCGAGGCCGGGTGGACCGACCCGACCTTCGACGCCTCGTGGTCCCCGACCGAGGCCCTCGACCTCGTCGACCGCCCGGGCGCCTCGGAGACGACCCGCAGCGACCTGCAGCGGCTGCTCTGGGACGCCGCCGGCCTGGCCCGGGACGGTGCCGGCCTGACCGCCGCGCAGGACGTCCTCGCCGGCTGGCGGACGCCGCGGGTCACGGACGCGAAGTCGGCCGAGGACGCCAACCTGCTGCTCGTGGGTCGCGCCGTCGTGGCGTCCGCCCTCCGGCGGCGCGAGTCGCGGGGCGCCCACGCCCGGCGCGACCTGCCGGGCCTGGCGCCCGGTCCGGCCCGGCACACCTGCGTGCAGGCTCGACGGACGACGGAAGGTGGCTGAGGTGGAGCTCGACGAGCGGTACGTGCGACGGGTCGTCGAGGCCGCGCTGGACGAGGACGCGCCCTACGGCGACGTCACGGCCCGCGCGTTCGTGCCGGCGGACGCCGTCGCGCGAGCGAGGCTCGTCGCGCGCGAGGACGGCGTGCTCGCGGGCGGCGACGTGTTCCGGGTCGCGATGACGGCCCTCGACGCCTCCGTGCGGGTCGACCTGCTCGCCGCCGACGGCGACCGGTTCGCGGCCGGTGCCGTGCTGGCGGAGGTCGAGGGTCCGGCGCGGGCCGTGCTGCAGACCGAGCGGGTGGGCCTCAACCTCGTCCAGCGGATGTCCGGCGTCGCGACCCTGACCGCCCGCTACGTCGAGGCGGTCGCCGGCACCGGCGCACGCGTCGTCGACACCCGCAAGACGACTCCCGGGCTGCGGCTGCTGGAGCGCCACGCCGTCCGCTGCGGCGGCGGGCACAACCACCGCTCGGGCCTCTCGGACGCCGTCATGGCCAAGGACAACCACCTCGCGGTGCTGCGGCGCAGCGGGCTCGACCTGACCGAGGCGCTGCGGGCCGGGGCCTCCCGGCTGCCGCACACCACCCACGTCGAGGTCGAGGTCGACCGGCTGGACCAGGTCGAGCCCGTCCTCGCCTCCGGCGTGGTCGACACGATCATGCTCGACAACTTCTCGCTCGACGACCTGCGCGCGGGCGTCGCCCTCGTCGCGGGCCGAGCGCTCGTCGAGGCGTCCGGCGGCATCACGCTCGACACGATCGGTGCCGTCGCCGCGACCGGTGTCGACGTCATCAGCGTCGGCGCGCTCACGCACTCCGTCCGCGCACTCGACCTCGGTCTCGACGTGGAGGTGCCGTGACGGTCTACCTCGACGAGGCCGCCACGACGATGCCCCGGCGCGACGTCCTCGCCGCGATGGGGCCCTACCTCGGGCCCGTCTTCGGCAACCCGTCGAGCCACCACTCCGCCGGCGAGCAGGCCCGGCGCGGGCTGGACCAGGCGCGTGCCGACGTCGCGGAGGCGCTCGGCGGTCGTCCGGGCGAGGTCGTGCTCACGTCGGGCGGCACGGAGGCCGACAACCTCGCGGTCAAGGGCCTCGCGCTCGCGGCCCCCCGGGGCCGGCACGTCGTCGTGAGCGCGATCGAGCACCCGGCCGTCCTGGAGTCGGCGCGCTGGCTCGGACGGCTCGGCTTCGAGGTCACCGAGCTCGGCGTGGACGCCGACGGTCGGGTCGCGCCGGACGACCTGGCGGCCGTCCTGCGCGACGACACGACGCTCGTCAGCGTGCAGCACGCGAGCAACGAGGTCGGCACGGTCCAGCCCGTCACGGAGCTCGCGGCCGTCGCCGCCGAGCGCGGCGTGCCGTTCCACGTCGACGCCGTGCAGTCGGCCCCCTGGCTCGACCTCGACGTCGGCCGGCTGGGCGTGACGGCCCTCAGCCTGTCCGGCCACAAGCTCGGCACGCCCAAGGGGATCGGGGCGCTCTGGGTCCGTCGCGGCACGCCGCTCGAGCCGCTCGCGCACGGCGGTGGCCAGGAGTCCGGCCGCCGGTCGGGCACCGAGAACGTCGCCGGCGCCGTCGGGCTCGCCGCGGCCCTGCGGCTCGTCGACCGCTCCGTCGTCCCGGCGGTCGCCGGCCGGCGCGACGCGCTCGTCGACCGCGTGCTCGCCGGGGTCAGCGGCGCCCGGCTCACCGGCCACGCCACCGAGCGGCTGCCCGGGCACGCGTCGTTCGTCCTGCCCGGACGCTCCGGGGAGTCGGTGCTGCTCGACCTCGACCGGCGGGGTTTCGCCTGCTCGAGCGGCTCGGCCTGCCACGCCGGCAGCGACGAGCCCAGCCACGTCCTGACCGCGATGGGCCTCGAGCGCGAGGTCGCCCAGACGGCCGTCCGGCTGACCTTCGGCCCGCACGTCACCGACGACGCTCTCGCGGCGGCGGCCGACGCCCTCGTGGCCGTCGCCCGATGACGGGGCCGGCCGTGCTGCGGCCGTCGGCGCGGGCCTACCGTCGCTGGCTCGCCGGCATCGCCCCCGGGGGGATCGGGCTGCTCGCCCTCGCGTGGTGGCAGGCGCGAGACGCCCCCTGGGTGCTCGTCGCGTCGGCCGCCTTCGCGATCGCCGTCATGGCCGTCGCGGTCGTGCGGGCCGCCACGGACCACGTGATCCTGGAGCCGCGGTACGTCGTGATGGACGGCGCCGCTCGTCGACGCGTGACGATCCCCCTGGACCGCGTGGTGGGGCTCTCGGCGCCGCTGCAGCGCCGCGACCTTCCTGGTCAGCCCGTGACCCGCGTGGTGGTCCTGCGGTCGGTCGACGGCGGACCGCGGATCCGCCTGGACGGCGGCCTGTGGGACGAGGCCGACCTCACGCTCGTCGCCCGCCACACCGGCATCGAGGTCCTCTGGCTGGGGCTGGACCGGACCGGCTTCGAGCGACGGGTCCCCGGGCTGCTGCCCCTGTACGAGCGGCGGCCCTGGCTCGTGATCGGGGCGGCGGTCGTCGTCCTGGCGCTCGCCGCGGCGCCGGTCCTCCTCCTGCGGTAGCCGGTCGGGCGGGCGTCCCGGCGGCGCTCCCGGGCCAGGTCTACGCTGGACCGGTCATGAACGAGCGTCGGACCAGCTACCTCGACCACGCGGCGACCACGCCGATGGTCCCCGAGGCGATCGCCGTCATGACCGAGGAGCTCGCCCGCACGGGCAACGCCTCCAGCCTGCACGCGGCGGGCCGCGCCGCGCGACGGGTCGTCGAGGAGTCGCGCGAGCTCATCGCCGAGCGGTTCGGCGCCCGACCGAGCGAGGTCGTGTTCTGCTCGGGCGGCACCGAGGCGAACAACCTCGCGATCAAGGGCCTGTTCTGGTCCCGTCGCGGCGCCGACGCGCGTCGCGACCGGGTGCTGTTCAGCTCGATCGAGCACCACGCCCTCCTCGACCCGGTCACGTGGCTGGCGGCGCACGAGGGCGCCCGCATCGACATGACGCCCGTCGACCGGATCGGCCGGGTGCGGGTCGACGCGCTCCGCGAGGCCGTCGAGCGCGACCCCGGCGACGTCGCGGTCGTCACGACGATGTGGGCCAACAACGAGATGGGCACGGTGCAGCCGGTGCCGGAGGTCGTGGCGATCGCGCGCGATCACGGCATCCCCGTGCACAGCGACGCCGTCCAGGCGGCCGGCTACCTGCCGCTCGACTTCGGCGCCTCCGGCCTCGACGCCATGACGGTCACCGCGCACAAGCTCGGCGGTCCCGTCGGTGTCGGCGCGCTCGTCGTGCGGCGCGAGGTCGAGCCCGTCCCGCTGCTGCACGGCGGCGGCCAGGAGCGCGACGTCCGCTCCGGCACGATCGGCGTCGCGCTCATCGCCGCGTTCGCGAAGGCCGTCGAGGTCACGACCGACCGGCAGGCCGCGACGAGCGCCCGGGTCGAGGCGCTGCGTGCGCGGCTCGTCGACGGCATCCGTCGCGTCGTGCCCGACGCGATCGTCAACGGCGACCCCGAGCCGGGTCCCGACCACCGGCTCCCCAACATCGCCCACGTGACGTTCCCCGGCTGCGAGGGCGACGCGATGCTCATGCTGCTCGACGCGCAGGGGGTCGAGGTCTCGACCGGGTCCGCGTGCGCCGCCGGTGTGCCGCAGCCGAGCCACGTGCTGCTCGCGATGGGCTACGACGACGCGGCCGCGCGCGGGTCGCTGCGCTTCAGCCTCGGCCACACCTCGACCGAGGCCGACGTCGACCACGTCCTCGAGGTCCTGCCCGCCGTGCACGAGCGCGCCCGGGCCGCGTCGCTCGTGCGGAGCCGGTCGTGAACCCGGGGCCGGACGGGGGAGGGCTGCGCCTCGTCGCCGCGATGTCCGGCGGGGTCGACTCGGCCGTCGCCGCGGCCCGGGCCGTCGAGGCCGGGCACGACGTCACCGGCGTGCACCTCGCGCTGAGCCGCAACCCGCGGTCCTACCGCTCGGGCGCGCGCGGCTGCTGCTCGATCGAGGACGCCGGCGACGCCCGGCGGGCCGCCGACACCCTCGGCATCCCGTTCTTCGTGTGGGACATGAGCGAGGAGTTCGCGGACGAGGTCGTCGACGACTTCGTGACCGAGTACGCGGCCGGGCGCACGCCCAACCCGTGCCTGCGCTGCAACGAGAAGATCAAGTTCGCCGCCGTCCTCGACCGGGCCGTCGCGCTCGGCTTCGACGGCGTCGTCACCGGTCACTACGCGCAGGTGCGCGACGGCGCGGAGGGCGTCGAGCTGCACCGCTCGCGCGACGCCGCGAAGGACCAGTCGTACGTGCTCGGCGTGCTCACCCAGGACCAGCTGCGGCGCTCGCACTTCCCGCTCGGGGGCTCGGTCAAGACCGACGTCCGGGCCGAGGCGGCCGCGCGCGGCCTGCAGGTCGCGACCAAGCCCGACAGCCACGACATCTGCTTCGTCGCCGACGGCGACAACGCCGGGTGGCTCGCCGAGAAGCTCGGACCCCGGCCGGGCGCGATCGTCGACGAGTCGGGCACCGTGCTGCGCGAGCACGACGGCGCCTACGCCTACACGATCGGGCAGCGCCGTGGCCTGCGGCTCGGGGTGCCCGCCGACGACGGTAGGCCGCGCTTCGTCCTGGACATCGAGCCGGTCAGCGGGACCGTCACGGTGGGGCCGCGCGAGCACCTGCTCGTCGACGTGCTCGAGGGCGACCGCCCACTGTGGTGCACGGCGCCCCCGAGCGGGCCGCTCGAGTGCACCGTGCAGCTGCGGGCGCACGGCGCCGAGCACCGGGCGCGGGTGACGGTCGACGGCGGCGCGGTCCACGTCGAGCTGCACGACCCGGCCGAGGGCATCGCCCCGGGGCAGGCGTGCGTCGTCTACGAGGGCACGCGGGTCGTCGGCTCGGCCACGATCACCCGGACCCGCCGCACGGCCGCCGCCTGATCCCGCGCGGCGGCGTCGGGGCGGCTCACTAGGCTGGACGGGTGCGCTTCACGGGAGTCGGGTCGATGCCGGGGGAGGACCTCGGCGGGACGCTCCGCCTGGTCCTCGACGACGTCGAGGTGCCCTTCGTCCCGGAGCTGCCCGCCCGCGGCGTCGCGGCGCAGATGACCGGACGGTCGCTCGCGCTGCTCGAGGGCCTCGCGGCCGACCTGCAGCCCGCCGGGTGGCGCCTCGTCGACGCTCCGGGGGTCGACCACCGGCGCGCCCGGTCGCTGCTCGCGCAGGACCTGGACGCGCTCGAGGAGGCCGCCCACGACTGGTCCGGACCGCTGAAGCAGCAGGTCACGGGGCCCTGGACGCTCGCCGCGACGACCGAGCTGCTGCGCGGCGAGAAGGTCCTGGCCGACCACGGCGCCCGGCGCGACCTCGCCGAGTCCCTCGCCGCCGGCGTCGCCGAGCACGTCGCCGACCTGCGCCGCCGCGTCCCGGGGGCCGAGCTCGTGGTGCAGGTCGACGAGCCCGCGCTGCCCGCCGTGCTCGCTGCGCGCGTCCCGACCGCGTCCGGGTTCGGTCGCTACCGCACGATCGACGCCCCGGAGGCCGACGCCGCCCTGCGCGTCCTGGCCGGCGCCGTCCGTGACGCGGGTGCCCGGCCCGTCGTCCACTCCTGCGCGTCCGACGTCCCCGTGGCCCTGCTCCGCGGCGCGGGCTTCACGGCGATCTCCTTCGACCTCTCGCTCGCGCGGCCGGACGATGCGTGGGCCGAGGCCTTCGAGGCGGGCGTCGACCTGTGGCCGGGGATCCTGCCCTCGACCGACGCCCCGCTGGACGCGTCCGGGGCCCGCCGCCGTCTGGACGGCTGGTTCGACCGGCTCGGGTTCGCGCAGGACTCCTGGGACGCCCGCACGACGATCACGCCGACCTGCGGCCTCGCCGGCGCCTCGCGCGACCACGTCCGCGGGGTCCTGGCCGCCCTGCGCTCGCTCGCCGCCTGAGGCGCGGCTGTCCGAGCCCGTCGCTATCGTCGGAGCATGTCCCGCGACGACGAGCTGCGCCAGCGCCACAAGGAGCTCTCCGAGGTCATCGAGGAACATCGGGCGCGGTACTACGTCGACGACGAGCCGACCGTCTCCGACGCCGAGTACGACGCGCTGCTGCGCGAGCTGACCGAGCTCGAGGAGCAGCTGCCGGAGCTCCGGACGCCGGAGTCGCCGACCCAGACGGTTGGCGGCTACGCGTCGAGCACGTTCGAGTCCTACGAGCACCGCGAGCGGATGCTGAGCCTCGACAACGCGTTCAGCGCCGAGGAGCTCGACGCCTGGGCGGGACGGCTCGCGCGCGAGGGCGTCGAGGACGCGGAGTTCCTGTGCGAGCTCAAGGTCGACGGCCTGGCGATCTCGCTGACGTACGAGGACGGCCGGCTCACCCGCGGCGTCACGCGCGGCGACGGGAGGGTGGGCGAGGACGTCACCAACAACGTCCGCACGATCGACGGCATCCCGCACCGCCTCGGCGGCACCGACGAGTACCCGGTCCCGGCCTACGTCGAGGTCCGCGGCGAGGTGTACTTCCCGACGCAGGCGTTCGAGGAGTTCAACGCCGCCTGGGCCGAGGCCGGCAACAACCCGTTCGCGAACCCGCGCAACGCCGCGGCCGGGTCGCTGCGGATGAAGGACCCGTCCGTCACGGCCTCGCGTCCGCTCGCGATGGTGTGCCACGGGCTGGGCTACCGCGAGGGCTTCTCGCCCGAGCGTCAGTCCGACGCCTACGCCGCGCTGCGGGCGTGGGGCCTGCCCACGTCCGACCGGGCGAAGGTCGTGCCCGACCTGGGCGCGGTGCGCGAGTTCATCGACTACTACGGCGAGCACCGTCACGATGTCGAGCACGACATCGACGGCGTCGTGGTCAAGGTCGACCAGGTCGCGCTGCAGGGCCGGCTCGGCTCGACGTCGCGCGCCCCGCGCTGGGCGATCGCGTTCAAGTACCCGCCCGAGGAGGTCAACACCCGCCTGCTCGACATCCGCGTCAACGTCGGTCGCACCGGCCGCGTCACCCCCTACGGCGTCATGGAGCCGGCCAAGGTCGCGGGCTCCACGGTCGAGATGGCCACGCTGCACAACCAGCACGAGGTCAAGCGCAAGGGCGTGCTGATCGGCGACATGGTCGTGCTGCGCAAGGCCGGCGACGTCATCCCCGAGATCGTCGGCCCGGTCGTGGCGCTGCGCGACGGCAGCGAGCGCGAGTTCGTCATGCCGACCGAGTGCCCCTCGTGCGGCACGCCGCTGGCGCCCTCGCGCGAGGGCGACAAGGACATCCGCTGCCCCAACACGCGCTCCTGCCCGTCGCAGCTGCGCGAGCGCCTGACCCACGTCGGTGGCCGCGGGGCCTTCGACATCGAGGTGTTCGGCTGGGAGGGTGCGATCGCCCTGCTCGAGGCCGGCGTCCTGACCGACGAGGGCGGCCTGTTCGCGCTCACCGAGGACGACCTGCTCCGCGTCCCGCTCTACACGCGAGCGGCCAAGAAGGCCGAGCGCGAGGCGGGTACGGGCGACGTCGTGCTGTCCACGAACGGCCGCAAGTTCCTCGAGGGCCTCCAGGCAGCCAAGGACCAGCCCTTGTGGCGGGTCCTCGTCGCGCTGTCGATCCGGCACGTCGGACCGACCGCCGCGCGGGCGCTGGCCACCGAGTTCGGCTCGATCGACGCCATCCGGTCCGCGAGCGCCGACGAGCTCGCCGCGGCAGAAGGAGTCGGCCCGACGATCGCCGAGGCCGTCGTCGACTGGTTCTCCGTCGACTGGCACGCCGGCATCGTCGACGCCTGGGCCGCGGCGGGCGTCCGGATGGCCGACGAGCGCGACGAGTCCATCGCCCGGACGCTCGAGGGCCTGACGATCGTCGTCACCGGCTCGCTCGAGGGCTTCACCCGCGACTCCGTCAAGGAGGCGATCATCGCCCGCGGCGGCAAGGCCTCGGGCTCGGTCAGCAAGAAGACCGACTACGTCGTCGTCGGCGAGAACGCGGGCTCCAAGGCCGACAAGGCCGAGCAGCTCGGCGTCCCGATGCTCGACGAGGCCGCCTTCGTCCGCCTGCTCGCCGACGGTCCGCCGCCCGCCGAGGCCGAGGAGCCGGTCGAGGACTCAGCGGACGACGCGGACTGATGCTTCGGGGTCGCCCCGGCGACCGCAACGCATCATCCCTGGTCGCCCGCCGACGTGGTCTGATGCTTCGGGGTCGCCCCGGCGACCGCAACGCATCATCCCTGGTCGCCTGTCGACGTGGTCTGATGCTTCGTGGTCGCCCCGGCGACCACGAAGCCTCAACCTTCGCCGTCCGACGACGCGGTCCTCAGACCTGGTCGGTCGTGGCCCGGCTCAGCGCTGCAGGACGGCCACCGCGGCGCGGGCGACGAGCCGCGAGACCGCCGGTCGCTCGTACGCCTGCTTGTGGGTCGTGTAGTCGCGCGCCCCGCCGGACGGCACGCTGCACACGACGTCACCGGTGATGCACGCGTCCACGGTCCGGCCCGTGAGTCCGCCCAGCGACGGGCCCGCGCCGAGGCTGCCGTGCCCCGTCGGCGTCGCACCCGGCAGGTCGACCTTGCGGACGTCGGCGGCGGGGTCGTGCCGCGGGCTGCCGACGAGCACGAGCACCGCGACACGGCGCGCCAGGTCCGGCCGCGCGGCGAGCGTCTCGTGCGCGATCTGCGCGCCCTGGCTGAACCCCACGACCGCGAGGCGTGTCGTGGGGCACCGGCGCTCCACCTGCTCCAGCCTTCGGGCGAGCAGCGTGCGACCCTGCGCCACGTCCTGCTCGAACACCGACAGCGTGGCGGTGTTCCGGCTGCGGTGCCGGATCGCGTCGACCTGGACGTCCCGCACGCCGTCGCGGGCGAGCGCGGCCGTCATCCGCCGCACGATGCCGTCGACCTCCGCCCCGAGGCCGTCGTGCTTCTGCAGCGACTGGGCCTGACCGCGCAGCCCGACGATCCCCACCTCCGGGCAGCCGGTCGGGCGATCGGTCGCGTCGGACCGGTCGCCGCGCGGACCGTCGCCCGACGCGCCACCACCGCCTCCGCACGAGGACAGGACGACGAGGGCGCACGCGGCCAGGGCCAGGGGGAGTCGCGCAGGCATCCCGCCATGCTGGCAGACCGGCTCAACCGCTGCGCCCGGAGGAGACGTCCTCAGTCCACCGCGTCGTCGTCCGGGTCGAACAGGTCGGCCGCGGGGCCGACGACGAGGGGGTCGGGCGTGCGGACGACGTCGACGTCCTTGCCGGGGTAGTCGAAGCGGTGCAGCACGTGCCGCATCGCCTCGAGCCGGGCGCGCTTCTTGTCGTTGCTCTTCACGACGGTCCAGGGCGAGTGCTTGGTGTCGGTGCGGCGGAACATCGCCTCCTTCGCCTCGGTGTAGGCGTCCCACTTGTCGAGGGAGGCGAGGTCCATCGGCGACAGCTTCCACTGCCGGACGGGGTCGATCTGGCGGATCGTGAACCGGGTCAGCTGCTCGGCGCGCGACACCGAGAACCAGAACTTCACGACGTGCACGCCGTCGTTGACGAGCATCTTCTCGAACGCGGGCGCCTGCTTGAGGAACTCCGTGTACTGGTCCGGCGTGCAGAAGCCCATGACCCGCTCGACGCCGGCGCGGTTGTACCAGGACCGGTCGAAGAACACGATCTCCCCGGCCGCCGGCAGGTGCTGCACGTACCGCTGGAAGTACCACTGCGACTGCTCGCGGTCGGTCGGCTTCGCGAGCGCGACGACCGTGGCGCCGCGAGGATTCAGGTGCTCGGTGAACCGCTTGATCGTCCCGCCCTTGCCGGCGGCGTCGCGGCCCTCGAAGACCAGCACGATGCGCTGGCCCGTGTCCTTGACCCAGCTCTGCAGCTTGATGAGCTCGATCTGCAGCAGCCGCTTCTCCAGCTCGTACGTCGTCCGGTCGAGCCGCGCGTCGTACGGGTAGCCCTCGCGCCAGGTGTCGACCGGCACGCCGTCCGCGTCGAGCAGCACCGGGTCGTCGTCGTCCTCGTCGCACACGGTGTGGTCGAGCAGCCGGTCCAGGATCAGGTTCTCGCGCACGCGGGGACGGTAGGGGAGCCCGGTGAACGTCAGGTGACGCAGCCGTCGCGGCGTGCCGTGGTCCGGGGAGGGCACCGGGCGGGGCGTCCGCGCACCGCTCACTAGGATGGACCGGTCCCGAACCCTCGACCCAGGAGACGCATGTCGTCCGCCCTCTCGCGCGAGGACGTCGCCCATCTGGCGAACCTCGCCCGCATCAGCCTCAGCGAGGACGAGCTGGACCGGCTCGGCGCCGAGCTGCCCGCCATCCTCGACCACGTCGCCGCCGTCCAGGGCGTCGTCGACGCGGCCGGAGACGTCGAGCCGATGAGCCACCCGGTGCCCGTCGCCAACGTGTTCCGCGAGGACGTCGTGCGGCCCGGGCTCACGCCCGACGAGGCGCTGTCGGGCGCCCCGGCGAGCGAGGAGCAGCGCTTCCTGGTCCCGAAGATCCTGGGGGAGGAGTGATGAGCGACCTGATCCGGCTCACCGCGAGCGAGATCGCCGACCGGCTGGCCACGGGCGACGTCACGTCCGTCGAGGTCACGCAGGCCCACCTCGACCGCATCGAGGCGGTCGACGACCAGGTGCACGCGTTCCTGCACGTCGGCCGCGACAGCGCCCTCGCGACGGCCGCGGACGTCGACGCCCGCCGCGCCGCCGGCGAGCAGCTGCCGACCCTGGCGGGCGTCCCCGTCGCGGTCAAGGACCTCATCAACACGACCGACCAGCCGACCACGGCCGGGTCGCGGATCCTCGAGGGCTGGCGCCCGCCGTACGACGCGACCGTCGTGGCGCGGCTGCGCGCGGCCGGGCTGCCGATCCTCGGCAAGACCAACCTCGACGAGTTCGCGATGGGCTCGTCGAACGAGCACTCGGCGTACGGACCGACCCGCAACCCGTGGGACACCGACCGGATCCCGGGCGGCTCCAGCGGCGGGTCGGCCGCCGCGGTCGCGGCGCACGAGGCGCCGCTCGCGCTGGGCACCGACACCGGCGGCTCGATCCGCCAGCCGGGTGCGATGACGGGCATCGTCGGGGTCAAGCCGACGTACGGCGGCGTCTCCCGGTACGGCGTCGTCGCGATGGCCAGCAGCCTCGACCAGGTCGGGCCGATGGGTCGTTCCGTCCTCGACGCGGCCCTCCTGCACGAGGTCGTGGCCGGTCACGACCCGATGGACTCCACGAGCATCGACGCACCGGTCCCGGCCGTCGTCGAGGCGGCGCGTCGCGGCGACGTGCAGGGCCTGCGGGTCGGCGTCGTCCGTGAGCTCGGCGGCGAGGGCTTCCAGCCGGGCGTGCGCGCCGCGTTCGACCGCGCGGTCGAGCTGCTCGCGCAGGCCGGCGCCGAGGTCGTCGAGGTGTCGTGCCCGAGCTTCGAGCACGGCATCGCCGCGTACTACCTCGTCATGCCGAGCGAGGTCTCCAGCAACCTGGCCCGCTTCGACGCCATGCGGTACGGCCTGCGGGTCGCGCCCGAGGGCCTGACCGACCCGTCGGCCGAGCAGGTCATGGCCGCGAGCCGCGACGCCGGTTTCGGCGACGAGGTCAAGCGGCGCATCGTGCTCGGCACGTACGCCCTGTCGAGCGGCTACTACGACGCCTACTACGGCTCGGCGCAGAAGGTCCGCACGCTCGTCGCGCGCGACTTCGCCGCCGCGTTCGAGCAGGTCGACGTCCTCGTCTCGCCGACGGCGCCGACGACCGCGTGGCGGCTGGGCGAGAAGTCCGACGACCCGCTCGCGATGTACCTCGAGGACGTCTGCACGATCCCGGCCAACCTGGCCGGCGTGCCCGGCCTGAACCTGCCGGTCGGCCTCGCCGACGACACCGGCCTGCCCGTCGGGGTCCAGTTCCTGGCGCCGGCCCAGGCCGACGACCGTCTCTACAACGCCGCCGCCGCGCTCGAGCGGCTCGTCGACGCACCCCAGCTGTCGGCCGACGCCCTGGAGGGAGCCCGATGAGCACCACGACCACCCCGGTCGTCGCGTTCGACGACGCGATCACCCGCTACGACCCCGTCATGGGGCTCGAGGTCCACGTCGAGCTGAACACCGCGACCAAGATGTTCTGCGGCTGCCCGACGGCGTTCGGTGCCGAGCCGAACACGCAGGTGTGCCCGGTGTGCCTGGGCCTGCCCGGTGCGCTGCCGGTCGTCAACGCCAAGGCGGTCGAGTCCGCGATCCGGATCGGGCTCGCGCTCAACTGCGAGATCGCCGAGTGGTGCCGGTTCGCGCGCAAGAACTACTTCTACCCGGACATGCCGAAGAACTTCCAGACGTCGCAGTACGACGAGCCGATCGCGTTCGACGGCTGGATCGACGTCCAGGTCCCGGCCGAGGACGGCGGCGAGCCCGAGGTGTTCCGCATCGAGATCGAGCGGGCGCACATGGAGGAGGACACCGGCAAGTCGCTGCACGTCGGCGGTGCCACCGGACGCATCCACGGCGCCGACCACTCGCTGCTGGACTACAACCGCGCCGGCATCCCGCTCATCGAGATCGTCACCCGCACGATCCACGTGCCGGCCGAGAAGGCCCCGGCCGTTGCCCGCGCCTACGTGACGCAGCTGCGCGAGCTCATGCTCGCCCTCGACGTGTCCGACGCCCGGATGGACCAGGGCTCGTTGCGCGCCGACGTCAACCTCTCGCTCACCCCGAAGGGCTCCGACGTCCTGGGCACGCGCAGCGAGACCAAGAACGTCAACTCGTTCCGCTCCGTCGAGCGGGCCGTGCGGTACGAGGTCGGCCGGCACGCCGGGATCCTCGACGCGGGCGGCTCGGTCGTGCAGGAGACACGGCACTTCCACGAGGCCGACGGCAGCACCTCGGCCGGGCGCGAGAAGTCCGACGCCGAGGACTACCGCTACTTCCCGGAGCCGGACCTGGCCCCCGTCGCGCCGTCGCGCGAGTGGGTCGAGCAGCTGCGCGGCACGCTGCCGGAGCCTCCGGCCGAGCGCCGTCAGCGGCTCCAGGCCGAGTGGGGCTTCAGCGACCTCGACATGCGCGACACGGTCGGGGCGGGCGCGCTCGAGCTCGTCGTCGAGACGGTCGAGGCGGGCGCGACCCCGGCCGCGGCCAAGAAGTGGTGGCTGGGCGAGCTCGCGCGGCGCGCGAACGAGCAGGGCACCGACCTCGCCGCGCTGCCGGTCACGCCGCAGCAGGTCGCGGGCGTCCAGGCCCTCATCGACGACGGTCGGGTCAACGACAAGCTCGCCCGCCAGGTCCTCGACGGCGTCCTCGCGGGGGAGGGCACCCCCGAGGAGGTCGTGGCCGCCCGCGGGCTCGAGGTCGTGTCGGACGACGGCGCGCTCGGTGCGGCGGTCGACCGCGCGATCGAGGCCAACCCTGACGTCGCGCAGAAGATCCGCGACGGCAAGGTGCAGGCCGCGGGCGCCCTCATCGGCTCGGTCATGAAGGAGATGAGGGGCCAGGCCGACGCGGCCCGGGTCCGCGAGCTCGTCCTCGAGAAGCTCTCCTGACGCGGCTCCTCGTCGGTCGAGTAGCCGTCCGGCGACGAAGGAGTCGTGGCTTCCCGTCGGTCGAGTAGCCGTCCGGCGACGAAGGAGCTCGGACGGCGTATCGAGACCATCCCGCCGCCGGCCGACGTCCCGCGATCACGGCCGAAGGCGAGGCTGCCCTCATGAAAGTCAGCGTGTCCTCAGCAGGGGGTCTCGGGCCTAGCCTGGCCGCGAACCCCATCGCTGGAGGAACCATGACCGTGACCGACCTGCCCACCGTCCACGAGTGCTCCGCGTCCGGGTGCTCCTACAACCACGACACCGCGTGCCACGCCGGGGCGGTGACGATCTCCGGGGGCGGCGCCGCGTGCGGCACGTTCATCGACATCGGTGCCTCCGGCGGCCTCGGGAAGTCCCTCGCGATGGTCGGCGCGTGCCACCGCAGCGACTGCACGCACAACAGCGGCCTCGAGTGCTCCGCCGACTCGATCACGGTCGGCCCGGGTGCCGACGCGGCCGACTGCCTGACCTACGCCACGGCCTGACCGCGGCCGGCTCAGTCGGCGCGCCGCACCAGGTCGAGCAGCTCCTCGCGCACGACCTCCGGCTTCTCGAGCGGGATGAAGTGCGTCGCGTCGAGCTGCAGGAAGCGTGACCCGGCGACCCGGTCGGCGGCCGTCCGCATCGCGGCGGCGCTCGTGAGCAGGTCGCGCCGTCCCGCCACGAACGTCGTCGGGACGTCGATGCCCGACAGCGAGACGCGTGCGTGCTTGGACACCCCCAGCGCGAGCCGCGCGTACCAGGCGGGGTGGGTCGAGAAGAACTCGCGCACCATGTCCTGCACGTGCGCGGTGTCGGCCGCGCGGTCGATCGCGCCGGTGCGCTGCAGCAGCCGGGTCGTGGTGGGCGTCCAGGGGATGTTCTGGGTCACCGGCGCCTCGAGATGACCGACGACCCGTGTCGCGCGGGCCAGCGAGACCATGAAGGCCTTGGCGACCGGCGCGGGGACGTGCCAGGGGGCGAGCATCGTCGAGAAGGTGTCGCCGGGGACGCCGGCGACGGCCAGGATGCCCTTGACGCGCTCGGGGTGGCGGTGCGCCAGCTCGAAGGCGACCGTCACGCCGGCGGACCACGACGCGACGACCGCCGACTCCAGCCCGGCGTCGTCCATGACGGAGATCGCGTCCTCGACGAAGGCGTCGAGGTCGACCCGACCGTCCGGCGGACGCTGGGACCCGCCCACGCCGCGG
Organism: Aeromicrobium erythreum; assembly: GCA_036946185.1. GTDB lineage: Bacteria > Actinomycetota > Actinomycetes > Propionibacteriales > Nocardioidaceae > Aeromicrobium > Aeromicrobium erythreum_A. The sequence continues at coordinate 21,339 of JAQIJP010000049.1, forward strand.
TGGTTCCAGGAGACGACGTTCACGCCGCAGTCGGGCGCGAGCAGCGACGGCCAGGACTGCGGGTTCGTGCCGAGGCCGTTCGACAGCAGCACGGTCGGACCGTCGGCGTCGTTGGTCCAGGCGCGCAGCCGGGTGCCGTCCGCACTGGTCACGTCGTGCATGCGCAGGCGGGGAACGGTGGTCACGTCGGCGCATTCTGCCACGGCTGGGCGGGCTCCGGGTCGCTTCCGTAGGGTGCGGACATGGTGACGCGGCGGCCGACCGACCTCGTGCTGGAGGGCGGCGGCGTCAAGGGGATCGCCCTCGTCGGGGCGGTGACGGCGCTCGACGAGGCCGGCTGGAGGTTCGCCCGGATCGCCGGGTCGTCGGCCGGGGCGATCGTCGGTGCGGTGGTCGCGGCGATGCAGCAGGCGGGCGAGCCGTTGTCGCGGGCCGACGACATCATGCGGACGCTCGACTACCGGGCCCTGCTGGACCGTCGTCCGGCCGTGGCCCGCACGCTCGGCTGGTGGCCGCGCGCCGCCGACGCGTGGGGCGTCCTGCGGCACGTCGGCATGTACCGCGGGGGGCGCATCACCGACTGGCTCACCGGTGTGCTCGCCGACCTCGGGGTGCGGACCTTCGGTGACCTCGCCTTCGACGACCCCGGCTCGGCG
>JAQIJP010000050.1:0-20095 GCA_036946185.1 Aeromicrobium erythreum
CAGCCGCTTGCCGCCCGGGTCGGTGGTCGCCGCCGGAGCCGACGCGTTCGGCGTACTCCTCCCGGGCGCGCTCGAACACGAGCACGTTGGCGTCGATCGCGAGACCGATCGCCAGCACGAAGCCGGCCAGGCCGGGCAGGGTCAGGGTCGCGCCGAGCGCGACGAGCAGCCCGTAGGAGATCGCGGCGTACGTCGCGAGGGCCAGCGTCGCCATGAAGCCGATCAGGCGGTAGACGAAGACGATGAACAGGCCGGTGATCGCGATGCCGATGATCGCGGCCTCGATGGAGGCGTCGATCGCCGCGGCGCCCAGCGTGGGGCCGACCGTCCGCTGCTCGATGACCTCGACGGGCACCGGGAGGGCGCCGCCCTTGATCAGCACGGCCAGGTCCTTGGCCTCGGTCTGCGTGAAGTCGCCGGTGATGCTCGTCTGGTTGCCGCCGCCGGACTGGCACAGCTCCGGCACGACGCCGGGGGAGGAGATGACCTCGTCGTCGAGCAGGATCGCGACCCGCTGGCCGGCTGCCGGGTTCGCGCACGCCGACTGGACGAGCTCGCGCCAGCCGCGCTGCCCCTCACCGGCGAAGTCGACGTTGACGACCCACTGGCCGATGCCGTCCTGCGGCGTGGCGGCCACCGCGTCCTTGACGCCGTTGCCGTCGAGCTTGGTCGGACCGAGCAGGAGGTTGCCGCCGCCCTGCTCGTCCGCCGCCAGCAGCTCGCCCTTCTTGGGCTTCGTGCCCTCCGGCACCTGCTGCTGCAGCACCTCGTGGAACGTGAGCTGGGCGGTCTTGCCGATGACCTCGGCGGCCTCGCGGGGGTCCTGCAGGCCCGGGAGCTCGACGATGATGCGGTTCTCGCCGGAGCGGGCGAGGGTCGGCTCGGCCACGCCGAGCGCGTCGACGCGGCCCCCGGAGCACCTCGAGCGCGCGGTCGGTGGACTCCGCGTCGGCCTTGACGCGGTCGGTGCTCTTGGTCTCGAGCACGATCTGGGTGCCGCCGCGCAGGTCGAGGCCGAGCTTGGCGGGCTGGAGGTAGGCGAGGGCGAGGGCGCCGGCGATCACGGCGAACGTCGCGATGGCCCGCCAGACGGTGGGACGGGAGAACATGGGTCGACTCTCTGGTGGTGCCGGCGACCGGGCGGTCGGCGGCGGGACGGACGGGACGGCTCAGGCCGTCGGCGGTCCGCGGGAGTCGGTCGTGCGGGGTGGTGCGGGGCAGGGCGGCCACGACGGTCGCCGCGCGGTCGTCGACGGCAGCGGTCGGCGGCGCTGCGGCGTCGTGGCCCGGCAGCACGGCGAGGTCGAGGTGGCCCGTGCCGTGCTCGTCGTGCGACGGCGCGGGAGCGACGACCGAGGCGTGGTGCCCCTGGTGCTGGGACCCGACGGCGAGCCGGCCCGGGTGGGTGCCGTGGCCCGTCGACCCCGCGACGGCCAGCAGGGCCGCGAACAACGCCACCGTCAGGGCGACGGCGACGTGGCGCAGCTGGCGGGTCCGGGGCACGGACGCGAGTCTACGGGTCCGGAGCCGGGCGCGGGGCGGCCGACTCACCCCTGGCTGCTCGACCGCCCGCGCCCGCGCCGACCACGGATGGATTCACCCGAGGCCGGTCGCCCCCAAATGGAGTGTAGGTCCGGACAGGAGGTCGGTGGGGCCGAACGGCCCGATTCGACGTCCCGCGGGGCCGACCTAGGCTGGCGGCATGACCTCTGAGCGCACCCTCGGCCCCTCCGGCATCACCGTCCCCGCCCTCGGCATCGGCTGCAACGCCTTCGGGGCGCGGACCGACGCGGACGAGGTCCGGGAGATCGTCGACGCGGCGATCGAGCACGACGTCGCCTTCTTCGACACGGCCGACGTCTACTCGCTCGGCGAGAGCGAGACCCTGCTCGGCCGGGCCATCGCCGGGCGTCGCGACCGGGTCGTCGTCGCGACGAAGTTCGGCATGGACATGCAGGGCGTCAACGGCGACGACGGCGGCCGCCGGGGGTCGCCCGAGTACGTGCGCACCGCGATCGACGCCAGCCTGCGCCGGCTCGGCACCGACCGCGTCGACCTCTACCAGCTGCACACGCCCGACCCCGTGACGCCCGTCGAGGAGACCCTCGGGGCGCTGCACGAGCTCGTGACCGAGGGGAAGGTGCGCGCGATCGGCTGCTCCAACTTCACGGCCTGGCAGCTCGTCGACGCCGACTGGCACGCGCGCACCCGCGACCTCACGCCGTTCGCGACCGCGCAGAACGAGTACTCCCTCTACAACCAGGCCGCCGAGCTGGAGCTCGCGCCCGCCTGCGCGCAGCTCGGGGTCGGGATCCTGCCGTACTTCCCGCTCGCCTACGGCCTGCTGACCGGCAAGTACCGGCGTGGTGAGGCCGCGCCGTCCGGCTCCCGGCTGGAGCAGCAGGCGCAGCGCCTCGCGGACGCGGACTGGGACACGATCGAGGCGTTGCAGGCGCTCGCCGACCAGTCCGGGGCCTCGCTGCTCGAGCTCGCGATCGGCGGCCTCGCCTCGCGCCCGCAGGTCTCGAGCGTGATCGCCGGCATCAGCCGTCCCGCGCAGGTCGCCACGAACGCCGCGGCCGCCCGCTGGACCCCCGACGCCGACGTCACCCGACGTCTCGACGAGCTCGCCACGCCCCAGAAGTCGTACACGACCTTCGCCTGAGACCGCGCGGGCCTCGGCGGGGGAAGTGGCGCCGGGCTGGGAAGCGCCTCACGGCGCTGTGCCCGATTCGCGCCGTTCGGCGTGCGGTTCGGGACAAGAGTGGCGCCGGGCTGGGAAGCGCCTCACGGCGCTGTGCCCGATTCGCGCCGTTCGGCGTGCGGTTCGGGACAAGAGTGGCGCCGGGCTGGGAAGCGCCTCACGGCGCAAGGCCGCTCGTAGCGGCTGATGTTGGGACCCGGGGCTTGCCGCAGCCCGGCGCAGTCACCAGCGTAACCGCCGATCGGTCACGGACAAGGGGGACGTCGGCCGTGTCGTCGACGGGCGCCCGGGCGGCGCTGGAAATGGAGCTGGAGCTGGTCGAAGGGTCGGGCCGAGTCGCGCTCAGTGCAGGGCGCCGGCGCGCTCCAGCTCGGCCGCCCGGCGCAGGTGCCGGGCCGTGTCGACGAGCTTCGCGCCGCTGCGCGCGTCGCTGTCGTCGAGCTGTCCACGGCCCACGCCGACGATGTGCGCGAACGCCGCCGCGCGGTCCAGCTGCACGTCGAAGCCGTCGCCGAGGATGCCCCGCACGACCGTGTCGACGAGGCGCAGCACCTCCTGCGGGCCGGGTGGCTCGACGACGCCGGCGAGCACCTCGTGCACCGGCGCGTAGGCGCGCCCCGCCTCGAACTCGAGGGCGGCCCGCTCGGGCTGGCGGTGCACCCACGTCCGCAGCAGGTACAGGCGCCACAGGGCGCCGGCGACCGTGTCGGGCGACGCGTGCGACCACAGCTCGGCGATGACGCTGAGGCCCTCCTCGTCGGCGAGGTGGACGACGCGCTGGACGAGCTCGGCGTCGTCGCGGTCGTGCGGACCCCGCACGAGCAGGTTGGCGATGCGGTGACCGGCAGCGGTCTGCTCGGCCGGGTCGGACTGGTCGGCCTGGGCCTCGAACAGTCCGGCTCCGGGGAGCATGGGGCGATGGTGCTCGGTCACCGCTCCACGGTAGCCCGGGGGCGGTCAGGCGCCTTCGCACCGCGCAGGTACATCGGCAGCACGATCGCCAGGTAGGCGGCCCAGGCGAGCAGCTGCAGCCAGGACGGGTTGGGCTGGAAGTTGATCGTGCCCTTCAGCAGGGTGCCGTACCAGCTGTCCGCCGGGATCGTCGCCGACACGTCGAACGCGGTGTTCCCCAGCCCGGTGACCGGGCCGACGGCGTTGGTCAGCTGCGGCAGGACGCCGGCCTCCTGCAGGTCGTACACGCCGTAGGCGAGCACGCCCGCGGCCACCACGATGAGCAGGGCGCCCGTGACGGTGAAGAACGTCGAGAGGTTGACCTTCACCGCGCCCCGGTAGATCAGGTAGCCGAGCACGACGGCGACGAGCAGGCCGCTCGCGGCGCCGATGAACGGCGACGGCGTGTAGCTGCCGGCGATCGTGCCGTAGATGATCGCCGCGGTCTCGAGCCCCTCGCGCCCGACCGTCACGAAGGCCACGGTCGCGATCGCCAGCGGACCGAGCGCCACGGCGTCGGCGAGCTCGGACTCGAGCTCGCGCTTGAGCGTGCGGGCGGTGCGTCGCATCCAGAAGATCATCCAGGTGACGAGCGCGGCCGCGAAGATCGACAGCAGTCCGCCCACCGTCTCCTGCCACACGAACGGCAGCTGGTCGAACAGGATCACGACGCTGGCGAAGACCGCGACGACGAGCGCGACGGCCGTGCCGACCCCGGTCCAGATGTACCGCAGGTCGTGGCGACGGTCGGTCTTGACGAGGTAGGCGACGAGGATGCTGACGACGAGGCTCGCCTCGAGCCCCTCGCGCAGCCCGATCAGGAAGTTGGCGAGCACAACGACATCGTACGCAGGCCAGGCTCACCTCACCCAGGAGGTCGGCGTGATCCCGGCCTCAGCCCTGCAGGGCGCGGGCGAGGTCTCCGGCGACGAGCTCGACCTGCCACGACCGGGCGCCCTGCTCGGCGAGCACGTCGCCGACCGTCGCCGCCGTGATCGTGGCGGGCGGCTCCCAGGCCAGGGCGCGCACGAGCGCGGGGCTGACGAGGTTCTCGACCGGCAGGTCGTGCTCGGTCGCGATCTGCCCGACGACCTCGCGGGCCCGGCCCAGCCGTGCGGCGGCCTCGGGGAACTTCTCGGCCCAGGCGCGCGGCGGTGGGGGACCCTCGCGTCGCGGCGACGTCTGCGGCAGCTCGTCGTCGGTGAGCGCCTTGCCGTCCTGGACCGCCTCGAGCCACTCGTCCATGAACCGGCGCGGACCGCGGCCGCGCATCGGGCGCAGGGCCCGCAGCTCGGCCTCGTCGCGGGGTGCGGCCTTCGCGATCTCGAGCAGGCCCGGGTCGGGCAGGATCCGACCGGGGGTGACGTCGCGGCGACGGGCGATCTCCTCGCGGCGCAGCCAGAGCTCGCGCACCATGCCGAGCATCCGGCGCCCCCGGACCTGGTGGATGCCGGAGGTGCGCCGCCAGCGCTCCTCGCGGACCGGGTGCGCCTCGAACGTCAGCAGGGCCTCGAACTCCTCGTGCGCCCAGCCGAGCTTGCCGTGCCGCTCCAGGTCGGCCTCGACCAGGTCGCGCAGCTCGATGAGCACCTCGACGTCGAGCGCCGCGTACTCGAGCCACGGCTCGGGCAGCGGCCGGGTCGACCAGTCGGCCGCGGAGTGCTCCTTGGCCAGGCTCATCCCGAGGTAGTGCTCGACGAGCGTCGCCAGACCGACGCGCGGAAGGTTCAGCAGCCGGCCGGCGAGCTCGGTGTCGAACAGCCGGCGCGGACGCATGCCGACCTCGGCGAGGCACGGCAGGTCCTGCGTCGCGGCGTGCAGGATCCACTCGGCGTCGCCGATCGCGTCGTCGAGGTCGCGCAGGTCGTCGAACGCGATGGGGTCGATGAGGCCGGTGCCGGCGCCCTCGCGCCGCACCTGCACGAGGTAGGCGCGCTGGGAGTAGCGGTAGCCCGACGCGCGCTCGGCGTCGAGCGCGACGGGACCGTCGGCGATCGCGACCTGGGCGCAGTAGCGCGCGAGCGCGTCGTCGTCGTCGATGACGGGCGGCAGCGGGTCGCGCAGCGACAGCGGGGGAGCGGGCGGCGCGGGCTCGCTCTCGGCCGCCGCGCCGTCCTCCTCGTGCTCCGCGTCGGACGTCACGGGCGGCTCCGGCGCCGCTGCAGCGGGATGACGCCCTCGGCGAGCGGAGGCAGGCCGGCGATCGCGCACAGCAGGTCGGACCAGGCGCGGGCGTGCGGGCCGAGGTCGGACGTCGGCGTCCACGACGCACGGACCTCGATCTGGGCGTCGAACCCGTCGTCGGCCATCTCGCCGAAGCCCTCCGTGCGCACGACCGTGACGCTGCCGCTCGGCGCGCCGTACTCGGCGCCGTAGGAGGCGAGGGCGTCGGTCAGCCAGCTCCAGCCGACGGCCTGCAGGGACGGGTCGCCGGCCATCTCGGCCTCGACGTCGGCCCGCGCGAACGTGACGCAGCGGAAGGTGCCCTCCCAGGCGTCGTTGCCGGCCGGGTCGTGCAGCAGGATGAACCGGCCCGTGCCGATCTCGTCGTCGGCGACGACGACGTCGCCGCTCAGGGCGAACGCGTGCGGGGCGATGCGCTGGGGGGCCGGCATCTCGTCGGCCACCACCTCGGGGCGCAACGCGGCCCTCCGCACCTGCTCGACGGCCTCCTGGAAGACGCCGGGCGTGCGGTCGATCTCTCGATGGACGGCCACCTGGCGATGGTAGGCCCGTCCGGGCGCTCCTGGGGTGCCCGACACGCGGGGGACGTGCCCGGGCGGGTCGACCCGTCGGGTCGCACCGCGGGGCGGCTGCGAGAATCGGGACGTGAACGACGCCTTGACGACCAGCGACTTCCTGCGCGCGTGCCGCGGCGAGCCGACGACCCGTGTGCCCGTGTGGTTCATGCGCCAGGCCGGGCGGTCGCTGCCCGAGTACCGCGCGATCCGCGAGGGCGTCGCCATGCTCGACTCCTGCTTCCGCACCGACCTGGTCGTCGAGATCACGCTGCAGCCCGTGCGTCGCCACGGCGTCGACGCCGCGATCTTCTTCTCCGACATCGTCGTGCCGCTCAAGGCGATCGGCGTCGACCTCGACATCGTGCCCGGCACCGGTCCGGTCGTCGCCGAGCCGTTCCGGCGTCGTGAGCAGCTCGACGCGCTGCGGGACCTCGAGGACGGCGACGTGGAGCCGATCACGGCGGCCGTCGCCGAGCTCGTCCGCGAGCTCGGTCCCACCCCGCTCATCGGCTTCGCGGGCGCGCCGTTCACGCTCGCGTCCTACCTCGTCGAGGGCGGCCCGTCGCGCGACCACCGCCGCACGAAGGAGCTCATGCACGCCGACCCGGAGCTGTGGCACGCGCTCGCGGGGCGGCTCGCGGCGATCGCCGGCCAGTTCCTGCGCCGGCAGGTCGAGTCCGGGGCGAGCGCCGTCCAGCTGTTCGACTCCTGGGCGGGCACGCTGTCGCGCGCCGACTACGAGGAGTTCGTGGCGCCGCACTCGCGTGCCGTCCTGGAGTCCGTCGCCGACCTCGACGTGCCGCGGATCCACTTCGGTGTCGGCACGGGCGAGCTCCTGCACGCGATGGGCGAGGTCGGCGCCGACGTCGTGGGCGTCGACTGGCGGGTGCCGCTCGACGAGGCCGTGCAGCGGATCGGTCCGGGTCGCAGCGTCCAGGGCAACCTCGACCCCACGATCCTGTTCGCGCCGACCGACGTGGTCGAGCGTCGGGCGGCAGCGGTGATCGAGGCCGGCCGGGCCGCCCCGGGGCACGTCTTCAACCTGGGTCACGGCGTGCTGCCGGAGACCGACCCGGACGCCCTGACCCGGCTGGTGGACTTCGTCCACGGCTACGAGCGGGCCTGAGCCGTGCACGTCGTGGTGGTCGGGGCCGGGCTGGCCGGCCTCACCGCGGCGCACGCCCTGCTCGAGCGCGGCGCCGACGTCACCGTGCTCGAGGGTGCCGACCGCGCCGGCGGCAAGATCGCGCGCGGCCGGGTCGGCGACGTCGTCGTCGACCTCGGTGCCGAGTCGGTGCTGGCGCGCCGCCCCGAGGCCGTCGACCTGGTGCGACGGCTCGGCCTCGGCGACCGCCTGGTCCACCCGGTGCCGGGCGGCGCCGCGATCTGGACGCGGGGGGCCGTGCGGCCGTTGCCGCGCACCGTGATGGGGGTGCCGTGCGACCTCGACGCCCTCGAGGAGTCAGGCATCGTCGCCGAGCGCCCCGCAGGACGCGCCGTCCCGCTGCCCGCGGGCGACGTGTCGGTGCGCGACTACCTCGAGCCCCGCGTGGGGTCCGAGGTCGTCGACCGGCTGGTCGAGCCGCTGCTGGGCGGCGTCTACGCCGGGCACGCCGCCCGGCTGTCGCTGCGTGCGGCGGCGCCGCAGCTGCTCGCGCTCGGCGACGACCCGCTGGCCGCCGCCGTGGCGACCCCGGCGCCGACCGACGGCGCGCCCGTGTTCGCGGGGCTGGACGGCGGGGTCGCGCTGCTCGTCGAGACGCTGGCGGAGCGGGTCCAGGAGAGCGGCGGGACGCTGCGGCTCTCGACCACGGTCCGCTCGCTCGAGCGCCGCGACGGTGCCTGGCGGGTCGAGGCCGGACCGGCCACGGCCGTCGAGACGTTCCGGGCCGACGCCGTGGTCGTCGCGACCCCCGCCCCCGCGTCGGCGCGGCTGCTCGCCGAGGTTGCGCCGGAGGCCGCCTTCGCGCTCGCCGGGGTCGACCACGCGAGCATGGCCATCACGACCCTCGTGGTCGACGGACCGCTGCCCGTCGCGGGTCCCGGGTTCCTCGTGCCGCCGGTCGACGGCACGACGATCAAGGCGTCGACCTTCTCGTCGCAGAAGTGGCCGTGGCTGGCCGAGCGGACGGGCGGCGCCACGGTGCTGCGCGCCTCGGTCGGGCGCGCCGGCGAGACGGCCGTCCTGCACCAGGACGACGACGCCTTGGTCGCGGCGGTCCTGACCGACCTGCGGGCCGCGCTCGGCGAGCTGCCCCCGGTCGTCGCCACGCACGTGCAGCGCTGGGGTGGCGCGCTCCCGCAGTACGACGTCGGGCACGCCGACCTGGTGGCCACCGTCGAGCGCGACGTGGCCGCCGTGCCGGGCCTCGAGGTCTGCGGCGCGGCGTACCACGGCGTCGGCATCCCGGCGGTCGTCGCGTCCGCGGAGGCCGCGGTCGGGCGCTTGTCCGCGGGCGGGATGATGACCTCATGAGCGTTCCGAACCAGGGCAAGCTGGCCAAGCAGATCAACGAGACGATCCGCTACACGCTGTGGTCGGTCTTCCGTCTCGACGTCGTCCTCGGCGACGCCGACCGCGCCGCCGAGGCCGACGAGGTCGAGCGGCTGTTCGCCGACCTGGCCGCGGAGGACGTCGTCGTGCGCGGCACCTACGACGTCAGTGGCCTGCGGGCGGACGCGGACCTCATGGTCTGGTGGCACGCGCCGACGGCCGACGCGCTGCAGGCCGCCTACAACCGGTTCCGGCGCACCGCGCTCGGCTCGCGCCTGTCGCCCGTCTGGTCGCAGATGGCGCTGCACCGACCGGCCGAGTTCAACCGCTCGCACGTCCCGGCCTTCATGGCCGACGAGACGGTGCGCGAGTGGGTCTGCGTCTACCCGTTCGTCCGCTCCTACGAGTGGTACCTGCTGCCGGAGGACGAGCGGCGCGACATGCTCCGCGAGCACGGCATGCAGGCCCGGCCGTACCCGGACGTCCGCGCCAACACCGTGGCCTCGTTCGCCCTGGGCGACTACGAGTGGATCCTGGCGTTCGAGGCCGACGAGCTGCACCGCATCGTCGACCTGATGCGCGACCTGCGCGCCAGCCGCGCCCGGCGGCACGTGCGCGAGGAGATCCCGTTCTACACCGGCCGCAAGCACACCGTCGCGGACCTGCTCCAGCTCTGGCCCTGACGGGTCACTGCGAGCAGGACCAGGAGAGGTCCTCGAGCCCCAGGTCGGTCGCGAGGCGTTCGTCGTCGGCCGGCGTCTCGTCGCCGCGGCAGAAGGTGGCACCGTTGTCGAACGTCGCGGTCCGCTTGATCCCGCGGATGGTGTAGTCGACCTCGACCCCGGCGATCACTGCCGGAAGGTCCGTGACCCGGACCTCGACGGCGACCTGGCGCGACGAGAACAACGGGTTCCCGTCCGCGCACCGGTTCTCGACCGTGCGGGTCAGCGGCGCGGTCGTGCCGAACGGCAGCGCGTCGACGAACTGCTGCAGCGGCTGCCTCGACCGCGGGTTGCCGGTGCCCGGGGGCGCGACGGCGAAGTCGACGATCCGGACGCCGTCGGTCGCCTTGACCGGACGGACGGCGGTGATGGTCGCCTTCTGGGTGCCCCGGACGCACACCTGCTCCAGCACGAGCGAGTAGCGACCGGGCGTCGCGCGATCGATGGCGGGCGAGCTGTTGTCGCCGGCCGAGCCGTCCAGGCGGTCGAACAGTCCTGACCACTGGACCCCCAGCAGGCCCACGGCACCGACGACGACCGAGACGAGCGAGACGACCACGACACGGCGCATCCCCGCACCCTAGGGCCGGGGCGGACCGGCCGTCCCGCGTTCGGCGGGACCGGTGAGTGGATCGCCCGCCCGCCGTCAGGAGGCGTCGGGGACCTGGGTGAGGCTGATGCCGTTGATGCAGTAGCGCTGGTCGGTGGGGGTGTCGAAGCCTTCGCCCTCGAAGACGTGACCGAGGTGCGAGCCGCAGCTCGCGCAGCGGACCTCGACGCGCTTCATGCCCATCGAGCGGTCCTCGATGTACTCGACGCGGTCCTCGGCCATCGGGGCGTAGAACGCCGGCCAGCCGCAGTGCGCGTCGAACTTGGTCTCGCTGCGGAACAGCTCCGCGCCGCACGCGCGGCACGCGTAGACGCCGACCGTGGGGTCGGTCTCGTAGGAGCTGCTGAACGGTCGCTCCGTGCCCGCCTGACGCAGGACGTGGTACTCCTTCGCGCTCAGCTCGGCGCGCCACTCCTCGTCGGTCTTCTCGACGTCGTAGGTCATGCCTCCAGCCTACGGACCGACGGAAGGGCGGCGACGGCGCGGGAGGTCACGCCTGGGCCGAGAACGGGACGTGCTCCAGCAGGTGCAGCGTGGGCACGTCCAGGTGTCGCTGGGCGCGGGAGGCCCAGTCGACGCGCAGCAGCTCCTGCACCAGGTGCGGCTCGGTCAGCACGATGACCTCGTCGACGTGCTGCTCGGGGACGAGGCGCTCCAGGGCCTGCACCGGGTCGTCCTCCGTCAGCAGCGTCTCCACCCGCGAGCCGCGGGCGCGCAGGAGCTCGGCGCTCGCGGCGAGGTCGGCCTCGGCGGCGGCGCGCAGGTCGTCGTGCACCTGCAGGGCGACGTCGGGCTGCGTGACCGGCGCGGGCGTGCCCCCGAGCGACCCGAGAGAGCTGGCGAACAGCGCCGCGGAGCTGGGGACCGGCAGGACGAGGTGGTAGACGACCTCGTCGTCGAGGGCCTCGTGCAGCGCGACGACCTGGTCGGCGTCCAGGTCCTCCATGCGGTGCTCGACGAGCAGGGCGACGGCGTACATCGTGACCTCCTGGTGAGGGGACTTCCACCATAGGCCTGCCGCTGTTCGGACGCCGTTCACGGCGGTGTGCGTGCAATGGTCCGTGTCCCTCCTGCGACGACTCCTGCTCACGCTCGCGGCGACGGCTGCGGCGGCCGGCATCGCCGTGGTGGCGGCCCGTGAGGTGCTGCGGCGGCAGGCGGCCACGGCGAGGGACGTGATCGGCAAGCCGCTCGGCGAGGACGCCCACGACGCCGACCGGGTCTACAAGAAGCGTCTGGGCGCCCGGATCGAGCTCGTCGTGCTCGGCGACTCGATCGCGGCCGGGCTCGGTGCCGATGACGCGCGCGGGACCTTCGGTGCCCGCCTGGCCCGGCAGGTGGCCAAGCGCACCCAGCGGTCGGTGCGGCTGCGGACGCTCGCCGTCGTCGGGTCCGAGAGCAGCGCGCTGGGCGACCAGGTCGCCGCGCTCCCGGCCTCGGCCCGGCCGGACGTCGCCGTCATCGTCGTGGGCGGCAACGACGTGACGCACCGGGTGCCCGTCGCCGAGGCGGTCGCCCACCTGGAGGCCGCCATCGAGTCCCTGCAGGCGCGCGGGGCCGCCGTCGTCGTCGGCACGTGCCCCGACCTCGGCGCGCTGCGGTCGGTGCCGCAGCCGCTGCGGTCCCTCGGATCGCGGGCCTCCCGCCAGCTCGCGCAGGCCCAGCGCGAGGCGGCGCTGACGCGCGGCGCGTGGGCGGTGTCGCTCGCCGACGTCGTCGGCCCGTTCTTCATCACCAACCCCGACGAGATGTTCTCGCTGGACCGCTTCCACCCGAGTGCCCAGGGCTACAAGCGCACGGCGAAGGCGGTGCTCCCGTCGGTGCTCGCGGCGCTGGGGGAGCGCGACGAGGTGCCGTTCGGGCACCACGCCCCGCGGGTCGACGACGTCAGCGCGCCCGCAGCCACCGGGTGAGCAGCACGCCGTCGACGTCGATCGCGTGCGCGAGCCGCAGGTCGCGACGGTGCGGCGCGCTCGAGACCGCCGGCCGCAGCCCGTCGCCGGCGACGAGGGCCGGCGCGATGGTCAGGCAGACCTCGTCGACGAGGTCCTGGGCCACGAGGGCGCCCTGCAGCGAGGGGCCGCCCTCGCACAGGACCCGGCGCCAGCCGCGTCGGCCGAGCTCGGCGAGCGCGGCCGGCCAGTCCACGTCGTCGCTGCCGTGCTGCAGCACCTCGACGCCGTCGGCGCGCAGGGACGCGACGGCGTCCGCGTCGACGCCGCTCGTCGTCAGGACCGCCACGCCGGGACAGCGCAGGCGCTGCGGCACGTCCAGGCTCCGCGTCACGAGCAGCAGCACGGGCGGCGGCTCGTCGCCGCGGACCGCCGGGTCCAGTCCCTCGGCCGTGATCGGCCCGTAGCCCTCGTCGCGCGCGGTGCCCGCGCCGACCAGCACGACGTCGCACGACGACCGCATGATCGTGAACGCGCGGTGGTCCGGGTCGCCCCCGAGCGACGCCGAGACGCCGTCCTCGTCCTGCGCCGAGCCGTCGGCCGTGCTGACGAAGTTCGTGCGCACCCAGGGACGGTCCGACGGGGGATAGGCGTACAGTGCAGGATCCATGTCCTCACCGTAGGGGCGATACTGCCTGCATGCCCTCCACGTCGTCCGCCCTGCGCGAGCTGCTCGCCGTCGACCGTCTCGACGCCCTCGACTCCCGGGACACCCCGGGCCACGAGGGCGGCAAGAGCGCCGCGAAGGACGAGATGTCGGCGCTCGGCGCCGCGCTCGCCGACGAGCAGGAGAAGCTCTACGCCCTCGGCACGCAGGACGACCCGCGCTCGCTGCTGCTCGTGCTGCAGGGCATGGACACCTCCGGCAAGGGCGGCGTCATCAAGCACGTCGCCGGGCTGGTCGACCCGCTGGGGCTGCAGATCGCGTCCTTCAAGAAGCCGACGCCCGAGGAGCTCGAGCACGACTTCCTGTGGCGGGTCGCGAAGCGGCTGCCGACCCCCGGGCACGTCGGCGTCTTCGACCGCTCGCACTACGAGGACGTGCTGATCGGCCGGGTCCGGCAGCTCGCCCCTGCGGCAGAGATCGAGCGGCGGTACGACGCGATCAACGCCTTCGAGCGCGAGTACGTCGCCGCGGGCGGCACGGTCGTCAAGTGCCTGCTGCACATCGACCGCGAGGACCAGGCCGACCGGCTCGCGGCGCGGCTCGACGACCCGACCAAGCACTGGAAGTTCAACCCGGGCGACATCGACGAGCGCGCCCTGTGGGACGACTACCAGGAGGCCTACCAGGTCGTCCTGGACCGCTGCTCGACCCCCGAGGCACCGTGGTTCGTCGTGCCGAGCGGCCGCAAGTGGTACCGCAACTGGGCCGTCGCAACCCTGCTGCTGGAGCACCTGCAGGCGCTCGACCTCGACTGGCCGCCGGCGGACTTCGACGTCGAGGAGCAGCGGGCGCGGCTCGCGGCCACCTGAGTCAGGGGCGTCGCATCATCCGGGCGAGGGCCGGGGCGAGCAGCAGGACGACCAGCAGCCGCAGCAGCTGGACGGCCGTCACGAACGTGACGTTGCCACCGGTCGCGGTCGAGGTCGCCAGCACCGCGTACAGGCCGCCCGGGGTGGTGGCCAGGTAGGCGTCGAGCCGGCTGACGCCGGTGACCGCGGACAGGGCCAGGCCGAGCCCCGCGCACGTCACGAGCGTCAGCAGGATCGAGACGAACGCCGTCGGCAGCATCCGGGCGATCGAGCGCAGGCTGTCCAGGGTGAACCGCAGGCCGACCTGCACGCCGATCGCGAGGTAGCCGAAGCCGGCGACCCACGTGGGCACGACGGCGTCCCCGAGGCCGGGCACCGCGTGCAGCGCCGCGGCCGTCACGACCGGACCGAGGATCGCGGGCGAGGGCAGGTGGGCGAGGCGCCCGAGGAGCAGGCCGGAGCCGACGGCCACCGCGCAGAACGCGACGTCGCGCCAGTCGCCCGCCACGAAGTCCTCCGCCGCGCCGCTGCCGTGCTCGTGGAAGACCAGCGCCACGACGGCCGGCATCGAGAACAGCACGATCAGCACGCGCAGGTACTGGATGACGGTGACGACGCGGTCGTCGGCACCGAGGTCGCGCGAGAGCGCCGTCATGCCCGACGCGCCGCCGGCGATCGAGGCGAACGACGCAGTCACGGGCGTGACGCCCGCGTGCAGCCGCAGCAGCTGGCCGGCCGCGACGCTCACCGCGATCGTGAGGGCCGACACCGCCAGCACGACGGGCCACGACCAGCCGAGGTCGGCGAAGGTGCCCCAGTCGACCGAGGCGCCGACGATCGCGCCGACCACTCCCTGGCCGACGAGCGACAGCCAGCGCGGTGCCTCCAGGGGCTGCGACGTCCGCAGGGCGAACAGCAGGGCACCGACGAGCCCGCCGAACAGCAACGCCGACGGAACCTGCGCGACGACCAGGACGACCGACGCGACCGCGACGAACGCTCCGAGACGCAACCAGGCCCGCACCCGGGAGACGCTAGTCGCCCCGGTGCGGGCCCGACGCGGTGCCCTGTGCCTTCTGCCGCCCAGTGCGGTCAGGCGAAGAGCGCCTCGAGCGGCACGAGCTCCACGGCGCCCACGGCGTAGCGGGCGAGGATCACGTGCGCGACCTCCTCGTGGACCCCGAGCGGCTCCGCGACGGCGACCGCGCCGGCCTCGTAGGCGAGCTCCTTGACGCGGTCCGGCAGGAAGCCCGGAGCCAGCATCATCATGCCGACCGCGACGTGGCGACGGCCGTCGGCACGGTGGGCGCGCACGGCCTCGCCGGCCGCCGGGGGAGCGCTCGAGGCGAACGCCGCGATCACCGGCAGCTTGTGGTGGTGGCCCCACGCGCGGGCGGCCCGGGCGATCGCCGCGTTGGCGACCGGGTCGGACGACCCTGCGCCGGCGAGCACCAGGGCGTCGAGCTCGCGGACACGGTGCTCGCGCAGCGCGGCCCGGAGCCGCTCGTCGAGCACGCGGAAGAATGCGTTCTCGATGCCGAGCACGTCGGTCCCGATGATCGACACGTCATCGTGCCGCGAACGGGCCTGCTCGATCGCGGCCGGCACGTCGACGTTGGCGTGGAACGCCTCGGTGAGCAGCAGCGGCACGACGACGATCTCGCCGTGACCCTCCGCCACCAGCCGGTCGACGACGGCGTCGAGGCCCGGCTCGGACAGGTCGAGGAACGCGGCCTCGACCGGAGGTCAGGACGCATGCACGCGACCATCTCCGTCAGGGCAGTGATGGTGGCGGCGGACCGCGGGTCGCGGGAGCCGTGCGCCAGGGCGATGAGAGCTGGTGCAGTCATGGTGCTGTCCTCCTTCCGGGAGGGGTGTCGTGGGTGGGGTTGAGGATGCCGAGGAACCTGAGGCCGAAGGCCCGCTGACAGCTGCGACACTCCCACTGGCCGTGGGTCTCGCCGTGCGGTCGCAGGTCCTCGTCGCCGCAGAACGGGCAGTGGAACGGGACGGCTCGCTCGCTCATCGCAGCACCGCCTCGTCGGCCCGGGCGACCCAGCGGGCGAAGGACTCGTCGTCCTCGCGCTGCTCCAGGAAGCTGCGGGTGAGCCGCTCGACGTAGCCGGGCAGCTGGTCGCCGGTGACCTTGTGGGCGCGCAGCTTGCGGCCGAAGCCGGCGTCGAGGCCGAGGGCGCCGCCCAGGTGGACCTGGAAGCCCTCGACCTGGTTGCCGTCCTCGTCGAGCACGAGCTGGCCCTTGAGGCCGATGTCGGCGGTCTGGATGCGGGCGCAGGAGTTCGGGCAGCCGTTCACGTTGATCGTGACCGGCGTGTCGAGCTCGGGGACGCGCTGCTCGAGCTCGCCCACGAGGTCGGCGGCGCGCTGCTTGGTCTCGACGATCGCGAGCTTGCAGTACTCGATGCCGGTGCAGGCCATCGTGTTGCGGCGCCACGCCGAGGGCCGGGCGTGCAGGCCGAGCTCGGCGAGCGCGGCGACGAGCGACTCCACGCGGTCCTCCTCGACGTCGAGGACCACGAGCTTCTGCATGGGGGGTCGTGGCGACCCGGTCGGAGCCGTGCGCCTCGACGACGTCGGCCACCTGGCGCAGCAGGGTGCCGGAGATGCGGCCGACCGTCGCGGCGACGCCGACGTAGTAGCGCCCGTCCGTCTGGCGGTGCACGCCCACGTGGTCGACCGGGGTGGCGGGCACCTCGGGGGCGTCGAGGTCGACGAGCGTGCGCTCGAGGTACTCGGTCTCGAGCACCTCGCGGAACTTCTCGATGCCCCAGTCCGCGACGAGAAACTTGAGCCGGGCGCGCGAGCGCAGCCGGCGGTAGCCGTAGTCGCGGAAGATGCTGACGACGCCCTCCCACACCTCGGGCACCTCGTCGATCGGCACCCAGACGCCGACGCGCTGCGCCAGCATCGGGTTGGTCGAGAGGCCGCCGCCGACCCAGAGGTCGAAGCCCGGCCCGTGCTCGGGGTGCTCGGCGCCGATGAAGGCGATGTCGTTGATCTGCGGCACGACGTCGTGGCCCGGGTGACCGCTGATCGCGGACTTGAACTTGCGGGGCAGGTTCGAGAACGCGCGGTCGCCGATGTAGCGGCTCTCGATCGCGTCGATCGCCGGGCGGGCGTCGATGATCTCGTCGGCGCTGATGCCGGCGACGGGGGAGCCGAGGATGACGCGGGGGCAGTCGCCGCACGCCTCCTGGGTCGAGAGGCCGACGGACTCGAGCCGCTCCCAGATCGTCGGCACGTCCCGCACGTCGATCCAGTGGTACTGGACGTTCTGGCGGTCGGTGAGGTCGGCGGTGTCGCGGGCGAAGTCGATCGAGACGTCGGCGATCGTCCGCAGCTGCTCGAGGTTCAGCTGCCCGCCGTCGATGCGGACGCGCAGCATGAAGTAGCGGTCGTCGAGCTCCTCCGGCTCGAGCGTCGCGGTCTTGCCGCCGTCGATGCCGGCCTTGCGCTGCGTGTACAGGCCCCACCAGCGGAACCGGCCCCGCAGGTCGCCGGGGTCGATGCTGTCGAAGCCGCGGTGGGCGTAGACGTTCTCGATCCGGGCGCGCACGTTGAGCGGGTTGTCGTCCTTCTTGGACTGCTCGTTGGCGTTGAGGGGCTCGCGGTAGCCCAGGGCCCACTGGCCCTCGCCGCGTCGGCGGCGGGCAGGGCGGGCAGGGGTGCGCTCGGTGGTCGTCATGGGTCGCTCTCGCTCGGGCGTCCGGGGACGCCTCGGTCAGGTCCGGGGCGGGATCAGCGACACAGCATGGCGCTGCGAACGACCGAGGTCGACGTGGAGACGCTCCACGAGCCACACGATCGTCGGGTTCAGCATGTGGGAAGTCTGTCCGTGCGGCGGACACCGCGCCAAGCGTCGGTCTCACATCATGGATGGTGCATCCGAAATATGAGACCGACCAGTGCTCAGCGCTGGAACGACGGGGGTGCTTGTGGCCTGCGTCACCCGCGGCTGACGGCGGCCGTGGCGTACGTCCCGGCCGCCGCACCCACCAGCACGGCGCCGGCGGCGACCAGTGCCGGCGTCCAGGCGACGAGTCCGGCGACGCCCAGGCCGACCGCGACGGCCGGCTGCACGAGTCCGGCCCCGGCCGCGCCGAGGCCGGCTCCGCCGACGACCGGGGTGGCCGCGAGCCAGGCGGCGGGCTCGCCGCCGTCGACGGCCAGGACGAGCCAGGCCGCCACGAGGCCGACCACGAGCGCCACCACGCCGACGGCGACCCGGTCCGGCGACGCGTCCACGAGGGCGCCGCCCAGCGGGCCGTCGAGCGCCAGCGCCCCGAGGCCGCCGAGCACGCCACCGACGACCTGGCCGACGAAGAGGGGCAGCGCGAGCTCGCCCGGGTGACGACGGGCCAGGACGAGCACGAGCAGCGGCACGGGCCCCGCGAGGGCCAGTCCGGACGTGTCGTCGTCGCCGCTCCAGCCGGCGACGAGCGCCGTCACGACCGCGACCGCGGCGACAGCCAGGACGGCGAGCGTCGCGTCGGCCCGCGCGCAGGCTCGCGGCCACGAGGAAGGTCGAGACGAGCGACAGCAGCGTCGTGGTGAGGAGGTCGCGCACAGGGGGCTCCGTTCTGGCGGGGTGCCCCGAACGTACCGCCCGTCACGTCGTCGGTGCGCCGTGACGGCGTCGCGAGTCGCTACCGTGAGCGCATGGCGGTCGCGTGGACGGACCGACCCGCATGGGTCGATGCAGCCCACCGGCTGGTCGTCGGCACGGTCGCCCGGTGCTTCCGCTACCGCGTGACCGGTCTGGCGGCCGAGGCCGCGTTCTTCGCGATCCTGTCGCTCCCGCCGCTCGTGTTCGGCCTCGCGGGGACCATCGGGTTCGTCGCCGAGCGGTACGACGTGGCCCGGGTCGACGTCCTCAAGGACCGGGTCATCGACCTGTCGTCGCAGGCGCTCACGCCCTCGACCGTCGACGCCGTCATCGCGCCGACGCTCGAGGACGTCCTGAACAGCGGACGCATCGACGTCGTGTCGATCGGCTTCGTGCTGGCGCTGTGGTCGGGGTCGCGCGCGCTCAACGTCTTCATCGACACGATCTCGATCATGTACGGCCTCGGCGGGCAGCGGGGGATCGTCCGGACCCGCGCGTTGTCCTTCGGCCTGTACGTCGTCGCGCTGGTCATCGGCATCGTCCTCGTGCCGCTCGTGCTCGCCGGACCGGAGCTCGCGGCCGAGGTGGTGCCGTCACGGCTGGCCGTGCTGCGCCGCTGTACTGGCCGGCGGTCCTCGTGCTGTCGGTCGGCTTCCTCGCGACGCTGTACCACCAGTCCGTCCCGGTGAGGAAGACGTGGCGCTCGGCGCTGCCCGGCGCGGTCGTGACGATGGTGATGTGGATCGGCGGCAGCGTGCTCGTGCGCTGGGTGCTGGGCTTCTCGACCGGCGGCACGTCGATCTACGGGCCGCTCGCCGCGCCGATCGCGGTGCTGCTGTGGCTGTACGTGCTGTCGATCTCGGTCCTCATCGGCGCCGGCCGTCAACGCCGCGCTCGACACCGAGCGGCACCCCGGTGACCAGCCGGTGGGCTCAGCGGACGTCCAGGGCGACTGACCAGCGCGCACCCTGAGGTGCCTTGACGCGGAACGTTCCGGTCCTGGCTCTCGGCGTCCTCCCGGTCTCGTCGCCGAGGATGACGGTCCCGACCCGGTCCTTCGCCGCGGTGGTGCACGGACTGTCACCACCCGCGCCATCGACCGACACCGTGATCCGGCCCTTCGGCGCGAAGCAGTCCATCCGGAAGACGAGCGACCTCTTGCCGGCCGGAATCGACACGCGTCGGCTCTCGTCGCCCGACTGGTCGACGATCGTGACGATGCGGTCGGAATCCGGCTCGGCGGAGAACGTGTCGGTCGGACCCTTGGCTTCTGGCTCCGCTCCCGCTCCCGCTCCCGTGCAGGCGCTCGACAGGACGAGTGCGCTCGCGAGAGCGAGCAGATGAGGATGCCGCACGGCCGCAGGCTACGACATCCGGGCGTGGCGCGGGACGACGACGGCGTCGCGGACCCGGGCGGTCGTCTCCAGCCGCACGCCCCAGTGGGCGCGGCCGATGAGGTCCTCGGTGAACGCGGCACGCCGGAGCGGGTAGCGCGCGAAGAGATAGGTCGTGTCGCCCTCGACCGACCACGACGCCTCGACGTCCGAGAGCTGGGCCAGGAACAGCGCCGCGACGCGCGTCTGCGCGTTCGACTCCGTCGGCATGCTGAACGTCGTCTCGATCACCGGCTGCTCCCTCGTGCTCCCGTGCGGTGAGAGAACTCTGGACCACGCCGGGGTCACGGGTCGAGCACCGACACGCGACCGGGGCCGAGGAACGACGAAGCCCCCGGTCCGCGAGGGGCCCGGGGGCTCGGTGCTGTGGGCGATACTGGGTTCGAACCAGTGACCTCTTCCGTGTCAGGGAAGCGCGCTACCGCTG
>JAQIJP010000051.1:0-35904 GCA_036946185.1 Aeromicrobium erythreum
AAGCGCGCGACCGCCGCGAGTCCGCGGTCGAGCTCGGCCAGGTCCAGGACGGGCAGCTCGGTCATGCCGTCGACGCTAGCCAGGCGTCGGACGTCCCGGTCGGTGTCTCGACCGGCGGACGCGTCGGTGGTTGAATGCCCGAGTCGTCGACCACCAGGGGGAACCGTGACGGACGAGCTGACCTGCATGAACGGCCACCGCTGGCTGCCCGAGTGGCGCGCCTGCGGCATCTGCGGCGCCTCGAGCGACCTCCCGCCGGCGGCGCCCGCGGGACCCGCCGGCCCGCCCGAGTCCTCGGCGTGGATCATCGTCGGCGGCATCGGGTACCTGCTGTCGGTGCTGCTGGTCGTCGTCGGCACGTTCGCCGTCGGGGCCGAGGGCGACTCGGCGTTCGCGTGGATCGTGGGCGGCCTGCTCGTGCCGATCTCGACGTTCGTGCTGCTCGTCGGCGTGATCGCCAAGGGCGTCGCGATCGGCGTCCGGGAGGCCGGCGAGCGGCGCTGACCTCGCCGGGCGCTGGTGGGTCGGTCAGCCGGCCAGGCGCTCGCGCAGGCCGGCGGCCAGCCCGACGACCGTCAGTCGGTCGAACACGCCACCCACGACCCGGGCCACGGTCTCGCGCCGCGCACCGGCGACCCGCAGCCGCAGCTGCACCCGGGTTCCGGTCGGCCGCTCGTGCAGCACGATCGCCCAGCTCAGCCGCAGGTGCCCGCGGGTGGAGCGGTGCACGAGCGCGTGCGGCGGCGACATCTCCTGCACCGTGAAGGTCGCGTCGCGCCCACCCCAGTCGGGGATCGTGTCGCCCACCCGCAGGTCGGCGAGGACCGGATCGAGGTGTCGCAGGGCCCGGCGCCGCCGAGGGACGAGCGCCTCGACCCGGTGCGGCAGGTACCAGCCGGCGCGCCGCTTGCCCAGCTGCACGAACCACGGCCAGACCTCGCTCGGCGGCGCGGGCACGTCGAAGGCCGTGTCCATGACGACGGTGGCGTCGGGGACGACGTCGTCCCCGGGCAGGACGCCGGCACGCTCGGCGGCCGTCGGTCGGGTGCTCATCCCGCTACGGTCCCACGAGCCGACGCGCCATGAGCACGTCGTCGACGAGGCGCCCGTCCAGCAGGAACTCCTCGGCCTGCACGCCCTCGCCCTCGCCCTCGAAGCCGCACTGCTCGTAGACCCGGCGGGCCGCAAGGTTCGGGCCGAGCACCCGCAGGGTGACGCGGCGCGCTCCGCGGGTGCGGGCGACCTCGACGGCCGCAGCGACCAGCGCCCGGCCGATCCCGTGTCCGCGGGCGTCGGCACGCACACCGAGACCGTCGATCGTCAGGACGTGCTGGTGGGCGGGGACGTCCATCACCTGGTGCAGCGCGACGTACCCGACGACGCTGCCGTCGACCTCGGCCACCACGAAGCCCGCGGGCCCGCGATCGGGACGGAAGAACGCCTGGGTGCCGTCCCACACCGGCGGTGCGACCGGGCTCGACGCCGTCGTCCACGTCTCCTGCTCGACGCGGAGCAGGTCGGCCTCGTCGTCCGGGCGCGCGGGACGGATCCTCATGCCGCGACCCTAGCCGTGGAATGCCGCCGGTCCCGGCGCGGTTGACGACGCCATGACCACCATCGCGCTGACCGGCGCCACCGGCACCATCGGCGGCCTCGTGGCCCACGACCTCGTGGAGCGCGGGCTCGAGCCGCGCCTGCTCGTGCGCGACCCGGACCGGGCTCCCGACCTGGGCCTGCCCCTGTGGCGGTGCGACTACGACGACGCGGCGGGGCTGCGCGAGGCGCTCGCCGGCGTCGACGCCCTGCTGCTCGTCTCGGCGCACGAGAGCGCCGACCGCGTCGAGCAGCACCGGACGGTCGTCGAGGCGGCGGCCGACGCGGGCGTGGGTCACCTCGTCTACACGTCCTTCGTCGGCGCCGCGGCGGGCGCCGGCTTCACCCTCGCGCGCGACCACGGCGCCACCGAGGACCTCGTCCGCGACGCGGGCCTGTCGTCCACGTTCCTGCGCGACAACTTCTACGCCGAGGTGTTCGCGCACTTCGCGGGCGAGGACGGCGTGATCCGCGGGCCGGCCGGCCAGGGTCGGGTCGCCGCGGTGTCGCAGCACGACGTCGCCGCCGTCGCCGCCGCCGTCCTCAGCGACCTGGACGCGCACCGCGACCGCACGTACGACCTCACCGGCCCCGAGGCGTTCACCCTTGACGAGGCCGCCGCGACGCTCACCGAGGTCACCGGACGCCCGCACCGCTTCCACGACGAGACCCTCGAGGAGGCGCGGGAGAGCCGCGCCCCGTACGGCGCGCCCGACTGGCAGGTCGACGCGTGGATCAGCACCTACACCGCGATCCGCGACGGCGAGCTCGAGACGGTCTCCGACGCCGTCCCGACGATCCTCGGTCGCCCGGCGACCGGCCTGCGCGAGGCCCTGCGCCGCGCGGCAGGGCAGTGACGTGACCCCTAGGCTGGCGCCATGACCGCCCTGCTCACCGTCACCGGGACCGTCGGCATCCGCGAGAAGGCCGAGGTGCCCGCCGACGCCGTCCTCTCGATCAAGCTCGTCAGCAACGACGGCGAGGTGCTGGCCGGCACGGCCCTGGCCGCGCAGCCCGAGACCACCCCGTTCGAGCTGGTCGTCGACGCCGTGCTCGCACCGAAGCCGGAGCAGCTGCGGCTGTGGGCGATGCTGCGCACCGACGACGGCGTGTGGGGCACCCCCGAGCTCGTGACCGTCCGCGACGAGGTCTGGCTGACCCGGGTCGACCGCTGATGCCGCGGGGCGCGCAGGTCACGCACCTGTCCGAGGCGGAGGTCCGCGCCGCGGACGCTCCCGTGCTCGGCCGGATCGCGCGCCTGCTGCGCCCCTACCGCGGCAAGCTCGTGCTCGTCGGCGTCGCGGTCGTCGTGTCCGCCGCGCTCACGTCGGTGATCCCGTTCCTCACCAAGGCGGTGTTCGACCAGGCGCTGTTCCCGCCGTCCGGGGAGCCGAGGCTGCGGCTGCTCGGCACGCTCGTCGGGTTCATGTGCCTCATCCCGCTCGTGACGGCCCTGATCTCCGTGGGGCAGAACTGGCTGACGTCGACGATCGGCAACTCGGCGATGGCCGACCTGCGGGGCGAGCTGTTCGCCCACCTGCAGAAGATGGAGCTCGCGTTCTTCACCGCGACCAAGACCGGCGCGATCCAGTCGCGGCTCGCGAACGACGTCGCGGGCGTGCGCACCGTCCTGACCGACACGGCGACGACGATCCTGCAGAACACCGTGACGGTCGCCGCCGCCCTCGTGTCGATGGTGCTGCTGTCCTGGCAGCTCACGATCCTCACGCTCGTGCTGATGCCGATCTTCATCGTCGTGCAGCTGCGGGTCGGGCGTCGACGCCAGCGCCTGGCGCGCCGGACGCAGGAGTCGCTCTCGGAGATGACGGCCATCACCGAGGAGGCGCTGAGCGTCTCCGGGATCCTGCTGTCGAAGGTGTTCGGCCGGGCCGACACGGAGACCGAGCGGTACCGCGCGGCGAACCGCGAGCAGGTGCGGCTGCAGGTCGACCAGGCGATGACGGGCCGCACGTTCTTCGCGACGGTGCAGACCTTCTTCGCGATCACGCCGGCGCTCATCTACCTCGCGGCCGGGTTCATGGTCACCGGCGGTTCGGCCACGTTGACGGCGGGCACGATCGTCGCCTTCACGACGCTGCAGGCGCGGCTGCAGATGCCGCTCATCCAGCTCATGCGCGTGACCCTCGACGTGCAGACGTCCCTCGCGCTGTTCCGCCGCATCTTCGAGTACCTCGACCTCGAGCCGGCGATCACCGAGCGACCGGGCGCGGTCTCGATCGCCCCGGACGAGGTGCAGGGTCGCGTCGAGCTGCGCGACGTGTGGTTCCGCTACCCGGCGCCGCGCGAGCTCGCGGGCGACCGGCACCGCGCTGGGCAGCGCGACGACCAGCACCGCGCTGGGCAGCGCGACGATCAGCAGGGCGCTGGGCAGCGCGACGACCAGCAGGACGCGCCGGCCCACGAGCCCGGGTGGGCGTTGCAGGAGGTGTCGATGCTCGTCGAGCCGGGCCAGCTCGCGGCGATCGTCGGGCCGTCGGGGTCCGGCAAGACCACGACGACGTACCTCGTGCCGCGGTTCCACGAGGTCACCCGGGGCGCCGTGCTGATCGACGGGCACGACGTGCGCGACCTGACGCAGGACTCGATCAGCGGCGCGGTCGGGATGGTGACGCAGGAGCCGTACCTGTTCCACGGCACGATCCGCGAGAACCTGGAGTACGCCCGTCCCGGCGCGTCGGACGACGAGGTCGTGCAGGCCGCACGGGACGCGAACATCCACGAGCGGATCATGAGCTTCCCCGACGGCTACGAGACCCTGACCGGCGAGCGCGGCTACCGGCTGTCCGGCGGCGAGAAGCAGCGTCTCGCCATCGCCCGCGTCCTGCTCGCCGACCCGCGGATCCTGATCCTCGACGAGGCGACGTCGGCGCTCGACTCCGAGACGGAGCGCCTCGTGCAGGAGGCGCTCGACCGCGCCACGCACCAGCGCACGACGATCGCGATCGCGCACCGGCTCTCGACGATCCGCGCGGCGGACGTCATCTTCGCGCTGCAGGACGGCCGGGTCGTCGAGCAGGGCTCGCACGCCGAGCTGCTCGCCCGCGGTGGCCTGTACGCCCGGCTCTGGGCCGAGCAGTTCCAGGACCAGCCCGTCGTGGCGACGTCCTGACCGTCAGCGGAGCTCGTCGCCGCCGGCCTGCTTCTGCTTGAGCCGCTGCCAGACGGTCAGGACCTCGGACCGGACGAGCTCGGCCCGCGCGGACGGGATCGGCTCGGTCGAGGAGACGTACAGCTCGGCGAACACGCCGTCGCGGCACACCTCGGCCCGCGCGACGTGCCGCTCGCCGGGACCTTCCGGCTTCGTGGTCGCGAAGACGATGCCGTTCTTGGGGGCGACGTCGAACGCGGTCGCGACCTCGGACCACAGCCGGCACGCCTGCTCGGGGTTCAGCTTGGCGCGCATGTCCTTCGTCGCGGTCAGCTCGTGGAAGTTCTCGTACGACGAGGGATCGGTGAACTTGCCGGCCAGGACCTGCTCGAGGTCGACCGCCCAGGTGCGGGAGTCGGTCCCGCCCAGGTAGACGTTGGCGGTCGCGTCGGCCAGCTTGGAGTCGGTCCACGAGCAGGCGAGACCTGCGGTCCGTCGTTCGCTCGGGTCGACGCCGATCGGGACCTTCGTCCCCGCCAGCCGGGTGCGGGTGGCCTCGTCGAGGTAGCCGCAGACCTCGGGACGGTCGGCCGCCGGGTCGGCCGCGGTGCGGCGCTCGTCGTCGCTGCCGCACCCGGCCAGACTGAGGAAGGCGACGACCAGGAGCGCGGGGACGGAGGACAGGCGCGGGACCGGCATGGCCCGAGCGTAGGGGTGCCCGCCCTTCGGCGCGCGCGGTTCGCTCAGAGTCCCCCGAGGCCCACGTACTTCGTCTCGAGGTACTCCTCGATGCCCTCGGTGCCGCCCTCGCGGCCGAAGCCGGACGCCTTGACGCCGCCGAACGGGGCGGCCGGGTTCGACACGACGCCCTGGTTGATGCCGACCATGCCGGTCTGCAGGCCCTCGTAGACGCGGATCGCCCGGGCGTAGTCGCGCGTGAACGCGTAGGCGACGAGCCCGTACTCGGTGTCGTTGGCCATCCGCAGCGCCTCGTCCTCGTCGCGGAAGGTGAAGATCGGCGCGACGGGACCGAAGATCTCCTCGGTCCGGACGCGGGCGGCCTCCGGCACGCCGGCGAGGACGGTCGGCGGGTAGAACCAGCCGTCGCCCTCGGGAGCCTCGCCGCCGACGAGCACCTCGGCGCCGTGGGAGACGGCGTCGTCGACGAGCTCGGCGACCGTGTCGCGCTGGGACTCGTCGACGAGCGGTCCGACGTCGACACCGTCCTCGGTGCCGCGACCGACGCTCAGGGCACCCATCCGCTCGGCCAGCCGGCGACCGAAGTCGTCGGCGACCGACTCGTGCACGATGAACCGGTTGGCGGCGGTGCAGGCCTCGCCGATGTTGCGCATCTTGGCGAGCATCGCGCCGTCGACGGCCGCGTCCAGGTCGGCGTCGTCGAACACGAGGAACGGCGCGTTGCCGCCGAGCTCCATCGAGACGCGTAGCAGGCCTTCCGCGGACTGCTCGACGAGCGAGCGACCGACCTCGGTCGAGCCGGTGAAGGTCAGCTTGCGCAGGCGGGGGTCGGCGATGATCGGCCCCATCACCTCGCCCGTCGACCTCGTGGTGACGACGTTGAGCACGCCGTCCGGGACGCCGGACTCCTGCAGGACCTGCGCGAGCCACAGCATCGTGAGCGGCGTGAGGCCGGCCGGCTTGACGACCATCGTGCAGCCTGCGGCGATCGCGGGACCGATCTTGCGGGTGCCCATCGCGAGCGGGAAGTTCCAGGGCGTGATCATGAGGCACGGCCCCACCGGCTGCTTGAGCGTCAGCAGGCGGGTCGCCCCGTTCGGCGCGACGGAGTAGCGGCCCGCGACCCGCACGGCCTCCTCGGAGAACCAGCGGAAGAACTCGGCGCCGTAGGTGATCTCGGCCTTGCTCTCCGAGAGCGGCTTGCCCATCTCCAGCGTCATCAGCAGGGCGAGCTCGTCCGCGCGATCGGCGATCGTCTCGAAGGCGCTGCGCAGGATCTCGCCGCGGTCGCGCGGGGCCGTCGCGGCCCAGTCGGCCTGGGCGGCCACGGCGGCGTCGAGCGCTGCGGCCCCGTCGTCGACGGTCGCGTCGGCCACCTGGACGAGCTCGCGTCCGGTCGACGGGTCGTCGACGGCGAACGTCCCGCCACCGCTCGCGTCGCGCCACCGACCGCCGATGAAGAGCTGCTTCGGGACGGACTCCAGGACGGACTGCTCGGTGGGGGCGCTCATGCCTCCGACCCTAGTCCGGGCGCGCCTGACGCACACGTGCGGAGACCGGCACCGCGCCGGGGTGCAGGACGCTCGCGAACGCCTCGACGCCCTCGACGAGCCGCGGCCCCGGGCGCACGACGACCGCGTCGCCGTCGACCGCCCAGACCTGGGCCCGCGGAAACTCGCGCGCGACGACTGCCGCCTGCTCCGTCGCGCCGTCGAGGCCGTAGCCGCACGGCGCGACCAGCACGACTTCCGGCTCGAGGGCCCGCAGGTCGTCCCAGTCCGTCGGACCCGACGCCGCCCCGGGATGACCCCCGACGGGCTCGCCGCCCGCGGCCGCCACGAGGTCCGGGATCCAGTGGCCGCCCTGGAACAGCGGGTCGACCCACTCGACGACGGCCGTGCGGGGCCGGTCCCGTCCCGCGACGGCGCGCTCAACGACCTCGAGCCGGTCGCGGAGCGCGGCCACGAGCGCGTCACCGCGCTCCACGACGCCGCACACGGCGGCCACCGACCGCACGTCGGCCAGCACGTCGTCGAGCCGGTGCGGGTCGAGGGTGACGACGTCGGCCGAGACGCCGAGGTGCGCGAGCGCGACGTCGACGCGATCGGTCGGCAGCGCGCAGACCCGGCACAGGTCCTGGGTCAGCACGACGGTCGGGGCCAGCGGCGCGAGGGCGTCCTCGTGCAGCGTGTACAGGTCCTCGCCCGCGGCCCGGCGGGCACGGACGAACGCGTCGATCTCGGCGGGCGTCATGGACGACGTGTCGGCGCCGGACACGACGACCGTCTTGTCCCGGCGCGCCCGTTCCGGCGCGTCGCACTCGAACGTCACGGCGACGAGGGCGTCCTCCAGGCCGAGGGCGTAGACGATCTCGGTCGCCGACGGCAGCAGCGACGCGATGCGCACGCCCGGCCCCAGCCCTCAGCCGGCCCGGTTGAAGCGCGGCAGCTGACGCACGCGCACCACGACGAACACGGCGATCACGAGCAGCACGGCCAGGATGACGAGCTTCTGGAAGGTGTCGGCGTAGGGCTCGACGCGGTCCCAGTTCTCGCCCAGCCGGTAGCCGGCGACGACGAAGATCGAGTTCCAAATCGCGCTGCCGATCGTCGTGAGGACGAAGAACAGGCCGAACGACATCTTCTCGACCCCGGCGGGCAACGAGATGAGGCTGCGGAAGATCGGCACCATCCGGCCGAGCAGGACGGCCTTCGTCCCGTGCCGGGCGAACCAGGCCTCGGTGCGCTCCAGGTCGCTGACCTTGAGCAGCGGCACGAGCTCGAAGACCCGCACGGTGCGCTCGCGACCGAACACGCGGCCGAGCCAGTAGAGGATGCAGGCGCCGATGACCGACCCGGCCGTCGTCGCGACGAGCGCGCCCGTGAGCGAGAAGGTGCCCAGGCTCGCGCTGAACCCGGCGATCGGCAGGACGATCTCGCTCGGGATCGGCGGGAAGAGGTTGTCCAGCCCGACGGCGATCGCCGCACCGACCAGGCCGAGCTTGTCCATGAGGTCGACCATGAAGCCGGCGAGCCCGTCGATCTGGTCCGGGTCCGTCGTCGCGGCGAGGGTCGAGAGGATCACCCCGAGAGGGTAGCGACCGCGACTGAGGACGCGCTGGGAACGAGGCCCCGCGCCGTGCGCCCGTGTGGTCCTACGCTGCGGACGTGGCGCGATCTCGTGCGGCCGTCTCGGCCGGATTCTTCCTGCAGGGCTTCGTCTTCGCGGCGATCGTGACGCAGACCCCGCGCCAGCAGGACCGGTTCACGTTCGGCGAGGGCGTCGTGACGGTCATCCTCGTGCTCGTCGCCCTCGTGGCGGGGGTCGGCAGCGTCCTGGCCGGACTGGTGGCGTCGCGACGTGACAGCGGGCTCGCCTATCGACTGTCGCTGCTCGGCATCGGCGTCGGTGCGGCGCTCGTCGGCCTGGCCCCGTCGCTGCCGCTGCTGGTCGCGGCGTTCGTCCTCTACGGCATCGCCCTCGGCGGGGTCGACGCCAGCATGAACATGCAGGGCGTCCGCGTCCAGGCGCTCGCCGGTCGCAGCCTGATGACCGGCTTCCACGGACTCTGGAGCGTCGGCGGCATCGTCGGGGCCGGCTACGCCTCGCTCGTCGGCACGCTCGACGTGCCGCTGGGCGTCGACCTGTCGCTCGTCGCCGTCGTGGTCGTCGTCGTGACGCTGCTGGCCGCCCCGGCGTTCGTCCACGATCGGTTCGAGGACCCGGGGCTCGTCGCCGAGGGGCTGCCGTGGCGCCCCGTGCTCGTCCTCGGCCTGGTGATCTGCGTCTTCTACGCCGCGGACACCGGCACCCTCTCGTGGTCGAGCGTCTACCTGGACGACGCCCTGGACGCCTCGGCGACGGTCGTGCCGCTCGGCTACGCCGCCTACCAGCTCGGCGCCCTCGTCTCGCGGTTCTCCGGCGACCTGCTGGTGCGCCGGCACGGCGCGCGGACCGTCGTGACCGCCGGGCTGGCGCTCGGCCTGCTCGGCTACCTGGCGGTCGTGGCGGCGCCGACGCCGTGGCTCGCGGTCGTCGCCTTCGGCGTCGCGGCGCTCGGCACCGGCGTGCTCGCGCCGCTCGCCTTCGCGGCCCTCGCGGCGTCCGTGCCCGACCACACGATCGACGTCGCGATCGCCCGGATGAACCTGGCCAACTACCTCGGCGCGATCCTCGGCGGCGGCATCATCGGTGCCGTCGCCGGCGGCGGGTCGCTGCGCTGGGCGTTCGTCGTCCCCCTCGTGCTGCTGCCGCTCGTCCTGGTCGCCCGGCCGGCGTTCGCCCGGGCGACGACCCGTCAGTAGAACTCGCCGGCCGCCGCGCCCGGGACCTCGGCGTCGCGCGCCATCGGCGTGAACCGGGAGTAGTGGCCCTGGAAGCTGACGGCGACCTTGTTGACCGGGCCGGAACGGTTCTTGGCGATGATGATGTCGGCCTCGCCCGGCCGCTCGGACTCGCCGGCCCCCGTGGCGTCGGGGCGGTTGAGCAGGAAGACCATGTCGGCGTCCTGCTCGATCGAGCCGGACTCACGCAGGTCCGACAGCTGCGGGGTCTTGTCGGTGCGCTGCTCCGAGCCTCGGTTCAGCTGGCTGATCGCGACGACCGGGACGTCCAGCTCCTTGGCGAGCAGCTTGATCTGACGGCTGAACTCCGAGACCTCGACCTGGCGGTTCTCGACCTTCTTGCCCGACGTCATGAGCTGCAGGTAGTCGAGCACGATGAGCCCGAGCTTGCCGTCGGTGGCCTTCTTGATGCGCCGGGCCTTGGAGCGGATCTCCGGCATCGTCATGTTGGGCGAGTCGTCGATCGTGATCGGCGCCGCCTGCACCTTGGCCATGACCCGGGCGATGCTGTTCCAGTCGTTGTCGCTCATGCCGCCGCCGCGCATGTGGTGGATGGCGACCTTGGCCTCGGCCGACAGCAGACGCATGGCGATCTCGGCGCCCGACATCTCCAGGCTGAAGATCGCCGAGGGGATGCCGTGCTTGATCGACGCCGCGCGGCAGAAGTCGAGGCCGAGGGTGGACTTGCCGACACCCGGTCGGGCGGCGACGACGATCATCTGACCGCCGCGGAAGCCGGTGGTGTAGCGGTCGAGGTCGGGGAAGCCCGACGGGAGGCCGGCCATGTCGCCCTCGCGCGACTGGATCTCCTCGATCTCGGTGACCGTCTGCGGGATGAGCTCGGCGACGGTGCGGTAGTCGTCGGTGCCGGTCGAGCCGTCGACCTCGAGGATGTCGGCCTGGGCGGTGCTGACCAGCTGCTCGACCTCGCCGGTCTCGGACCAGCCGAGGTTGGCGATCTTCTGGCCGACCTCGATGAGGCGACGCAGGACGGCCTTCTCGCGGACGATCTCGGCGTAGTAGTCGACGTTCGTGGCGATCGGGACCCCGGCGACCAGCGTGTGCAGGTAGGGCGCGCCGCCGACGCGGGCGAGCTCGCCGCGGCGCTGCAGCTCGGCCGAGACCGTGATCGCGTCGGCCGGCTCGCCGCGGTTGGCGAGGTCGGCGATCGTCTCGAAGACGAGCTCGTGGGCGGGGCGGTAGAAGTCACGGCCCTGGAGGATGTCGGTCGCGGGGTCGATGGCCTGCTTGCTCAGCAGCATCGCGCCCAGCACGCTCTGCTCGGCGACGACGTCCTGGGGCGGCACCCGGCCCGTGTCCTCGGGCTCCGGCACCGACTCGTAGAGGTCCGTCACGCTCACCTGCGCAGAGCTCCTTCCCATGTCGCCGGACGTTATCCGGGGGTTCTGACAGTCGTGGTCCGGCCGCACGCGGCGGGGGGTGCCGCGGGCCGGGACCGACGCCGACGCGCCACACTAGGTCCCGTGAGGGGCACCGAGAAAGACCGCGACGCACACCCGGTGTGGACA
Source organism: Aeromicrobium erythreum (assembly GCA_036946185.1). Taxonomy (GTDB): domain Bacteria; phylum Actinomycetota; class Actinomycetes; order Propionibacteriales; family Nocardioidaceae; genus Aeromicrobium; species Aeromicrobium erythreum_A. The sequence goes on from JAQIJP010000051.1 coordinate 11,274, forward strand.
ACCTGGGGACAGGTGTGGAAATCGCCGACGAGGCGGTGCACAGCCCGTGGACACTGCTGTGGACAACGTGACCAGATTCGGCGTCATGGTGCCTCTGACCTGCGGCGATGCGATTCGAGTGGTGTGGATCGGAAAAATGTGCGTTCCGTGACGTCGATCACTGTTCACCTCATCGACATGTCGACACACAACCCTCGACCTCTACTTCATCCACAGGTGACGAGCCGGTGACCGGCCTCGGCCGGCGGACGGACCGGCAGATCCTGGCCGTCGCCGTGCCGGCCTTCTTCGCCCTCGTGAGCGAGCCGCTCATGCTGCTGGCCGACACGGCGATCGTCGGTCGGCTGGGCACGCCGCAGCTCGCGGGCCTCGGTGCGGCGTCGACCGTCCTGCTCACGGTCGTCGGGCTGTGCGTGTTCCTCGCCTACGGCAGCACCGCCTCGGTCGGTCGCCTGCACGGGGCCGGTCGACCGGACGCGGCGTACGCCGGCGCGGTCGGCGGGCTGTGGCTCGCGCTCGGGGTCGGCGTCGCGCTCGGCGCGGCCACGAGCCTGGCCGCGCCGCTCCTCGCCGCCGGCCTGACCGACTCGGCCGCGTCGGCCGGGCACGCCCGCGACTACCTGCTCGTGTCCGGCGCCGCGGTCCCGGCGATGCTGCTGGTCCTCGCCGCCACCGGGGCGCTGCGGGGCACGCTCGACCTGCGCACCCCCCTGGTCGTCACGGTCGGCGCGAACGTCCTCAACGTCGGGCTGAACCTGTGGTTCGTCCACGGGCTCGACCTCGGGGTCGCGGGATCCGCCGCGGGCACCGCGCTCGCGCAGTGGGCCGCAGCGGTCGCCCTCGTCGGCGTGGTGCTCGGTCGGGCGCGACGCGCCGGGACCCGGCTCGGGCCGGCGTTCGCGCCGGTGCTGGAGGCCGGCCGCACCGGGGTGCCGCTGCTCGTGCGGACGGCGACCCTGCGCGCCGCCCTCCTGCTCGCGACGGCGGTCGCCGCGACGCTCGGCGACGTGTCCCTCGCCGGGCACCAGATCCTGACCGCGGTCGTCTCGCTGCTCGCCTTCGCGCTCGACGCCGTCGCCATCGCCGGCCAGACCTTGACCGGTCGCGCCCTGGGGGCCGCCGACCCCGACCTCGCACGACGCCTGACCCGCCGGATGATCGGCTGGGGCGTCGGCACCGGCCTGCTCGGTGGGCTCGGCCTGCTCGCCGTGTCCCCGTGGCTCGCCGGCTGGTTCGTCGACGACCCGCGCGTCGCCGACGTGCTCGCCCCGGCGCTGCTCGTGGTCGCCGTCGTGCAGCCGGTGTCCGGCGTCGTGTTCGTGCTCGACGGGGTGCTGATCGGTGCCGGTGACGGGACCTACCTCGCCTGGGCCGGCCTCGTCACCCTCGCCGTCTACGCTCCGCTCGCGCTGATCGTCGGCGCGCTCGGCGCCGGTCTCGGGTGGCTGTGGCTCGCGTACGGCGGCTTCCAGCTCGCGCGGCTCGTGACGCTGTGGCTGCGCCAGCGCGGTGACCACTGGATGGTGCTCGGCGCCTGACGGCTCAGCGACGCCAGTAGCCGGTCACGTCGAGGCAGTCGCGCGGGACGAGCGACCGCCAGTGGGTGCGGATCGCCCGGGCCGCCTGCGACTCGCCGGCCATCCAGGCGTACACCTGGCCGTCGTGCCACGGCAGCTCACGCACGGCGTCGACGAGCTGCGTCGTCGTGCCCGGCTCCGCGCCGTCGCGGTGCAGCCACCGGACCCGGACGTCCGCGCGGGTCGTGAGGTCCTGCTCCTCGCCGGCGTCGGCGACCTCCACGACCACCTCGGCCCGGACGCCCGCGGGCAGCTCCTCGAGCAGGCGTCCGATCGCCGGCAGCGCGGTCTCGTCACCCGCGACGGCGAACCAGTCGACGTCGTGCGGCGGACCCTGGCCCACGGTCGGTCCGGCGATCCACGCGAGGTCGCCAGGACGGGCGCGCTCGGCCCACGTCGAGGCGAGCCCGTGCCCGTGCCGCACGAAGTCCAGGTCGAGCTCGCCGGCCGCCGCGTCGACGCGTCGCGGGGTGTAGTCCTTGCCGATCGGCCGGGTGCCCTCGGTCGTCCAGTCCAGGCCGTCGGCCCGCTGGCGCGGCAGCACCGGACGCTCGGCGCCCTCGAGCGGGACGAACACCTTGACGTGGTCGTCGAAGCCGGGGCTCGTGAACGCCGGCACCTCGACCCCGTCGCGCGTGTGCGCGGCAAGCGCCGGTCCCGAGAGCGTGAGCCGTCGCATCCGGGGCGTGACCTCCTGGACGCGCGCGACCTCGAGCTCGCGCAGGACGGCGAGGTGGGTCGTGGTCGCGCGGCGCAGCTTCGGCACGCCCCGACCCTAGTCGGCGCTCAGGCGTGACCGGCCCGGTAGTAGCCGCAGAAGCTGATCCGCGCCTTGGGGACGCCGGCGGCGACCAGGGCGCGCCGGGCGCCGGTGGCGAGCGACGTCTCGCCGACCGCGTAGCCGTGCGTGGTCGGACCGACCGGCACCTGCTCGAGCTCGGCGAGCGCGCGCGTGCCGGGGGCCTCGTCACGCCCTCGCACGACCCAGTGCTGCTCGACGCCCGCGGGCCCGGTGACGGACAGGACGTCCTCCGGCGAGGGCACCTCGAGGATCGCGACGCCCGTGGCGTCCTCGGGCAACGACTCGAGGATCCCGCACACGCCCGGCACGCCGGTCTCGTCGGTGACGAGCACGAGCTCGTCGGTGCCAAGGTCGGGGTCGAACACGAGCCCCTCGTCGACGATCCCGACCCAGTCCCCGGGCTCGCAGGTCTCGGCGAACGCCGCTCCGGGGCCGGCCGTGCCGTCGACGGCGCTGCCGTGCAGGACGAAGTCGACGTCGATCTCCGGGCCGTCCGAGCCGTCGGCGCGGTAGGCCCGCACGGAGTAGTTGCGCAGCTCGGGCCGGACGTCGGCGTGGATCCGCAGGTAGCGCAGGTAGCCGAGGGTGTCGACCTTGTCGGGCAGCCGGTCGAGGGCCAGGTCGTCCTCGCGCGGGATGAAGAGCCGGAACCACTGGTCGTAGCCCCGCGGGACGAAGTGCTCGATCGTGCCGCCGCCGAAGGTGACCCGCAGCAGGTGCGGGGACACCAGCGCGCGGCGACGCACCTGCAGCTTGACGAGTCGGGTGCGGTCCGGCTTGACGAGTCGGCTCGAGCGGGCCATCGGATTCCCTCCGGGGACGACCAGGTGAACGGCCCGAGCGTAGAGGATTCAGGTGAGGCTTCCCTTATCCGGTGATCGACCTCACGTCAGTCCCGTCGCAGCCCCACCCGGGTCCAGTCGAGGGGCGCGGCCGCCCGGACGCCGTAGTTGGCGACACGCGTGGACACGGCCACGACGCGGGGCTGCCCCACCAGCGGCACCGCGACCTTGGCCCCGAGCAACCACCGAACCTCCAGCCGGGTGGTCGCCGCGATCCGACGGCGCAGGTCGAGCTCCCGGACCGCCTTCTCCCACGCGTCCGGTCGCCCCGAGGTGATTCCGGTGAAGTTGATCGGCGAGTCGACCGGTCGGAACCGCCCCTCCGCGGGCCCGACCCCGAGAGGCGATGCGTTCCAGGTCAGCAGGACGAGGTCGAAGTCCAGCGGCAGCAGCACCGAGGAGTAGTACCGGTCCGCGGGGACGGTCCGGACCGTCACCTCGGCACCGATCTTCGCGAGGGACCGGCGCACGACGGCGGCACGGTCCGCGACCACCGGATCGTCGGCCGGCACCGGCAGCACGAGACGCAGGCGCTTGCCGTCCTTGGTCGTGCGCTTGCCCACGGTCCAGCCGGCCTCCTCCAGGACGCGCCGCGCCTCGAGGAGTCGGCCTGGCTCCCGCGCTGCCTCCCGCGTCGCGGAGGTGGTGGCGCTGCCCGGCTGACCGGGCGCCACCAGGACGCTGTCGGTCGTGCGGGCCGGCACCCCGAGGGCTCGGCCCTGCGCCCGGGCGATCGCCGCCCGGTCGACGGCCAGGGCCAGGGCGTCACGGACCCGGAGGTCGCGCAGCACGCCACGACCGGCGTTGAAGGTGAGCTGGGAGAACCGCGTCGAGGCGCTGCGGCGCACCACGACGTCGTCGTCGGGGACGTCGGCGGCGGTGCGCTCCGTCACGGGGGCGGCGTCGACCTCCCCGGCGCCCAGGGCCTTGAGCGCGACGTCCGGGGCGGCGAGGCGCCAGCGGATCCGCTCCAGGCGCGGCTCGTCGCCCCACCAGCGCGGGTTGCGCGCGAGGTCGACCGTGCCGGTCCGGCGGTCGACCCGCTGGACCACGAACGGCCCGTTGGACGACACGGCCCGGCGGGTGAATCCGTCGTTGAAGAGCCTCGGGTCGGACGACACGTTCCGCGGCAGGCGCGGGTAGACGAACCGCGGCCAGTCCGAGCGCGGCTCGTCGAAGACGACGCGATAGGCGTCGTCGCCCTGGCGCTCGACCTCGTCGACGTCGTCCCAGCCGTCGCTCGAGCCGACCTCGAAGTCCTCGTCGGCGCCGCTCATGGTGCGGGCGTAGGCGACCATGTCGCGCGACGTGATCGGGCTGCCGCCCTGCCAGACGGCCTTCGGGTTGAGCCGGACCTCGACGGTGAGGGGATCCTTGTCGACCACCTCGACGGACCGCGCGTAGTCGCGGTCGACCCGCCAGCCGCCGTCGTCGTCGAGCCGCACGGCGCCGCCCGTGGTGGGGGCGAGCAGGGCCTCGGCGTCGCCCTGCAGGCCGTCGACCTGGACCGGGTTGAGGTTCGCCGGGATCGTGTCGGTGGTGAGCCGCAGGGTGCCGCCGTCGCGGACCTCTCGCAGCGACGTGCGGTCGACGTCGGCGAGGGGCAGCCGGTCGCGGACCGTCGACCCCGACGGCGCGGTGCGGGACTCGTCACCGCCGCCGAGCAGGGAGCAGCCGCCGAGCAGGACGGCGACGGCCGTCAGCACGGCGAGGCGGGGGGTGCGGGGGGAACGCATGGGGAATGGCCACGAGCGGGGCCCGGACCAGCCGGACCCCGCTCGTGAAGGGCACTACTTGGCGGCGACGACGTTCAGACGCACCGACGCGACCACCTCGGGGTGGACGCGCACCGTGACGTCGTGAGCGCCGAGCGACTTGATCGGGTTGCCGACCTCGATGCGGCGCTTGTCGACCGACGCGCCGGCGACCTCGAGGGCCGAGGCGATGTCGGAGACGGTGACCGCACCGAAGAGCCGGCCGCCCTCGCCCGCACGGACGGGGACGTTGATGCTGTCGGCCTCGAGGCGGCCCTTGATCTGCTGGGCCTCCTCGCGGTCGTGGACGGCGCGGGCGTCGCGGGCGGCCTTGATGGACTCGACCTGACGGGCCGCGCCCTTGCTCCAGCGGATCGCGTAGTGACGCGGCAGCAGGTAGTTGCGGCCGTAGCCGTCCTTGACCTCGACGATGTCGCCGGGCTCCCCGAGGTTCGAGACCTCGTGCGTGAGGATGAGCTTCATGTCCTGACTCCTCAGCGGCTCGTGGACGTGTAGGGCAGCAGCGCCATCTCGCGCGCGTTCTTGATCGCCTTGGCGATCTGTCGCTGCTCCTGGACGGACACACCGGTCACGCGGCGCGCGCGGATCTTGCCGCGGTCCGAGATGAACTTGCGCAGCAGCGCGGTGTCCTTGTAGTCGATCTTCGTGACGCCGGCGGCCGCGAGCGGGTTGCTCTTCTTCTTCGGCTTCCGGACAACAGGCTTGGCCATGGTGGTGGTTCTCCTGGGAAAAGGGTGGTGCTGGTCAGAAGGGGGGCTCGTCGGTGGCTCCGCCACCGCCGCCCCAGGCATCGTTGCTCGGCGCGCCGCCGCCCTGCGCGGGCTGCGTCGACCACGGGTTGGCGTTGCCGCCGCCACCGTTGCCGCCGCCCTGGCCGCCGCCGAAGCCGCCGCCACCGCCGCCGAAGTCACCGCCGCCCGAGCGCTGGGCGCGCTGGGCCTTGGCGGTGGCGAACCGCAGCGAGGGACCGATCTCGTCGACGTTGATCTCGACGCTCGTGCCCCGCGAGCCGTCCTGCCGCTCGTAGTTGCGGATCCGCAGCGTGCCCTGGACGATCACGCGGGTGCCCTTCTGCAGGGACTCCGCGACGTTCTCGGCCATCTGGCGCCACGCGGCGCAACGGAAGAACAGCGGGTCACCGTCCTTCCACTCGTTCGTCTGACGGTCGAAGGTTCGAGGCGTCGAGGCGACGGTGAAGTTGGCGACCGCGGCACCGGAGGGCGTGAACTTGAGCTCCGGGTCGTCGGTCAGGTTGCCGATGACGGTGATGGTGGTCTCGCCGGCCATGGTGTGCCTTTCGGGCAGTGATCGGGCGGGTGGTCTGATGCCAGTGAACCGCACGTCGGGGACAGGACCGTAGTCCTCGTCCACACCGTGGGTCCGTGGTGCCGTCAGGCGGGGCGGGTGACCTTGGTGCGCACGACGGCCTCGTTGAGGCCGAGCTGGCGGTCGAGCTCCTTGACGGTGGCGGGCTCGGCGGTGAGCTCGAGCACGGCGTAGATGCCCTCGGACTTCTTGTTGATCTCGTAGGCGAGGCGGCGCTTGCCCCACACGTCGACGTTCTCGACGGTGCCGCCGTCGGAGGTGACGACGTTGAGGAAGGGCTGGAGACTCGGAGCGACCTGGCGCTCGTCGATGTCGGGGTCGAGGATGACCATCACTTCGTACTGACGCATGAGAATGCGTCCTCCTTCGGTCTGGAACGGTCACGGGCTCTCCGTGACAGGAGGGTTGAACCCGGCGAGTCTACGGGAGCCCGTCGTCCCGGGCCAAATCGCTGCTCAGAGCTCGGCGGAGACCTTCCACAGGTCGACGCCCTCGGTCGAGACCGCGAGCTCGTCGATCCGGGCGAGCTCCTCGTCCGTGAAGTCGGTCTGCGACGCCGCCGCGAGGTTCTCGTCGAGCTGCTCGGTCGACGAGGCGCCGATCAGTGCCGAGGTGACGCCGCCAGGACGCAGGACCCACGAGATCGCCATCTGCGCGAGCGACTGGCCGCGCTCCTTCGCGATGTCGGCGAGGCCACGCAGGCGGCGCAGGTTGTCGTCGGTGAGGACGTCGTCGCTGAAGGACGGCCGGTCCGTGGAGCGCTTGGCCGGGCCGTCGCCGAGGTACTTGTCGGTCAGCAGGCCCTGCGCGAGGGGCGTGAACCCGATCGATCCGAGGCCGTGCTCGTCCAGCACCGTCGTGAGCCCGTCCTCGATCCAGCGGTTGAGCATCGAGTACGAGGGCTGGTGGATGACGAGCGGCGTGCCGAGCTCGCGCGCGACGCGCACGGCCTCGGCGGTGCGCTCGGGCGAGTACGACGAGATGCCGACGTAGAGCGCCTTGCCCTGGCGCACCGCGGTGTCGAGCGCCCCGATCGTCTCGGCGACGGGCGTCCCCGGGTCGGCGCGGTGCGAGTAGAAGATGTCGACGTGGTCGACGCTCATCCGGCGCAGCGACTCCTCGAGGCTGTTCAGCACGTACTTGCGCGAGCCGAGCTTGCCGTACGGTCCGGGCCACATGTCCCAGCCGGCCTTGCTCGACAGCACGAGCTCGTGGCGGTACGGCTTGAAGTCCGTCCGCATCATCCGGCCGAAGTTCTCCTCGGCCGAGCCGTACGGCGGGCCGTAGTTGTTGGCCAGGTCGAAGTGCGTGATGCCGTGGTCGAACGCGTGCCGCAGCACCTCGCGCTGCGTCGCGAACGGGCGGTCGTCGCCGAAGTTGTACCAGAGGCCGAGGGAGAGGGGCGGCAGCAGCAGGCCGCTGTCGCCGACCCGCCGGTAGTCGAGCTGCTCGTAGCGGTCGGCGGCGGCGACGTACGGCTGGTGGGTCTCGGGCACGGCGTCGGCCCAGTAGCGCTCCTCGGTCATGTCTCGACGCTATCCGTGCTCCGGACACCGCGCACCGGGGGCGGCGGACCGCTAGCCTCGGCGCAACGGACGCGCCCGTCCGCGACCCGACCGGAGGACCGCCCATGCAGCACTCGTCGGCCTTCGGGTCGTGGCTGCTCGGGCCGGTCGACCAGGGTCCGCGCCGGCTGCGCGTCCGGATCCAGCTGCTGCTGACGACCGCGCTCGTCCTGACCAACGTGATCGGCGCCTGCGTCGTCGCCGCGCTGTCGCTCGTGATCATCCCGGGTGAGGACATCAACCGGGAGTTCGGGATCGCGATGGCGATCTTCACCCCGACCTACGTCCTCGTGGCCGTCCTCTTCGGCGGCTTCTACGGCACGATCAGCGCGGTCCGCAGCCTGCGCTGGGCCATGAGCGAGGACGAGCCGACCGACGCCGAGCGGCGTGCCGCGCTGCGCCTGCCGTGGCGGCTCAGCCTCATGCAGGCGTCGCTGTGGGCCGTCGCCGCCGTCATCCACACGCTGCTCGCGGTGATCCTGCAGCCGGCGGCGATCCTGAGCGTCGCGTTCGCCGTCGTGATCGCCGGCCTCGTGGTCAGCACGATCGCCTACCTGTTCGCGGAGTTCATCCTGCGGCCGGTCTTCGCCCGCGCGCTGGCCGACCACCAGTACGTGCGGCCCGCCGGCATGGGCGTGCGGCGGCGGCTGCTGATCTTCTGGGGCCTGGGCACCGCCGCCCCCGTCCTCGGCCTGGTGGTCGGCGCGATCGTCGTGCTCACCTCCGACGTCGCGGACCCGAAGCAGTTCGCCGTCGTCGTGCTCGGGCTATCCGCGATCATCCTGGCCTTCGGCCTGCTCGTCACCGTCCTGACCGCCCGCTCCGTCGTCAACCCGATCGAGTCGGTCGGCTCCGCGCTCGCCCAGGTCCGCGACGGCGACCTCGACGCCGAGGTCGTCGTCTACGACGGCACCGAGCTCGGGGTGCTGCAGTCCGGGTTCAACGAGATGGCGCGGGGGCTGCGCGAGCGCGAGCAGATCCGCGACCTGTTCGGCCGGCACGTCGGGCGCGACGTCGCGGAGGCCGCGCTCGGGTCGGTCGAGCTGGGCGGCGAGACACGGCCCGTGTCGGTGCTCATGATCGACCTGGTCGGCTCGACCACGTACGCCACCGAGCACCCGGCGCAGGACGTCGTCGCGGTGCTGAACCGGTTCTTCACCGTCGTGGTCGAGGAGGTCGACCGCCACGAGGGGCTCGTCAACAAGTTCATGGGCGACGCCGTCCTCGCGATCTTCGGTGCACCCGTGCACCTCGACGACCACGCCACCCCGGCGCTCGCGGCGGCGCGGGCGATGGCCCGTCGACTCGTCGACGAGGTGCCCGAGATCGGCGCCGGCATCGGCGTCGGCACGGGCGAGGCGATGGCGGGCAACATCGGCGACGCCTCGCGCTTCGAGTACACCGTGATCGGCGACGCCGTGAACTCCGCGGCGCGGCTGACCGACCTGTCCAAGCAGGTCGACGGTCGCGTGCTCGTCATGCAGGCCAGCGTCGATGCCGCGACCGACGAGGAGCAGGCGCACTGGGTCGCCGCGGAGCCGGTCGTGCTGCGCGGGCGCAACGAGCCCACCGAGGTCGCCGTGCTGCGCGACCCGGCGCCCGCCGTCGGCTGAGCCTCGGCTACGCCTCTCGCGCCCAGGGCCGCGGCGCGGACCAGTCGCGCCGGACGGCCAGCAGCCGCCAGGTGACGCACGACGCCGCGGCGACGACGTAGAGGAGCGGCGTCAGGTCGAGCCGCCACGTGGCCGCGGCGACCACCGCGCCGAGGGCGGCCGGGGTGGCGTACAGGTCACGCTGCAGGACGACCGGGATCCGGCCGGCCAGCACGTCGCGCAGGATGCCGCCGCCGATCGAGGTGATGACGCCCATGAGCGCCGCAGCCCACGGTGCGAGGCCGGCCTCGGCCGCGACGATCGTGCCGGACACGCAGAACAGCCCGAGGCCGAGCGCGTCGAACACGAGGATCTGCGGGTCGCGACGACCGATGCGGCGGTGCCACACGACGACGACCAGCGCCGCGACGAGCGCGGTCGTGATCGGCGGCCACTCGCGCAGCGCCGTCGGCGGGGTCGCGCCGATCAGGACGTCGCGCAGGACACCTCCGCCGAGACCCGTCAGCAGCGCCAGGACCGTCACCCCGAAGGCGTCGAGGTCGCGCCGCACCCCGACGAGCGCGCCCGTCACCGCGAACGCGAAGATCCCCACGATCTCCAGCGCGTGCAGCAGGGCCTCGGTCACCCGCCCAGTCTGCCCGGGTCGGCGGTTTACCCGCTCAAGCGGGTGAACCGACACCGTTCAGGGGAAGCCTCCCCTGAAACGCTGACACTTGCCCTGATCAGTCCGCGGTCGTCGCCGGCGCTCTTGGGCTCCGGGACGTGGAACTCCTCGTCCAGGTCGACCGGGTCCTCGTCGTCGCGGCGGGATCGGGACCCGGCGTTCGGCGCGACGGGCTCCCCGCCCGCGTCACCGCCGAGGTCACCCCCGCCGAGCGAGCCCCCGTGCGCACCGGCCGAGGGCGGCGGTGCGTCCGACCCGTCCTCGTGGTCCTCGGGCTCGTGCTGCGACTCGCTCATGGCTTCCCCTCGTCCGACGGTGTTCTCGCAGTGAAGCAACGACGCGATCCCCCGGCAACCGCTGGAGCCCTTCAGGGCAACCTTCACGATTCAGGGAGGCTTCCCCTGAACGGTGTCGGTTTACCCGCTTGAGCGGGTAAACCGCGGCTCAGCGCAGGCGGGGTGATCTCGACGTTGACGAACAGCGAGGAGTCGCCGTCGGTGGAGTAGATGCCGCGCAGGGGTGGGGTGTCGCTGTAGCTGCGACCCCGGCCGACGACGACGTGCCGCTCGCCGGGGTCGATCGCGTTCGTCGGGTCGTGGCCGATCCACTCGCCGTCCCACCACTCGACCCACGCGTGCGACTCACCCGCGACGGTCTCGCCCACCTGCGGGTCGGTCGAGGGGTGCAGGTAGCCGGAGACGTACCGCAAGGGCACCCGGGCCCAGCGCAGCGCGCCGATCGTCAGGTGAGCGAGGTCCTGGCAGACACCGGCCCCCGACTCCCAGGCCTCGGCCGCGGTCGAGCTCACCGTCGTCGCGCCCGTGACGTACCGGACCCGCTCGTGGACCAGCGCGGTGACCGCCCGCGCATAGGCACCGGGGCCGGACGTCTCGGGCGCGCAGCCGCTCGAGCTCGGGCACCAGGGCGGCCGGCGGCGCGACGAGGTCGTCGACCTCCAGGAACTCGCAGAACTCGTCCTGCACGGCGTCGAGCGCCGACCACGGGACGTCGCCGGCCTGCTGCGCGTGCTCCGACGTCTCGACCGTCGAGGTGGCGACCACCGTCAGCTCCTCGTGCGGGTCGTGGACCTCGAACGCCGTGACCGTCGTGCCCAGTAGTCGCGGTACTCCATCGACCAGGCGGTCGGCGTGACCTCGAAGCGAGAGCGCAGGACGTACTGGTCGGACGTCGTGAGGGCGTCATCCGCGCCTCGTTGTACGACGCGGCCGCCCGGCCCGCGTACGAGTAGCCGGTCGTGTGCCGGATGCGCAGCTGCATGGTCACAGGAAGGTCCCCCCTCGCCAGGCGTGCAGCTCGGCGCTGGAGAAGTACCGCGCCGAGACGGCCTCGCTCGCCGCGGCGCACGTGCGCTGCAGCCGCTCCATCTCGGTGGGCAGCGCCTCGACGATCTCCGCGAGGGGCCGGTACTCGAGCTCGGTGCGCGCGCGGCCGAGCAGCCGCTGGGCCTCGTCGGCGAAGCCCGAGCGCTGGCCGCGGGCCTCGAGCCGGCTGAGGGCCTTCTCAGCCTCGGCCAGCGAGCTGACGATCGAGCGCGGGAACCACCGGTCCAGCAGCAGGAACTCCGCCGCCTGCCGGTCGCCCTCGATCCCGCGGTACGCGCGGATGAACGCCTCGTACGCGCCGCACGCGCGCAACGTCGTCGGCCAGGCGAGCTGGGCGCTGCCCGCGAGCGAGGCCGTGGACAGGAGCCGGGCCGTCATGTCGACCCGCTCGATGCTGCGGCCGAGCACGAAGTAGTTCCAGCCCTCGTCGCGCGTCATCGTGCCCTCGGCGATGCCGTGCACCATCGCGGTCTGGTTGCGCACCCACGCGAACAGGTCCGGGGGACGCCGGCTGCGGGCGGCGGGCAGACCGCGCCACATCATGTTGATCGCCGTCCACAGGTCCGTCGACAGCGTCTCGCGGGCGCCGCGCGCGCCCTCACGGGCGGCGTCGATCGCCGCGGCGATCGAGTTGTTTGAGTCCGGGTTGTGGGCCAGGAGATCGAGGATCGTCCACCGGTTCACGACGCCCGTGTAGTCGTCGACGCCCATGACCCCGAGCAGCTGAGCGCACGACGTCGCCTCGTCGATCGCCGGGTCCTCGACGAGGACCTGCAGCTGGACGTCGAGGATGCGCGCCGTGTCGTCGGCGCGCTCGAGGTAGCGACCGATCCAGAACAGGGACTCTGCGATGCGGCTCAGCATCAGGCACCGCCCCCCTGCGTCTGCGTCTGCGTCTGCGTCTGGCCGGGGCCCTCGCCCGGCTCGGGCAGCTCGGCGGTGATCACGGGGATGGACTGGGTGTCGCCGTCGGGTCGACCCGGCGCGCGCTTCTGCGCCCCGGGCACCTCGGGCTCGGGCTCGGCGTCGGCGGTGTCCTTGGGGTCGGCCGGCTCGAGCGGGTCGGCCAGCACCCAGGTGTCCTTGGACCCGCCGCCGCGGCTGGAGTTCACGATGAGCTCGCCCTCGGGCAGCGCGACGCGGGTCAGGCCGCCGGGCAGCACGTAGACGTCGTCGCCGTCGTTGACCGCGAACGGGCGCAGGTCGACGTGCCGCGGCCGGATGCCCTTCTCGACGAGCGTCGGCACCGTCGACAGCGAGATGACCGGCTGGGCGATCCACGCCCGCGGGTCCTGGTCGATCTTGAGCCGCAGGGCGTCGAGCTCCTCGCGCGACGCCGCCGGACCGATGACGATGCCCTTGCCGCCGGAGCCGTCGACGGGCTTGAGCACGAGCTCGTCGAGCCGGTCGAGCACCTCCGTGCGCTGGTCGGCGTCGCCGAGGCGCCAGGTGTCGACGTTGCGCAGGATCGGCTCCTCGCCGAGGTAGTACCGGACCAGGTCGGGCACGTAGGTGTAGATGAGCTTGTCGTCGGCGACGCCGTTGCCGACGGCGTTCGCGATCGTCACGTTGCCGGCGCGGGCGGCGTTGACGAGGCCCGGGACGCCGAGGACCGACTCCGGGTAGAACTGCATCGGGTCGAGGAACTCGTCGTCCAGCCGCCGGTAGATGACGTCGACCGGCTCGAGGCCCCGGGTCGTGCGCATCATGACGCGGCCCTGGCGGCACACGAGGTCGCGGCCCTCGACGAGCTCGACGCCCATCGTGCGGGCGAGCAGGGTGTGCTCGAAGTAGGCGGAGTTGTAGACGCCCGGCGTCAGCACCACGACGGTCGGGTCGCTGACGCCCGACGGGGCGGCGGCCCGCAGCGCCGCCAGCAGGTTGCGCGAGTACTGCTGGACGGGCCGGATCCGGTGGTCGGCGAACACCTCGGGCAGGGCCGCGGACAGCGCCGGCCGGTTCGTCATGACGTAGGAGACGCCCGACGGCACGCGGCAGTTGTCCTCGAGCACCCGGAAGTCGCCGTTGCCGTCGCGGATCAGGTCGATGCCGGAGATGTGGATGCGCACGCCGTTCGGCGGCTCGATCCCGCTCACGACCCGGTGGTAGTGCGGCGACGTCAGGACGGTCTCGCGTGGCACGACGCCGTCGGCGAAGACCTCGCCCGGTCCGTAGACGTCGGCGAGGAACGCCTCGAGCGCCTTGACCCGCTGCCGCACGCCGGTGTCGACGTGGCGCCAGTCGGCGGCCTCGATGATGCGCGGGACGAGGTCGAGCGGGAACGGTCGCTCCTCGCCACCGACACCGAACGTGACGCCCTGGTCGAGGTAGCTCGACGCGAGGGACTCGGCGCGCAGGCGGATCTCGTCGTCGCCCATCGCCTGGAAGGACGCGTGGACGGCGGCGTACTCCGACCGGACCTGGGAGCCGTCGTACATCTCGTCGAACCCGACCACCGGGCCGTAGTCGTCGAAGAGATGGGTCTCGGGCACGCGGTTCACCTTAGGTCGCGGAGGTCACGGGCAGGTTTCGTCGACTCCTTGATACCGAACGGCTCCAGCGCGCGCACCCCCAGGACGGGGTCCGCTCGGCTACCCTGAGCCCAGGATCGCCGCAGGGCGGTCCTCGAACCCGCGAGGGGACATGCCGATGACGGACGGGTATGTGCTGGTCCTCAACGCCAGCTACGAGCCGCTGCAGCGCGTCTCCCTGCGCCACGCGATCAAGATGCTCGTGCGCGAGGTCGCCGTCATCGAGGAGGCGGGCGACGAGCAGTTCGGCCCCTTCCCGCGGCCGCTCGTGCTGCGGCTCGTGCGCTACGTCGTCGCATCCTGGCGGCACCGCCGCGGCCACCTGTGCACGAAGTCCGCGATCAAGGCGCGCGACCGGGCCTGCGCCTACTGCGGTGGGCCGGCCGAGACGGTCGACCACGTCGTGCCGCGCAGCCGCGGTGGCGGGCTCACGTGGGAGAACGCGGTCGCGGCGTGCCTGCGCTGCAACCACCGCAAGGCCAACCGCACCCCAGAAGAGGCCGGCATGACCTTGCGCATCACGCCGGGACCGCCGGGGCTGCTCGCCTGGACGCCGCCGAGCGCCGAGTCGATCGCCTGAGCTCCGGGTCGTTCAGGGCAACCTGTGCGACTCAAGGGATGCTTGCCTCGATCGGTGTCGGTTTACCCGCTCGAGCGGGTAAACCGCGGACGCGCGGCGTCAGAGGCCGGCGCGCTCGTAGATGTCGTCGATCGCGTCGAGGTAGGCGCCCTCGTCCTCGCCCGCACGCTGCTGCGCCTGCCGGGCCTCGGCGATGATGCGGTCGGCGACCTCCTCGTAGCGCGCGTTCCAGCGCTCGGCGTCGACCTGCCAGTAGCCGCAGGTGTAGAAGTCGGCCTGCGGCCAGCCGAGGGTGCGGCGCAGGTGGCGGCGCACGGCCCGCGACGCGCGCGCCTCGCCGGCCAGCCACACGTACCGCTCACCGGGGGCGTCCGGCAGGTCGCGACCGGTGACGGCGTCCTCGAGCGCACCGCACACGTCGGTGTCGCGCTCGACGACCTGCCACGTCAGGTCGACCTGCGCAGGGCTCGGCAGCGGGATCTCGTCGGCGGGGTCGGTGAGGACGACGTGCGCGACGACCCGCTGCTCCGGGTCGAGGCCGCGCAGGATGCGTGCGAGCGCCGGCAGGCCGGTGATGTCGGCGACGAGCAGCTGCCATGGCACGCCGTCGGCCGGGCGGTAGAGCCCGTGCGGCTCGACCATCGCGACCTGGTCGCCCGGCGCGCAGCGGCGGGCCCAGTCCGAGCCGGCGCCGCGGTCGTGCAGCGCGATGTCGATGTCGACCTGCACGCGGCCGTCGACGACGCGGTGGTCGGAGATCGTGTAGACCCGCGCGTCCGGCTCGACCGCGCCCTCGGGCCAGGTGACCGTCCAGTCCTCGTCGATCGTGGGGGACGGCGACCTCGGCGCCCGGCGGCGGGATCATCAGGCGGACGTACTCGTCCGGGATACCGGTGGTCGGTAGGTCGTCGACGTCGAGGGTGACGGTGACGAGGTGGACGGAGAGCGGACGCTTGGCCAGGACCGTGGCGACGACGGTGCGGACGGCGGACATGGGGGACTCCGAGACGTGGGGGACGGTCGAGCGGTGCTTCTTAGGCGAGCCTAACTCACCGCCCCCGGGCGCCGTTCCGGGGCGTTGATAGCCTCGACGGGTGACGACAACGCTCGAGGTCAGGACCATCACGACGGCCGAGCACCTCGCGTTCGTCGCCGGGCGCGACAGCGTGAGCTTCCTCCAGACCCCGGCCTGGGCGGCGGTCAAGGCCGAGTGGCGCGGAGAGTCGATCGGCTGGCTCGACGGCGGTCGCCTCGTGGGCGCCGCGCTCGTCCTCTACCGCAAGGTGCCCCGCATCGACCGGTACCTCGCCTACCTGCCCGAGGGTCCGGCGATCGACTGGACGGGCGACCTGTCCCGCTGGCTCGACCCGCTCGTGCGCCACCTCAAGGGCCAGGGCGCGTTCGGCATCCGGATGGGTCCGCCCGTCGTGACCCGCCGATGGCACGCCCCGACCGTCAAGGCCGCGATCGCCGACGAGGCGCTGCGCACGCTCGGCGAGGTCCCGGCCGACGAGAGCGACCCCGCCGCGGTCGCCGTCGCCGACCGGCTGCGCGACCTCGGCTGGACCGAGGTGCCCACCGAGGGCGGGTTCGCCGCCGGCCAGCCCAAGTACAAC
This sequence comes from Aeromicrobium erythreum, assembly GCA_036946185.1. Lineage (GTDB taxonomy): Bacteria > Actinomycetota > Actinomycetes > Propionibacteriales > Nocardioidaceae > Aeromicrobium > Aeromicrobium erythreum_A. The sequence goes on from JAQIJP010000051.1 coordinate 27,508, forward strand.
TTCTGGGTCCCGCTGACCGACGCCGACGGCACGCCGCTCGGCGAGGACGCGGTCCTCAAGGGCATGAACCAGCTCTGGCGCCGCAACATCAAGAAGGCCGCCAAGGCCGGGGTCGAGGTCAGCCGCGGCACGCGCGACGACCTGGCCGCGTTCCACCGCGTCTACGCCGAGACGGCCGAGCGCGACCACTTCACGCCGCGCCCGCTCGCCTACTTCGAGACGATGTGGGACGCCATGACGGCCGAGGACCCCGACCGGCTCGTCCTCTACCTCGCCGAGCACGAGGGCGACCTCGTCGCCGCGACCACGCTCGTGCGCGTCGGGCAGCACGCCTGGTACTCCTACGGCGCCTCGACCACCGCGAAGCGCGAGGTCCGCGGCTCGAACGCCGTCCAGTGGCAGATGATGCGCGACGCGCTCGCCGCGGGCGCGACCGTCTACGACATGCGCGGCATCACGGACACTCTCGACCCGGACGACCCGCACGTCGGCCTGATCCAGTTCAAGGCCGGCACCGGCGGCTCGGCCGTGGAGTACCTCGGCGAGTGGGACCTGCCGATCAACCGGCTGCTGCACAAGGCCTTCCTGACCTACCTGCGGAGGCGCGGATGACGCTCGAGCTGCAGGTCGACGCCGCCCGCTGGCGCCGGCACCTCGACACCGTCGCTGCCGCGACGCCGGGCCTGGTGCCCGTCGTCAAGGGCAACGGCTACGGCTTCGGCCGCTCCGTCCTCGCCGCCGAGACGACCCGGCTCGGCCTGCCGCGGCTCGCCGTCGGCACCTACGCCGAGGTGCCGCAGGCGCTCGAGGACTTCGCGGGCGACGTGCTCGTGCTGTCGCCGTACCGCCCGTTCCTGCCCGACGTCGTGCTCGACCCGCGCGTGGTCCACACCGTCGGGCGGGTCGACGACGTCGCCGAGCTCGCGCGCCGCGCACCCGGCGCCCGGGTGGTCGTCGAGGGCGAGACCTCGATGGCGCGGCACGGCCTGGACCGGCACGAGCTCGCGAGCGTCGCCGCGGTCCTGGGCGACCTCGTGGTCGACGGCTTCGCGATCCACCTGCCGATGACGGGGGGCAACCTCGAGGAGGCCGAGCGCTGGGCCGCCGTCCTGCAGACCTCGCAGGTCGAGACCGACGTCCTCTACGTCTCCCACCTCGACCCCGGCGAGCTCGCCCGGCTGCGCGAGCGCCGTCCCGGCCTCGAGGTCCGGCCGCGCGTCGGCACGTCGCTGTGGCTGGGCGACCTCGGCGCGCTCGACGTGCGCGCGACGGTCCTCGACGTGCACGGCGTCGAGCGCGGCGAGCGGATCGGCTACCGGCAGCGGCCCGTCCCGCGCGACGGCCACCTGCTCGTCATCAGCGGCGGCACGAGCCACGGCATCGGGCTCGAGGCGCCCCGCGCCGGTGCCGGCGTCGTCGCGCGCGGCAAGACCTTCGCCAAGGGCGGCCTGGAGGCCGCCGGCCTCGCGCTCAGCCCGTTCACGATCGCCGGCCGTCAGCGCTGGTTCGCCGAGCCCCCGCACATGCAGGCCAGCATGGTGCTGCTCCCGGCGTCCGTCCCGCCGCCGGCCGTCGGCGACACGGTGGCCGTCGCGGTGCGGTACACCACGACGGCCTTCGACCGCGTCGTCCTGGCCTGAGTCAGTTCCCGCCGAGGACCCCGTTGCCCGGGTCCGTCGGCGTGGGCGTGGGCTGGCTCGGCTGCGTCGGCGTCGGCGTCGGCCGCGGCGTGGTGCGCGTCGGCTTCGGCTTCGGCTTCTCGGTCTTCTTGGGCGCCGGCGCCACGTACTGCGAGCCCTTCGTGGCCTTGATGTTGGCCGGGGCCGGGAAGGTGCCGCACTGCTCGCCCTGGAGCGCGGCGTTCATGAACGTGCGGAACGTCTGCGCCGGGTAGGTGCCGCCGTAGAACGGGTTGAGGTAGCCCTCGAGGTTCTCGTTGCCGACGCCGCGGCTGAACGACACGGCGGTCGCGAGCTTCGGGGTGGCGCCCACGAACCACGACGACGACACGTGCTGGTCGTTCTCGGACCCCGCCGTCGCCGTGCCGGTCTTGCCGGCGGTCGGGCAGATCGTCCGGCCGTTCGTGCCGGTGCCGGCCTGCGTGACCTTCTGCAGCGCGGCGAGCGTGTCGGCCGCGACGTCCTCGGGGATCGCCTGCTCGGTCTTGACCTTGTGCTTGAACAGCTCGCTGCCGGCCGGACTCTTGACCGACTGCACGACGTACCAGTCGGCGCGCTTGCCGTCGGCGGCCAGCGTGGCGTACGCGTTGGCCATGTCGACGGCCCGCACCGGCACGTAGCCGAGCGACGTGACGGCGGCACCCGGGTCGAACCGGTCGAGGGTGGACTGCGGGATGCCCGCCTGGGCGGCCGCCTCGCGGATCTTCTTCGTGCCCTTCGAGATGTCGCCGTTCGCGCCGCCGCTCATCTGCTGGGTCAGGTCGATGAACGCGGTGTTGATCGACTTCTGCGTCGCGTACTCCAGCGAGACCCGCCCGAAGGACTGGCCGCCGCTGTCGCCCTGGTTCTCGATCAGGCCGTTGCCGATGCGCAGCGGCGACGAGCCGTTGAGCTGGGTCTTGAGGCTGTAGCCGTCCTCGAGCGCCGCGACGACCGCGAACACCTTGAACGTCGACCCGGGCTGGACGCCGTTGGTCGTCCAGTTGAGCTGGCTCTTGAGGTAGTCCGGTCCGCCGTACATCGCGCGCACCGCACCGGTGCCCGGCTGCACGGCGACCAGGCCCTGGTGCAGCTCCTTGCCGGTCGCGCCCGGGGGCAGCGCCTTGATCGCGGCGACCGCATCCTTCTGGTCGTTCTTGTCGAACGTCGTCGTGACGCGCAGGCCGCCGCCGAGGATCTGGGCGTCGGAGAACTCCCGGGCCTGCAGCTGCTTCTGGACGAGCGCGAGCAGGTAGCCCTTGGTGCCGCTGAACCGGTTCTGGTTCCGCTTCTTGGCGAACGTCGGGAGCTTGTCCTTGAACTTCGCGCCCTCCTCGGCCGTGATCGCCCCGGACTTGACCATGCCGTCGAGCACGTAGTTGTAGCGGGGGACCATCCGCTCCTTGCCGCCCTCGGCGTACGGGTCGTAGTACGACGGGTTGTTGATGACCGTCGCGAGCGCCGCCGCCTGCGGGTAGTTGAGCTTGCTGGCCGGCTTGTCGAAGTACGTCTGCGACGCGACCTCGACGCCGTACGCTCCGTTGCCGAAGTAGATGGTGTTCAGGTAGCCCTCGAGGATCTCGCGCTTGGAGAGCTGGTTGTGGATCTTGATCGACAGGATCGCCTCGCGGACCTTGCGCGAGTAGGACCGCTCCTGCGTCAGGTAGAGCACCTTGACGTACTGCTGCGTGATCGTGGAGCCGCCCGCCTCGACCTGGCCGCTCGTCGCGTTGTCGCGCGCGGCGCGGATGATGCCCTTGAGGTCGAGGCCCTTGTTCTCGTAGAAGGTCCGGTCCTCGGCGGCGATGACCGCGGCCTGCATGACCTCGGGGACCTGGTCGAGGGAGACGTTCTCGCGGTCCTGCATCGCGAACGATCCGATCGGCGTCTTGCCGTCGGAGTAGTAGACCTTGGTCGTCTGAGTCTCGAAGTCCGCGTTCGGGCTCGGGATCGCGATCGCCTTGTAGAGGACGAAGAAGGTGATCGCACCGGCGAGGACGCCGGCGACGGCCAGGAAGAGCAGCCAGCGCAGCAGCTTGGTCCACCAGGGACCGTGGCCGCCGATGCGCGTCGCGAGGCGGCGGAAGCGGCCGGGCGACGAGGTCGCGCGGCTGCGCGTCGTGGTCGAGGGGCTCACGTGGTCAGGTCCTTCTGCAGGGGTCACGAAAACGCCCGGTCAGCCCGGGCACGCCCTCCAGTGTGCCGGGTTCACCTGAGAACTGGCCAACACCCGACGCACGTCACATCGCGAGGTGTCGCCAACACGGCCGGCTCGATGTATCGTCGCGATACATTGCCGCGTCACATCGACGCGACAGCACGATCCGGGACCGGAGGACACATGGCCACGCCGCGCGAACGACGCTCGACCCCTCGCGGGGCCGCGCTCGAGCTCGCCGTGCTGGGCCTGCTCGACACCCCGATGCACGGGTACGAGCTGCGCAAGCAGCTCATCGCCCTGCTCGGCTGGGGTCGGGTGCTGTCCTACGGGACGCTCTACCCGTGCCTGAAGTCGCTCGTCCGCAAGGGGTTCATCGTCGCCGACGAGGACACCGACGTGGAGGTCCGCGGCCGCAGGAACCGGATCGTGTACCGGCTCACCGCCGAGGGCAAGGAGTACTTCGCGCAGGTCGTGGAGGACGCCGGACCCGCGGCGTGGGACGACGAGAGCTTCGGGATCCGGTTCGCGTTCTTCGCGCGGACCAGCTCCCGGACCCGGGTCCGCATCCTCGAGGGTCGGCGCAGCCGGCTGGAGGAGCGGCTCGACAACGTCCGCCGGGCCGCGCAGCGCGGCCACGAGCGGGTCGACTCGTACACGCTGGAGCTGCGGCGGCACGGGCTCGAGTCGGTCGAGCGCGAGGTGCGCTGGCTGAACGAGCTCATCGACCGCGAACGCTCGGGGGGATACGACAGCAGCGCCGACGACGACGGGGTCGCAGGCGAGGACACCACCGGTCGATCGACCACCGATTGATGACACACGAAGGAGAACCCATGGGTTCGGCCAAGAATCCGATCCGCGTCGCGATCGTCGGCGTGGGCAACTGCGCCACGTCGCTGATCCAGGGCGTCGAGTACTACAAGGACGCCGATCCGGCCGGCACCGTGCCCGGCCTCATGCACGTTCAGTTCGGCGACTACCACGTCTCCGACATCGAGTTCGTCGCCGCGTTCGACGTCGACGCCAAGAAGGTCGGCTTCGACCTGGCCGACGCCACGCAGGCCAGCGAGAACAACACCATCAAGATCTGCGACGTGCCGCCGACCGGCGTCACCGTGCAGCGCGGCAACACCCTCGACGGCCTCGGCAAGTACTACCTGCAGACGATCGAGGAGTCGGACGCCCCGGCCGTCGACGTCGTGCAGGTGCTCAAGGACACGCAGGCCGACGTCCTCGTCTCCTACCTGCCGGTGGGCTCGGAGGAGGCCGACAAGTTCTACGCGCAGTGCGCGATCGACGCCGGCGTCGCCTTCGTCAACGCCCTGCCCGTCTTCATCGCCTCCGACCCCGAGTGGGCCAAGAAGTTCGAGGACGCCGGCGGTCCCGATCATCGGTGACGACATCAAGAGCCAGGTCGGCGCGACCATCACGCACCGCGTCATGGCCAAGCTGTTCGAGGACCGCGGCGTCGCGCTGGACCGCACCTACCAGCTCAACGTCGGCGGCAACATGGACTTCAAGAACATGCTCGAGCGCGAGCGCCTGGAGTCCAAGAAGGTCAGCAAGACGCAGGCTGTCACGTCGAACCTCACCGGCTCGCTCGCCGGCAAGGTCGAGGACAAGAACGTCCACATCGGCCCGTCGGACTACGTCGCCTGGCTCGACGACCGCAAGTGGGCCTACGTGCGCCTCGAGGGCCGCGCGTTCGGCGACGTGCCCCTGAACCTGGAGTACAAGCTCGAGGTCTGGGACTCGCCGAACTCGGCCGGCATCATCATCGACGCGATCCGCGCGGCGAAGATCGCCAAGGACCGCGGCATCGGCGGCGCGCTGCTGAGCGCCTCGTCCTACCTGATGAAGTCCCCGCCGGAGCAGCGTCCCGACGAGATCGGTCGCGCCCGCCTGGAGGCCTTCATCGAGGGCACCGAGGAGCGCTGACTCCATCACGCCGACGGCCGGTTCCCCGCGGGGAGCCGGCCGTCGTCGTTCCCAGGACCGCCACGCTCGCCCGGCCGTAGCATCGTCCGGTGAGCACCTACCTGTCCTTCGTCGCGTTCGCCGCGCTGCTCGCGGTCGCGCCGGGACCCGACACGTTCCTGACGCTGCGCGCGAGCGTCGTCGGCGGTCGGCGGCGCGGACTGTTCACGGCGCTCGGCATCACGGTCGCCGGCACGGTCCAGGGCGTGCTCGCCGCGACCGGCCTCGGCGCGGCCCTCGCGCACGCCGAGCCGGTCTTCCAGGCCGTCCGCTGGGCGGGCGTCGCCTACCTGACGTGGCTCGGCGTCACCGCGCTGCGCGACGCCCTGCGCCGCGACGGCAGCGTGTGGGCCGTGAAGGGCGGTCCGTCGACCGTCCGCCGTCGCACGGCGTTCCGCCAGGGCTTCGTCTGCAACATCACCAACCCGAAGGTGCTCGCCTTCAACCTCGCCGTGCTGCCGCAGTTCGTCGGCGCGGGGGCAGGGCCTGCCCGCCCTGCTGGCGTACGCGCTCACCCTCGTCGCGATCGGTGCGCTCGTGCTGCTGACCGTCGTCTGGGTCGCGGGCGCGGCCTCCGGCGCCCTGACCCGCGGGTCGTTCCGGCGCGGCGTCGACGGCGCGACCGGCGTCGTCATGCTCGCCTTCGCCACCGCGCTGGCCGCCGAGGCCTGAGCGCGCGTCAGGAGCGGGCGGCCCACCAGGCCTTGAGCGCCTCGGCGGCGAGCTCCTCACCGATCGCGCCGCGGTCCATCCGCAGGTCCAGCAGGAACCGGTACGCCTCGCCGACCTCGCGCCCGGGGCCGATGCCGAGGACCTCCATGATCTGGTTGCCGTCGAGGTCCGGTCGCATCGCGTCGAGCTGCTCCTGCTCGGCGAGCTCGGCGATCCGCGTCTCGAGCTCGTCGTAGGTGCGCTGCAGCCGCAGCGCCTTGCGCTGGTTGCGGGTCGTGCAGTCGGCCCGGGTGAGGACGTGCAGCCGGTCCAGCTGGTCGCCGGCGTCGCGCACGTAGCGGCGCACGGCGGCGTCGGTCCACTCGCCCGAGCCGTAGCCGTGGAAGCGCAGGTGCAGCTCGACCAGGCGCGCGACCTGGTCGACGACGTCGTTGCTGTAGCGCAGGGCGCGCATCCGCTTGCGCGTCATCTTGGCGCCCACGACGTCGTGGTGGTGGAACGTGACCCGACCCCCGGACTCGAAGCGCCGCGTGCGCGGCTTGCCGATGTCGTGCAGCAGGGCGGCCAGCCGGATCACCAGGTCAGGCGCCTGCTCCAGCCGGTCCTCGAGGGCGATCGCCTGCTCGAGCACCGTGAGCGAGTGCTCGTAGACGTCCTTGTGGCGGTGGTGCTCGTCGCGCTCCAGCCGCAGCGCCGGCAGCTCGGGCAGCACCCGGTCGGCCAGGCCGGTGTCGACGAGGACGCGCAGCCCCGCGACCGGGTCGGCCCCCAGCAGCAGCTTGTCCAGCTCGTCGCGGACCCGCTCGGCCGACACGATCTCGAGCCGGTCGGCCAGGTCGACCATCGCCGCCCGGGCCGCCGGGTCGAGGTCGAAGCCGAGCTGGCTCACGAACCGCGCGCCGCGCATCATCCGCAGCGGGTCGTCGCCGAAGGACACCTCGGGCTCGATCGGCGTCCGCAGCACGCCGGCCGCCAGGTCGCCCGCACCGTCGAAGGCGTCGACGAGCTCGCCGTCCGGCAGCCGGACCGCGAGGGCGTTGACGGTGAAGTCCCGCCGGGCGAGGTCGCCGCGCAGGTCGTCGCCGAACGCGACGACGGGCTTGCGCGACGCGCCGTCGTACTCGTCGGAGCGGTAGGTGGTGACCTCGACGACGTCGTCGCCGATCCGCGCGCCGATCGTGCCGAAGTCACGACCCATGTCCCACGTCGTGTCCGCCCAGCCCTCGAGCACCCGCTCGATGTCGTCGGGCCGGGCCGAGGTGGTCAGGTCGAGATCGGTGACGGCGCGGCCGAGCAGCGCGTCGCGGACGGGCCCTCCGACCAGCGCGACCTCGTGGCCGGCCTCGTGGAAGCGCCGCCCGAGCTCGACGACGACCGGGTGACGGCGCAGCAGGTCGCGCAGACGGGACTCGACGGACGTCGACGGGGTCGGTGACACGACGCCCTACTCTACGCATCCGCGTCGACGCGGGGCCCGCCACTACGATGGTGCGGGTGACGAGCCGAGGACGACGCGCGCGTGCCGCGGTGCCCCGACTCCTCGCACTGCTCCTGCTCGCCGTGCTGGTGCCCGTCCCCGCGGGTGCCGCCGACGACGACCCGGACCTGGCGGTCCGCATCACCTCGGTCGCGCCGACCCGCCTCGTCGAGGGCGAGCCGGTCACGCTGCGGGGGACCGTCACCAACCGCGACGACCACGCCTGGCGCGACGTGCAGGCCTACCTCGTCATCTCGCCGGCGCCCTACACGTCGCGGACCACGCTCGACGAGGCCATCGCGTCCGGCCGCTCCTACACCGGCAGCCGGATCGTGCGGCCGCTCGACGCGATCGACGAGCTCGGCACCCTCGCACCGGGGGCCTCCCGGTCGTTCACCGTCCGGGTGCCCTACGGGGCGCTCGGCGTCACCGGCGGGGCCGGCGTCCACCCC
>JAQIJP010000052.1:0-20078 GCA_036946185.1 Aeromicrobium erythreum
CGCCGAGCTCGTCGTGATCGGCCAGCGCCGCCGCTCGCCCGTCGGCAAGATCGTCCTCGGCTCGACCTCGCAGCGGGTCCTGCTGGAGGCCGACGCGCCCGTCGTGGCGGTCAAGGCGAAGGCCCTGACGCGCGCTACCCCACCGCCCGGCCCAGCCGGGTGAACGCCTCCGTCAGGATCTCGGGCGTCGTCGCGTAGAGCACCCGCGCGTGCCCCGCGCCGTGCCCGAACGGCGTGCCGGGGCCGAGCGCGACGCGACTGCGCTCGCGCAGCACGTCCGCAGGCTCGTCGCCGAGGTCGTACGACCGCAGGTCGAGCCAGGCGACGTACGAGTCGTCCCCGACGACCGCGCGGGCACGCGGGAGGTGCTCGGCGACCAGCGAGCGCAGCAGGGGCACGGTTCTCGACCAGGTCGGCGCGGACGGCGTCCAGCCAGTCGCGGCCGTCGGTCCAGGCGGCCCGCTGGACGGCGATCCCGACGGTGCTCGCCCCGTGGCCGACGAGCTCGGGCAGCGCGTCGATCTCCGGCTGCGCCTCGGGCCCCGCGAGCAGGAGCCCGGCCTTCGCGCCCGCGAGGTTCCAGGCCTTGGACGCCGAGGTCGCGACGAGCGCGTCCTCGCTGCCGGGGACGTCCAGGTAGGGCGTGAACCGGGCCGGGTCGGCGAGCGGGGCATGGATCTCGTCGACGACCACCCGGACGCCGTGCTCGCGGGCGAGCCGCGCGACGGTCGCCAGCTCCTCGCGGGTCGCGGCGAACGACGTGGGGTTGTGCGGGTTGCACAGCAGGTAGGCCGCGCGACCCGCGTGCTCGGCGAACGCTGACTGCAGCCCCTCGAGGTCCAGTCGTGCGTCGGCGCCCAGCGGCACGTCGACGGGTGTGGCCCCGGCGAGCCGGACCGCGTCGTGGAACGGTGGGTACACCGGCGGGTTCGTGATGACGACGCCGTCCGGCGGCAGCACGGTGCGCAGCGCCTGCACGACCCCGCTCATCACGTCGTGCACGGGCAGGCCGGCCGACGGCTCCCAGCCCCACCGGTCGCGGGCGAAGTCCGCGTAGGCCTCCAGGTAGCCCTCCCCCGTCGGGTACCCGAGGTCGCCGGTGCGTGCGACCTCCTCGAGCGCCGCGGTCACGGCCGGCGCGAGCGGCGCGTCCATCTCCGCGACCCACAGCGGGAGCACGTCCGGACCGTGCAGCGACCACTTGATCGTGCGTCGGGACCGCAGCTCGTCGACCGTCAGCGCGCGCAGAGGATGCATGCCGCCATGCTCGCACCCGGCCCGGTGGACGGCGTAGGTTGTGCGACGGGGAGTCGAGAGGAGCACCGATGCCCACCATCGTCACCGGCTACCGGGACACCCCGGAGAGCCAGGCCGCCCTGGACTGGGCCGTGGCCTACGCCCGGCGGGAGCACGCCCGCCTCGTCGTCGTCGCGACGCCGAGCGGCGGCGGCGCGGTCGGGGTCTCGCCCGAGCAGGAGATCGACCTGCTCCGCGACCGCCTCACGTCCGAGGCCGTCGAGCACACCATCGTCCACCTCGACGGCGAGCGGCCCGCGGCCGACGAGATCCTCGACCGCGCCGAGGGGGTTGACGCCGACCTCGTCGTCATCGGCCAGCGTCGTCGGTCGCCCGTCGGCAAGGTGCTGCTCGGCTCGACCTCGCAGCGGATCATCCTCGAGGCGCCGTGCCCCGTCGTCGCCGTCAAGGCTCCGGACTGACCCCGACGCCCCACCCGACCCTCGGACCCTGAGCTTGTCGAAGGGTCAGAGCAGGAAGCGGAACAGCGGGCTCTCGCTGTCGATCTTCTCGATCGTCGGCGGCGCCGCGTCCATCCGCGCGAGCAGGCTGTCCAGGTCGGCGGCCCGCGTCAGCTCGATGCCGACGAGCGCGGGACCGACCTCGCGGTTGCTGCGCTTGACGTACTCGAACAGCGTGATGTCGTCGTCGGGGCCGAGCACCTCGTCGAGGAACTGGCGCAGCGCGCCGGGCTCCTGCGGGAAGTCCACCAGGAAGTAGTGCTTGCGACCCTCGTGCACGAGGGCGCGCTCGACGACCTCGGCGTAGCGACTGACGTCGTTGTTGCCGCCGGACAGCACGCACACGACGGTCTGGCCGGGCTCGACCACGACCGTGCCGCTGGCGAGCGCGCCCGTGGCGAGCGCGCCCGCGGGCTCGGCGATGATGCCGTCGACCTGGTAGAGCGACAGCATCTCGCTGCACACCGAGCCCTCGGGCTCGGCGACGAGCTCGGCGCCGCCCGCGAGCACCGTCGCGGTGGTGTGCCGGCCCGCGCGCCGCACGGCCGCGCCGTCGACGAAGGTGTCGAGGTCGACGAGCGGAACCGGCTCCCCCGCCGCGAGGGCCGCGGCGAGGTTCGCCGAGCCGGCCGGCTCGACGCCGACGACCCGCGTCGCGGGGTGGTGCGTGCGCAGCCAGGCGACCGTCCCCGCGATCAGGCCACCGCCGCCGACGGGGACGACCACGACGTCCGGCGCGCCGCCGAGCTGCCGGACGACCTCGCGGATGACGGTGCCCTGTCCCGCGATGACGCGCGGGTCGTCGAACGCCGGCACGAGGGTCGCGCCCGAGGCCGCGGCGTCGGCCTGCGCCGCCTCGAAGACCTCGTCGTAGGTCTCCGCTCCCATCACGACCTCGACCCGGTCGCCGCCGATCGCCGCGATCCGCTCGCGCTTCTGCCGCTGGGTGCCGCTCGGCAGGTGGATCCGGCCCCGGATGTCGAGCGCGGCGCACGCGTAGGCGACGCCCTGGGCGTGGTTGCCGGCGCTCGCCGTGACGACGCCGCGGGCGCGTGCCGCGGCGTCGAGCTGGGCGATCAGGTTGTACGCACCGCGCACCTTGTACGACCGGACGGGCTGCAGGTCCTCGCGCTTGAGCAGCACCTCGGCGCCGACCTCGGCCGAGAGACGGACGCTGCGCTCCAGCGGGGTCGTCGCCACGACGCCGTGCAACCGGGTCGCGGCCTGCTCGATGGCGGCGGCGACCTCGGGGAGGGACGGGGACTGCGGGGACGGCTCGGCGGTCATGGTGCGCGCTCCGGAGGACGGGATGGGACGACGTCCCATCCTCCCGCGCGCCCCGAGCTCGCCCCCAGGGCGGTCCGCTGCCCGGACGCGGAACGTCCAACGCCGCCCGGACGCCCCCGCTCCGTGAGAGCATCACGAGCGGGAAGGAGGGTGCCGTGGACCTGACGAGCATGTACCGCGACATCGTCGAGGCCGCCGCCGACGGCATCTGGGTCATCGACCTCGAGGCGAACACCCTCTACACGAACCCCGCGATCGCGCGCCTGCACGGCGTGACGCCCGAGGAGATGGCGCACCTGACCATCTGGGACGTCCACGACGAGCAGGGGAAGAAGCAGCTCGCCGCCCACCTCGAGGACGTCCGCGCCGGGCACCTGCACCCCGACGAGGTCGAGGTCATGTGGCAGCGCGCGGACGGCTCGCCGCTGTGGACGATGGTCCGCGAGACCCTCCTCGTCGACGAGTCCGGCCGCCCCTACGGCCTGCGCCTGCGCTACACCGACTACACCGAGCGCCGCGCCATGCTCGAGTCCCTGCGCGCGGGCGAGGAGGCGCTCGAGGACCAGGTCGCGCAGAACCAGCTCATGCAGGCGCTCGCGACCACGGCCAACGAGGCCGCGACGCTCGACGAGGTGCTCGTCCGGGCCCGCGGCCTGGTGCTGCTGCACGACGACTGGGAGCGGGCCCACGCCTTCCTGAACGTCGACGGACGGCTCCAGAAGATCCTCATCCCCGGCATCGACCCCGGCGAGGACGACCCCCGGTGGCCCGACGAGGTCGCGACGGCGGAGCGGGCGCTCGCCGAGCGGCGCACCGTGTGGCACGAGCCGGACCGGCTCATCTGCGCGTTCCCCGTCCTGCTGGACGGGGAGGTCATGGCGGTCCTGGTGATCACGTCGGACCCGCCCCTGTACCGCCACGACATGATCGAGGCGATGGTCGAGCGCGTCGCCGAGCAGGTCGCCGTCGTCGCCGAGCGGCAGCGCACCGCCGCGGAGCTCGCGCAGGCCCGGGACGACGCGATGGCCGCGTCCCGGCACAAGTCCGAGTTCCTCGCGACGATGAGCCACGAGATCCGCACGCCGCTCAACGGCGTCATCGGCCTCAACCACCTGTTGCTGCGCCACGACCTGACGACCGAGCAGCGACGGCTCGCGACGGGCGTCGAGGACGCCGGCCGCGCCCTGCTCGACCAGATCAACGACATCCTCGACTTCTCCAAGATCGAGGCCGGCCACCTGGAGCTCGAGTCGGTCGACCTGGAGCTGCGTCGTCTCGTCGAGCGCACCGCGAGTCTCGTCGCGGAGTCGGCGCGCGCGAAGGGCCTCGACCTCACGATCGACGTCGACCACGAGGTGCCTGCCGTCCTGTCGGGCGACCCGACCCGGCTCGGCCAGGTGCTCAGCAACCTGCTCTCCAACGCGGTCAAGTTCACCGAGGTCGGCACCGTGTCCCTGCGCGCCTGGGCCGAGCCTGCGGGGTCGGGTCGCACGCGCGTCGAGGTCGAGGTGGCCGACACCGGCATCGGCATCGCGCCCGAGCAGGCCAGGGCCCTGTTCGAGCCCTTCACCCAGGCCGACTCGTCGCACACCCGGGTGTACGGCGGCACCGGCCTGGGCCTGGCGATCTCGCACGAGCTGGTCGAGGCGATGGGCGGGACCCTCGAGCACCGAGACCGTCCCGGCGGCGGCAGCATCTTCCGCTTCTGGGTCGAGCTCGGTCCCGCGGCCCGCGGCGACGGCTCGGCCCGCACCGACCGCGACGTCACGATCCGGTCGCTCCTCGACGGCAGGCCCGTGCTGCTCGTCGCCGACGACGACTCGCCCCTGAGGTCCCAGCTGCGCTGGTGGGGCGCCCAGGTCGACACGACCCCGGTCCCCGACCGTGAGTACCTGCTGGCCGTCGTCGACGAGTGCAGCGACCGCGCCGCCGTCACCGACGTCCCGTCCGTCCCCTGCGTCACGCTCGTCCCACCGACGCTGCGCTCCGCCGAGCCGCGCCCTAGCGTCGACCGGGTGCTGATCAAGCCCGTGCTGCCCGACGAGCTGCGCGGCGCCCTGACCGCGGTCCTGGGTGGCGGGACCGAGCCGGTCGAGGGCGCCCCGGGCGCCCGTCGCGCGGCCCGCGGCGTCGTGCTCGTCGTGGAGGACGACCCCGTCAACCAGCTCGTCGCGACCGGCCTGCTCACCGCCTTCGGCTACGAGAGCGTCGTCGCCCACAACGGCCTGCAGGGCATCGAGCTCGCGGCGACCGTCCCGTACGACGCGATCCTGATGGACGTGCAGATGCCCGGCATGGACGGCTACACCGCCGCCCGCCGGATCCGCGAGGCCGAGACCGGCCCACGGCGCCCGATCATCGCGCTCACCGCGGCCGCGGTCGACGGCGAGCGCGAGCGCTGCCTCGACGCCGGCATGGACGACTTCCTCGTCAAGCCGGTGGACTCGACCCTGCTCGAGTCCGCCCTGGACCGCTGGGTGGCGACGATCAGCCGGCTGCCGGCCGACGGCACGCTCGACCTGGAGCGGCTCGCCGAGCTGAGCGACATCGGCGGCGACGAGTACGTGCTGACCGCGATCGACAACTTCCTGGAGTCCGCGGAGTCCTGCGCCGCGACGCTGCGCGCGGCCGTCGAGGCCGTCGACGAGGAGGCGGTGCAGGACGAGGCCCACCGCGTCGCGGGGAGCGCGCTGAACCTCGGCGTCGAGCGCCTCGGCGACGTGCTGCGCCAGGTCGAGCGGTACGCGCGCGGCGGCCTCGTGCCGTCGCCGGAGATCGACGAGCTGCTCCCGGTGGTCGAGGAGCGGCTCGAGGACGCCGCGGCGGCGCTGCGGGTGTACCGGACGCAGCTCGACCGGACCTGAACGGCGATACTGCTCGGGTGGACCGGGACTCGTGGCGTGAGGGACTGCGCGCGGGCGCCCCGTTCGCCGTGGCCTCGTTCGTGCTGTCCGCGTCCTTCGGCGTCGCGGCCACGAGCGTCGGCTTCAGTCCCTGGGCCGCCGTGCTCATGTCGGCCGTCGTGTTCGCCGGGTCGGCGCAGTTCGCCGCGGTCGGCGTCCTGCTGAGCGGGGGCACCGCCGGGCCGGCCGTGCTGGCTGCGACGCTCATGAACGCGCGGTTCCTGCCGATGGGCATCGCCTTCGGGCAGTCCCTGCCGGGCGGTCCGGTGCGCGGCGCGATCCAGGGCCAGCCCGTCGTCGACGCCAGCTGGGCGATGGCGATGGGTCCGGGCGGACGCTTCGACCGCTGGTACCTGTTCGGTCACTCGGCGATCCAGTACGTCGCCTGGGTCGGCGGCACGGCGCTCGGGGCGTTCGGTGGCAGCTGGATCCGCAACCCCGAGGCGTTCGGGCTGGACGCCCTGTTCCCGGGCTTCTTCGTCGCCCTGCTGTTCAACGAGCTGCGGGACCGCCAAGGCGTCGCGGTGGCGACCGGCGGGGCGTTGCTCGGGGTCGCGCTGCTGCCCTTCACGCCGCCGGGTGTGCCGCTCGTGGCGGCGGCCCTCGTCGCCCTCGTGGGCCTGCACCCACGGATGACGCGTCCCTCGACCGGCGAGGAGGAGGCCGCATGACCCCGACCATCGCGCTCGTCATCGCCGGGACGGCGCTCACGACGTTCGCGGTCAAGGCCGCCGGACCCGCCCTGCTCGGCGGACGCGAGCTGCCGCCGCCGATGCAGCGCGTGGTCGTGCTGATGGCGCCCGCGCTCATCGCCGCGCTCGTCGCGGTCAACGCGTTCGGCGACGAGGACCGCCTGCACGTCGGCGCCGACACCGTCGGGGTCGCGGCCGCAGCCGTCGTCATGGCGTTCACGAAGCGGATCCTGCTGACGGTCCTCACCGCCGCGGGTGTCACGGCCCTGCTACGGCTCCTGGCGGGCTGAGGGTCAGAGCGACGGGTCGATCATCGTGATGCCGGCGACGGTGGCGCGGTCGAACGTCGGCAGCATCGCGGCCGCCTCCGCCAGGCCGATCGTGCGCTCCACGAGCCGGTCGGGGCGCAGCCGGCCGTCGGCGACCAGCGCCATCATCGCGGGATAGTCGACGGCGGCCATGCCGTGGCTGCCCAGGACGTCGAGCTCCCAGGCGATCGCCCGCTCGAGCGGCACCCGTGGGTGGCCCTCGACCCCGGGCAGCAGGCCGACCTGCACCATCCGGCCACGACGTCGCAGGCTGAGCAGCGCGCTCGCGCACGTCTGCTCGCTGCCGACGGCGTCCATCGCGACGTGCGTGCCGCCCCCGGTCAGGACGTGGACCTGCGCCGTGACGTCGCCGTCGGCGACCAGCACGTGGTCCGCACCGAGGCGCTCCGCGGCGGCGAGCGCCTCGGGGTTCCGGTCGACGGCGACGACGTGGGCGCCGAGGGCCTTGGCGATCATCACGGCACTCAGGCCGACCCCGCCCGCCCCGACGACCGCGACCCACTCGCCCGCCGCGAGCCCGGCCCGCGCGACGAGCGCGCGGTACGCGGTCGCGAACCGGCAGCCCAAGGACGCCGCGGTCGCGAAGTCGACGCCGTCCGGCACCGCGACGAGGTTGGTGTCCGCGGCGTGCAGCAGGACCCGCTCGGCGAACGATCCCCAGTGCGTGAAGCCCGGCTGCTGCTGGTCCGGGCACACCTGCGCGTCGCCGGCCCGGCACCAGTCGCACCGGCCGCAGCCGCACACGAAGGGCGACGTCACGCGTTCGCCGACCGACCACCGGGCGACGCCCGTCCCGACCTCGACCACGACACCGGCCAGCTCGTGCCCCGGCACGTGCGGGAAGGCCAGGTCCTCGTGCCCGGCCCACGCGTGCCAGTCGCTGCGACACAGGCCCGTGGCCCGCACCTCGACGACGACGCCCCCGTCCGGGGCCACCGGCTCGGCGACCTCCCGGACCTCCGGGACGGCACGGACGGCGTCGAGGACCACGGCTCGCATGGGGTGATCATCGCAGCCGTCCCGGTGCGGCGTGGCGGACGGCACGCCGTCCCGCCGAGCGCGGGTCCGTGCCGCCCGGCAGACTGGCGGGGGCGTCGCGGGACGTCCGGGCCTGCGCCCGTCGACCGGAGGAGACCATGGGCCACGTCGTCGTCGTGGGAGCCGGCCTGGCCGGGCTCGCCGCCGCCTGCCACCTCGTCGGGGACGGCCACCGGGTCACGGTGCTGGAGCGCGAGGACGTGCCGGGCGGCCGTGCCGGGCGACTGCAGCGCGACGGCTTCACCTTCGACACCGGGCCGACCGTCTTGACGATGCCGGACCTGATCGACCGGCCCTTGCGCGCGGCCGGGTCCAGCCTCGCCGAGCGTCTCGAGCTCACGCTGCTCGATCCCGCCTACCGCGCGTTCTTCGCCGACGGCTCGACGCTCGAGGTGCGGCACGGACACGAGGCGATGCGCGCCGAGATCCACCGTGAGTGCGGCAGCGTCGACGCCGCGGCGTTCGACGAGTTCGTCGGCTGGCTGCGCCGGCTGTACCTGACGGAGATGCCGCACTTCATCGACCGGAACTTCGACCGGCCGACGGACCTGCTGTCGCGCCCGCGGGCCGCGGCGCGGCTCGTCGCGATGGGCGGCTTCGGCCGGCTGGGTCCGATGATCCGCCGCCGGTTCGCGGACGAGCGGCTGCACCGGCTGTTCTCGTTCCAGGCGATGTACGCCGGGCTCGCCCCCGACGACGCCCTCGCGCTGTACGCCGTCATCACCTACATGGACTCGATCGAGGGCGTGTACTTCCCGAAGGGCGGCATGCGGGCCGTGCCCGAGGCGCTCGCCGGGGCAGCCACCGATGCGGGGGTCGAGATCGTCTACGGCACGACCGTCGAGGCGCTCGTGCGCGACACCTCCGGGCGGGTCACCGGGGTCGTCGCGGACGGCGAGCGGGTCACCGCTGACGCGGTCGTGTGCACGATCGACCTGCCCACCGCCTACGAGTGGCTGCTGCCCGAGCTGAGGGCGCCGCGCGCGGTCCGTGGGATCGGCGGGCGGCTCGGCGGCGACTACTCGCCGTCGTGCGTCGTCTGGCACGTCGGCGTCAAGGGCGTGCCGGAGGGCAAGGCCCACCACAACATCCACTTCGGCCACCAGTGGAACGAGGCCTTCGAGGACCTCATGACGCACGGCACCCTCATGCGCGACCCGTCTCGACTCGTGACCGTGCACTCCCTCGACGACGACGAGGCGGCGCCCGAGGGCCACAGCACGCTGTACGTGCTCGAGCCGACGCCGAACCTCGACGTCGGCCGGGTCGACTGGGCGCGCGAGCGCGGGCCGATGCGTGAGCGGCTGCTGGCGTTCCTGCAGTCGGCGGGCTACCCGACCGACGTGGTCGTCGAGGAGCTCGTCACGCCCGTCGAGTGGGCGGAGCAGGGCATGGCGGCGGGGACGCCGTTCGCCCTCGCGCACACGTTCGCGCAGACCGGTCCGTTCCGCCCGGCCAACGTCGACAAGCGGGTCCCGGGCCTGGTGTTCGCCGGCTCGGGCACGGTGCCCGGCGTCGGGGTGCCGATGGTGCTGCCGTCAGGCCGGCTCGCGGCCCAGCGCGTCGACGCGATGCTGCGCTGACCTAGCGTCCGAGCGTGGCGCGGACCAGCGCGCGACGTCCCGGTCCCGGCACGCCGCGGAACATCGCCGTCATCGCGCGGGCGACGAGCGCCGGGGAGCCCTCACGGGCCATGAAGGCGCGCTGCTGGTCGGCGGGGAGTCGTCCGTAGGCCTCGAAGAGCGCGATGGTGCCCTCGACGTCGAGGCGCAGGAGTGCCCGCAGCCCGGCCGCGTGCAGAACGTCGCGCGGGCCGCGCGGGTCGGCGCTCCGCGGTGCCCGACCGGCGGCGAGGTCGTCGGCGAGCGCGACGGAACGCCGCAGAGCGTGGGCCACGGAGTACCCGGTGACCGGGTGGCCGCCCCGACCGGCGACGCCGACGACGAGCGTGCCGGGCACCGGTGGTCGACCCCGGCCGAGCATCGGGATGCGCACGACCTCCTCGGCGAGTGGGGACGCGAGGACCGTCGGGTCGACGCCGCGGGCTGCGAGTCGTCTCGTGAGCCGGGACCACAGCTCGTCGACCGGCATCCCCGGCGCGGCCGCGAGACACGTCTCCTCCAGCAGCGTCGTGCCGTCGCCGAGCGGGACGGCGTAGAGGAACGACGGGGTCCCGCCGGGCGTCCCGTCGGACCAGTCGGTCCGCCAGTCCATGAGCAGCGCCTCGGCGCCCTGGAGCGCGGGGCTCGCTCCCTCGGTCGGGAGGACGACGCCGTAGGCGGTCTGGGCCGGGGCCGGGTCGCCCTCGGTCTGTCCGTCGGGCCTGGCTCCCCGGGCGTCGACCACGACGGACGCACGGTCGCGCAGGGCGGCGACGCCCGCGTCGTCGAGCCGTTCGGCGCGGACCTCCACGCCGCCGAGCGGGAGCGCGGCCTGCAGCGCCGCGTTGTCGAGGACCACGTACTCGCGGTCGAGCCGGTGCTCCCCGACCGCGCGCAGGACCGGTGTCGATCGTGACCGCACGACGTCGGCGGGCAGACCGTCGAGCTCGTCCGCCCACACCCCGTAGGTCGGGCGCCAGGGCTCGTCCGGTCGCGGGTCGACCGCGAGCACGCGCAGGCCCCGGGCGGCACAGCGCGAGGCGAGGGCTCGGCCCGCCGGTCCCAGCCCGACCACCGCGACGTCGACCTCGCCCATGCTGACCTCCGCCGCCGACCCTACGCGTACGCTCGACCCACCATGAGCGCGTCCGTGCACGGCGATCCCCGCCTCGACGAGGGCTACCGCCGCTGCGCGCAGCTGACCCGACGGCACGGCACGACCTACTACTGGGGCGCCCGGCTGCTCCCCCGGCAGCAGCGGATCGACGTCTACGCGGTCTACGCGCTGTGCCGACTGGCCGACGACATCGTCGACGAGCCGCACCTCGTCGACCCGGCCGTCCCCGGCCACGACGGCACCGACCCGGGCGAGCGGCTCCGCGCGTTCGAGCAGCACTTCTGGTCGAGCGTCGACGCGGGCGGGTCGGACGAGCCCGTCATGGCAGCCGTCGTCGACAGCCTGCGTCGCCGCGGGACGGACCCCGAGTGCTTCGACCGGTTCTTCCGCGCGATGGAGCTCGACCTGACGCGCACGACGTGGGAGACGTGGGACGCGCTGCGCGACGGCTACATGGAGGGCTCAGCGGCGGTGATCGGCGAGATGATGCTGCCGGTCCTCGAGCCGCGCTCCGCCGACGCGAAGGCGCCGGCCCGCGCCCTCGGCCAGGCGTTCCAGCTGACGAACTTCCTGCGCGACGTCGGCGAGGACCTCGACCGCGGTCGCGTCTACCTGCCGCAGGAGGACCTGCGCCGCCACGGGGCCGACCCGCACGCCCGGAGGGTGACCCCGGCGTGGCGGGCGATGATGGCCGAGCAGGTCGAGCGCAACCGCGACCTCTACCGTGCCGCCGTCCCCGGCGTCGCGATGCTCCCGCCTGCCGGTGCGCGCTGCGTCGCCTCGGCCCTGCGCATGTACGCCCGCATCCTCGACCTGATCGAGGCCGCGGACTACGACGTCTTCTCGCAGCGTCACCGCGTCAGCCGTCGGGCGAAGGCCGCGATCGTCGCGGACGTGCTGGTCCGCGGACCGCGACGCTCGGTCGTCCAGCACGACTGACGCGAAACCACCGCGGCGACGCCCCGGTCCTGCGACGATGCCTGCATGGAGACTGCAGCGATCACCAGCTGGACCCTGATCCAGGAGATCCCGATCCCCCCGGACGTCACCAATCTCCTCGTGGAGGGCGAACAGGCCGTGACGGCGTACAAGACGTTCCGGGACTCGGCGATCTTCACGACGAAGCGCCTGATCGTCCGCGACGCCCAGGGCCTGACGGGCAAGAAGGTCGAGATCTACTCCCTTCCCTACAGCCGCATCGACATGTGGTCCTCGGAGAACGCCGGAAAGCTCCTGGACGTCAACGCCGAGCTCGAGCTCTGGACCCGAGCGGGGCACATCAAGATCAAGCTCGACAAGAAGATCGACATCCGCCGGCTCGACAACTTGATCGCCTGGGCCGTGCTCAACGCCTGAACAACGCCGGCCGACGCTGAAGGGCCCCTGACGACACGTCGTCAGGGGCCCTTCGTCGGCGGTGGCGGTGGGATTTGAACCCACGGTGGGTTTGACCCCACACATCATTTCGAGTGATGCACCTTCGGCCGCTCGGACACGCCACCGCGGGGTACCTTACCGGACACCTCCCGGCGGGCCGAAGCCGGTTCTGGGCGTCAGCAGCTGGTCCGCGCGTAGACGCGCTCGCCGTAGTAGAGCGCGTTCGTCGAGGTGCCGAAGCGGATGCTCACGGCGTGACCGGCGTTCGGCGCGTCGTGCTGCTCGTAGTGCAGGTGCGTCGGCGTGCTGGAGCTCAGGCCGCTCTTGCCGACGGTGCCGATCGTGGTCGTCGCGGACACGGTGTCGCCGCGGCTCACGCTCATCCGGCCGAGGTGCGCGTACAGGGTCGAGTAGCCGCCGGCGTGGTTGATGACCACGGTGTTCCCGAGACCGCCACCACCTGTCGACGCCTTGGCGACGGTGCCCGCGGCGCTGGCCTTGACCGGCAGGCCGGCGTCGCCGTCGCCGCTCGTGCCGGCCTTGTTCATGTCCATCGCCCGGTTCGGCGAGTCGGCGTGGTCGGGTCGCGTCGAGCCGCGCCAGTCCTGCTGGCACGGGAACGGGACCTTCAGGACGGGACGGGCGAGCGGCTGGACGCCGTCGGTCGACGCGGACGCGGGAGCGGTGGCGGCGAGGCCGCCAAGGCCGAGCGCGACGGCGGACAGGGCGGTGGCGCAGGTGCGGGTGGTCTTCATGGTGATCTCCTTCGGGTGGTGGTGGTCAGAGCCGGACGCGGCCGCGCCAGGCGAAGTGGACGTCGGACCCGAACTTCTGCAGCCGCTCGGCTGAGCCGACGACGTGGCCGCGGGTCGCGTAGAGCTGGTCGTAGGGCACCTGGCTCGCCTGAGGCGTCGCGAAGCGCTCGAGCCCGAGGTACGAGGCCTGGCCCTGGTGGCGGTTGAAGTCCCCCGAGAGCGCGACCGTGATGCCGCGCGCCGTCAGGTCGGCCACGACCTGCTTCACGGCCTTGTTGTGGTCGAGCCAGCGCTGCTGCCGGGCGGGCTTCCCGCTCCACGCACCACTGATGTAGTGCGTGTTCACGAAGCCGAGCTTCTTCCCGGACTCCCGGTGCTTCAGCACGACCCACGTGACGAAGCGCGACGGCGTCACGCCGGACTCCCCCGGGTGGGTACGCACGAAGCCGGAGCCGGTCTTCTCGAACACCGACCGCTTCCACGAGATCGGCACCGCGTTCGCCGCCGCCGCGGCGCCCTCGGCAGGGCGCGGCCGGAAGGTCGCGTAGCCCGCGAGCGCGTCGAGCTTCTGCTGGCCGGCGGCGGTGTCGACCTCCTGCCAGCCGATCACGTCGGCGAGCGGGCGGACCTGTGCCTTGCCGTGCCACGTGTTGTGCGTCGCGATCGTCACCTGGGACGCCGCGTCCGCCGGCGGCGTCATCAGCAGCAGCGAGGCGAGCAGCCCGACGAGCGCCGCCAGGACCGCGCGCGGGCGCATGGACATGGTCATGTGGATCCCCCGATCCGCCCGGTCCCCCTGACCGGGCTCCGGGACCACCGTGCCGGGTCGTCCTGCGGATCCGCTGCGACCGTCCTGCGAGACGCGTCGGCCCGCGTGGCAGGGTGGGACGTGACGGGGGTCACGTCGACCCCGACGAGGGGGAGGCATGGACAGCATGGACAGCCAGACCGCCGGCGACACCGACGTCGCCCTGCTGGAGACGACGATCGGCGCCGACCTGGTCGCGACCGTCGCCCGTTTCGGGGAGCACGAGGCGCTCGTCGAGTGCGCGACGGGGCGACGGTGGACCTACCGCGAGCTGCTCGACGACGTCGACACCGTGGCGCGCGGCCTGGCCACGCGCGGCGTCACGACGGGCGACCGCGTCGGCATCTGGGCCCCGAACTGCGCCGAGTGGACGATCGTCCAGTACGCGACGGCGCGGATCGGCGCGATCCTCGTCAACGTCAACCCGGCCTACCGGGCCCACGAGCTGGCCTACGTCCTCCGGCAGTCGGGGATGCGCACCCTCGTCTCCGTCGCGGAGTTCAAGGGCTCGTCGTTCGCCGCCATGATCGACGAGGCCCGCGCGGAGGCCCCGACCCTGCGCGACGTCGTGCTGGTCGGCGAGGACTCCTGGGATGCGCTGGTCGCCTCCGGCCGCGCCGACGACACCGATCTCGACGCGATCGAGGCCACCCTCGCGCCGACCGACCCGATCAACATCCAGTACACGTCCGGCACCACCGGGTTCCCCAAGGGCGCGACGCTGTCGCACCGCAACATCCTCAACAACGGCTACTTCGTCGGCGAGCTCATCGACTACACGCACGACGACCGGATCTGCATCCCCGTGCCCTTCTACCACTGCTTCGGCATGGTCATGGGCAACCTCGCGGCCACCTCGCACGGCGCGACGATGGTCATCCCGGCACCGGCCTTCGACCCGGCCGCCACCCTGCGCGCGACGGCCGAGGAGCGCTGCACGTCGCTGTACGGCGTGCCGACGATGTTCATCGCGATGCTCGACGACCCGTCCTTCACGGAGCACGACCTGTCCGCGCTGCGCACCGGGATCATGGCCGGCTCGCCGTGCCCCGTCGAGGTCATGAAGCAGGTCATCGACCGGATGGGCGCCGAGGACGTCTCGATCTGCTACGGCATGACCGAGACGTCACCGGTCTCGACGCAGACCCGCACCGACGACACCGTCGAGCGCCGCGTCTCGACCGTGGGCCGGGTCCACCCGCACCTCGAGGTCCGCGTCGTCGACCCGGTCACGGGCGCGGTCCTGCCGCGGGGCGAGGCCGGCGAGCTCTGCACGCGCGGCTACTCGGTGATGCTCGGCTACTGGGACGAGCCCGCCAAGACCGCCGAGGCGATCGACGCCGACGGCTGGATGCACACCGGCGACCTCGCGGTGATGGACGCCGACGGCTACCTGAGCATCACCGGACGGATCAAGGACATGGTCATCCGTGGGGGCGAGAACGTGTATCCGCGCGAGATCGAGGAGTTCCTGCTGACCCATCCGGACGTGCTCGACGCGCAGGTCATCGGCGTGCCCGACGAGAAGTACGGCGAGGAGCTCATGGCCTGGGTCCGGATGCGGGGCGACGCGGCGCCGCTCGACGCGGCCGCCGTGCGCGAGTTCTGCACCGGGAGGCTCGCCCACTACAAGATCCCGCGGTACGTGCACGTGGTCGACGAGTTCCCGATGACGGTCACGGGCAAGGTGCGCAAGGTCGAGATGCGCGCGGAGGCCCAGCAGATCCTCGGTCTCTAGCGGCCGCTCAGCCGCCGGTCCGGGCCCACGCCCGCGCCCACGCGAGGGACTGCGGCGTGCCGAGGGCGGCGCGGCTGCGCGGGTCGACCGCGAACCGGTGGACGACGGCGCGGACGACCTCGGGCGGGTCGGTCAGGTAGGCCGACGGGACGGGGACGTCGTCGCTGCCCAGCCGGTCGGGGACGTCCCACACCTGCCAGCCGCCCTTGTCACGCCGCACGAGCGGGTGCCGGACCAGTCCGAGCGGCGCGCCCGGCATCGTGAGCCGGACGGCCTCCCACGGCACCTCGGCGCGGTCCGAGCCCCACACGTGCTCGACCCCCTGGTCGGTCAGGTACAGGCCGCCGGGACGGGCGCGGCCGAGCATCAGCGGCCAGGCGAACCAGGCCGTGTACGCCAGCACCACGCCAGCGCCGATCAACCCCCAGAGCCGGTCACCGACGAACGAGGCCACGACCTCGCCGACGACGAGGGCGACGAACACCACGACCACCGCGAGCGGCCGCACGAACGAGCCGCCGGAGCGGAGCCAAGCCGTCGCAGGACGTCCGCTCGGCGCCGTCGCGACCACCGGCCCGCTGGTCGCGCGCGGGTGCCAGAGCCACCGTGCGACACCGTCCGCGACGACCCGCGATCCCGCTCAGCCCGGCCAGTCCCATCATGAGCGCCCCGAGCGGGACACCGGTCACCACGAGGTAGACCCACAGCGCCGTCCACGGGGCGCTGAACAGCAGCAGGGCCGACCATGAGCGCCGCCGCGCGGACCGTGCGTCCCGTGTCGAGGACGCGCCGGAAGAAGTACGGGCCACGGCGTGCGCCCCACGCGCTCGCGGGCCGCGTAGGCGCCGACGGGTCCGACCGACATCGCTCCAGGCTAGTCGTCGCGACGGACCTCGCACGGCTGCCAGGATGGAGCCGTGGCCACGATCGACCTGAACAGCGACGTCGGGGAGTCCTTCGGACGTTGGCGGCTCGGCGACGACGACACGATGCTGTCGATCGTCACGAGCGCGAACGTCGCGTGCGGGTTCCACGCCGGCGACCCGAGCACGCTCGCGCGGACCGCTCGGACGGCCGTCGCGTACGACGTGAGCCTCGGCGCCCAGGTGTCGTACCGCGACCTCGCCGGGTTCGGCCGCCGGTTCGTCGACGCCACCCGCAGCGAGCTCACCGACGACGTCCGTCTACCAGGTCGGGGCCCTGCAGGGGATCGCGGCCGCGGCCGGCGGGTGGGTCACCTACGTCAAGCCGCACGGCGCCCTCTACAACACGGCGGTCCACCACGCGGACCACGCGGCGGCCGTCGCCGACGCCGTCGCGGCCGTCGACCCGTCGCTCGCCGTGCTCGGCCTGCCGGGGTCGGCGCTGCTGGCGGCTGCCGAGCAGCGCGGGCTGCGCACGGTCCGCGAGGCGTTCGCCGACCGCGCGTACCGACCGGACGGCACGCTCGTGCCCCGCACCGAGGCCGGTGCGGTGCTCGACGACCCGGCGGTCGTCGCGGACCGCGTCGCGCGCCTCGTCGCCGAGGGCGTCGTGCGGGCGGTCGACGGCAGCGACGTCCGGGTCGAGGCCGACTCCGTCTGCGTGCACGGCGACTCCCCCGGTGCCGTGGCGATGGCCCGCGCGGTCCGCGAACGGCTGCTGTCCGACGGCGTCGAGGTGGCGTCGTTCTCGTGACGCCCCGTGCGTACGGCGACCGTGCCCTGCTGCTCGAGGTCGGGGCGACGCGGGACGTCGTCGCCTGGACCGCCGCGGTGCGCGACGCCGGGCTGCCCGGGCTCGTCGACGTCGTGCCCGGGGCGGAGACCGTGCTCGTCGTGCTGGACGGTCCCGACCGGGTCGAGACGGCGGACCGGTGGCTGCGCACGCTGACGCCGGGACCGGTCGACCTCGCGGTCGGACCCCTGGTCGAGGTCCCCGTCGTCTACGACGGACCCGACCTGGACGAGGTCGCGCGGCTGACGGGCCTGGCGGTCGACGAGGTGGTCGCCGCGCACACCGGACGGAAGTGGTCGGTCGCGTTCGGGGGCTTCGCGCCCGGCTTCGCCTACCTCGTCGGCGGCGACGAGCAGCTCGCGGTCCCACGCCGCGCGACCCCGCGCACCAGCGTCCCGGCCGGGTCGGTCGGGCTCGCCGGAGAGCTCAGCGGCGTCTACCCGCGGTCGTCGCCCGGCGGCTGGCAGCTGATCGGTCGCACCGACCTACCGATGTGGGACCTCGACCGCGACCCGCCCGCCCTGCTCGTGCCCGGCACCACGGTCCGCTTCGTGGCGGTGGACCGATGAGCGCGCTGGAGGTGGTCGCGACGGGTCCGCAGGCGCTCGTGCAGGACCTCGGTCGGCCCGGTCTGGCGGACCTCGGCGTGGGACCGTCCGGCGCGGCCGACCGACGCTCGGCACGGCTCGTCAACCGCCTGCTCGCCAACCCCGAGGACGCCGCGGTGGTCGAGGTGGTGCTCGGCGGGCTCGAGCTCGTCGCCCGCGGCACCGTGACGATCGCGGTGACCGGGGCCGACCTCGACGTGCTCGTCGACGGCGCACCGGTCGGCGCCAACACCCCCCGTGACGGTGCGCGACGGCCGGCGCATCCTGCTGGGACGGGCCCGCGCGGGTCTGCGCGCGTACCTCGGCGTGCGGGGCGGCGTCGCGGTCGAGCCGGTGCTCGGGTCGCGCAGCACCGACACCCTCGCCGGCCTCGGTCCCGACCCGCTGGCCCCGGGATCCGTCCTGGCGGTCGGGCCGTCGCCCTGGGCCCTGCCGCTGCTCGACGTGGCCCCCGGTGCCCGCCCCAGCCAGCGGCGACGTGCTGCTCCGCGCCGTCCGCGGCCCGCACGACGACCGGCTGACCGAACCCGACGCGCTGGTGTCGACCGCGTGGACCGTCCTCCGACCGGTGCGACCGGGTCGGGGTCCGGCTCAGCGGGCCGCCCCTCGAGCACCCGCGACCCCGGACCGACAGCTGCCGAGCGCGGGCACGGTGCGCGGGGCGATCCAGGTGCCGCCGAGCGGTGCCCCGGTCGTCCTGCTCGCCGACGGCCCGCTCACCGGCGGCTACCCCGTCGCCGCCGTCCTCCTCGACGCCGACGTCGACCGGGCCGCCCAGGTGCGTCCGGGCCAGGGCGTGCGTCTGACCTGGGCCTAGTCCTGCGGCCGCGGCACCCAGGTCGCGGCGTCGATGCCGAACACCCACCGCCGTCCCGGCCACTCGGTCAACGACCAGAGCTCGCCGTGCTGCGGCCACCAGGTGACGTCCTCGGGACCCGTCGGGAGCACGCCGCGCCGACGCCGCAGGGCTCCCGGTCGTCCGACCCACAGGTCGCCCGGGTTGCTCTCCCCGGTGCTCGCCGTGATGACCCACGTGCCGTCGACGAGGACCGCGCCCTGCATGCGGGGGGCGACCCCGTCGTGCACCTCGACCGGCACGGCCGGCTCGGTCTCGCCGGTCCGGAGCAGGTGCGTCTCGCGGTCGAGCTCGTAGCGGACCATCCGGTGGCTGCCGCCGGCCCGCCCGTACTCGCCGGCGACGAGGTGGTCGACCTCGCCGGCGCGGTCGAGCGACATGAACGAGTACGTCATGGGCCGGGTGCCCGGGTCGGTGTCGGCGGCGTACGTCGTCAGCTGCGGGAGCACGTACCGGTAGCCGCGGGTGCGCCAGCGGGCCCGGACCCGGACGACGTCGTCGAGCCGGAACACCCGCACGCCGCGCGAGCTGCCCGCCACGAAGAGGTGGTCGCCGTACCAGACGATGCCGCCGGCGTGGACCCGCACGGGCCGCAGCAGGTGCAGGCCGAGGACCCGTCGCGGGGCGACCAGCAGGACGTGCCGGTAGCGCGGGTCGTCGCCGTCGGCACCGTCGATCACGGAGATCCTCGACCCGAGGAACAGCCAGCCGAGCACGCCGTGGCCGTACCAGCTGACGACGACGAGCGAGCGGCCCTCGAAGGTCCCGGACTGCGGATCCGGGCCGTAGGCGTCGGCCGACGTCGTGATGCCCTGCGGCCACCAGCGGTCCGTCAGCGCATCGCGCTCGTCCCACGTCATTGCCGCGGGCCGCGGCCTCGGCCGGCACGTCGGCCGGACGACCCCGGCGATCCAGGTCGGCGAGCACACCACGCAGGCCGACCCGGCGGAAGCGTCCGAAGAACCGGGCGGACAGCCGCCGCTCGGGGCGGTCGGGCACGAGGCGGTACGGGACGGGGGCCACCCGCCCACCGTAGGCGGGCGGGGTCAGGCCGTCGCGCCGGTGCGGAGGCGGACCTCGCGCTCCATCCGCTTCTCGTGGCGCTCGCGGCCCTTGATCGCGTCCTCCTCGCGGCTGCGCGGCGGAGCGCTCGTCGTCAGCCCGTCGAGCAGCCGGCGGGTGGCCTCGGCGATCTCGTCGACCGCGCGGTCGAACGCCTCGGTGTTGGCCTGCGAGGGTCGCGTCGAGCCACTGACCTTGCGGACGAACTGCAGCGCGGCCTCACGGACCTCGTCGTCGGTGGTGGGCGGCTCGTAGTTGTGGAGCCGGGCGGATGTTGCGGCACATGCTCCGACGGTACGCCCCGCCGACGTCACGCCCCCAGCCCCGCGATGTGGCGACTTCGATCGCCACCACGCCGCAGGAAGCGATCGACGTCGCCGAATCGCGGGGCCGGTGGGGTGGGTCAGGCGTCGCGGCGGGGGTCCGAGATCGAC
>JAQIJP010000053.1:0-19668 GCA_036946185.1 Aeromicrobium erythreum
GTGCGAGCCGAGCTGGCCGACCCAGCCGGTGAACGTCGTGGTGTCACCGTCGACGACGAAGGAGAACACCCACGACGCGACCGGGAAGTAGACCAGCGTGGCGAACAGGCCCGCGAACAGCATCCACGGGAAGAACCGCGCGCGGTCGGCGATCGCGCCCGAGATCAGGGCGACGGTGATGATGGCGAAGGTCGAGCCGAACGCGGCGCCGGCCAGGACCGCACCGGAGCCGTCCTCGTTCGCGAAGGCCGCCTTGGCGGCGTCGCTCAGGCCGAGGTCGGAGAACGGGTTGCCGAGGACCTCGGGGATCCAGTCCGAGCCCGTTCCGTCCACGAACGCCATGTTGAAGCCGTAGATCATCCACAGGACGCCGACCAGACCGATCGTGCCGAAGCTCAGCATCATCATCGAGACGACGCTCTTGGCCTTGACCAGTCCGCCGTAGAAGAACGCGAGGCCAGGTGTCATGAAGAGCACCATCGCCGCCGTCACGAGCAGCCAGAAGGTGGGGAAATTCATCGAAGTCTTTCTCCTCTGCGAGACCGGGGGGCCTCGTCGGTGGGTCGCGACAGCGCCGTTGCTGCCCTCGGACTGCGCAAAGTCTCGCGAGGAGGTGTTGTGTCGGTCTTGCCTGCACGTGACGGTGGTGTTAACCGGACGACGCCCAGGTCAAATCCGTGTGACGTGCGCTCAGGCGTCGCCGCGCCGGGCCCTGGTGCGGGCCTCGGACTGCTCCCGCCGCCAGGTGGCGATCCGGCCGTGGTGGCCGGACAGGAGGACGTCGGGGACGTCGAGCCCGCGCCACGAGGCGGGCTTGGTGTAGACGGGGTACTCCAGCAGGCCGTCCTCGCCGTGGGACTCCTCGACGAGCGAGCCCGGGTTGCCCATGAAGCCGGGGACGAGCCGGACGACGGCCTCGATGATGGCGAGCGCGGCGACCTCTCCCCCGTTGAGCACGAAGTCGCCGAGCGAGAGCTCCTCGACCCGCCAGCGGGTCGCGGCATGGTCGATGACGCGCTGGTCGATGCCCTCGTAGCGACCGCACGCGAACAGCAGGTGCGACTCGGCGCTCAGCCGCTCGGCGTCACGCTGCGTGAACGTGCGCCCCGACGGCGTGGGGACCACGACGACCGTGTCGTCGCGGCCCAGGGCGTCGAGCGCCTCGCCCCACGGCTCGGGCTTCATGACCATGCCCGCTCCCCCGCCGTACGGGGTGTCGTCGACCGTCCGGTGACGGTCGGTGGTCCAGTCGCGCAGGTCGTGGACGCCGACCTCGAGCAGGCCGGCGGCGCGCGCCTTGCCCGTGAGCGACAGGTCGAGCGCGTCGAGGTAGGCCGGGAAGATGCTGACGACGTCGAGACGCACGGTCAGTCCGCCGTCTCGGCCGCGTCGGGGTCCAGCAGGCCGGGCACGTCGGCGACGACGAGGTGGCCGGCGGCGAGATCGACCTCGGGACGAGCGCCTCGACGAACGGCACCAGCACCTCGCGACCGTCGACGTCGAGCACCAGCAGGTCCTGGGCGGCGAGGTGCTGCACCGCGCGGACGACACCGACCGGGTCGCCGGCCGTGGTCCGGACCTGCAGGTCGACCAGCTGGTGGTCGTAGTACGCGTCGTCCTCGGCCGGGACCTCGTCCGGGTCGACCCGCACCTCGAGCAGGCGGCCCTGCCAGGCCTCGGCCGCCGTGCGGTCGTCGACGCCGTCGAGCCGGACCAGGAGCTTGCCCTGGTGCGTCCGCGACGCGGTGATCGTGACCTCACGCCCCTCGGACAGCACGACGGAGCCCGGCGCCAGGCGGCGCTCGGGCTCGTCGGTGCGGACCTCGACCGCGAGCTCGCCGCGGATGCCGTGGGCCCGCGCGATGCGGCCGGCCACGAGGGTCAGCGGCTCGGACGGACGCACGGCCCCGTCAGCGACCGCGGTCGACGTCGACGAAGTCGATCCGGGCGTTGCCGGACCCCACGATCGCACCGGTGACGGTGCGGATCGCGGTGGCGGTGCGGCCCTGACGGCCGATCACCTTGCCGAGGTCGTCCGGGTTGACCCGGACCTCGAACAGCTCGCCGCGGCGCGTCTGCTTGGCGCGGACGTCGACGTCGTCGGGGTTCTCGACGATCCCGTGACGAGGTGCTCGATGATCTCCTGCGTGGGCGCGGGCACGATCAGGCCTCGTCGGCCTTGGCGTCGTCGGCCTTCGCCTCGTCGGCGGCCGGCTCCTCGGCCTTGGCCTTGGGCTCCTCGGCCGGAGCCTCGTCGGCCTTCGCCTCGTCCTTCGTGGCGGCAGCCTTCTTGGCCGGCTTCTTCTTGGTGGTCGCGTCGGCGGCGGGCTCGGCGTGCATCTCCTTGAGCGCGGCGTCGAACAGCGCGGCCTTGTCGGCCTTGGCGGCGGGCTCCTTGAGCGACGGCGTGCCGCCGATGTCACCGGTGAGCTTGAGGATCGCGGCGACGGCCTCGGTCGGCTGCGCGCCGACGCCGAGCCAGTACTGCGCCCGCTCCGAGACGACGTTGATCGTCGAGGGCTCGGTCTTGGGGTTGTACGTACCGATCTCCTCGATCACGCGACCGTCGCGCTTGGTGCGCGAGTCGGCGACGACGATGCGGTAGTACGGGGTGCGGATCTTGCCCATCCGCTTGAGGCGAATCTTGACGGCCACGGGTGTGGTGTCTCCTTGGTCCTGGTGTGTGGTGACGCGCCGGTGCGGGTGGGGACACGCTCCGGGCGGAGTCGGTGGGCCGGTGCGACGGGGCTGAGAGGGGCCCCGGACGTGCCGGACGCAAGGCGACATTCTGCCAGAGAGCCCGGGGCGACTCCAAACCCGGTCCGCCCCCGGCGCGGGAGCCCGCTCAGCCCTCGAAGGACCCGTGCCGACCGGCGCCGTCGGCGAACCGCCGGGCCCCCGCGGCGCCCTCGGCGGCGACGACCGGCGCCCCGGCCGCACCCTCGGCCCGCAGGGCGGCGTCGAGCGGCAGGTCCCACTGCGACAGCGCCGACGCGCGGTCGACCCGCAGGCACTCCTGCGGGAACGCGGCGAGCTGCTCGGCGAGGGCGTGGGCGACGACGAGCGAGCGGCCGGTCGGGACCACCCGGTTCGCGAGCCCCATCTGCAGCGCCTCGTGCGCCTCGACGGGCCGACCGGTCAGGATCAGGTCGAGCGCCCGCCCCTGGCCGACCACGCGCGGCAGGCGCACCGTGCCGCCGTCGATGAGCGGGACGCCCCAGCGCCGGCAGAACACGCCGAAGACCGCGTCCTCCTCGACGACCCGCAGGTCGGCGAGCAGCGCGAGCTCGAGCCCGCCGGCGACGGCGTGACCCGCGACGGCGGCGATGAGCGGCTTGCTCAGGTGCAGGCGGCTGGGGCCCATCGGTCCGGGGCCGTCCGGGTCGAGGTCGTGCCGACGCTCGGGGTCCGACACCGAGGTGAGGTCGGCGCCGGCGCAGAAGGTGCCGCCGGCCCCGTGCAGCACCGCGACGGCGAGCGAGTCGTCGGCCTCGAAGCGGCGGAACGCCTCCAGCAGCTCCCGCGCCATCGGTCCGTCGACGGCGTTGCGGCGCTCCGGCGCGTCGAGGGTGATGGTGCAGACGGCGTCGTCGACGTCGAAGCGGACCTGGTTCATCGGGCCTGCGCCAGGAACGCGTCGGCCCGGTCCTTGGGCCGGCCGATGATCGCGCGGTCGCCGCGCACGAGCACGGGGCGCTGCAGCAGCCGCGGGTGCTCGACGAGCAGGTCGGCGACCTGCTCGGGCGTCGTGTAGTCCGCGGCGTCGAGCCCCTGGTCCTTGAAGAAGGCGTCCTTGCGGACGAGGTCGGCGGGCTCGTCCTCGAGCACCGCGAGCAGGTCCAGCAGGGCCTGGCGGTCGAGCGGCTCCTTGAGGTACTTCACGACGTCGACCTCGACCCCTTGCGCCTGCGCGGACTCGAGGGCGTGCCGCGACGTGGAGCAGCCGGGATGGTGCAGGACGGTGGTGTCGGCCATGGCGCCGAGCATACGAGACCTCGGTCAGGTGGTGAGGCCCGCGAACTGCGCGGCGTAGAGGCGCTCGTACGCGCCGCCGGCCGTGACGAGCTCGTCGTGGCTGCCCTGCTCGACGATGCGGCCCTGCTCCATGACGACGATCCGGTCGGCGTCGCGGATGGTCGAGAGCCGGTGCGCGATGACGAAGGACGTGCGACCCGACCGCAGGCGCTCCATCGCCTCCTGCACGAGGGCCTCGGTGCGCGTGTCGACCGAGCTCGTGGCCTCGTCGAGGACGAGGATCGCCGGGTCGGCGAGGAACGCCCGGGCGATCGTGAGCAGCTGGCGCTGGCCCGCGCTGACACCGGACCCGGCCTCGTCGACCACCGTGTCGTAGCCGTCCGGCAGCGTGCGCACGAAGTGGTCGATGTGCGCGGCCTCGGCCGCCCGCTGCACCGCCGCGTCGTCGGCCCCGTCCGCCCCGTAGGCGATGTTGTCGCGGATCGATCCCCGGAACAGCCAGGTGTCCTGCAGCACGACGCCGAAGCTGCGGCGCAGCTCGGCGCGGGTGAGGTCGGTGATGTCGGTGCCGTCGAGGGTGATCCGGCCGCCGTCGAGCTCGTAGAAGCGCAGCAGCAGGTTGGTCAGCGTCGTCTTGCCCGCGCCGGTCGGGCCGACGATCGCCACGGTCTGGCCCGGCTCCGCGACGAGGTCAAGGTGCTCGATGAGCGGGTCCGGGCCGTAGGAGAAGGAGACGTCGTCGAACACGACGCGCCCGCGTGGGCCGGCACCCCGCACGGGCGAGGGCAGCGTGGTCTCGGGCAGCTCCTCGTCCTCGTCGAGGAGGGCGAGGACCCGCTCGGCCGAGGCGAGCCCGGACTGCAGCAGGTTGACCATCGAGGCGATCTGCGTGAGCGGCTGCGTGAACTGGCGCGAGTACTGGATGAACGCCTGCACCTCGCCGATCGTCAGCGCACCGGAGGCGACCCGCACCGCGCCGATCACGGCGACCAGGACGTAGTTGACGTTCGACACGAACATCATCACCGGCTGCACGATGCCCGAGATGAACTGTGCCTTGAACGCCGCGGTGAACAGGGCGTCGTTGCGACGCTCGAACTCGGCCCGCATCTCGCGCTGGCGGCCGAAGACCTTGACGACCTCGTGCCCCGTGAACGTCTCCTCGACGTGGCCGTTGAGCCGCCCCGTCGCGGTCCACTGCGCGACGAACTGTGGCTGCGAGCGCTTCATGATCTGCCCGGTCAGCCAGATCGCGACCGGGATCGTGCCCACCGCGACGAGCGCGAGCAGCGGCGAGATCCACAGCATCATCGCGAGCGTGCCGACGACCGTCAGGACGGACGTGAGCAGCTGGCTGATCGTCTGCTGCAGCGACTGCGCGAGGTTGTCGATGTCGTTCGTGGTGCGCGACATGAGCTCGCCGCGCTCGGTGCGGTCGAGGTAGGACAGCGGCAGCCGGTTGAGCTTGGCCTCGACGTCGTCGCGCAGGTCGCCGACCATGTGCTGGACCGTGCGCGTCGTCAGGCGGCCCTGCCACCACATGAACAGCGACGCCAGCACGTAGAGCAGCAGCGCGCCGGTGAGCACCCAGCCCAGGCTCGTGAAGTCGATGCCCTGGCCGGGCCGGACGTCGGCGCCGCGCACGACGTCGGCGAGCCGGTCCTGGCCGTTCGCCTCGAGCCCGCGCACGACCTCGGCCTTCGTGGCACCGTCGGGGAACTGGTCCGACAGGTACCCGTTGAAGACGATGTCGGTGGCGTGGCCCAGGATCCGCGGCCCGACGACGGACAGCGCCGTCGCGACGACCCCGAGCACCGCGATCGACCAGACCAGGAATCGGTCGCGCAGCAGCCGGGACACGACGCGGCCCAGCGTGCCGCGGAAGTCGCGGGGCTTCTGCGGCGCCCCGCCCATGCCGGCCCACGCGGGCCCCCGCCCCCCGCTCATCCGGCCGCTCCGTCGTTCACGTCGTGGCTCATGCGGCTTCTTCCTCCGTGAGCTGGGACAGCACGATCTGGCGGTAGACCGGGCAGTCGGCCATGAGCTCGTGGTGGGTGCCGGTGCCGACGACGCGTCCCTCGTCGAGCACCACGATCCGGTCGGCGCCCCGGATCGTGGAGACGCGCTGCGCCACCGTGACGACCGCGGCGTCGGCCGTGATCGGCCGCAGGGCTGCTCGCAGTGCGGCGTCGGTCGCGTAGTCGAGGGCCGAGAACGAGTCGTCGAACAGGTAGACGAGCGGCCGCTTGACGACGGCGCGAGCGATCGCGAGCCGCTGCCGCTGACCGCCGGAGAAGTTCGCGCCGCCCTGGGAGACCGGCGCGTCGAGCCGCTCGGGCAGCGCCTCGACGAAGTCGCGGGCCTGGGCGACCTCGAGGGCCGCCCACAGCTCGGCCTCCGTCGCGTCGGGACGGCCGAACCGGAGGTTGGAGGAGATCGTGCCGGAGAACAGGAACGCCTTCTGCGGCACGAGCCCGATCGCGGCCCACACGGACTCGGGCTCGAGGTCGCGCACGTCGTGCCCACCGAGCCGGACGACCCCGGACGTGACGTCGAAGAGCCGCGGCACGAGGCTGAGCAGGGTGGTCTTGCCGCTGCCGGTGGACCCGATGACGGCCGTGGTCTCGCCGGGCCGCGCGACGAGGTCGACGGCGTGCAGGACGTCCTGCTCGGCCCCCGGGTACGCGAAGGACGCCCCCACGACGTCGACCTCCGCGCGGTCGACCACGACGTCGCGGGCGCCCGGTCGGGCGGTGATGCTCGGCTCGGTCTCGAGCACCTCGGTGATGCGCTCGGCGGACACCTCGGCCCGCGGCCACAGCATGAGCATGAAGGTCGCCATCATGACGGCCATGAGGATCTGGACGAGGTAGTTCTGGAACGCCGTGAGCGTGCCGACCTGCAGGTCGCCCGAGGCGATCCGGTAGCCGCCGAACCACGTGGCGAGCACGACCGAGACGTTCATGACGAGCATGACGGTCGGGAACATGAGCGCCATGACCCGGCCGGCCGCGACGGCGACGTCGACGTACTGCTGGTTCGCGGCACCGAAGCGACGGGCCTCGTGGTCCTCCTTGACGAACGCACGGATGACGCGGACGCCCTGGATCTGCTCGCGCATGACGTCGTTGAGGTCGTCGATCCGGCCCTGCATGGCACGGAACAGCGGACGCATCCGGCGGATGATGAGCCCGACGCTGACGACGAGCGCCGGCAGCACGAGCACGAGCAGCCCGGAGAGCTCGACGTCCTGGCGCAGGGCCATGACGACGCCGCCGACCGCCATGATCGGCGCGGAGACGAGCAGCGTCAGGCCCATGAACACGAGCAGCTGGACCTGCTGAACGTCGTTCGTGCCGCGCGTGATGAGCGTCGGGGCGCCCAGCTCGGCGAGCTCACGGGACGCGAAGCCCTCGACCGAGTCGAACACCGCGGCGCGCAGGTCGCGGCCGAGCGCCATGGCGGTGCGGGCGCCGACGTAGACGGCGACGATCGTGCACGCCATCTGCAGGACCGTGACCGCCAGCATGACGCCGCCCGTCCGCCAGATGACGCCGACGTCGCCCTCGACCACGCCGCGGTCGATGATCTCGGCGTTCAGGCCGGGCAGGTAGAGGTTGGCGATCGTCTGGACGAGCTGGAAGACCAGCACGACCGCGATCGGCCCCCGGTACGGCGCGAGATGACGTCGCAGCAACGGGATGAGCACCGTTGCAGGCTACAACCGGCCACCGACGGGGCCCACGACATCCGTCACGGATCAGACGACGAGACCGAGCAGCAGCACGAGCACGAGGCCGGCGACCGACAGGACCGTCTCCATGAGCGACCACGTGCGCAGCGTCTGCCCGACGCTCATGCCGAAGTACTCCTTGACGAGCCAGAACCCCGCGTCGTTGACGTGGGAGAAGAACACCGACCCCGCCCCGATGGCCAGGACGAGCAGGGAGACCTCGGCGCTGCCGAGGTCGCCCGCGAGCGGCGCCATGATGCCGGCGGCGGTGACGGTCGCGACCGTCGCCGAGCCGGTCGCCACGCGGATCAGGACCGCCACGAGCCAGGCCAGCAGCAGCACCGAGAAGCCCGAGTCGGCGACCCAGTCGGACACGACCTGCGCGATGCCGGTGTCGACGAGCGTCTGCTTGAACCCACCACCCGCGCCGACGATCAGGATGATGCCGGCGATCGGCGGCAAGGACGCCGAGACGCTGTCCATGACCCCGTCCCGGCCCATCGCACCACCGCGACCGAGCGTGACCATCGCGACCAGCACGGCGAGCAGCAGCGCGACGAACGGCGTGCCGACGAAGTCCAGCGTGGCCTTGAGCCAACCACCCCCGCCGTCGTCCACGACGTCGGCGAGGGTCTTGGCGAGCATCAGCACGACCGGCACCATGACCGTCGCGATCGTGACGCCGAAGGCGGGACGGCGAGCGTCGTCGTCCCGCGACGACTCGAACGTGTCCGGCACCGGCAGCGGCACCCAGCGGTCGAGCACCGGCGCGAGCAGCGGGCCCGAGACGATGATCGTCGGGACGGCGACGAGCACCCCGAGCCCGAGCGTGAGGCCGAGGTCGGCCTTGAGCGCGTCCACCGCGGCGAGCGGTCCCGGGTGCGGGGGGACGAAGCCGTGCATCGCCGACAGGCCGGCGAGAGCCGGGATGCCCAGCGCGACGAGGGACCGGCCGGACCGACGAGCGACCAGGAAGATCACCGGCATCAGCAGGACGAGACCGATCTCGAAGAACATCGGCAGACCGATGATCGCGCCGATGGCGGCCATCGCCCACGGCAGGGTCCGGTCGCTCGCCCGGCCCACGATCGTGTCGACGACCTGGTCGGCACCGCCGGAGTCGGCGAGCAGCTTGCCGAACATCGCGCCGAGGGCGATGAGCGTGCCGACGCTCGCGACCGTCGCGCCGAGCCCGTCGCTGAAGCTCGTGACGACGTCGGCGAGCGGGCGGGTGGCTGCCGCGCCCACGACGATCGAGCCGATGCTCAGGCCGAGGAACGGGTGCAGCTTGACGACCGTGATCAGCACGACGATGACGGCGATGCCGAGCACCGCGGCGAGCAGCAGCACCGGGGTGCTCGCGGCCGGGTCGACCGGCTCCGGCGTGTCGGCCGCGCCCAGGGCGGCGACGAGGACGGTCGCGCTCATCGGACCTGCTCCCGCGGGCGGGCGAGGAAGGCGTCGACGATCTCGGCCGGCGACGGCGTGATGTCGCTGGCCCACCCGTCCTCGTCGTCCTGCAGCGGCTCGAGCGTGGCCTCCTGCGACGCGAGCAGGCTCGGCGGCATGAAGTGGTCGCGGGCGCGCATCCGCTCCTCGATGACGTCGTGGTCGCCGTGCAGGTGCAGGAACGTCACCCGCTCGGCCGCCGAGGCCAGGACGTCCCGGTAGGCCCGCTTGAGGGCCGAGCAGCTGACGACGCCGCCCTCCGCCTCGTGCGCGGCGAGCCAGCGCCCGATGTCGCGCAGCCAGGGCCAGCGGTCGTCGTCGGTGAGCGGCGTCCCGGCCGCCATCTTCGCGATGTTGGCCTCGCTGTGGAAGTCGTCGCCGTCGACGTACGGGACGGCGACGCGGTCGGCCAGCTCGTGGCCCACGGCAGACTTGCCCACGCCGGAGATGCCCATCACGACGACGAGCGGAGGCGGGTCCGTGACGGGGCTCATCCCCTGACCCTAGGACGCCCGGTCGCTAGCCGACAGTCATGACCTCAGAGCAGGTCCTTGAGCTCCTTGGGCAGCTCGAAGTCCTGCGCCCCGCCCTGGTCGAGACCGAAGGCGTTCGCGCCGGACTGGCCCTTGGTCGCCTGGGCCTTGGCCTCGGCGGCGCGCTTGGCCGGGTTGCCCGACCCGCGCTTGCCCTTCTTGCCCTTGGCCTGCGGCTTCTGCCGCGCGCCGGCCCGCTTGCCGGCGCCGGGCATCCCGGGCATCCCCGGCATGCCGGGCATCCCGCCGCCCTTGGCCATCTGCTGCATCATCTTGCGGGCCTCGAAGAACCGCTCCACGAGCTGGTTGACGTCGCTGACCTGCGTGCCGGACCCCCGGGAGATCCGGGCCCGCCGCGAGCCGTCGATGATCTTGGGCTCGGCGCGCTCGGCCGGCGTCATCGACAGGATGATCGCGCGGATCTTGTCGACCTCGCGGTCGTCGAAGTTCGCGAGCTGGTCCTTGAACTGGCCCATGCCCGGGAGCATGCCCATGAGCTTGCTCATCGAGCCCATCTTGCTGATGGCCTCGAGCTGCTTGAGGAAGTCCTGCAGCGTGAACTGGCCGCCCGCCAGCCGCTCGACGTCCTTCGCGGCCTGCTCGGCGTCGTAGACCCGCTCGGCCTGCTCGATGAGCGTCATGACGTCGCCCATGTCGAGGATGCGCGACGCCATCCGGTCGGGGTGGAAGACGTCGACGTCGCTGATCTTCTCGCCCGTCGAGGCGAACATGATCGGTCGGCCGGTGACCTCGCGGACCGAGAGCGCGGCACCGCCGCGCGCGTCGCCGTCGAGCTTGCTGAGGACGACGCCGGTGAAGTCGACGCCCTCGGCGAACGCCTCGGCCGTGCGGACCGCGTCCTGGCCGATCATCGCGTCGATGACGAACAGCACCTCGTCGGGCTGCACCGCGTCGCGGATGTCGCGCGCCTGCTGCATGAGCTCGGCGTCGATGCCGAGCCGGCCGGCCGTGTCGACGATGACGACGTCGTGCAGCGTGCGGCGGGCCTCGGCCACGCCGTCGGTGGCGACCTTCACGGGGTCGCCCCACGTGGTGTCGTCGGCGCCGCCGGTGTTGCCCGGCGCAGGGGCGTAGACGGAGACGCCCGCGCGCTCGCCGACGACCTGGAGCTGGTTGACCGCGTTGGGACGCTGCAGGTCGCACGCCACGAGCATCGGCGAGCTGCCCTGCTCCTTGAGCAGGTGCGCGAGCTTGCCGGCGAACGTGGTCTTGCCCGCGCCCTGCAGGCCCGCGAGCATGATGACGGTCGGCGGGTTCTTGGCGAAGCGGATGCGCCGCGTCTCGCCGCCGAGGATCTGGACGAGCTCCTCGTTGACGATCTTGATGACCTGCTGGGCGGGGTTCAGCGCGGCGCTGACCTCGGCGCCGGCGGCGCGCTCCTTGACCCGCGCGATGAACGTGCGGACGACGGGGACGGCGACGTCGGCGTCGAGCAGCGCCAGCCGGATCTCCCGGGCCGTCGCGTCGATGTCGGCCTCGGAGAGCCGGCCCTTGCCGCGCAGGTTCTTGAACGCGGACTGCAGACGGTCTTGCAGGGAGTCGAACAACGTCGGTCCTCGGTCGGGAGAGGGGCGTGCAGGTCGTCGTCCAGCCTAACCGAGCGGTCGGTGCCGACTCAGACGAGTGCCGCCGCGACGGCTGCCCGGACCTGCTCGGCCGCGGCGTCGTCGAGCGGGTGGCCGTCGTCGTCGACGACGTAGAAGACGTCGCGGGCCTCGTCGCCGTAGGTCGACAGGTGGGCGGAGCGGATCGAGTGGCCGAGGTCGGCGATCGCGCTCGCGACGGTCCAGACCAGACCGCGACGGTCGCGGGCCCGGACCTCGAGCAGCGTCGCGGTCTGGGCGTTCTGCGGCACGATCCGCGCGCTCGAGCGGGCGCCCTCCTCGGGCCGCAGCCCCATCCGCGGGGCCAGGTCGATCTCGCCCGCGAGCACGGGCCGCAGCCGCTCACGGCAGGCGTTCGCGTCGACGTCGGGCCGTTCGACCTCCCACAGGGAGACGGCCGGCGCCGCCGCGCCGGGCGCCGACGGGGCCTCGGTGACCATCCGGACCGAGCGGATCGCGAGGCCCTGCAGCGCCAGTCCACCGGCGATCTGCGCCATCAGGCCCGGCCGGTCGGTCGTCGTGACCGTGAGCAGCGAGCCGCCCTGGTGCTTCGCGACCGTCAGGTCGAAGTCGCCGGCGGACAGTCGGTCGAGGTCGGGGTACGGCACCGACTCCGGCCAGCCCTCGTACGCCTCGAGCTCGTCGTCCGCGGGCCACGCCGAGTCCAGCGCCACCCGGGTCTTGTCGACGAGGCCGCGGATCAGGCCGCGCCGCCACGTCGACCACGCGCTCGCGCCGGTCGAGCGCGCGTCGCACTCGGTCAGGTGGGCGAGCAGGTCGAGGAACCCGCGCGAGCCGGTGATCTCGGCGACGTTCGCCGCCGTCGACGGGTCCTCGATGTCGCGCCGCGTCGCGACGGTCGGCAGCAGCAGGTGCCACTGGACGAGGCGGCCGATCGTCCGCGCGTCCTTGGGGCCGAAGCCCCAGCGGCGCGCGACCTCCTCGGCCATCGGCGCACCGACCTCGCTGTGGTCGCCGGGGCGGCCCTTGCCGATGTCGTGCAGCAGCGCGGCGACGACGAGCAGGTCGGGCCGGTCGACGTCGCCACGCAGCTCGGCCGCGACCACGCACGCCTCGACGCTGTGCCGGTCGACCGTGTACTCGTGCACCGGCGAGCTGGACCCGCGCAGGCGGATGTCGGCCCACTCGGGCAGCCACCGGTCGACGACCCCGGCGTAGTCGAGCTCGTCCCACACGGGCACGAGACCCGGTCCGGCGGTGAGCAGGTCGACGAGCAGGCGACGCGCCTCCTCGGGCCAGGGCTCGGGCAGGTCGCCGAGCGTCGCGGCGAGGCGGGCGGCGCTGCCGGAGCCGAGGACGAGTCGTCGCCGGGCGGCGATCGACGCGGCCCGCAGCGCGACGAGCGGGTCGGCAGCCGGGTCCGCGTCGGCCGTCACGACGACCTCGTCGCCGAGGCGTCCCACCCCGTCCGCGAGCGGCTCGACCCACGGACCGTTCGCGCGGACCGGGGCGCGGCTCGGCTCCAGCACCGACTCGACCCGGCGCCACGTCACTCCCGACAGGTGCGCGAGGCGGCGCCCGAGGTTGCGCACGTGGACGTCGAGCTCGTCGGGCTCGCGGCCGAGCGCGGCCGCGACGTCGACCACGAGCTCGGGGGTGAGCTTGTCGGTGCGGCGCCCGGCCGCGTCGTGCAGGGCGTCGCGCACGTCGAGCAGCTCCGAGCGCAGGGCCTCCGCCTCGCCCTGCGGCACGTCGACGAGCCAGGTCGCGACGAGGGCCCGCAGCACGACGCCGTCGCGCAGGCCACCGCCGGACTCCTTGAGGTCGGGCACCGCGGTGTGGGCGAGCCAGCCGAACCGGTCGACGCGCTCGCGGCGCGCGTCCCGCACCTCGGCGACCCGCGCGCGGGCGTCGCGGCGCCAGTCCGCCAGCACCTGCGAGCGCAGGCCGAGCACGAGGCCCGAGTCGCCCGCGACCGTCCGGGCGTCGAGCATGCCCATCGCGGCCCGGTGGTCCTGGGCCGCGGTCTCGCGCATCTGGACGGTGTCGCGCACGGAGTGGTCGAGCGCGACCTTCTGCTCCCACAGCGGGTACCAGATCGCCTCCGCGACCTCCCGGACCGTGTCCTCGGGCACCGACGGGTCGTGCAGCAGCACGACGTCGAGGTCGCTGAACGGCGACAGCTCGGAGCGGCCGTAGCCGCCGACCGCGACGAGCGCCAGCCCGGTGCCCTCGCGCGGGTCGCCCGCGGACGGCACCGCGGACGCGAAGAGCCGGCGCAGCAACCGGTCGGCCTGCTCCGCCCGGTCCTCGCGCTGCCGCGAGGCGTCGGGAGCGGTCGGTCGCTGCGCCGGCTCGTCGTCGTGGGTCACGCCCTCAGCGTGCCCCATGCCGGGTCGTGCGTCAGAGGGCGGCCTCGTCGGTCTCGCCGGTCCGGACGCGGACCACCGAGTCGACGGGGACGACCCACACCTTGCCGTCGCCGATCTTGCCGGTCTGCGCGGCGGCGGTGATCGTCGAGACCACGCTGTCCACGTCGGCGGCGTCGACGACGACCTCGAGGCGGATCTTCGGCACGAGCGTCACGTCGTACTCCGCACCGCGGTAGACCTCGGTGTGGCCCTTCTGCTGGCCGTAGCCGGACGCCTCCGTCACCGTCATGCCGGCGACACCGGCGGCGGCGAGGGCCTCGCGGACCTCTTCCCACTTGTGCGGCTTGATGACCGCGGTCACGAGCTTCATCAGTCAGACTCCCGTCTTGAAGGGCGAACCACCGGAACCGCCGGTGTAGTCGTACGCGGACTCGAGGTGCTCGACCTGGTCGATGCCGGCGACCTCGTCGTCCTCGTCGATGCGGAAGCCGATCGTGACGTCGATCAGCTTGCCGATCACGAAGGTGAGCACGAACGAGAAGACCGTGACCACCGCGGCCGCGAGCACCTGCTTGCCGAGCAGCTCGGCGTTGCCACCGTAGAACAGTCCGTCGACGGGGGCACCGCCGCCGGGGTTGGTCGTGGCCAGGAAGCCGATGAGCACGGTGCCGAGGAGACCACCCACGAGGTGGACGCCGACGACGTCGAGCGAGTCGTCGAAGCCGAGCTTCCACTTCAGGCTCACCGCGGCGGCGCACACGAGGCCGGCGACCAGGCCGAGGACGATCGAGCCGAGCGGCGAGAGCGCGCCCGCGGCGGGCGTGATCGCGACGAGGCCGGCGACGGCACCCGACGCGGCGCCGAGGCTCGTGCCCTTCTTCTCCTTGATGAACTCGTACGCGAGCCAGCCGAGGATCGCGGCGGCCGTGGCGACCGCCGTGTTGACGAACGCGAGGCCGGCGAGGC
The DNA here is from genome assembly GCA_036946185.1 of Aeromicrobium erythreum. GTDB lineage: Bacteria > Actinomycetota > Actinomycetes > Propionibacteriales > Nocardioidaceae > Aeromicrobium > Aeromicrobium erythreum_A. The sequence continues at coordinate 14,615 of JAQIJP010000053.1, forward strand.
CGTTGGCGCCGACGGCGGAGCCGGCGTTGAAGCCGAACCAGCCGAACCACAGCAGGCCGGCGCCGAGCAGGACGAACGGCAGGTTGTGCGGACGCATCGGGTCGCGCTTCCAGCCGACCCGCTTGCCGAGCACGAGCGCGAGCGCGAGGCCTGCGGCACCGGCGTTGATGTGGACGGCGGTGCCACCGGCGAAGTCGACCGCCTCGAGCTTCGTGGCGATCCACCCACCGTTGTCACCGAAGTCGAAGACCCAGTGCGCGACCGGGAAGTAGACGACCGTGACCCACACGACCACGAACACGACCCAGGCCGAGAACTTGGCGCGGTCGGCGATCGCGCCGCTGATCAGCGCGACGGTGATGATCGCGAACATCAGCTGGAAGGCGGCGAAGACGAACTCGGGGATCGTGCCGTAGGCGGTGTTGACGCCGACGTTGTCGAACCCGAGCCGCTCGAAGCCGCCGAGCAGGCTGTTGCCGCCGGGGCTGAAGGCCAGCGAGTAGCCGTACAGCACCCAGAGGACGGGGACGATCGCGAGAGCCGCGAAGCTCATCATCATCATGTTCAGGACGCTCTTGGCCCGGGTCATGCCTCCGTAGAAGAAGGCAAGTCCGGGCGTCATGAGCAGGACCAGAGCCGAGCTGGCCAAGATCCAGGCGGTGTCGCCGGTATCCATGGGACCTCCGTGGTCGAGATGGGGCGGGGACGCACGCGGGGTGCGCCCTGTCACTCTCGGGTCACGGGGTTTCGGGAACCGTCCACGGATGTTGCAGGGACGTCACGAATCCGGGGCGGACGTTAACGTCGTGTTACGCGGGCCGCCTCAGGCGAGGAGGGCGTCGACGAACTCCTCGGCGTCGAACGGCGCCAGGTCGTCCGGGCCCTCGCCGAGGCCGACGAACTTGACCGGCACGCCGAGCTCGCGCTGCACGGCGACGACGATGCCGCCGCGCGCGGTGCCGTCGAGCTTCGTCAGCACGACGCCCGTGACGTCGACGACCTCGCTGAAGACGCGGGCCTGGGTCATGCCATTCTGGCCGGTCGTCGCGTCGATCACGAGCAGGACCTCGGTGACGGGCGCCTGCTTCTCGATGACGCGCTTGACCTTGCCGAGCTCGTCCATGAGGCCGGTCTTGGTGTGCAGGCGGCCGGCGGTGTCGACGAGGACGGTGTCGACGCCGTCGTCGATCCCCCGCTTGACGGCCTCGAAGCCGATGCTGGCCGGGGTCCGCGCCCTCGGGACCGCGGACGGTGTCGACGCCCACGCGCTCGCCCCACGACTGCAGCTGCTCGGCGGCGGCGGCGCGGAAGGTGTCCGCGGCACCGAGGACGACCGAGCGGTCCTCCGCGACGAGCACGCGGGCCAGGCGGCCGACGGTCGTGGTCTTGCCCGTGCCGTTGACGCCCACCACGAGCACGACGCCCGGGGTGCCGTCGGCGCCGGTCGCGCGCAGCGAGCGGTCGAGGTCCGGGCCGACGAGCGTCACGAGCTCCTCGCGCAGCGCCGCCCGGGCCTGCTCCGGGTCGTCGATGCCCTCGACCTTGACGCGGGTGCGCAGCTTCTCGACGAGCTCGGTCGTGGGACCGACCCCGACGTCGGCGGCGAGCAGGGTGTCCTCCAGCTCCTCCCACGCGGCGTCGTCCAGGTCGGCCCGACCGAGGATCGCGAGCAGCCCGCGACCGAGCGACGACTGCGACCGGGACAGCCGCGCGCGCAGGCGGACGAGGCGACCCTGCGGGGCCTCGGGACGCTCGAGCGTCGTCGTCGAACCGGGCGCGTCGGAGGTGCCCTCCGCGGCCTCGTCCTCGCCGGGCAGCGTGGGCTCGGTGCGCTCGGGGTGGTCGATGACCTCCTCGGTGATCGCGTCGAGGTCGGCCGGTGGCGGCAGCTCGCGGCCGCTGCGACGCACCAGCAGGGTCGCGCCGACGCCGAGCACGACGACGGCGGCGACCAGGACGATGACGAGGGTCTCGACGGTCATGGGACCAGCCTAGGGGCCGCCGCGGCGGAGGGGTCAGGCGACGGCGAGGGACGCCTCGTCGAGCCGCACGACGCGGTCCGCGCGGGCCAGCACGGCGGGCGAGTGGGTGAGCAGCAGGATGCTCCGGCCGTCCCGCAGCGCCAGCACGTCGTCGAGCAGCCGCGCGGCCGCCGGGGCGTCCAGGTGCTCGGTCGGCTCGTCCAGGACCAGGACGCGGTGGCCCGCCAGCAGGAGCCGGGCCAGCGCGAGGCGCTGACGCTCACCTCCGGACAGGTGCGACCCGCCCTCCCCGACCTCGAGGTCGAGACCGCCGAGCGCACCGAGCCCCGCGTCCTCGAGCGCCCGCAGCATCGCCGGCTCGGACGCGCCCGGGTCGGCGATCCGCAGGTTCTCGCGCAGCGTCGTGTCGAGGATGGCCTCGTCCTGGCCCAGCAGCCCGACGATGCTCCGGACGTCCGAGCCGCGCAGGTCTGCCAGCGCGACGCCGCCGAGGGTGACCGACCCGCCGAGCGGCTCGAGCAGCCGGACGAGGGTCATCGCGAGCGTGCTCTTGCCTCCGCCGCTCGGCGCGGTCACGGCGACGACGTCACCGGGCGCCAGGTCGAGATCGAGGTGCCGGGCCACCGGCACGTCGCCCCAGCCGACGGCGAGGTCGCGGACCACGAGGCGAGTGCCTTCGGGCGCGCGGCGGTCGGACGGGTCGGGCAGGGCGGGCGGCAGCGAGCGCAGGGCCTGCAGCCGCGTGCGGGCGGCCTGGACGTCGGGCCGCAGCCGCTCGGCGTCGGCGACCGACTGCAGCGGCTCGAGCAGGGCGACCGGGGCGAGCGCCACGACCGCCACGAGCGCCGGGTCGAGCCCGTCGGTCAGCAGGACGCAGAGGGTCGCGGCCACGGCGCCGAGGAGCAGCACGACGGCCGACCCGAGGCCCTCGCCGAGCGCCTGACGCCGTCCGGAGCGGGCCAGGTCGTCGACGGCGCGGAGGACGTCGTCGCGGTGTGCCGGGGCGGCCCCGTACGCCAGCAGGTCCGGCGCGGCGCGGACGAGCTCGGTGGCGTCAGCGGCGAGCGTCGCGGTCGTGCGCCGCGTCGCGCGCGGCACCACGAGGCGGAGCACGACCATCGTGACGACCGCCTGGGCGGCGACCACCAGCCCGGCGACCGGCTGCAGAGCCCCCGTGACGAGGACGACCACGGCCGCCGCGACGAGCGTCGCGGCCCACGGCACCCGGATCCGCAGGAAGCCGTCCTGGGCCGTCTCGACGTCCGCCACGACCTCGCGCACCACGTCGCCGTGGCGGCGACCCTCGAGCGTCCGCGGGGTCGCGGCCTGCAGCGGCACGAGCGCCTCGACCCGCTCGCGCACGCTGCGGCGCAGCGCGGCGTCGTGGGTGCGGAGCCGCTCGACGTAGCGCAGGGCCGCCCGGCCGATGCCGAAGAACCGGACGCCGACGATCGCCACGATCAGGTAGAGGACCGGCGGCTGCTCGGCAGCGCGGACGATGAGCCAGCCGGAGGTCAGCAGCAGCCCGACCCCCGCGAGCTGCGCGCCCGCGGCGTACAGGACGCCCGTGACGGCGGCCCGACGCTCGGCCCGGCGGTCCGGCGAGGCGTCGCGCGACGGGCGGCTCATCGGACCGGCTCCGGGGCCGGGGTGGTCAGGGCGAGCACCCGGTCGGCGGCCGCGATCGTCTCGGGCCGGTGGGCCACCACGACGACGCCCAGGCCGTCGCGGCGCACGAGGTCGCGCAGGGTCTCCAGCACCGCGAGCTCACGCACGTCGTCCAGACCGGCGGTCGGCTCGTCGAGCAGCACGAACGCGCAACCGCCGGAGCGGGCGCGCAGCAGCGCGCGGGCGACCCCGACCCGGCGCCGCTCGCCGGCCGAGAGGTCGGCACCGGCCTCGCGGACGACGCGGTCCGGGGCGAGGTCGGCGGCGCCGGCCTCGGCCAGGGCACGTCGGACGGCGGCGTCGTCGGCCCCCGGGTCGCCGAGCCGGACGTTCGCGGCGACGGTCCCGGACAGCAGGGCGGGGAACTGCGGCACCCAGGCCAGCCGCGAGCGCCACGACTCCAGGTCGAGGTCGGCCAGGTCCGTCCCGGCGACGCGGACGCGGCCGCGCGACGGCTCGATGAACCCGAGCAGCACGTCCAGGAGCGTCGACTTGCCGCAGCCGGAGGGCCCGGTCACGACGACGAGCTCGCCGGGTCGCAGGGTCGCGTGGCCCAGCGCGAGCGCGGGCCGGTCCCGGTCGGGGTGGCGGACGACGAGGTCCTCGACGACGACCGCGCCCGCCGGCGCCCCGAGGTGCCCCGCGTGCCGCTCGGCCTCGAGCAGGTCCAGCGCCTCGGCCGCGGCGTGCGACCCGTCGATGCTGTCGTGGAACTGGGCTCCGAGCCGCCGCAGCGGGAGGTAGGCCTCGGGGGCGACCAGCAGGACGAAAAGGGCCGTCTCGAGCCCCAGGTGGCCGCCGACGACCCGCAGGCCGACGGTGACCGCCACGATCGCGACGGACAGGGTCGAGAACAGCTCGAGCACGAGCGCCGACAGGAACGCCGTCCGCAGCGACCGCATCGTCGCCCGCCGGTGCCGCTCCCCCGTGATCCGCACCCCCTCCTCCTGGCGGCGACCGAGGAGCGTCAGCACCGTGAGGCCGCGCAGCACCTCGGAGAAGTGCCGCCCGAGCCGGGCGAGCTCCTCCCAGCGCCGGTCGAGCCGGTCCTGGGTCACGAGGCCCACCAGCACGAGGAACACCACGACGAGCGGCACGGTGAGGACCACGACGAGCGAGGACCAGGGATCGGCCACGAGCAGGACCAGCACGACGAGCACCGGCGCGACGACCGCGAGCACCGCCTGGGGCAGGAAGCGGGCGACGTACCCGTCGAGCCGGTCCAGCCCACGCTCGACGAGCGTCGCGAACCGGGCGCTGCGCGGCGCGGGACCGACGCGGCGCGGGTCGAGCAGGGTGGCGACCAGGTCGCGCCGCAGCCCGCGTTTGACCCCCTCGGCGGCCCGCGCGCTCACGACGGCGTGCAGCCACGCGACGACGGCTCGACCCACGAAGCAGGCCGCG
>JAQIJP010000054.1:0-22304 GCA_036946185.1 Aeromicrobium erythreum
GCCGCCATGAACACCACGACGGTGACGAGTCCCGCCACGAGGGTCAGGCCGGTGCGGCCGAGGTCGTTGTCGATCATCGCTGGATCCACTCCGGGGTCAGGGGCATCGAGCTGACGCCCGCGGGGGAGGGCTTGACGGCCAGGATCTGGTCGACGCCCATCCGGTTCTCCTCGAAGGCGAGCGAGCCGCCGGCGAGGTAGAGGCGCCACACGCGGGCGTTCTCGATCCCCACGAGCCGGACGGCCTCGTCCCAGTTGTCCTCGAGGTTCTGTGCCCAGCCGGCGACGGTGAGCGGGTAGTGCTCGCGCAGCGCCTGCACGTCGCGGATCTCGAGGCCCGCGTCGTTGATGAACGCGAGGGTCTTCGCGAGCGGCTTCATGTGCATGTCCGGCGCGATGTAGGTCTCGATGAAGGGCCCGCCGCCGGGCCGGTCGCCGTCCTTGCCGTTGCTGCGCGACATCTGCTGGATGAGCACGCGGCCGCCGGGGCGCAGGTAGCGATGGATGGACGACGTGAACACCTCGTACTCGGCGTCGCCGACGTGCTCGCCCATCTCGATCGACGCGATCGCGTCGATGCCGCCGTCGCGGACGCCGGCCTCGGACAGGTCGCGGAAGTGCCGCAGGCTCACGTCGACGCGGTCCTGCAGGCCGCGGTCGGCGGCGCGCTTGAGCACGAAGTCGCGCTGCTCGCGCGACAGCGTCACGCCGGTGACGTGCACGCCGTAGTGCTGCGCGGCGTGCAGCGTGAGCGAGCCCCAGCCGGAGCCGATGTCGAGCATCTTCATGCCCGGCTGCAGGCCCAGCTTGCGGCACACGAGGTCGAGCTTCGCGAACTGCGCGTTCTCCAGCGACGCGTCCTCGGTGACGTGGTAGCCGCTGGAGTAGCCCATCTGCGGGTCGAGCACGAGCTCGTAGAAGTCGTTCGACAGGTCGTAGTGGTGCGAGATCGCGGCCTGGTCGCGCTCGCGGCTGTGCAGCTCGCCGCTCAGCTGGGACTCGGCGGCCGGGATGGGCGGCCGCTTGCCGACGATGCCGAGCCGCAGCGCCAGCCCGACCGCGCGCAGCGCGAGCCTCGGCGTGACGCGGGGGCGGCCCGCGGATTCGTCCGCCGCGCGGGCGTCGCGCACGGCGGCCCACATGGCCCGCAGGCCGTCGGCGAGGTCGCCCTCGACGTCGAGGTAGCCCTGCACGTAGGCGCGGGCGACGCCCAGCTCGCCCGGCTGGTACATGACGTGGCGCAGGGCGCGCTTGTCGCGGATGACGAGGACGGGGCCGTCGCCCGCCGGGCCGGCCTCGCTGCCGTCCCACGCCCGCAGGCGGATCGGCAGCCGGAGGCCGAGGGCGTCCTCGGCGAGGGAGAGCAGGGAAGCAGCGGTGTTCACGAGGGTCAGTCTTTCGTCCGGGACGGGGGCGCGCCACGCGGGGCGGCACGAACGTTCACCTCGGGTTCGGAGCCGGATGCCCAGCGGCTTGCTGGTGGGGCCTGGCATGCTTGCGCCATGACGCTGCGCGACCGCCTCGTGAAGTGGTTCAAGCGCACGGGCAGCGAGGTCCTCGGCTGGATCCTCATTCCGGTCGGCATCGTCATGATGCCGGCACCCGGCCCGGGCATGCTGGTGCTCGTCGCGGGCGTCGCGCTGCTCGCCCCGCACTACGCCTGGGCCCGTCGGGCCCGCGACTTCCTCAAGGACCGGGCGATCGAGGGCGCCCAGTACGGCGTCGCGACCATCCCGCGCATCGTCGTCAGCGCCCTCGGCGGCCTGTGGCTCCTGCTGCTCGGGATCGTCTGGTGGGCGAGCCCCGAGATCCCCGAGTTCGACGTCCTCGGTGTCGGGTTCGGGCCGCAGCTGCCGGCCGCCGGCTGGGGGGACGGGGCTCGGCCTGATCGTCTCGGCGTTCGCCGCGTGGGGCCTGCTCGCGTACAGCGTCAAGCGCTGGCGCCCGTAACCCCAGGGGCTCCCGGGCGGTTCATCCGGGTGAGACCTGGAGGTCCCGTCATGCCCCGCGCCCTGTCCCTCGTCCTGTCGACCGTCGTCGCCGTCCTCGCCGCGACGCTCGCGCCCGCCCCCGCCCAGGCGTCCGACGACCTGCTCACGCAGGCCCGGCGGATCGTCGCCGGCGTCGCCGACGGCTCCACGCTGCGCGTCGTCGTCACGTCGGTCGGGTCGGACGGCGTGCCCCGCTACCGCACCACGGTCGCGTCCTCGCGCGCGGACGCCCTCGGTCTCGTGCGGGCGGCGCTCGGCGACGGGCTGACCGTCTCGATGGCCCAGCCCGTCACGACGCTCGCGACCCGCGACCCGTTGCGCTCGCGGCAGTGGGCGCTCGACCGGCTCGGCGCCGAGCGCGCCTGGACCGTCACGCGCGGTGGTCGGACGCGGTCCACCGCGCAGACCGTCGTCGCGGTCGTCGACACCGGGGTCATGACGTCCCACCCCGACCTGCGCGCCAACCTGCTGCCGGGACGTGACGTCCTGGCGCCCGGCACGTCGCCCGACGACGCCAACGGCCACGGCACGCACGTCGCGGGCATCGTCGCCGCGGTCGCCGGCAACGGGCGCGGTGTCGCGGGGCTCGCCCCGAGGACCAAGGTCCTGCCGGTCCGGGTGCTCGACGCGAACGGCTCCGGCGCGACCGACCAGGTCGCGCGCGGGGTCGTGTGGGCGGTGCAGAAGGGCGCCGACGTCGTCAACCTGTCGCTCGGGTCCTCGCAGTCCGACCCGGCGCTGCGGACCGCCGTGAAGTACGCGGTCGATCGCGGCGTCGTCGTGGTCGCGGCGGCCGGCAACGACGGCGGCTCGCTGGCGTGCTTCCTGGGCTGCCCGACGCAGTACCCGGCCGCCTACCCGGGCGTCGTCGGCGTCGGGTCGGTCGACCGCTCCCTCGCGCGGTCCTCGTTCTCCAGCACCGGGTCCTGGGTGGACGTGGCGGCCCCGGGCGGCGACATCTGGTCGACCACGACGCCGCGCAACCGCCTCGGTGGCTCCTGCACGGGCCAGTCGTACTGCGCGATCAGCGGCACGTCGATGGCCACGCCGTACGTCGCCGCGGCCGCCGCCCTGGCCCTGTCGAAGCACCCGCGCTGGGGCGCCGCCGGCGTGGTCCGCCGGATCGCGTCGACCAGCCGCGACCTCGGCCCGAGCGGTCGCGACAGCTCGTACGGCGCGGGGCTGCTCGACGTCAACCGGCTGCTGCGCAGCCGCTAGTCCTCGCCCCTCGCCCCTCGCCCCTCGCGGCTAGAGCCGGTCGGCCTTGCGCAGCAGGCTCAGCACGTTGCGCTCGAGCGTCCGGTTCACCGGGGCGCCCGGCGTCGTCGCGCGGGAGACCTGCGCGACCGTCACGCCGTCCTGGAACAGGTCGACGACCCTCGGGTCGACGTAGGAGGCCCGCGCGACCGAGGGGGGTGTTGCCCAGGTGCTCGCCGACGGTGCGCATCGCCGCGGTGACCGCCCGCTTGCGCGCGGTCTTCGTGTCCGCGGCGGCCGACGAGAGCTCCTGGGCGGCGATCACGGTCCCGCGCCAGGTCCGGAAGTCCTTGGCGCTGAACTCCTCGCCCAGCGTCTGCTTCACGAAGTCGTTGACCTCGCCCGCGTCGAGGTCGCGCCAGGAGCCGTCGACGCGGTACGCGAGCAGCCGGCGGCTCGACCCCTCGCGCTCGTGCAGGGTCCGCAGCAGGCCGTGGATGCGGGCGTCGCGCACCGTCACGTCGAGCTGCTGCCCGGACTTAGCCGTGTAGGCGAACGTCACCCGCCCGCGGTCGAAGGAGACGTGCTCGCGCTCGATCGTCGTCAGGCCGTAGCTGCCGTTCTCGTCGGTGTAGCGGTCCGACCCGATCCGGAACGTGCCGAGGTCGAGCAGCCCGAACACGAGCGCCGTCACGCCGGCGAGGTCCGGCTCGTCGCCGAGGCCGCGCCGCACCCCGGTCCGGCGCTTCAGCAGCGACCGGGCGAAGCGCTCCATGTGCCGGAACTTCTCGGCGTCACGCCGCTCGCGCCACGCCGGGTGGTACAGGTACTGGCGGCGACCGGCGTCGTCGGTGCCGACGGCCTGCAGGTGGCCGTTGGCGGCCGGGCAGATCCAGACCTCGCGCCAGGCCGGCGGGATGACGAGCTCCTTGCAGCGCGTGACGTCCTCGTCCGGGAGCGGCTGGCCGCCCTCGTCGAGGTAGCGGAAGCCACGGCCGTGCCGCACCCGGGTCCACCCCGGGCTGCTCGCGGAGGTCCTGCGCAGCCGCACCATGCCGCGACCGTACGTCGGGCCCGTGGCGGGCGCATCGTGGCGCGGGTGGGCACAATGGCCGCGTGACGGAACGACAGTGCGACGTGGTGGTGGTCGGCCTCGGGCCGGGCGGCGAGAACCTCGCCGGACGACTGGCCCGCGAGGGCCTGGAGGTCGTGGCCGTCGAGTCGCGGCTCGTCGGCGGCGAGTGCCCCTACTGGGGCTGCGTGCCGTCGAAGATGATGATCCGCGGCGCGGACGCGCTCGCCGACGCCCGTCGGCTGCCGCAGGTGGGCGGCCGGGCGGACGTGACCCCCGACTTCGGCATTGTCGCCCGGCGCATCCGCGAGCAGGCCACGGACTCGTGGGACGACACCGTGGCGGCCGACCGGCTGACCGACGCCGGCGCCACGCTGCTGCGCGGACGTGGCCGGCTGACCGGGCCGCGCACCGTCGAGGTGGAGCTGGCCGACGGCGGCACGCAGACCGTGACAGCGCGGCGAGGGGTCGTCCTGAACACCGGCACGGAGCCCGCCGTCCCGCCGGTCGACGGCCTGGAGGGCACGCCGTTCTGGACCAACCACGAGGCCATCGAGGCGACCGAGGCCCCGGCGTCGCTGGTCGTCGTCGGGGGTGGCCCGATCAGCGTCGAGCTCGCGCAGGTGTTCGCCCGCTTCGGCAGCCAGGTGACGGTCCTGGAGCGCGGGCCGCGCATCCTCGGCCCCGAGGAGCCCGAGTCCTCCGCGGTGCTCACCGAGGTCTTCGAGGCCGAGGGCATCACGGTGCACACCGACGTCGGGATCGACGCGGTGGCGCACGACGGGTCGGGCTTCCGCGTCACGGCTGGTGACCTGACGATCGAGGCCGAGCGGCTGCTCGTCGCCGCGGGCCGCCGGCCCCGTCTGCACGGCATCGGGCTGGAGTCCGTGGGGATCGACCCGGACGCCCGGCTCACGGTCGACGACGCCCTGCGCGTCGAGGGGACCGACGGCCTCTGGGCGATCGGCGACATCGCCGGCCGGGGCGCCTTCACGCACGTCTCGATGTACCAGTCGGAACGCGTCGCGGCGCAGCTGCTGGGCGAGGAGCTGCCGCCGTACGACACGAGCTTCCCGCGCGTCACGTTCACCGACCCGGAGGTCGGCGGCGTCGGACTCACCGAGCAGCAGGCGCGTGACCGGGGGCTGTCGGTCGCGGTCGCCACGACGAAGCTCGAGGAGAGCAGCCGGGGCTTCATGCACGGTCCCGGCGCCCAGGGCCTGGTGAAGGTCGTCGTCGACACCGACCGCGGCGTCGTGGTGGGGGCGACGAGCGTCGGGCCGACCGGCGGCGAGACGCTCTCGTTCCTCGCGCTCGCGGTCCGGGCCGAGGTCCCCGTCGCGACCCTGCGCAACACGGTCTACGCCTACCCGACGTTCTGGCGCGCGATCTCGGCGGCGCTCCCGTGAGCCGCCGGACGACGGCGTTCGTGGCGCTCGGGCTCCTTGTGGTCTCGGTGCTGGCGGGCTGCTCGCGCGGGTCGGACACGCCGGACCCCACCGCGTCGACCGGGAAGTGCTCGGTCCTGGAGCCGGGCACCGAGCAGCACACCATGACGGTCGACGGCCAGCAGCGGAAGTTCGTGACGATCACGCCGCGGACGGTGGCCCCGAACCGGAAGGTGCCGGTGGTCTTCATGTTCCACGGGCTCGGCAGCAACGCCGAGCAGACGCTGTCCTACACGGCCATGGGCGAGCTGGCGTCGGAGAACAACACGGCCGTGGTGGCGCCCGACGCGATCGGCGACCCGGCGACGTGGGACGTCAAGGGCGTCGCGAACGACCGCGGCAAGGACGCGAAGTTCATCGACCAGCTGCGGTCCACGATCTCGGACGACCGCTGCGTCGACGTCGACCGGCAGTACGTGGCCGGCCTGTCCAACGGCTCGGCCATCGTGTTCGCGCTCGCGTGCCGGGACGACGACCCGTTCGCCGGCTACGCCGGGGTCGCGGCGACCTTCTACGAGAAGCAGTGCGACGCCGCGCCGCCGGCCGACCTCGTCTACTTCCACGGCACGGCCGACAAGGTGGTGCCGTTCCGGGGCGGCAAGACGCCACTGTTCCCGGTGCGCGCCGCCAACACCGTGATGCGCGACTGGGCGAAGCACGACGGCTGCGACGCCGAGCCGCGCGACCGCGAGGTCGGCAGCGACGTCGAGCGGTTCACGTGGTCGGGCTGCAACGACGTCCGCCTCGACTACTACGTGATCCGGGGCGGCGGCCACACCTGGCCGGGCGCCGAGGTGCCGATCGCGCCGCTCGGCAAGACGACGAGCACGATCGACGCGACGACGCTCATCGCCGACTTCTTCCGCCTGCCCCGCACCTGAGCTCCGTACCCGCCGGTCGCGCGTCGTGAGACCCGGTTCGGTGGTGGTGGTCTCGATACGCGGGAGGTCGCTCGTTCCTCGCTCCTGCCGCTACGCCCCCACTCGCAGAGCTCGCGGGAGGTGCCCCCAGACCGCCGTGGACTCCGGCGATCGAGGAGCGAGACCGCCGTGGACTCCGGCGATCGAGTAGTCGGCCGGGGGTTCCGGCGGTCGAGGAGGCGGACGGCGAGCGCCAGCGAGCGCGTCCGACGTATCGAGACCACGTCCGGGTGGTCTTCTCGAGGCGGGAGCCGGGATCAGAGGCCGAGGGCGGCGGCCAGGTCGGCCTTGATGCGGCTCAGCCGGTCCTCGGCCTCGGTGCGCGCGGCCTCGAGCGAGTCCTGGACCGGCACGACGACCTCGAGGTAGCACTTGAGCTTCGGCTCGGTGCCCGACGGCCGCGCGATGACGCGGGCGACGTCGCCGAGCCCGAGCCGGATGCCGTTGGTCGGGGGCAGGCCGCGGTAGCCGTCCTCCAGGTCGTCGACGCTCGTGACGTCGAGTCCGGCGAGGGTCGTCGGCGCGTCCGTGCGGAGCGTCGTCATCGCCGAGGTGATGACCGCCAGGTCCTCGACCCGGACCGACAGCTGGCCGGTCGCGTGCACGCCGTGCTCGCGGTACACGTCGTCGAGCCGGTCGAGCAGCGTCCGCCCCTCGGCCTTGAGCTCGGCCGCGAGCTGCAGCACGGCGAGGGCCGCCGAGACACCGTCCTTGTCGCGGGCGATGCCGGGAGCGACCGAGTAGCCGAGGGCCTCCTCGTAGCCGAACGCCAGGTCGTCGATCTTGCCGATCCACTTGAAGCCGGTGAGCGTCTGCTCCCAGCGCTGCCCGGCCGCGGCGGCCTGACGACCCAGCAGGTCCGAGCTGACGACCGAGGAGGCGTACGTGCCGCGCACGCCGCGTCGCAGCAGCAGGTCGGCCAGCAACGCGCCGACCTGGTCGCCCGTCAGCATCCGGTAGCCGTCGTCGCCGCGGACCCCGACGGCGCAGCGGTCCGCGTCCGGGTCGTTCGCGATCACGACGTCGGCCCCGACCCGTTCGGCGAGCGCCAGCGCGAGGTCCATCGCCCCGGGCTCCTCGGGGTTGGGGAACGCGACCGTCGGGAAGTCGGGGTCCGGGTCGGCCTGCTCCGCGACGACGTGCAGCGGGTCGAAGCCGGTGCGTCGGACGACCTCGACCAGGGTGTCGCGCCCGACGCCGTGCATCGGGGTGTAGACGGCGACGACGTCGCGCGGACCGTCCTGCGCCAGGGCGACGCACGCCTCGACGTAGGCGGCGGCGACCTCCGGGCCGAGCCGGGTGTAGTCGTCTCTGCGGTCGAGGGCGTCGACGGGCCCGACAGCGTCGATGGCCGCCGAGATCTCCGCGTCGGCGGGCGGCACGATCTGGCTGGAGTCCGCGAGGTAGACCTTGTAGCCGTTGTCCTGCGGCGGGTTGTGCGACGCCGTCACCATGACGCCGGCCGACGTCCCGAGGTGCCGGATCGCGAACGCCAGCACCGGCGTCGGCAGCGGCTCGGGCAGCAGGTGCGCGTCGACGCCCAGCGCCTGGCAGATCTCGGCGGTGTCACGCGCGAAGACGTCGGACAGGTGCCGCGCGTCGTAGCCCACGACGACGCTCGGTCGGGTCCCCTCGGCGCGGTCGAGCAGGTACCGGGCCAGCCCGGCGGCGGCCTGCGCGACGACGACCCGGTTCATCCGGTTGGGGCCGGCGCCGAGCGCGCCGCGCAGCCCGGCGGTGCCGAACTGGAGCCGCTCGCGGAAGCGGTCCCGGAGCTCGTCCTCGGCGCCGCGCTCGAGCAGGTCCTCCAGCTCGGCGCGGGTCGTGGGGTCGGGGTCCTGCGCGATCCAGGCCCGGACCGTCGACTCGATCTCCATGCTGTCCGCCTCTCGTCGTCGGCCGCTCAGATGCGCGGCAGGACCTCGGCGAGCAGACCGCCCATCCGCGTCGCCGCGGAGCGGCCCGCCTCGAGGACCTCCTCGTGGTTCAGCGGCTCGCCCGTCATCCCGGCCGCGGCGTTCGTCACGAGCGACAGGCCGAGCACCTCGAGCCCCGCCTCGCGCGCCGCGATCGTCTCGAGCACCGTCGACATGCCCACGAGCGTGCCGCCGATGGCCTGGACCATGCGGATCTCGGCCGGGGTCTCGTAGTGCGGCCCGGGGAACTGGACGTAGACGCCCTCGTCGAGCGACGGGTCGACCTCACGGCACAGGCCGCGAAGGCGCGGCGAGTAGGCGTCGGTCAGGTCGACGAAGTTCGCACCCTCGATCGGCGAGGTCGCCGTCAGGTTGATGTGGTCGCTGATGAGCACCGGCGTGCCGGGGCTCCAGGCAGGATCCAGTCCGCCGCAGCCGTTCGTCAGGACGATCGCGCGGCAGCCGGCCGCGGCAGCCGTCCGGGTGCCGTGCACGACCTTGTCGACGCCATGGCCCTCGTAGAAGTGCGTGCGGCCGAGGAACACCAGCAGGTCGACGCCGCCCAGCTCGACCGAGCGGATCGTCCCCCCGTGACCCTCGACGGCCGGCTGCACGAAGCCCGGCAGCTCCGCGGCGGGCAGCTCCGCGCGCGGCTCGCCCAGCGCGTCGGCGGCGGGCAACCACCCCGACCCCATGACGAGGGCGACGTCGTGGCGCTCCACCCCCGTCCGTTCGGCGAGGGCGGCGGCGGCTTGGCGGGCGAGGTCCGAGGTGCTCACCACCGCACACTAGCCGAGCGGGCGCCCGGACCTCAGGCTCCGTGGGGCATGATCGGACGTGACCCGTCGACCGGAGGGGGTCCGCATGACGAGCACCGCCGCACCGACCGCCGACGTGCCGCTGTCGACGCTGCTGCGGACGGGCTCGCAGCAGGAGCACCGCGACGCGGAGGGCTCGGCGTTCATGGCCGAGCTGACCGCGGGTCGCGTGAGCCGCGAGGGCTACGCCCACTACCTGGGCTGCCTGCGTCGCGTGTACGCCGCGCTGGAGTCCGTGGGCCGCGACCTGCGCGACGACCCGGTGGCCGGACCCGTCGTCGACCCCGCGCTCGAGCGCCTCGCCGCGATCGAGGCCGACCTCGCGGCCTGGGGCGGGGACCCGCGCGCGGCGAGCGCTGCCACCGACGCCTACGTGGCCCGGATCGAGGCCACCCGGGCCTGGGGCGGGCTGTACGTCGCCCACCACTACACGCGCTACCTCGGCGACCTGTCCGGCGGCCAGGTGATCGGCCGCGCCCTCACCCGCGAGTACGACCTCGCGCCCGGCGAGGGCATCGCCTTCTACCGCTTCGAGGCCGTCCCCAAGCCGAAGCCGTACAAGGACGCCTACCGGGCGGCCCTCGACGCCCTGCCGCTCGACACCACGCAGCGGGACCGCGTGCTCGACGAGGTGCGGGTCGTGTTCGGGCTCAACGGGGCCCTGTTCGCCGAGCTCAGCGAGCTGCTGCCGCAGTACCGGCGCTGACCTCCCGGCCCACGTCGGCCTCGACGAGGGGCCACGTCGAGGCCCGGGATTTGGGGCCCGCGCCGGCCGCCTGAGAGGATGACCGGGTGACTCGTGTGGCGATCGTCGGTGGCGGACCTGGTGGCTACGAGGCGGCACTCGTGGCCAGTCGACTCGGGGCCGAGGTCACCGTCGTCGAGCGCGACGGGCTCGGCGGCTCGACCGTCCTGACCGACTGTGTGCCGAGCAAGACGCTCATCGCGACCTCCGACCTGCTCACCGAGGTCGAGTCCTCGGCCGAGCTCGGCGTCGAGGTGCCGCGGACGATCCGCGCCGACCTCGCGAGCGTCAACGATCGCGTCCTCTCGCTCGCCCAGGCGCAGTCCCAGGACATCGCGACGCGCCTCGAGGCCTCCGACATCACGGTGCTGCGCGGCACCGCCCGGCTCGTCGACCGCGGCACCGTGCAGGTCACCGGCGCGGACGGTGACACGACGCTCGACGTCGACGCGGTCCTGCTGGCGACCGGAGCGCACCCGCGGGTCAGCCCGGACGCCCAGCCCGACGGCGAGCGGATCCTGACCTGGGAGCAGGTCTATGCGCTGCGCGAGCTGCCCGAGCACATGATCGTCGTCGGCTCCGGCGTCACGGGCGCCGAGTTCGCGAGCGCCTACAACGGCCTGGGCGCCGAGGTCACCCTCGTGTCGAGCCGCGACCGGGTGCTCCCCGGCGAGGACGAGGACGCGGCGAACCTCATCGAGGAGGTCTTCACCGAGCGGGGCATGACGGTGCTCGGCCGCTCGCGGATGGCGTCGGTCGAGCGGGTCGGCGACGGCGTCGTGGTCACCCTCACCGACGGCCGCACCGTCGAGGGGTCGCACTGCCTGCTCGCGCTCGGCTCGATCCCCAACACCGCCGACCTCGGCCTGGAGGAGGTCGGCGTCCGTCTGGACGACGGCGGCTTCGTCGAGGTCGACAAGGTCTCGCGCACGAACGTCCCGGGCGTCTACGCGGCCGGCGACTGCACGGGCGTCCTGATGCTCGCGTCCGTCGCGGCCCAGCAGGGCCGGATCGCGATGGCCCACCTGCTCGGCGACGCCGTCCGGCCGCTCGACCTCGACGACGTCTCCAGCAACATCTTCACGTCGCCGGAGATCGCGACCGTCGGCCTCTCCCAGAAGCAGATCGACGCCGACGAGCTGCACGCCGACGTCGCGATGCTGCCGCTCGCCGCGAACCCGCGCGCCAAGATGCAGGGCGTGCACCACGGCTTCGTCAAGCTGTTCGCCCGCCGTGGCATGGGCGTCGTGATCGGGGGAGTGGTGGTCGGGCCCCGGGCGAGCGAGCTCATCCACCCCGTCTCGCTCGCCGTCTCGGCGTCGCTCACGGTCGACCAGGTGGCCGACGCGTTCACGGTCTACCCGTCCCTCTCCGGCTCGGTCGCCGAGGCCGCCCGCCGCCTGCACCGCTCGTCCTGACGAACCGCCTCTGACCTGCGGAAATGACATCCGTGTAGTTCCGCAGGTCAGGTCCGTTTCGCTGGACCGCGCCCTGGGCGTGTGATCCAATCGTCCTCGTCACACCCGTCACAAACGCCACAGGACGGACCTTCCCCATGGTTCTCGGACGCCCTCACGCGGTCACGGCCGCCCTCACCGCGGGCCTGCTCGCAGGCAGCGTGCTCGTCGCCGCGCCCGCGACGGCCGCCGTCGGTGGCGGCGGTGACGCCGGATCGGACGCCGGGGCGATCGCCGCCCCCGCCCCGAAGGCCACGATGCAGCAGACGGCCGTCCCGACGACGACCGCGCCGTCGGCCTCGCGCGAGCCGGCCGGTGACCACGCCGAGGGCGACGGCCACGACCACGCCGAGGGTCCGGTCGTCGCCGAGCTGGACAAGACGCGCGTCAAGTCCTTCGGGCTCGTCGGCGTGACGTGGGCGCCGGACGACTCCGTCAAGGGCGTCGAGGTCGAGGTGCGCACCCGCAGCAAGGGCACGTGGTCCGCGTGGCGCCACCTGCACCAGGACCCCGACGGCCAGGGCGTCGGGCGACCGGCCACCGAGGCCGAGTGGGTCGGCGACGCGGACGGCGTCGCCGCGCGCGTGACGGCGGCCCAGGGCACGCCGAAGGACGTCAAGATCGCCACCATCGACGGCGGCGACGACCCGACCCCCACGACCGGGACCTCCGGCGACACGACCGCGAGCCCCGCCGGCCTCCCCGCCGGCTCGGCGAGCACCGACGCGAGCCCGGCCGGCTTCGTCCAGACCGCGTCGAGCGACGGCAGCCCGACCTTCACGCCCCGCCCGGCCATCATCACCCGGTCGAAGTGGGGCGCGATCTCCGGCGGCAAGTGCGACTCGCCCACCTACGGCAGCACCACGATGGGCGTGGTCGTGCACCACACCGTCGGCAGCAACTCGTACTCCAAGTCCCAGTCCGCCTCGATCGTGCGGGCGACGCAGAAGTACCACGTCAACGGCCGCGGCTGGTGCGACATCGGCTACAACTTCCTCGTCGACAAGTACGGCCAGATCTTCGAGGGGCGCAAGGGCGGCATCGACCGCAACGTGCGCGCCGCCCACTCGGGCAACAACGCCGTCAACACCTACACGACCGGTATCTCGATGATGGGCACGTTCTCGAAGATCGAGCCCTCCGCCGCCCAGAAGACCGCGATGGTCAAGCTCGTCGGCTGGCGCCTGGCCACGACCCTGCGCCCGGCGACCGGCACGTACTCGCTCGGCGGCAAGAAGCTCAACCGGATCGCCGGCCACCGCGACGTCATCGGGACCGAGTGCCCCGGCGCCGCGGCCTACCGCTGGCTGTCCGAGACGAAGGCGAAGAACGGCGAGGACGGCCTGCGCGTGCGGGTCGCCTCCTACATCAAGAACTACTCGACGCCGATCAGCCGTGAGGCCAAGCGTCTCGGGTCCTCGGTCGTCGGCAGCGTGACGTTCGGCGAGCAGGGCGCCACCGGCGGTGGCCGCGCCTCGACCTTCACCAAGGCCAACCTGTCGCAGCGGCCGGGCTCGACCCGCGCGTACGCGGTCCGCTCGCCCCTGCTCACCGCGTACAAGTCCTCGGGCCTGCAGTCGGGCTCGTGGGGCTACCCGATCGCGTCGGCGACGTCGACCTCGTCGACCACCACGCAGAAGTTCACGAAGGGCACCGCCACCTGGCGCAAGTCGACCGGCAAGGTCACCTTCGTCAAGGGCTCCACGTCGACGCCGAGCCCGTCGCCGACCCCGTCGAGCACGGCGTCGTCCTCGACCAAGAACACGCCGTCGAAGGCGACGGTCGGCTCGAGCCGCACCCTCACCGTCACGGGTCGCGGCTACGGCCACGGCATCGGCATGAGCCAGTACGGCGCCCAGGGCGCCGCCAAGGCCGGGGTGCTCGCGACGGCGATCCTCGCCAAGTACTACCCGGGCACGACCAAGGCCAAGCGCACGGGCTCGATCCGTGTCCTCATCACGAAGGACACGACGGCTCCCGTCACGGTGCTGCCGGCCAAGGGACTGCGCTTCCGCAACGTCAGCGGCGGCACCAAGACGCTGCCGACCAAGACGTCGTCCGGTCGAACGATCGAGCAGTGGCGCATCGGTCCCGACCCGAAGGCGAAGTCCCGCCAGGTGGTCGAGCAGCGGGTCGCCGGGAAGTGGTCCCGCTTCGACTCCGCCGTCCGCACGACGGACCTGCAGTTCGAGGCCTCCGCCCCGTTGCGTCTCGTCCTGCCCGGCGGCAGCACCGTCACCTACCGGGGTGCGCTGCGGGCGGCCTACCCGAAGAAGGGCTCGACGGACCGCAACACCGTCAACGTCCTCTCGATCGACGACTACGTGCGCGGCGTGCTGAGCGCCGAGATGCCCTCGAGCTGGCACAAGGAGGCGCTGAAGGCGCAGGCGGTCGCCGCCCGCACGTACGGGGCGCGGGCCATCACCTCGAGCCGCTACTACGACATCTGCGACACGACGTCGTGCCAGGTCTACCGCGGCGTCTCGGCCGAGACCGCCGCGACCGACGCCGCCGTCGCGTCCACGAAGGGCACGATTCTGACGTACGGCGGCAAGCCGGCCTTCACGCAGTTCTCGTCGTCCTCCGGCGGCCGGACCGCGAAGGGCTCGCAGGCCTACCTCAAGGAGCAGGCCGACAGCTGGGACGACTGGAGCGGCAACGCCAACAACCTCTGGGTGACCAAGGTCAAGGTCTCCGGCCTGGAGAAGAAGTACCCGTCGCTCGGCTCGCTGCGCACCATCGAGGTCACCAAGCGCACCGGGACCGGGTCGTGGAACGGGCGCGCGCAGTCGGTGCGGCTGGTCGGCTCCAAGAAGACGATCACCGTGACGGGCGACGACGTCCGCTGGGGCCTGGGCCTGAAGTCCAACTGGTTCGCGTTCCGCTGACCCGGGCTGCGATACTGCGGGCATGCTCGCGCTCGTCCGTTCCGTGGCCGTCGCGGCCGTCGTCAACGCCCTGGCCCTCGGGCTCGCGGCCTGGATCTTCGCCGGGTTCGACGTGCGCCGCGGCTGGTTCGTCGTCGCGGTCGTCCTGTTCACGACTCTGTTCGTCGTGCTGCGCTCCACGGTCGCGAACAGCGTGCCCCGGCTCGCCCGCGGCTACACCGTGGTCGGTGGCCTCGTCCTGACCCTCGCGGCGCTCGCGATCACCGACGCCGCCGTTCCGAGCCGCGGCTTCGCGATCGATGGGTTCTGGACCTGGGTCGGCGTCACGCTGATCGTGTGGGCCGCGAGCGTGGCCTATGGCGAGATCGACCACCAGGCCCCCGCGGGCGCTCCGGGCACGACGCAGACCCGCTGAGCCTGCGACGATGGGCGCATGGTCGCCCACGTCCACCCCACCGCCACGATCACGCCGACCAAGGCCGAGGTCGTCCGACTGTTCCTCGAGCGCGCGGACTGGTTCGACGGGGACCCGTCGACCGTCGAGGTGCCGCGCCGCCTCTCCTACCGGTTCGACGACCCCGCCGGCGAGGTCGGCATCGAGGTGCTCGTGGCGCGCGACGGCGACCGCTGGCTGCAGGTCCCGCTGACGTACCGCGACGCCCCGCTCGCCGGCGCCGACGAGTGGCTCCTGACGACGATGGAGCACAGCGTGCTTGGCCGTCGCTGGATCCAGCACGGCATCGGCGACCCCGTGCTGGTCGCCGCGCTCGTGCGGGCGATCGCCGGGCGTGAGAGCTCCGTCGCGATGGAGTACGTCGGTCCGGACGGCGAGCGCGGCACGGCGTCGACGCACGTGACCGCCCGCGGGACCGGGGCCCCGGTCGACGGAGACGTCGGCCTGGTCGATGTCGCTCAGGACGGCGACACGGCTCGCGTCACGACGAGCGCGGGCACGCTGGTCGTCCCGCACGTCCTCGGCCGGGAGCCGGCCGAGGACGGCGGGACGCTGCTGGGGTCGTGGGACGGGGCGGACGGCGACGTCCTGCTGGCCCGCCTCGAGCCCTAGGCTCAGTCCGCGTCGGCGATGGTGGCGATGACGCCACCGGCGCTCAGCGTCGCGCCGACCTCGGCCTGCAGGCCGGTGATCGTGCCCGCCTTGTGGGCGTTGATGGGCTGCTCCATCTTCATCGCCTCGATGACGAGGACCAGGTCGCCCTCGGCGACCTCCTGGCCCTCCTCGACGACGAGCTTCACGACGGTGCCCTGCATGGGCGACGTCAGCGAGTCGCCGCTGACGGCCGCGCCACCGCCGCCGCCGGCCTTGCGCTTGGCCTTCTTGCCGCCGCCCGCGGCGACGGCCGCCGACGCGCCCAGACCGCCGGGCAGGACGACCTCGAGCCGCTTGCCGCCGACCTCGACGACGACGCGCTCGCGCTCCTCGTCCTCGGCGCCCTCGGCGCCGCCGGAGTACGGCTCGAGCTGGTTGTCGTAGTCCGTCTCGATCCACGTCGTGTAGACGTCGAACGAGCCCTCGCTGGCGTTGTAGGCCGGGTTGTCGAGGACGTCGCGGTGGAACGGGATGACGGTCGGCATGCCCTCGACGACGAACTCGTCGAGCGCGCGGCGCGACCGCTCGATGGCCTGCTCGCGGGTGCGGCCCGTGACGATGAGCTTGGCGACGAGGGAGTCGAACGCGCCGGGGACGGTCTCGCCCTCCTCGTAGCCGCCGTCGAGGCGGACGCCGGGGCCGGCCGGGGGCGACCAGCGGGTCAGCGTGCCGGGGGCGGGCAGGAAGCCGCGGCCGCCGTCCTCGGCGTTGATGCGGTACTCGATGGAGTGGCCGATGATCTCGGGGTCGTCGTAGCCGAGCTCCTCGCCGGCGGCGACGCGGAACATCTCGCGGACGAGGTCGAGGCCCGTGACCTCCTCGGAGACGCAGTGCTCGACCTGGAGTCGGGTGTTGACCTCGAGGAAGCTGATCGTGCCGTCGCGGGCCACGAGGAACTCGCACGTGCCGGCGCCGTAGTAGCCGGCCTCCTTGAGGATCGCCTTCGACGAGTCGTAGAGACGCGTCAGCTGGTCCTCGGAGAGGAACGGCGCGGGCGCCTCCTCGACGAGCTTCTGGTGGCGACGCTGCAGCGAGCAGTCACGCGTCGACACGACGACGACGTTGCCGTGCTGGTCGGCGAGGCACTGCGTCTCGACGTGACGCGGCTTGTCGAGGAACTTCTCGACGAGGCACTCGCCGCGGCCGAAGGCGGCGACGGCCTCACGGGTGGCCGACTCGAAGAGCTCGGGGATCTCCTCGATCGTGCGGGCGACCTTGAGGCCGCGGCCGCCACCGCCGTAGACGGCCTTGATGGCGACGGGCAGGCCGTGCTCCTCGGCGAACGCGACGATCTCGCTGGCGTCCTTGACCGGCTCCTTGGTGCCGGGCGCGAGCGGGGCGTTGGCGCGCTCGGCGATCTGCTTGGCCTTGGCCTTGTCGCCCAGGGCGTCGATGGCCGACGGCGGGGGCCCGACCCAGGTGATGCCCGCGTCGATCACGGCCTGCGCGAAGTCGGCGTTCTCGGACAGGAAGCCGTAGCCGGGGTGGATCGCGTCGGCGCCGCTCTTCTCGGCGACCGCGATGATCTTCTCGATCGACAGGTAGGAGTCACCCGGCGTGGAGCCCTCGAGGGAGTAGGCCTCGTCGGCCATGCGTACGTGGATCGCGTTGCGATCGGGCTCGGCGTAGACGGCGACGCTGCCGATGCCGGCGTCCTTGCACGCACGGATGACACGGACGGCGATCTCGCCACGGTTGGCGATCAGCACCTTCTTCAGGGGCTTGCTCACGGACTCTCCTCGCGGACGGTGCGGGGCTCGCCGCGGGAACGGCGGCGGCCGGACTGCCCGCCGAGTCTAGGGGAACCGCAACGAAACGCACGCGACACGTGCGGGTCATCACATCCTCGCCGTACGCGAGGACCGTCGAAGCGGTGCGGGGCGCCCGTCAGAACGGGACGGCGTCGACGACCTCGACCGAGATCGTCCTGCCGTTGGGGGCCTCGTAGGAGGCCTCGTCACCCGGCTTCTTGCCGAGGATCGCGGCGCCGAGCGGCGACGTGGGGGAGTAGACGTCGAGGTCGACCGCGCTGTCCAGGCTGAGCAGCTCGCGCGAGCCGAGCAGGAACGTCTCGGTGTCGGAGTCACCGGCGAAGCGGATCGTGACCTTCATGCCCGCCTCGACGACGCCGTCGTCGGCCGGCTTCTCGCCGACCTCGGCGCGGCGCAGCATGTCCTCGAGCTGCTGGATGCGGGCGTTGGTCTTGCCCTGCTCCTCGCGGGCGGCGTGGTAGCCACCGTTCTCCTTGAGGTCACCCTCGTCGCGCGCGGCGGCGATCTTCTGGGTGATGTCGGGCATGACGACGTCCTTGAGGTTGCGGAGCTCGTCGACCAGGCGGTCGTACGCCTCCTGCGTGACCCAGATGGTCTCGGTCGGCTGCTGCGTCATGCTCATTCACTCCTTCGACGTGCGGCACCCCGGGCCGTCCGCCCGGGGTGAACCCACGACGCTACCACTCAATTCGTGGTTTCACACGTGCGCAGGATGCCGTTGACGCCGCGACGCTCCGTCTCGACGGGGATCTGGACCCGAGTGACGGTGCGGCCACTGGGCGGGACGTCGACCGTCCGCTCGCCCACGACGCCGTGGTCGTCGGCCTGCACGTAGACGGTGCAGCGGACGGGGGTCGTCGTCGGAGCGACGGACGTCGAGCTTCACGACGGTGCTGGTGTCGCTGCGCACGTCGTAGCCGTAGACGGTCGCGGTGACCGGTCGCGGCTGGAAGGCGATCCAGGCGGCCCACGCGACGCCGAAGGACACGCCGACGGCGGCGACGACCCACCACACCCAGCGGGGGCGGCGGCGGGTGCCGTAGCGGTCGGCGAGGTCGGTCATGCCGCCATTGTCCCAGGTGGGTCCAGCCGACTCAGCCGCGCATCTGCTGCGCGACGATGCGGTCGAACAGCCGGTACGGCAGGGCCGCGGAGGCCCCGGCGATCGTCTTGGCCTCGGTGCCCACGAGGTACTCGGCCTTGGGGCGGCGCGAGAACAGGGCGTGGTGCGCCGCCTTCGCGACGACCTCGGCGGAGATACCGGCGTCGTCGGCCTCGGTGACGATCTTCTGCAGCCCCGCGATCGCGTCGCCGTAGTGCTCGCGGCCCTCCGGCGGGAGCGCGCCGACCGCGGCGTCGACGTCGTCCTCGGCCTTGCCCCAGATGGGGGTCGACACGGTGCCGGGGGCGAGGACGCTCACGCCGATGCCGCCCGGTCGCAGCTCGCGGCGCAGTGACTCGGCGAGGCCGTTGCAGCGCGTGCTTCGAGGCGGCGTAGGGGCCGAGGAACGGCAGGCCGACCAGCCCGGAGATCGATCCCGTGAACACGATGCGCGCGCCGCGGCCGCGGCGACGCAGAGGGGCAGGAACGCCTGCGTCACGGCGACCTGGCCGATCACGTTCACCTCGAGCTGGCGGCGCAGGTCGTCGAGCGCGACGTGCTCCAGCGGCCCGCCGACGGCGACGCCCGCGTTGTTGAACAGGCCGTGCAGCCCGGTGTCCCCGACGAGGTCCGCGACCGTGCTGGCTGCCGCCCGCGCCTCCTCGGCCTCGGTGACGTCGAGCCGCACGCCGGTGACGAGGGGGTGGTCCACGACGGTGTCGAGGTCGCGGACCGCGGCGACGACGCGGACGTCGCGATCAGCGAGGTGCTGCACGGTGGTCCGGCCGATGCCGGTGGACGCGCCGGTGACGACGACGGTGGGCTGCGGGCTCATGCGCCGAGGGTGCCAGCCCCCGCGCCTGCCGTCCGCGGAACGGGCCAGGAATAATGGGACGGGTGGAGGACCGACTGCGGCTGATGCACGTGCACGCCCACCCTGACGACGAGTCCAGCAAGGGCGCTGCCTCGACGGCCAAGTACGTCGCCGAGGGGGTCGACGTGCACGTGGTCACGTGCACGGGCGGGGAGCGCGGCAGCGTGCTGAACCCGAGCTTCGACCACCCGGGCATCACCGACAACCCGGACCTCATCACCGAGATTCGTCGCGAGGAGATGGACCGCGCCCGCGAGATCCTCGGCGTCCGCCAGGACTGGCTCGGCTGGGTCGACTCCGGCTGGCCCGAGGGCGACCCGAAGCCACCGCTGCCGGGAGGGCTGCTTCGCGCTCGTGCCCCTCGAGGAGGCCGCGGCGCCGCTCGTCCGCCTCATCCGCGAGTTCCGTCCGCACGTCATGACGACGTACGACGAGAACGGCGGCTACCCGCACCCCGACCACATCAAGTGCCACGAGATCAGCGTGTACGCCTACGAGGCGGCGGCCGACCCGGAGCGCTACCCCGAGCTCGGCGAGCCGTGGCAGGTCGCGAAGCTCTACTACCACCACGGCTGGTCCTACGCGCGCATCCAGCGCATCCAGGAGGTGCTCGAGCAGCACGGGATCGACAGCCCGTACGTCGAGCGGTTCAAGGACTGGAAGCTCGACCCCGAGCGCGAGAAGCGGATGACGACGCGCGTCGAGTGCGCCGAGTACTTCGAGGTCCGCGACAAGGCGTTGCTCGCGCACGCGACGCAGATCGACCCCGACGGCTTCTGGTTCTCGCTGCCGCGCGAGATCGAGCGCGAGGCCTGGCCGACCGAGGACTTCGAGCTCGTCCGCAGCACGGTCGAGTCCCCGCTGCCCGAGACCGACCTCTTCGCCGGCCTTCGCTGACCCTCTCCCCAGACGTGCGCGCGAATCTGCGACGTCAGACGTCGTAGTCGAGGGTGATGGGGTACCCGTCCTCGCTGTGCCCGGCGAGCACGACCTCGCCCTCGCCCGACAGGCCGGTGAGCCCGCCGGTGCCGGAGCCCTCGACGACGCTCAGGCGCATCCGGACGCCGTCCCCGTCGTGCTCGCCGACGTGCTGCAGCAGGAACGACCCCTCGTGCCCGCCGAGCGAGCCGACGACGTGCTCGAAGGCGAAGCCCGGCGCGGTGTCCCCGTCGCGGTAGGCGATCAGGTAGGCGATGGTGCCGGTCCCCTCGAGGTCCCCGCGGTAGGCGTAGGTGACGTCGGCGCGGCTGAACCCGTTCGCCGGGTACGTGACCCCGTTGATCTCGGTGCTGCGGCCGTCGAGGTCGGCGACGACCTTCTCGTCCCACGACGTCACCGTGAAGGTCGCCGCGGCGTGGTGTGATCTGCTCATGACCCCAGCGTCGCGAGGACGGAGGACGGTGTCTTGAACGAACGCGACACGGCGCCGGCCGGCCGCGGCGACGCCGCCATCGTGCGGTCGCCCGCGACGCCGCACCTGCAGGTCGGACGCGTGGCCCCGCCGCCGCGCTGGGCCGACCTGGTCGATTACGTCTGGACGGTCCGCTGGAGCTGCGCCGAGCCGCAGCCGCAGAAGGTTGTGCCGCAGCCGGTCGTGCACGTCGCCGCCCGAGCGCTGGGATGGCGAGCCGCGGGTCCTCGTCCACGGCGTCGGGCGCCGGACCTTCGAACGACGTCTTGAGGGCGATGGCCACGTCGTCGGTGCGGCCTTCGTGCCGGCGGGGTTCCGCGCGGTGCTGCGGCGCGGCCTGGCCGAGCTCTCGGATCGCGTCGTGCCCCTCGGTGAGCTGCTCGACGTCGACGACGGCTCGGCCGCGGAACGCATGCTGGAGCCCGGTCAGGACGACGAGGCGCTGGCCGGTCACCTGGTCGACCTGCTCGACGCCGTCGGGGCCGAGCGCGACGAGACCGGCCCCGAGGTCGCGCGGCTCGTGGCGGCGATCGAGTCCGACCCGACGGTCGTGCGGGTCGAGCAGGTCGCCGAGCTGGCCGGGCTGCCGCTGCGGACCCTGCAGCGGCGCTTCAGCGAGTACGTCGGCATCGGCCCGCGCTGGGTGGTGCGCCGGTTCCGGCTGCTCGACGCGGCCGCCGTCGCCAACCGCGGCGGCGAGGTCGACTGGGCAGCGCTGGCGGCCGACCTCGGCTTCAGCGACCAGGCCCACCTCGTCCGCAGCTTCACCGCCGTCGTCGGGACGCCCCCGGCCCGCTACACCCGCGGCGCCACCCCCTGACCCCGGCCCCGAGATGTGCTGCACCATCCACCGTTCTGCGCGGCGAAAGGGTGGATGCGGCAGCAAATCTCGGTGACGGGGCCGCGTAGACTGGGGCCATGCATGCGCAGCTGACCGCCGTCCTCGTCGCCGCGGAGGACCGCGGCCCTCGACCCGAACATCGTGCGGCCGGGCTGGCTCGCGCTCGGGATCGTCGCGGCGCTCGGCGTGGCGCTGTTCTTCCTGCTCCGCTCGTTCGCCAAGCACGCCAAGCGCGCTGCGCAGCCCTGGGAGGGCGAGCCGCAGGACGACGTCGAGGCCGACGTCAGCGGGTCCGCAGGACCCGGTTCGACCACCAGGCGCTGAGACCGCCGCCCAGCACAGCGACCACCGCGACCACGACGAACGGTCCGCCCGGCTGGTCCGCGGTGACCGAGTTCTGGTCCTCGAACTGCATCGACACCAGCACACCGGCCGCGACGGCCAGCAGGTGAGCCGTCGCCGAGACCGCGACGCCGAACGCGATCGCCGTCCGCGCCGGGACGTCGAGGATCGCGACGTCGAACGCCCCCACCACCACGCCCAGCACGACCGCGGTGACGGCGGCCAGCATCAGGAACGTGCCGTGCTCGACGACGCCGACCTCGTCGCGGAAGCCGTAGGCGAACAAGAAGTCGACGAACAGCGCGACGGACCCGAGGGCGAGGAGTGCGACGAGGTCGATCGCCCACGCAGCGAGGATCCGTCCGCGCGACGGGCGGGTGAACGTGGATGAGACTTCCGGCAC
>JAQIJP010000055.1:0-23930 GCA_036946185.1 Aeromicrobium erythreum
ACTCGCCGGCCGCCCGGGCCAGCCACGGCCGGATCTCGCCGACCCCGGAGTACGTGCGGCCGTCGTCGACGACGGTGGCGTCGTCGGCGAAGGACACCATCTCGCGCTCCAGGTCGTGCTCGAGGTGGGCCGCGGTGAACGCCCGGACCACGGCCGGGAGCTCGTCGAGGGACAGGGACTGGGTGGTGGTGTCGTTGCTCATGCGTCGACCGTGGACCCTCTCCCGGGGAGAGGGTCCACACTCGTCGTCATGACGGTGCAGAGTGGGTCCATGAGCGCGGCGATGACGATCGGTGACTTCGCGGCGCGGACCCACCTGTCCATCCGGACGCTCCGCCACTACCACCGGACCGGGGTGCTCCAGCCGGCCGAGGTCGATCCCCTGACGGGCTACCGTCGCTACACCCCCGAGCAGATCGGCGAGGCGCGGCTCGTGCACCGGCTCCGCGAGCTCGACCTGCCGCTGGCCGACGTGCGAACGGTCCTGGCGACGCAGGACCCCCGCGCGCCGCGCGTCGGTGGTCGCCGAGCACCTCGCGCGGCTCGAGTCGGAGCTGGCCCGCACCCGCGCCGCCGTCACCGCCCTGCACCGGCTGCTGGAGCCGCAGGACGACCTGGTGGTGGAGCGGCGCACGGTCCCCGAGCGGACGGTGGCGACCGTCTCTGTGGTCGTCTCCGCGGACGACGTCCTGGCCTGGTACGACTCGGCGGCCGCCACGCTCGACGCCGCCGTCCCGTCCACGGCCCGCCGCGGCCCGCTCGGCGGCCGGTTCGCCAACCTGCTGTTCGCCGAGGGGACCGGACAGGTGAACCTGGAGGTGCCGGTCGACGCCGACGTGCAGGTGCCCTCGTCCTCCGGCGTCGAGGTCGTCCGCCTGCCGGCCGTGCACCTCGCGCTCGTGGTCCACGAGGGTGACCACACGGCGATCGAGGAGTCCTACGCACGGCTCGGCACCTGGGTCGGCGAGAACGCGCTCACGATCGGTGACGTCGTGCACGAGACCTACGTTTGCGGGCCGCGCGACACCGCGGACGCCCAGCGCCTGGCGGACCGAGCTCGGCTGGCCGGTGCTCGCGCTCTCGCCGTCGCCGGACCGAGCCGTCAACCCTCCGGGTGGTCCTCGGCGCGCGCCTTGAACACCGACAGCAGCAGCCGCGCGACGAACGCCGTGATAAGGGCGACCGGGATCATCGCGTACGCCCCACGGGCGACCCCAGCACGTCGGCCTCGACCAGCGCGAGCACGACGAACACGGCCGCGATGGCGAGCACGGAGATGCCCATCGACCAGATCCAGCGACCCCCGGCGGACACCGACGTGGCCCTGCATCGGCGGGTTCACCCCACGGCTTCTTGTAGCTGCCGGTCCAGCCGTCGTCCTGACGCTCCTCGTCAGCCATGACGCTCCTCGGTTCCTCGCGGTTCACCCTTCCTGTGTACCCCGCCGAGGACCAAGTGCACGCCGAGAAGTTGTTCAGCCGCGATTGAGGGCGACGGCCTCGCGGACCAGGGCGACGAACGCGTCGTCGTCGAGCGCGTCCCCCTCGCGCACGTCGACCGCCCGGCGGGTGCCGGCGTCGAGGCTCGCGTTGAACACGCCGCTCGGGTCCGGCAGGGAGGCCCCCTTCGCGAAGGTGACCTTGACCTTGTCCTTGTAGGTCTCGAGCGTGCAGACCAGGCCGTCCGCCGAGAACGTCGGGACGCCGTCCGGGTTCGACGGCTTGCGCCACTTGACCTCCTCGACGACGTCGGGCTCCGCCTGCTGGATCAGTCCGCGCAGGTGCTCGACACGGTCGGCTCGCCAGTCCTCGCTCATGCCTCGGACGATAGACCCGCCGGCCGCGGACCGTCACGAGCCGTCGACGGACCGGCTCGTCCACGCCCTGCGCCGACCGCCGACCGGTGGCACCGTGGGCGGGTGAGCGCCCTTCCCGCCCTGCCGCCCGTCGACGACACCGCGGCCGTGGTGGCCTGGGTGGCCGAGAACCTGGGACACCTCGCCCACGAGGGTCCCGACGGGATCCGGCCCGGCGGGCACCGGGGTGGACAGGCCGCGGCCGACGTCGCGCTCGCCGGGCTGGACGTCACGGGGTACGCGCGCAGCCGCTCGACCGTGCTGCCGCGGGAACGGCGCGGCGCCAGCCGTCTCTCGCCCTACCTGACCCACGGGCTGCTCGACCTGCCCACCGTCTGGGACGCGGTCGCCGACGCGCCGCCCGCGGACCGTCGGAAGTACCGCGACGAGCTGCTGTGGCAGGAGTACGCCCGGCACCTCTACGCGCGGCTCGGGCCGGCGCTGCGCGAGCCGCTGCGCCACGAGCCGCCGCGACCGGCCGACCCGCCGCCGTGGGACGACACCATGGCCTGCGTCGCGTTCGTCGAGGACGAGCTCGAGGGCGACGGCTGGCTCGTGAACCAGACCCGCATGTGGTTCGCCTCGCACTGGACCGTCCGCCACGGCCGGAACTGGCGCGAGGGCGACGACTACTTCTACCGGCACCTGTTGGACGGCTCGCGCGCCGCGAACCGGCTGGGCTGGCAGTGGACCGTCGGGGCCGGGACGGGCAAGCCCTACGGTTTCAGCCGCTGGCAGGTCGAGAAGCGGGCACCGCAGCTGTGCCGAGGCTGCCCGCTCCGGGACGCGTGCCCGATCGAGGAGTGGCCCGACGCCGAGGTCGGGCCGCGGGTCGAGGACCCGGTCGTCCGCATCGGCCACGCGCCCGGGGCTCCGGGGCCCGGACCGGCCGACGCCGAGGCCCACGGCGAGCCCGCGGCGGTCTGGCTGACTCCGGAGTCGCTCGGGGACGCCGACCCGGCCCTGGTCGCGCACCCCCGACCTGCCGGTCGTCTACGTCCTCGACGAGCCGAAGCTCGCGCAGCTGCGGTGGTCGGGCAAGCGGCTCGTGTTCCTGGCCGAGTCGCTCGCGGACCTCGCCGCGCGTCGCGACGTCGAGGTGCGCCTCGGCCCGGTCGCCGACGAGCTGGCCGGCCGGTCGGTCGCCGTCACCTTCGCCCCGGTGCCGTGGTTCACGAAGCGCTCGCGCGACGTCGCGCTCGCCGCCGTGCACCCCTGGCCGTGGCTGGCGCGGCCGACAGCCCAGCGGCTCACGTCCTACAGCGCGTGGCGCAAGGGCGTGAGCCGCTAGTCGTCGACGGTCAGGTCAGGCCAGGACCGACGCCGCGTCGACGTCGCCGTCCGCGGCCTCGATCGCCTCGGCCAGCTTCGTGACCTCGGCGTCGTCGAGGCTCACGCCGGCCTCGTCCAGGCCCTTGCGGAGCTCGGACTCGACGGTGCCCTCGGGGGCGCCGTCCTGGTAGGCGCCGACACGGTCGACGACGTTCTGGATCGCTTCGGTCTTCTCGGGGGATGAATCGGTCATGCCTCGACGCTACGGACGCTCGCGCAAGATGCACCTCGGGCGCCACGATGCGAGCGTGGAGCCATGAGCGACGACTCCCCCGCACCCCGCCACCAGCGCCCCGACGGCGTCTCCGACGAGACCGTCGAGGCGCTCGGCAAGCTGAGCGAGGCGCTCGAGTGCATCGAGCAGGCGCGCGGGTCGTTGTACGCGTTCCACCGGCTGTCCGGCCACGCCGACCTGCAGGCCGGCGAGGCGGCCGACCTGCTGCGCGAGGCGGGTCACGACGCGCTCGCGGACCGGATCGAGACCGAGCTCGTCGGCCGCAACGTCGTCGAGGGTCGGTGGACGTTCCAGCTCGTCGAGGAGTACGACGACGGGTACTACGCGCTGTTCCGCGAGCTCGAGCGGACCGCGCGCGACGAGCTCGTCGAGGGCAGGCCGCACCTGTTCGAGGCCGAGATGAAGGAGGACCGGCGCACGCACGGTCGTCGTCATCACGAGGCGACACCCGGCTGACCTCCGCCTGGTCGCGGTCCGGTTCAGGGCAACCTGTGCGACTCAAGGGGGGCTTGCCTCGATCGGCTGCGGTTTACCCGCTTGAGCGGGTAAACCGCGGTCGCCGGGCTTGGGCGGGTCGGGAGGATGGAACAGGACGAGAGAGGAGACGGGACGTGACGGCTGCGACGCAGGAGACCGGGTCGGTGCGACGACAGCTCCGCGGGACCGTCGCCGTGACCGTCGTGCTCGTCCTCGGCGCGCTCGCCCTGCTGGCCGGCCGCAGTGGCGGTCCGGAGAGCCGCCTCGAGGACTCGGTCGAGTCCACGCTCACCTGGATGCGCTCCGGCCAGGGCTGCGACGACTGGGTGCGCTACTCCGACACGAGCGAGGGCCGCGAGCTGTGCGAGCGGTCCACCGACCACACGCTCGAGTCGGCCGAGCTCGTCACCGCGTCGCACCGCTCCGACAACGGCCAGCGGTGCGCGGTCGCGAAGATCGAGCTCGCCGGCCCGGACGGCCGCGCGACATGGGCGTTCACCCGGACGGCGGGCTCGGACCGCTGGGCCTACACCGGCGCCTGGGACGGCCTGCGGTCCGTCACGTGCGGCGGGGTCGCCTGAGTCCGGCGCCGCGGACGTGACCAATCCCTCATCGCGAGGATTGGGGTGCGTGCCGCGGGTGAACGGGAGACTACGCAGGAGCAACCGTTGCCCGAAGGAGTTCCCCGTGCCCCGCATCGCCCGCCGCACGTTCGTCGCCGCCCCCGCGGACCAGGTCTGGTCCATGGTCCAGGAGTTCGGCGAGTGGCACCCCCCGCCTGAACATCTACGCGGGCGGGCCCGAGGCGTCGCCGGAGCTCGTCGTGACCGTCGTCGAGCGCGACGAGGAGGCCAAGCGCCTCGCCTACTCGATGCCCGAGCCGCCGTTCCCGATCACCGACCACCGCGCCACGATCGTCGTCGAGCCGCAGCACGAGACCACGTGCTACGTCGAGTGGTCGGCCAGCTTCGAGTCCGACCCCGGCATCATGCAGCTGCTCGAGGACCAGCTCGGCGACGACATCTTCGTGCTCGCGCTCGACCGCCTCGCCACGGCTGCCCAGGACCAGTGGGCCGCGACCGTCGAGGCGCAGCGCGAGGACGCCGCGGCCTGAGCCGTCAGGAGATCGCGCCGACGTCCGGGACGTCGTCGCCGAAGTAGCGGCGCAGCTGCTCGTCGCGGTAGCGCCGTGACCACGCCTGCAGCCGGCGCCGACCCCACGGCGTCCGGGCCAGCACGCGGTGACGCCACGTGTTGGCGGCGATCGCCGCGACGCTCGCCCACGGCAGCCGCACCGGCAGCCCCA
This sequence comes from Aeromicrobium erythreum, assembly GCA_036946185.1. Taxonomy (GTDB): domain Bacteria; phylum Actinomycetota; class Actinomycetes; order Propionibacteriales; family Nocardioidaceae; genus Aeromicrobium; species Aeromicrobium erythreum_A. The sequence continues at coordinate 5,206 of JAQIJP010000055.1, forward strand.
GCTCGCGCAGGCTCTGCCGGCCCAGGAACATCCGCAGCATGCTCAGCAGCCGGCGCGGTGCGTAGACGCGCTGCCAGGCCGCGAACCGGCGGAAGTGCAGCGTCGACTGGGTCGCGACGATGCTGCGGGCCAGCTCGCCGCCGGCCGGCGTGACGTCGTCCTGCGCCCGCAGGACGTGGTAGCTGAACCGGTGCTGCTCGCGTTCGGTCGCGAACAGCCACGCCTCGTCGACCCCGAGGAGCCACCCGACGTACCGCCACAGGTGCATCACCGCGTCGGACTCGTGCCGACTGATCGGCACCCCCAGCGCCCGCGCGCCGACGAGCAGCGCACCGCTGAACAGGCCGAGGGTCGCCGCCTGGTCGGTCTGGTTGATGGGTCGTCCCCAGTGCGCCTGGTCCCAGCGGTCGTCGTGCGAGAAGCGGTGGTTGACGAACGCGTGCATGAGCCGCACGTGCACGGTCGCCGACCAGCCAGGGCCGCCCGGCAGCAGCGCGCCCGGCTCGGTCACGAGGACGGTCCAGTGCTGCGTCTCCGCGACCCGCCGCCGCGTCGTGTCGCCCGTCAGGCCGCCGGTCGCGACCAGCAGGTCGGTCGGCCCGCCGAAGCGGTAGCCGCCGATGAGCGACAGCTGCAGCAGCACGTCGCCGGCCGTGCGGCCGAGCCGACGGTAGACCGCTGCGCCGGCCTCGACCTGCTCGCGGTCGAGCCAGTCGGGCTCGGCCGTGACGACCTCGACGAAGCGGCGCAGCTCCTGCGGAGCGTCGGCCCGCGGCTGCCGACCGGAGACCGCGGCCCGCACGGCGGCCGTCACGTCGCGCAGCGCCGGACCACCCGGCGCGCGCATCCGCGCGACGAGCGCGGCCGCGGGCTCGTCGACCCGGTCGAAGCCCTGACCGAGCTCGCGCATCAGGTCCTCGTCGACCTCGCGGACCCGGCCGAGGAGCCGCAGGACGCGGCCGATCCGGGCGCCGCGCTCCTCGCCGGCGCGGAAGCGGGTCGCGAAGGCCTCGCCCGGGGCGGACGCGGTTACGGGTGTCGTCATGTCGAGCAGCGTGACACGAGCAATTGCTCGCATACAATTCGCGTATGCCGACCGACCCGACCCTGCGCAAGACCCCGCGCCAGGCCCGCTCGCGCGACATGGTCGACCGCATCGTGCGGGCCGGCCGCGCCGTGCTCGTCGAGCAGGGCTGGGAGCGCGCGACGACCAACCGGGTCGCCGAGCGGGCGGGCATCAGCCCCGGCTCGCTCTACCAGTACTTCCCGAACAAGGAGGCCGTGCTCGCGGCGGTCATCGAGCAGTACTCGGCCGAGATCGCCGACGAGCTCACCGCCGTGCTCGCCGGCCGGCTCGACCTGCCCCGCGACCAGCTCGTGCGCACGACCTACACGGCCCTGCTCGACGTGCTCGAGGCGCACCGGGAGTACGTCCGCCTGACGACGCTCGAGCTGCCGCGCCAACGGGTCGCCTCGTCCATGAGCCTGCTGGAGCGACGCATCGACGACCTGGTGGGGGCCTACCTGACGATCTCGCGCGTCCCGACCCGCCTCGACCCCGGCTCGAGCGCCTGGCTGCTCGTGCGGATGGTCGAGCACCTCAGCGTGCAGTACGTCCTCGAGCGGCCGCCGATCGACCGCGAGGCGTTCGTCGACGAGCTCGTCCGGCTGACCGAGGCCCACCTGGCGCCGGGCGACGCCTAGCTGCGCCACTCCTTGAAGCCGAGCACGATCAGCCGCATCTGCCGTCGCGCGCCCTCCTTGATCTGCTCCTCGAGGTCCGGCCGTCCGTCGGGCATCTCGACGACCTCCTCGGCGTTCGAGACCATGTTGCGGACGAACAGCCGCGAGACCATCTGGACGTCCTCGGTGCTCCACGTCTCGATGTTCGGCAGACGGGCCAGCACGACGGCGAGCTCGCTCACGAACAGGTCGAGCTCGTGGCGGATGGCCTGGCGCACGACCGGCGAGCCACCCACCCGCTCGCGCGAGACGAAGCCGAAGTGCGCCTTGTTCTGCTTGACCGCCTCGACGAGGACCTCGGCCGCGGCGTCGATGATGTTGGCGAAGACGTTGGGGTCGCGCTGCGCGTCGCGGATCATCCGGCGCAGCGTCGCGAACGACTGCTCGACGAGCGCGAGGCCGAGCTCGTCCATCGACTCGAAGTGCCGGTAGAACGCCGTCGGCACGACGCCGGCCTGACGGGCCACCTGGCGCAGGCTGATCTGCGCGAAGCCCTGCGACTGGCTCAGCTCGAGCGCCGCGGCGAGGATCGCCTCGCGCGTGCGCTCCTTCTGGGCCTGGCGCGCCGGCACGGCGCCGTCTGGTGGCGTCACGCCTCCATCGTAGAGCGTGGCGCTCGGTGACGATTCGGTGAACACCCGTGCTGCACGTCAGTCAGGTCACACGCCCAGGTACTTGCTTATCGGCCGGCAACCCCGGATAGTTTCAGTGTACGCACGTTCACTGATCCACCGACGAGGGAGTCGACCATGGGCATCGTCCGCAGCGCGTTGGCCTCGCGCCCCGTGAAGGCCCTGACGACGCCGCACACGGTCGACCACTACCTCGAGCAGGTCCACCCGATGCTGACCGTCGAGCTGGTCCGGGCGCGCGTCGTCGACGTCGTCCGCGAGACCGACGTCGCGACGACCGTCGTCCTGCGCCCGAACGGCGCCTGGCGCGGCTTCCGGCCCGGCCAGCACGTCGAGTTCGGCGTCGAGGTCGACGGCACGCGCAAGGTCCGCGTCTTCTCCGTGTCCAGCTCGGCCGAGCGCAGCGGCACGATCAGCGTGTCGGTCAAGGCGCACGAGGACGGCTACGTCTCGCGCTTCCTGAACCGCGAGCTCGCCCAGCGCACGATCGTCCACCTGTCCCAGGCGACCGGCGAGTTCGTCCTGCCGGAGCAGGTGCCCGACGAGATCGCCCTCGTCAGCGGCGGCTCGGGCATCACCCCCGTCATGTCGATGGCCCGCACCCTGCGCGACCGCGGCCACCGCGGCCACGTCACGTTCCTGCACTACGCCAAGTCCCGCACCGACGAGATGTTCAGCACCGAGCTCGACGCGCTCGCCGAGGAGCTGCACGACGCCCGCGTCGTCCGCGTCTACACGCGCGACCCCGAGCCCGGTGCCGAGCTGTCCGGCCGGTTCCACGTCGACCACCTCAAGCACCTGGGTGTCGACCCGGCCCGCGTCCCCACGTGGGTGTGCGGACCGGCCGGCCTGATCGAGACCGTGCGCGACACGTACGACGAGCTCGGCGCCGCCGACCAGCTGCACGCCGAGTACTTCAAGGTGCCGAGCGTCGACCTCGACGCCGAGGACGCCACCGGCACCCTGACCTTCGAGCGCTCGGGCACGAGCGCCGACAACTCCGGAGCGACGTTGCTCGAGCAGGCCGAGGCCGCGGGCCTCTCGCCCGAGTACGGCTGCCGGATGGGCGTGTGCAACACCTGCGCCGTCAAGAAGCTGCACGGAGCCGTGCGCCACGTCATCACCGGCGAGGTGTGCGCCAACACCGACGAGACCGTCAAGATCTGCGTGAACGTCCCCGTGGGCGACGTCAGCGTGGATGTCTGAGGAGGCAACCCCATGTCACGCAAGCGTCCCGCGATCGCGCCCTTCAGCGCGAGCGACCACAACGAGGCGCCGGCGCCGCTCGTCGGCACCGACACCGCCAAGCGCTCCACCATCGGCCTCGAGCACATGAGCTACGAGCAGCTCGAGGAGTTCGGCGAGGAGCTCGACGCCCTGCGCCAGCGCACCCTCGACTCGCTCGGCCAGGCCGACGCGAACTACATCCGTCGGGTCATCAAGGTCCAGCGCACCTTCGAGGTGCTCGGCCGCATCGGCATCCTCACGCCGTTCTTCTGGCCCACGTTCGTCGCCGGCATCGTGTTCCTCGGCCTCTCCAAGATCATCGAGAACATGGAGATCGGCCACAACGTCATGCACGGCCAGTACGACTGGATGAACGACCCGCTGGTCGACGGCAAGCGCTACGAGTGGGACAACGTGGCCCCGGCCCAGGACTGGAAGCACGGCCACAACTTCATCCACCACACGTACACGAACATCCACGGCAAGGACCGCGACATCGGCTACGGGCTGCTGCGCATCGACTCCGACCAGCCCTGGTACCCCAGCCACCGGTTCAACCTGCCGGCCGCGTTCCTGCTCATGCTGTTCTTCGAGTGGGGCGTCATGTACCACGGCATCGAGCTGGACGAGTACCTCGGCGGCAAGATGAGCAAGAAGGAGTTCCGCGACCGCAAGAGCCGCGCCGCGCGCAAGGCCCGGCACCAGGTCCTCAAGGACTACGTCGCCTACCCGGCGCTCGCGCTCGCGCTCGTCCCGTTCGTCGGCTGGTGGGCCCCGCTCGCCGTGATGGGCGCGAACTTCGCGGCCAACCTGATCCGCAACATCTGGACGTTCCTCATCATCTTCTGCGGCCACTTCCCTGCCGAGGTGCAGTCGTTCGCCGAGGAGGACGCCGAGAACGAGACCCGCGGCCAGTGGTACCTGCGTCAGCTGCTCGGCTCGGCCAACATCTCCGGCAGCGCCCCGTTCCACGTCATGAGCGGGAACCTGAGCCACCAGATCGAGCACCACCTGTTCCCGGACATCCCGGCCCGGCGCTACCCCGAGATCTCCCACGAGATCCGCGACATCTGCAGCCGCTACGGCCTGCAGTACAACAGCGGCCGGCTGAGCAAGCAGCTCGCGAGCGTCGCCCGGCAGCTGGCGGCCTACTCGGCCAAGCCGTCCGACCCGTACAAGCAGGGCAAGAGCCCCGAGTCGAAGGCGCTGCGCCGCGCCAAGCGCGAGGCCCAGCAGCGCGAGCTCGAGTCCACGCAGGCCTGAGCACGACCGCGCTCCGGACGCCCGCGCCGCTCTCCCCCGAGCGGTGCGGGCGTCGCCCTGCGCGGGCGGCCGTGACGCACGTCGCGCCGGGCGTCCTGGGGCGGCACCAGCCGTCCGGGTGCGCCACAATGGACCTCGCCGCGCACGCCCGGACGAGCCGATCCGTGACCACCGCGCGGCCCGACCTCCAGGAGCAGGACCGATGGCGCTGAGCCGACCCGAGATCACGAAGGACGTGGTCCAGCAGTGCGCCGAGGCCGCGCTCGGGACCGGCGGCCAGGTGGCCGCGATCCTGTTCGACGCGGCCCGCCGCGTGACCTCGGAGCTCGGCGCGTTCGGGACCGAGGTGTTCGAGATCGTCGAGGCCAGTCGCCGGGCCGGGGACGACGACACCCATCCGCGAGCCGACTGAGGACGAATCCCTGTCATGAGGTCCACCGTCGCCGTCGTCGGAGCCGGCGTGTCCGGCCTGACCGCCGCCCACGTCCTGCGTCGCTCCCACGACGTCGTCCTGCTCGAGTCCGAGGACCGGCTCGGCGGCCACGCCCACACGCACACCGTCACGACCGACGGCGGCGCCGACCGCGTCGACTCCGGCTTCATCGTGCACAACGACCGCACCTACCCGTTGCTGCGTCGGCTGTTCGCCGAGCTGGACGTGCCGGTGCGGCCGACCGAGATGAGCATGAGCATCACGTGCGAGGACTGCGGGCTGTCCTACGCGGGCGGCCGCAAGCTCGACGGCCTGTTCGCGCAGCGCCGTCGCCTGGGCGACCCCCGCTACCTGCGGCTGCTCGCATCGGTCAAGCGCTTCCAGCGGCTCGCGAACACCCTGCTCGACCAGCCCGCCGACGCGGCCGAGCCGCAGACCTACGGCGACTTCCTGCGCGCGCACGGCTTCGGTGAGCACTTCGTGCACCACTACGCGATCCCGGTCGTCGCGTGCGTCTGGTCCTCCGGCCGCGGCACCGCCCTCGAGTACCCCGCCCGCTACCTGTTCACGTTCCTGCGCCACCACGGCTTCCTCAGCGTCTCCGGCTCGCCCCAGTGGTACACCGTCGAGGGCGGCTCGCGCACCTACGTCGACAAGCTCGCCGCAGGCCTCGACGACGTCCGCGTCTCGACCCCCGTCCGCGCCGTCTCGCGCAAGCCCGACGGCATCGAGCTGCTCGACGCCGCCGGCACCGTGCACCGCGCCGACAAGGTCGTCGTCGCCACCCACGCGGACGACGCGCTCGCGCTGCTCACCGACGCCACCGACGACGAGCGTGCCGTCCTCGGGTCGTTCGACTACTCCGACAACCACACCGTCCTGCACCGCGACGAGTCGCTGCTGCCGTCGGCCCGCGGTGCCCGTGCGTCGTGGAACTACCGGATGAACGGGTGCGCCCAGGGCGACGGCTCCCCCACCGTCACCTACTGGATGAACAAGCTCCAGGGCCTGGACGAGTCCACGCCCTACCTCGTGAGCCTCAACTCCGACGGCGTCGACCCGGCCACCGTGATCGCCGAGATGGACTACCGTCACCCGATCTACACCCCCACGAGCGTCGCCGCCCAGGAGCGGCTCGCCGGGCTGAACGACGGGCGCACCGCGTTCGCCGGCGCCTACCACGGGTGGGGCTTCCACGAGGACGGCTGCCGCTCCGGCGTCGCCGCCGCCGAGTCCCTCGGCGGGACCTGGACGTGAGGGGCTCTTCTGCCCTGCCCGAGCTCCCGGCGATCGTCGCGGGCGACGTCAAGCACGCCCGCCGCACCGGCGTCGACCACCGGTTCAGCCACCGCGTCTACCAGTGGCTCGTCGACGTCGACGACCTCCCGCGCGTGCCCTGGTACCTGCGACCGTTCGTCTCTTTCCGCGCGAGCGACCACGTCGGTGACCCCGGCGCCACGATCCGCGAGAACGTCGTGCAGCTGTGCGCCGACCGCGGGGTCGACGTCTCCCGGCACCGGATCGTCATGCTCGCGAACGCCCGCGTCCTCGGCCACGTCTTCGACCCGCTGAGCGTGTTCTGGGCGCTCGACGACGACGGCACCGTCGACGCGATCGTCGCCGAGGTCCACAACACGTACGGCGAGCGCCACGCCTACCTGCTGCGGCCCGACGCCGCGGGCCGCAGCGCCGTCGACAAGGCGTTCTACGTGTCCCCGTTCTTCGACGTCGAGGGCCGCTACGACCTGCGCCTCGTGCTCGGGCAGGACCGCGTGAGCACGACGATCGTCCTGCGCCACGGCGACGAGGCGGTGTTCAGCGCGAGCTTCGGCGGCGTCCCCCGCCCCGCCACCCGCGGCCGGATCGTCCGGACGCTGCTCTCGATGCCCTTCATGACCCATCGGGTGAGCCTGCTGATCCGAATCCATGGCGTGTGGCTCTGGCTGCGCCGCCTGCCGATCAGACCGCGGCCGCCGCACACCGACCCGGTCGTGCTGCCGCACGGCACACCGACCCCGAACCAGGAGACGACGCGATGAGCGAGACGGTCGCGAACCAGTGGGCGAGCCTCTACCGCTCGCCCCAGACCCCCTTCAAGGCCCGCATGGCCCGATGGATCCTGCGGCCCGCCGTCGAGCGCATCGACGTGCGGCTGACCTTCCCCGACGGCAGCACGTGGGGCGCCGGCGGACCCGACGCACCCGAGATGCGGATCGTCCGCCCGAAGGCGTTCTTCAACCGGCTCGGCGCCGACACCAAGATCGGCTTCGGCGAGGCCTACATGGCCGGCGACTGGACCGCCGGCGAGGGCACCGACCTGGCGGAGCTGCTCGCCCCGTTCGCGGCGCGCCTCACGACCCTCGTGCCGCCCTCGCTGCAGAAGCTGCGCGGCATCGTCGACGAGCGGCTCCCGCACGCCGAGCGCAACACCGTCGAGGGCTCCCGCAGCAACATCGAGCGCCACTACGACCTGTCCAACGAGATGTTCGCCGAGTTCCTCGACGAGACCCTCACCTACTCGTCGGCCTGGTACGCCGACCTGCCGACCACGGCCGGCGCCCCCGGCGTCCCGTGGCTGCGCGAGCCGACCACCGAGGACCTGCGCGACGCGCAGCTGCGCAAGATCGACGGCGTCCTCGACCAGGCCCGCGTCACCCGCGGCAGCCGCGTGCTCGAGATCGGCAGCGGCTGGGGCACCCTCGCGATCCGCGCCGCCGAGCGCGGCGCGCACGTCACGACCGTCACGATCTCGCAGGAGCAGGCCGTCCTCGCGCAGGAGCGCATCGACGCGGCCGGCGTCACCGACCTCGTCGACCTGCGACTGCAGGACTACCGCGAGGTCGAGGGCGAGTTCGACGCGATCGTCAGCGTGGAGATGATCGAGGCCGTCGGCGAGGAGTACTGGCCCACGTACTTCGCGAAGATCGACTCCCTGCTCGCGCCCGGCGGCGCGGTGTCCATCCAGGCGATCCTGATGGCGGACCACCGCTACAAGGCGACGCGGAACTCCTACGGCTGGATCCAGAAGTACATCTTCCCGGGCGGCCTGATCCCCTCGCCCGAGGCGATCGACCGCACGCTCGCCCAGCACACGACGCTGTCGGTCACCGAGACCCGTCAGCTCGGCCGGCACTACGCGCGCACGCTGCGCGAGTGGCGCGAGCGCTTCGACGCCCGCTGGCCGCAGGTGGCCGCGCACGGCTTCGACGAGACCTTCCGCCGGATGTGGGACTTCTACCTCGCCTACTGCGAGGCCGGCTTCGGCGTCGGCTACCTCGACGTCGCGCAGATCAGGATGGAGCGCGGCTGAACGCCTGAGCCGCGGGTCCCACCTCGCGATGTGTGACGCTGCGGTCGCTTCAGACGTCCTGAAGCGACCGCATCGTCACACATCGCGGCGTGGCGTGCCGCATTCGTGACCGAGGTCACCCATCCGTCGACGCCCCTGGTGCGAACTCCTCATGACGGTGAGCAACCGTCGTGATCCCCAGGAGGTCAGCGTGGCCAGCATCTCCCGACTCCCCCTCCCCATCCAGGAGTCGTACGAGTGGCAGTACAGGGGCGCCTGCCGGACGACCGAGCCGGAGACGTTCTTCAGCCCCGAGTCCGAGCGCGGTCCGCGTCGTCGGGCGCGTGAGGCCCGCGCCAAGGCCCTGTGCGACGTGTGCCCGGTCAAGCGCGAGTGCCTCGAGCACGCCCTCGCCGTGCAGGAGCCCTACGGCGTGTGGGGCGGGCTGAACGCCACCGAGCGCGGTCATCTGCTCGCCGCGCGCCGCAACGCCGCCAGCTGACGACCCTTCGACGAGCTCAAGGACCGGCCCGACGATCAGCGGCCGGATCGACGGTCAGGGGCCGGCCCGACGCTCAGGGTCAGGGGGCCTTCCAGCCGTAGCGAGGCACGCCGAGCTCGCCGCGCTTGGGCCACGGGTTGGCCCGGCAGCCCTTCAGCCCCTTGGACTGCTGCATCATGACCGGCGCGAGCGCACCGCGGCTGCTGCACCGGGCGTGGCCCTTGCCGAGCCAGTGCCCGGTCTCGTGGTTCACGACCATGTGCCGGTAGTCGCGCACCGAGCGTCCGTCCTTGCGCCACGTGCTCGTGGCCGTGCGCCACCGGGTCTCGTTGATGATGACGTACCGTCCGACCCGGCAGCTGTAGGTCGCGCTGCAGCCGGAGGAGTACCGCGGCACCTGCGACGCGCGGGCGAGCACGAGCGTGAACTGACCGCCCGAGCGCACCTCCTTGAACCGGATGCCGGCCCCGCGCCACCCCCGGGCGTCGCGCAGGGTCTCGGCCGCCTGGCGACGGAAGGTCGACAGGCTCGAGGCCGACGAGCCCTTGCGCACCACCCGGTACGTCACGGTGCGCCGGACGTCGCGCCGGTGCCCCACGAGCCCGCCGGCGCGGTGGACGGACCGCACGACCTGCGTCGTGTGGTGGGCGCGGCGGACCGTCGTCCGGACCCACACGCCGTGGCCGACGTCGGTCGGGCGGAAGGTGTAGGTGCGGGACCGGGCGCCGGAGATCGGGGTCGTCCCGCGCATCCACTGGTACGACACCGTGACCCCCGACGGCTGCCAGTGACCCGGCCAGGCCGTGACGGTGTGGCCGTACCGCATCGTCCCGGTGACGCTCGGACGGCCCGTCATCCGCAGCGTCGCGGGCCGGACCGTGACGGCCGCCGACGTCGCCGACCCGGTCGCGCCGTCGGCCGACACGACGTCGACCCGCACGGAGACGGCGTGGTCGACGTCGTCGCCCACCGTCCGGTAGGTCGTCGCCGTCGCGCCGTCGATGGCGACGCCGTCACGCAGCCACTGGTAGCTGGGCGTGACCTCGGCGGCGTCCCAGCCGCCCGGCGACGCGGTCAGGGTCGACCCGTACGCGGCCGTCCCGGACACCTCGGGCGCGGACACGTTCGTGACCCCGCCGGGCTCGGCGACGGCCGGCGCGGCGAGGAGCCCGCCGAGCAGGGCGACGGCCGCCACGATCACGAGGCCGAGCCGTCGCACCATCGTCACTCCCAGAAGATCTTCTCGACCACCTGACGGGCGTGCCGGGTGGCGCGGCGGTAGTCGTCGACCATCCGCTCGCTGCCCTCCAGACCGTACCCGAGAAGGTGCGCGACGCCGGCCCTTTCGTCGGCCTGCTCCACCATCGACTCCGCCGGCTTCGCGCGCAGCAGGACGACCGCGTTGCGGATGCGGCTCACGAGATGCCAGGCGACGTCCAGGGTCTCGGCGTCCTCCGGGTCGATCAGCCCGGCCTCGGCGGCGGCGCGCAGCGCGTCGACCGTGCTCGTGGTGCGCAGCCCCTCGACGGCGTGCGCGTGCTGGAGCTGCAGCAGCTGGACCGTCCACTCCACGTCGGCCAGGCCGCCGCGGCCGAGCTTCAGGTGGGTGTTCGGGTTCGCCCCGCGGGGCAGCCGCTCGGAGTCGACCCGCGCCTTGATCCGCCGGATCTCGCGGACCTCGTCGTCGCTCATGCCGCCCTCGGGCCAGCGCAGCGGGTCGATGAGGGCCGTGAACCGCTGGTTCAGGTCCGCGTCGCCGACCGCGGGCCGGGCCCGCAGCAGCGCCTGGGCCTCCCACACGGCGGACCACTTCTCGTAGTAGGAGCGATAGGCCGCGAACGACCGCACGAGCGGACCGTTGCGGCCGTCGGGCCGCAGGTCGGCGTCGATCTCGAGCGGCGGGTCGTCCGACGGCGCGGCGAGCATCCGGCGCAGCACGGTCGCGACGGCGGTCGCGGCACCCGAGGCCGCCGAGTCGTCGGCACCCGGCAGCGGGTCGTGCACGAACATGACGTCGGCGTCCGAGCCGTAGCCGGACTCCCGACCGCCGAGACGACCCATCAGGACGATCGAGAAGCGCGTGGGCAGCTCGCCCTTCTCGGCCTCGACCTCGGCGCGGGCCGCGAGCAGGGCGCTCTCCAGGGTCGCCTCGGTGACGTCGGACAGCCCGCGCATCACGGTGTCGACGTCGAGCCGGCCCAGGACGTCGCCGATGCCGATGCGCGAGAGCTCGCGTCGGCGGACCCGCCGGACCGCCTTGATCGCCGCCTCGGCCTGGTCGTGACGCTCGGCGGCCAGCACCATCTCGCGGCGCAGCCGCTCGAGCGGCAGCGGCTGCAGCTCGTGCTCCTCGCCCAGCAGCGCCACCGAGTCCGGGGCCCGCAGGATGAGGTCGGTGACGTAGCGGCTCGACGCGACGACGTGGGCGAGCTGCTCGGCGCCCTCGCCCTCGTCGCGGAGCTTGCGCAGGTACCAGTGGGTCTCGCCGAGGCCCTCGGAGATGCGCCGGAACGCGAACAGCCCCGCGTCCGGGTCGGGCGACTCCGCGAACCACTCGAGCATCGCCGGCAGCAGCGAGCGCTGGATCGTGGCGCGCCGGGACAGGCCGCTCGTGAGCGCCTGGATGTGCTTGAGCGCCCCGACCGGGTCGACGAAGCCGAGCGCCTTCAGCCGCGCCTCGGCCGCCTCGGGCGTGAGCCGCATGCCCTCGGTCGGCAGGGACGCGACCGCCTCGAGCAACGGTCGGTAGAACAGCTTCTCGTGCAGCCGCCGGACCTGGCGCCGGTGCGCCTGCCACTCCTTCACGAGGTTGTCGGCCGGGCTCTGCCGGAAGCCCATCGAGCGGCCGAGCCGGCGCAGGTCCTCGTCGTCCTCGGGCACGACGTGGGTGCGGTGCAGGCGGTAGAGCTGGATCCGGTGCTCGAGCGTGCGCAGGAAGCGGTAGGCCTCCTCCATCGCGGCGCCGTCGCGCCGACCGACGTAGCCGCCCTCGATGAGCTGCTCCAGGGCCTCGAGCGTCGTGGGGCTACGGACGCTCTCGTCGGCCCGGCCGTGCACGAGCTGCAGCAGCTGGACGGCGAACTCGACGTCGCGCAGGCCACCGGGCCCGAGCTTGAGCTCGCGGTCACGGTGGGCCGCCGGGATGTTCTCGATGACGCGACGCCGCATCGCCCGCACGTCCGCGACGAAGCCGTCGCGCGTGCTGGCCTCCCACACGAGCGGCGCGGTCGCGTCGAGGTAGGCCTGGCCCAGCTCCTCGTCACCCGCGGCGAACCGGGCCTTGAGCAGGGCCTGGAACTCCCACGTCGACGCCCAGCGGTCGTAGTACGCCTCGTGGCTCGCGAGGGTGCGCACGAGCGGGCCCGCGCTGCCCTCGGGCCGCAGGTTGGCGTCGACCTCCCAGATCGTGCCCTCCCTCGTGTGCTCGGAGCACAGGCGCATCGTCGCGCTCGCGAGCCGCGTCGCGACCCGGATCGCGTCGCCGTCCTGCGGGTCGGTGGGCTCGAAGACGAAGATGACGTCGACGTCGCTGTGGTAGTTCAGCTCGCGCCCGCCGGTCTTGCCCATCGCGATGATCGCGAGCCGGCACCGGTCGGCCTCGGGCTCCTCGGCGCACGCGATCCGCAGCGCCGCGCCGAGGGTCGCGACCGCGAGGTCGGCGAGCTCCCCGGACGACTCCTCGAAGCTGGTCAGGGCGTTCAGGTCGCGCGCGGCGACGTGCAGCAGCTTGCGGCGGTAGGCCAGCCGCAGCTCCTCGGCGTCCTGCGCCGTCTCCATCTGCTCGCGCAGCGCGGACAGCTCGAGCGGCCGGTGCGACAGCGTGCCCGAGGCGAGGTCGACGACGTGCTCGGGGTGCCGGGCGAGGAAGCCGCCGAGCGCGTCACTCGTCCCGAGCACGATGAGCAGCCGCTGGCGCAGCTCGTCGTCGCCGCGCAGGGTCTCGAGGAGCCGCTCGACGCCCCAGGCCTCGCCGATCGCCACGAGGGACGCGAGCGCCGTGTCCGGGCTCGCGACCGAGACGATCTGCTCGACGAGGCCGTCATCGATGCCCGGGAGTCGCTGGAGGTTCGCCACGGCGGCCTCGCCGTGGCGGAAGCCCCGGCGGGCGAGGGCCAGGTCTGGGGTGGGCGTCGGCACGACCACAGGTTACGGCAGCATTTCGGACCGCTCCCCGAGCGTCCGTCAGAGCATCGGGAGCAGGCGGTCGATCTCGAACTGCGTCACCTGCGAGCGGTAGGCCTGCCACTCGGCACGCTTGTTGCGCAGGAAGAAGTCGAAGACGTGCTCGCCCAGGGTCTCGGCGACGAGCTCGCTGGTCTCCATGATCCGGATCGCCTCGTCGAGGTTGCGCGGCAGCGGCGCGATCCCGAGCGCCTTGCGCTCGTTCTCCGAGAGCGACCAGACGTCGTCCTCGGCCTCCGGCGGCAGCTCGTACTGGTTCTCGATGCCCTTGAGGCCGGCCGCCAGGATGAGCGCGAACGCGAGGTAGGGGTTCGTGCCGGCGTCGATGCCACGGTGCTCGACGCGCGCCGAGCCGCCCTTGTGCGGCTTGTACATCGGCACGCGCACGAGCGCGGAGCGGTTGTTGTGGCCCCAGCACACGTAGTTCGGGGCCTCGCCGCCGCCGGCGAGCCGCTTGTAGGAGTTGACCCACTGGTTGGTCACGGCGGTGATCTCGTGGGTGTGCTCCAGGACGCCGGCGATGAACGCGCGGCCGACCTTGGAGAGCTGGTACTCGGCACCGGCCTCGTAGAAGGCGTTCTCGTCGCCCTCGAACAGCGACACGTGGGTGTGCATGCCGGAGCCCGGGTGGTCGGTGAAGGGCTTGGGCATGAACGAGGCCCACTTGCCCTGGCTCAGCGCGACCTCGCGCACGACGGTGCGGAAGGTCATGATGTTGTCCGCCGTCGAGAGGGCGTCGGCGTAGCGCAGGTCGATCTCCTGCTGGCCGGGGCCGCCCTCGTGGTGGCTGAACTCGACGCTGATGCCCATGTTCTCGAGCATCGTGATGACCTCGCGGCGGAAGTCCTGGCCGCCGCCCTGCGCGGTGTGGTCGAAGTAGCCGGAGTCGTCGACCGGTACGGGGCGACCGCCGAGCTCGGGCTTGCCCTTGAACAGGTAGAACTCGATCTCGGGGTGCGTGTAGTACGTGAACCCGGCCTGCCCGGCACGCTGCAGGGCGCGCTTGAGCACGTGGCGGGGATCGGCGTACGACGGGGAGCCGTCGGGCATCGCGATGTCGCAGAACATGCGCGCCGTCGCGGGCGTCTCGCCGCGCCACGGCAGGATCTGGAAGGTGCCCGGGTCGGGCTTGGCGAGCATGTCGGCCTCGTGCACGCGCGCGAAGCCCTGGATCGCCGAGCCGTCGAAGCCGATGCCCTCGCTGAACGCGCCCTCGAGCTCGGCCGGGGCGATCGCGACGGACTTCAGCGAGCCCAGCACGTCGGTGAACCACAGGCGGACGAAGCGCACGTCGCGCTCCTCGAGCGCGCGAAGGACGAAGTCTTCCTGCTTACCCATGCGGTCAGTCTCGCACGCCCGATGTTACGGCGAGGTTTCGTCGCGCCGCGTCACTCGTGGCGGCCCCGGACGTACTGCCAGCCGGTGTCGTCGGCGCGCGCGAACCGGCTCGTCTCGCGCAGCTCGTGCGACCCGGTCGCGTCCTCGTAGCGGGCCACGAACGCGACCACGGTCCCCTCCGCGCGCAGGACCTCCAGCCCGGTCCAGCGGGTCGACGGGTCGAGCGGGACGGCAGCGGGTCGCGTTGTCGGGTGCCACGTGCGGAGCAGGTGCTGCTCGTCGCCGAACGCGAAGGCGGTGTACCGCGACCGCATGAGCGCCTCGGGCGTGTCGGCCGGCGCGCCGTCGAGCAGTGGACCGCAGCACGCCCCGAGCGCGAGGCCGGTGCCGCACGGGCAGGGTCGAGGCATGCGGCCCATCCTGCCGCGTCGCACTAGGCTCGGGACGTGCCCCAGCTGCGACTCGCCCTGGCCCAGGTCAACCCTCGCGTCGGAGACGTCGACGGCAACGTCGACCTCGTCGTCGCGCAGTGCCACGCCGCGGCCGAGGCCGGCGCGCACCTCGTCGCGTTCCCGGAGATGGTGCTGACGGGCTACCCGATCGAGGACATGGCCTACCGGGCGTCGTTCATCGCGGCGTCGCAGCAGGCCGTCCGCGGGCTCGCGGACCGGCTCGTCGCGGAGGGGCTCGGCGACCTGGTCGTCGTCGTGGGCCACCTGGACTCCGCCAAGGAGGCGACGCTCGCCGAGCTGCCCGACCGCCTCGGCGTCCCCAAGAACGAGCCGACGAACTCGGCGTCCGTCCTCGTCGACGGTCGCGTCGTCACGCGCTACGACAAGCACCACCTGCCGAACTACGGCGTGTTCGACGAGTTCCGGCACTTCGTGCCCGGCGACGAGACGCAGGTCGTGCAGGTCGGCGGCGTCGACGTCGCGATCGCGATCTGCGAGGACATCTGGCAGGACGGGCCGTCGGCCGCGGCCGACGCGGCGGAGGCCGGCCTCCTGCTCGTCCTGAACGGGTCTCCCTACGAGGCCGCCAAGGACGACACCCGCCTCGAGCTGTGCGCCCGCCGCGCCCGGGAGGGCGACTGCGCGCTCGCCTACGTCAACCTCGTCGGCGGCCAGGACGAGCTCGTCTTCGACGGCGACTCGCTCGTCGTCGACCGCCGGGGCGAGGTCGTGGCCCGCGCGGCCCAGTTCGAGCCCGAGCTGCTGGTCGTCGACCTCGACCTGCCCGCCGCGACGGCACCGATGCCCGACCCGCAGACCCGGTTCCACGGCCTGCGGGTCGAGCGGACGATCGTCACGAGCGAGCCGTTCGCCGAGCGCGAGCCGCTTGCGCCGCGCGTCGCGGAGCGCTGGGACGACGTCGGCGAGCGGTACCAGGCGATCGTGCTGGGCCTGCGCGACTACGTCGAGAAGAACGGCTTCCGCTCGGTCCTCATGGGCCTCTCCGGCGGCATCGACTCCACGCTGGTGGGCGCGATCGCGGTCGACGCGCTCGGCGCCGACCGCGTGTTCGGCGTGTCCAACCCGTCGGCGTGGTCGAGCGAGCACTCGCGCACCGACGCCGACGAGCTCGCCCGGCGCACGGGCCTGAGCCTCGACACCGTCCCGATCGCGCCGATCTTCGACGCGTACCAGGACGCCCTGCACCTCGACGGCCTCGCCGAGGAGAACCTGCAGGCCCGCATCCGCGCCGTCATCTGGATGGGCCTGTCGAACCAGCACGGCCACCTCGTGCTCGCGTGCGGCAACAAGTCCGAGCTCGCGACGGGCTACTCGACGATCTACGGCGACGCGGTCGGCGCGTACGCCCCGATCAAGGACGCACCCAAGACCCTCGTGTGGGAGCTCGCCCGCTGGCGCAACCGGTGGGCGCAGGAGCGGGGCGAGACGCCACCGATCCCGGAGGGCACGATCAGCAAGCCGCCGTCGGCCGAGCTGCGCCCCGGCCAGCTCGACTCCGACTCGCTGCCGCCGTACGACCAGCTGGACGCGGTCCTCGACGCGTACGTCGAGCGCGACCTCGGCAGCGCCGCGGTCGTCGCCGAGGGGCACGACCCGGCGCTCGTCGAGCGCGTCGTGACGCTCGTCGACCGCGCGGAGTACAAGCGCCGCCAGTACCCGCCGGGCCCGAAGATCAGCAAGCGGAACTTCGGCCGCGACCGCCGGGTGCCGATCACGAACGCCTGGCGCGAGTCGCTCTGACCCCGCTCCGCTCCGCCGAGCCCCCGCCGCGCTCCGACGACGCGAGCTGATGCCTCCGGGATGCCGGCGCGGCCCTGATGCATCGACCCGCGTATCGGCCGACCCGAGATGATGCATCCGGGTCACCGGGGCGACCCCGATGCATCGCCCCGCGTCGACAGGGTCGGCCGTGACGGGGCGGGCCGTGACGTGCCACACCGCGGCCGTGCGCGGACCGCCCGGTGTGGCACGCTGGAGTCGTCCGTGGACCCCCGCCGAGGGGCCGCGAGAAGAGAGAGGCTCCCGCCATGAACGACGTCACGCCTGCCCAGGGACCGGCCGCCGAGGAACCCGCCCCGTACGGCTCCGCCCGCGACGCCGACGCGCCCACCGCTCCCCCGCCGAGCGCGCCGGCCGCCGACCCGACGACGGACCCCGCGATCCGCCGCGTCCGCACCCACCACCTGGCTCGGTGGAAGGCCGAGGGCCACCGCTGGGCGATGCTCACGACGTACGACCAGTACACCGCCGCGACGTTCGACGAGGCCGGCATCCCCGTGTTCCTCGTCGGCGACTCGGCCGCCAACAACGTCTACGGCTACGACTCGTCGCTGCCCGTGACGGTCGACGAGCTGCTGCCGCTCGTCAAGGCGGTCACCCGGGCGAGCTCGCGCGCCCTCGTCGTCGCGGACCTGCCGTTCGGCTCCTACCAGCGCTCCCCCGAGCAGGCGTACGACACCGCCGTCCGGTTCATGAAGGAGGGCGAGGCGCACGCCGTCAAGCTCGAGGGCGGTGCCGAGATGGCGCCGCAGGTCGAGCTGCTCACGAAGGGCGGGGTCCCGGTCGTCGCGCACATCGGCTTCACGCCGCAGTCCGAGCACAGCCTCGGCGGCTACCGCGTGCAGGGTCGCGGCGACGCGGCGCAGCGCCTGCTCGACGACGCCCTCGCCCTGCAGGAGGCCGGCGCGTTCGCGGTCGTCATGGAGATGGTCCCCGCGCCGGTCGCGGCCGAGGTGACCCGCTCGCTGCGCATCCCCACGATCGGGATCGGCGCCGGCGTCGGCTGCGACGCCCAGGTGCTCGTGTGGCAGGACATGATGGGCCTGCGCACCGGCCGGGCGCCGCGCTTCGTCAAGCGCTACGCCGACCTGCACACCGTCATGCTCGACGCCGCCCGGGCCTACGCCGCCGACGTGAGCGCCGGGACGTTCCCGGGCCCGGAGCACTCCTTCGACAGCTGATCGACCGGCCCCGTCTCGCGCTGCGGTCCACGGCCCGCGGCGCGAGACTGGAGGGGTTCCCCACCCCTCCCGAAGGAGCCCCATGACCACCCTCGCCATCGTCGGAGCCGGACCCGGTCTCGGCGCCGCCGTCGCCCGCCGCTTCGCCTCGGAGGGCTTCGACGTCGCCCTGATCTCCCGCAGCCAGGAGCGCCTCGACGCGCTCGCCGCCGACCTGCAGGCCGAGGGGGTCAACGCGCGCGGCTTCGCGGCCGACGTGCGGGACCTCGAGTCCCTCACCTCGGCCCTCGAGAGGGCGACCGGTGAGCTCGGCCCGATCGAGGTGCTTCAGTACAGCCCGCTGCCGGACAAGTCGTTCCTGCGCCCCGTGCTCGAGACCACCGCGCGCGACGCCGCCGCTGCCGTCGAGTTCTCGGTCTACGCGCCGCTGACGGCCGTGCACCAGGTGCTGCAGGGCATGCGCGTCCTCGGCAGGGGCACGATCCTGTTCGTCAACGGCGGCACCGCGGTCAAGCCCCTCGCGAAGTTCGCGGGCACCTCCATCGCGTTCGCCGGGCAGTCGGCCTACGCGCAGGTCATGCACGAGACGCTGGCGCCGGAGAACATCCACGTGGCGCAGCTCATCGTCCCCGGCTCGATCGAGGAGGGACACCCGCAGAAGGACCCGACGGTCCTGGCCGACA
>JAQIJP010000056.1:0-19802 GCA_036946185.1 Aeromicrobium erythreum
CGACATCGGGATGCAGCACGCGGACTGGCGCGCTGCGCTGCGCTTCGCCCGGTCGCTCGACGAGGTCGACCACGAGCGCGTCGTGGCGTGGGGGACGTCGTTCGCGGGTGGCCACGTCCTGACGATCGCCGGCCAGGGCGAGCCGCTCGCGGCGGTCGTCGCCCAGGTCCCGCACGTGAGCGGTCCCCGCCGCCGTGCGCTCGGTCGGCGCGCGTGCCGCGCTGCGGACCTTCGGGCCCGCGCTCCGCGACGTCGTCGGGGCTCGGTTCGGCCGCGAGCCGGTCCGGATCGACAGCGTCGGTCTGCCCGGGTCCACCGCGATGATGACCTCGCCCGACGCCTACCCCGGGATGCTGCGGCTCATGCACGAGTCGGGCGTGGCCGAGGACGCCTACCCCCGCGCGGTCGCGGCGCGCATCGCCCTCGGGATCGGCCTCTACTCACCGCAGCGCTGGGTGCGTCGCATCGACTGCCCGGTCCTGGTCCAGATCGTCGCGCAGGACGCCATCACGCCGCGGGCCGTCGCCGAGCGCGCGGCCGCCCGGATCCGTCGCTCGACCGTGCGGGTCTACGACGGCGGTCACTTCGACCCCTACGTCGCGCCCCTGTTCGACAGAGTCGTCGCCGACCAGATCGAGTTCCTGACCCGCCACGTCCCGCCCCTCCCGAAGGAGCACGCATGAACCCGTCCCGTACCGCCCTGGTCACCGGAGCGTCATCCGGCATCGGCGCTGCCTTCGCCGACGTCCTGGCCGCCGACGGCCTCGACCTCGTCCTGGTCGCGCGTCGGAAGGACAGGCTCGACGCGCTCGCCAGGGAGCTCGTCGAGCGGCACGGCGTCAGGGTCGAGGTCGTCGCGGCCGACTTGAGCGACCCGGCGGCGCCCCGCGCGATCGTCGACACGGTCCACGAGCGCGGCCTCCAGGTCGACGTCCTCGTCAACAACGCGGGCCTGTCCGGCAGCTCGGCCTTCGCCGAGACCGAGTGGTCCGCGCTCGCCACCGAGATCCAGGTCATGGTGACCGCCGTGACCGAGCTGGCCCACCTCGTGGTCCCCGGCATGAAGCAGCGGGGCTGGGGTCGCATCGTCAACGTCTCGTCGCTCGCGGCCTTCGCCCCGCCGGGGGAGAGCCTGCTCTACACCGGCATCAAGGGCTACGTCCTCGACATGTCCCAGGCGCTCGACATGGAGCTCAAGCCGCACGGCGTGCACGTCACCGCGCTGTGCCCGGGCTTCACCCGCAGCGAGTTCCACCAGACCATGGGCACGTCAGGGGCCGCCTCGCGGCTGCCCGGGATCCTCTGGCAGGAGTCCGACGCCGTCGCGCGCGAGGGCTGGGCCGCGGTCGAGTCCGGCAAGCCGGTCTGCGTCCCAGGCGCCGTCAACAAGGTGCTGTCGCACGCGATGCGCCCCCGTCCCCTTCCGCGCGCAGTACCTGATGGGTCGGACGTTCAACCCGTTCAAGCACTGACGGGTCCGTGCGAACGGCCGGACGCCCCGTCCGGTGGCGCGCCGCGCGAGGTGCCGGTCCGCAGCAGGGCGGCGCGACGGGAGAGGTCCCGGCACGCCGCCCCGGAGAGCGGAGAGCTCACGCCGTGGCGAGCTCCGGGCTCCGACGGCGCAGCTGCAACCGTCGTCCACACGACACCGGCGACGAGCACGGCCGCCAGGACGGCCGAGGCCCCGTAGGTGCCCAGACCCATCCCGCCCTTGACGGCGGGCTTGGTGAAGAAGTCGCCCACGGTGGCGCCGAGCGGGCGGGTCAGGACGAACGCCGCCCCAGAAGAGCAGCGTGTTCGGGACGGACTTCACGGAGTACAGGGCCCCGAGGACGGCCGATCGCCGCCGCGATGAGCAGGGCGCTGCCGGCGTACCCGAGCCCCGAGCTGTCGGACAGGAAGTCGCCGAGCGACGTGCCGAGCGTGTTGGAGATCAGGATGGCGGTCCAGAAGAGGGCCTCGCGCGGAAGGGACGCGATCGACCGGATGGAGAACGGATGACCGGTCGCTCGCCAGATCGCGAACGTGACCAGGAGGAGCGAGCCGAGGATTGCGACGCCGACGGGGTAGCCGAGACCGAGGCCCTGCGGGCCCCAGCCGAGCGAGGTCGCGCCGTTGCTGAGGTACTTCGCCGAGGCGTCGCGATTCATGAAGTCACTGATCGTCGTGCCGGCCATGCTGGTGGTCAGGATGACCGCCCAGTACATCCACGGGTGGAACCGGCGTGAGCGCAGCTGGACGACGAGGCTGACGAGGAAGACCCCGAACAGCGCCACCGTCGACAGGAAGTAGCCGAGCTTGAGCGTCTGGGCGAACATGTCGCCGCCGGTCTCGCCGAGCGTCGTGGCAGCGATCTTGAGGATCCAGAAGAGCAGGGTCACGTGCGGCAGCTTGTGGCTGACCGCCTGGCCGATCTCCTCGAGGTCGAGATCGTTCGGCACGGTGCGGGAGGGGGGAGTGGTCGCAGTCATGGGCTGGAGTGTCCGGGCCGCAACCTGCCCTTTGCCTGACCACGTTCCCGTGGACCGGGCAGGATGAGGCCATGGCACGGGTCGGTGTGTGCGAGGACGAGGCGGCGATCCGCAAGGTGCTGGTCCGGGCCCTGCGGGCAGGCGGGCACGAGGTCGTCGTCGCCCACGACGGCGGTGAGGCCCTTCGGGCGCTGGGTGGCGCAGCCCGGGTCGACGTGATCGTCATGGACATCGGCCTGCCGGACGCCGACGGTCGTGACGTGGTGCAGGCGCTGCAAGCGGGCGGGCAGGACGCTCCCGTGCTCTTCCTGACCGCCCTCGGGGGGTCCCACGACCGGCTCTCGGGCTTCGCCGCGGGTGCGGACGACTACGTCGTGAAGCCGTTCGAGGTCAAGGAGGTGCTCGCGCGGGTCGAGGTCCTTGCCCGACGTCGTCGACCCACCCGGTCCGTCGTGGCCGACCTCGAGCTGGACGCCGTCACGCACACCGTTCGTGGGGAGCGCGGGGACGTGGCCTTGACGCCCACCGAGTTCCGGATGCTCGCAGCCATCATGGCGCGCCCCGGCGAGGTCGTACGTCGGCACGCGGTCGTGGCCGCAGCGTGGCCGGACGGCGCCTTCGTCAGCTCGAACACGGTCGACTCCTTCCTGCGCAAGATCCGGGCGAAGGTCGGGTCGGTCTCCGACGGGGCGCAGATCGAGACCGTGCGGGGCGTGGGGTTCACGATGCGGCGGACCGATCGTGACTGAGGGCGAGGTCGATCGGGCCGCGCGGACGCGGCGCGACCCGGGCGCGCTACGTCGTCAGATGGTCGTGCTCGCTGGTGCGTTGGCCGCCTTCCTCGGGATCGTCCTCGTGCTCCTGGTCCAGGCGATCGTCGAGGACTCCACCACGACTGCGGCTGACCGGGTGCTGCGTGACCGGGCCCAGCAGGTGGTCACCTCGATCGACCCGCGAGGCGGGGAGTCGTCGGTCGCCGAGGGATCGCTCGGGCCGGGGGTGGTGGTGTACGACGGGGCCGGTCGGCTCGTGGCCGGCGCCGTGCCGCCGGCGCTGGCCGACGACTTCGCGGCGCTCTCCCGCGTGTCGGGGCCGCGCTCCACGGAGAGCGACGCCGGCGACGGGTACCGGCTTCTGGGCGAGCCCTTCGACCGAGGACCCGGCGGCGTCGTCGTGGTCGCCGAACGGCTCGCCCCCTACGAGGCGGACGAGAGCGAGGCGCTCTGGCTGTCCGTGGCCGCGGTCCTGACCCTGGTGCTCGTCGCCGTGGTCCTGGTGGCGTGGGCCAGTCGTCGGGCGTTGGCGCCGGTCGCGGAGATGGCGAGAACCGCGGAGGAATGGGGAGCGCACGACCTCGATCGTCGTTTCGACCTCGGTCCGCCGTCGAACGAGATCCGCCTGCTCGCCCACACGCTCGACGGCCTGCTCGAGCGGGTCGGCAGGGCGATCCGCGACGAGCAGAGACTGTCCGCGGAGCTCGCGCACGAGCTCCGCACGCCGTTGACGGCCTTGCGCGCCACGGCGGAGCTGGCGGCCGAACGCGGTGACCTCGACCCCGGCCTGCAGGAGGACCTCGCCGACATCATGTCCGCCGCACGCGAGATGACGACGTCCATCGAGGTGCTGATCGACATCGCTCGCGGCGACGGCGGTTCGGCGACCTCCGCCGTCCCGCTGCGGGGCGTCGTCGAGGACCTCGTGGCGTTTCATCGCTCCGGTCGGGGGACGCCCGACATCGACGTCGAGGTGCCGGACGACCTGGTCGTGCTCGTGCCGTCGGCGGTCGTGAAACGCGCCGTCGGACCGGTGGTCGACAACGCGACGCGGCACGGGGACGCGATCCGTGTCGTGGCGACGACGCACGGCGGATCGGTGCGGATCGGAGTCGTCGACGACGGCTCGGGGGTCGACCCACGACTGGTCGACACGATCTTCCTGCCGGGCGCGAGCGGCTCGGGTGGCTCCGGACTCGGACTCGCGCTCGCGCGGCGGGTCGCCCGCGCCGTCGGAGGAGACCTCGAGCTCGACCATGCCTCGTCGCCCACGGTCTTCGTCGTCACCCTCCCCGGCGGGGCGGCAGCGAGGTCGTCGAGCGGCTGAACCGCCCGCTCGGCTGGTCAGGTGATCTGCAGGATCTGGACCCTACGGTCGCGGCATGTCACTCGCCCTCGTCCCGCTGCTCGCCACCCTCGGCCCGGTCGCGGCCACGGCGCTGCTGTGCGCCGTGGTCCTCGCCGAGACCGCCCTGCCGGTCGGCTTCTTCCTGCCCGGCGACTCGCTGCTGTTCGCCGCGGGCCTGCTCAGCGCGACAGGTGCGTTGCCCGTCCCGGTGCTCGTGCTGGTCGTCCTCGTCTGGATCGCAGCCGTCGTCGGTGACCAGATCGGCTTCCTCGCGGGGCGGCGTGCGGGCACGCGGCTCGTCCGCGTCGCTCGGCGCGGTCGCGTCCACCGTCTGGTGACACGTCATCTCGGCGCCGCCGAGCGCTTCTTCGATCGTCACGGTGCCAGGACCGTCGTGCTCGCACGGTTCGTCCCTGCCGCCCGGACCTTCGCCCCCTTCGTCGCCGGGGCCGCCCGCATGTCGCACCGGCGCTTCACGACCTACAACGTCGGCGGGGGTCTGGTGTGGAGTGCCGTCATGATCCTGGGCGGCTTCTTCCTCGGCGGGGTGCCGTTCGTGGCAGCCCACGTCGAGCTCACCACGCTCGCGATCATCGCCGTCTCGCTCGCGCCGGCAGCCGTCGCCGCGGTCCGAGGCCGGCGCGTCGGAGCTCGCCGCGACGCGCAGCCGTCGCTCGCGACCGTGCCGCGCGAACGGCCCGAGCACGCCACCACGTCCTGACCCCTGAGCAGTCGACCCGTCCACCACCTCGAGAGGAATCCCATGTCCGTCCAGCCCATCGCCGCTCGCGGCTCGACCGAGTCGCGACGACCCGGTCATCGCGCGATGCTCAACAAGGTCCCCGAGGTCTTCGCCCTGTTCTGGGTGGTGAAGATCCTGTCCACCACCGTCGGAGAGACCGCGGCGGACTTCCTGGCCGGCAACCTCGGCCTGGGCCTCACGAACACCAGCCTCGTCATGGCCGTCCTGCTCGTCGGGGCGCTCGCCCTGCAGCTCCGGAGCCGTCGCTACGTCCCCGCCATCTACTGGCTCACGGTCGTCCTGGTGAGCGTCGTCGGCACGCTGATCTCCGACAACCTCGTCGACAACTTCGGGGTGAGTCTCTGGACCACCACCGGCGTCTTCAGCGTCGCGCTCGCCGCCACCTTCGTGGCGTGGTGGCGCAGCGAGAAGACCCTGTCGATCCACTCGATCACCACGACCCGGCGCGAAGGCTTCTACTGGGCCGCCATCCTCTCGACCTTCGCGCTCGGAACGTCGGCGGGCGACCTGGTCTCCGAGAAGCTCGCGCTCGGCTACCTCCCCGGGGCGGCGATCATCGGGGCCCTGATCGCCCTCGTGGGCCTGGCCCACTGGAAGGGCGGGCTCGACGCCGTGCTCGCGTTCTGGACCGCCTACGTGCTCACTCGCCCGTTCGGTGCCAACGTCGGCGACTTCCTCACCGCCCAGCACGGCGGTCTGGGGCTCAGCACCACCACGGTGAGCCTGGCGTTCCTCGGGGTGATCGTCGCGGCCGTCGGCCGGTTCACCATCCAGGACCGTCGTGCGCGCGCGCTGGAGCGCGCAGCCTGACGCCGACCGGTCGTCCTCGCTCCGCCCGGGCCGTCGCCGCCCGGGCGGAGCGTCCTCGTGCGCGGGGCAGCCGCGGATGAGCGGCGTCGATCCCGCGCGTCCCGGGGTGGCCGTGCTCGTGCTGCTCGGCATCGCTGTCGCAGGCGCTCGCCTGGCTCGTGTGCGCATGGCGGGTGACCTGGCGGCGGCCACGGTCCGAGCGGTGGTCCAGCTCGCGCTGGTCGCGCTGGTCATCGCCTGGGTCTTCCGGCACCCCGAGGGTGCTGCCGTCTACCTCGGCGTGATGCTGGTCGCCGCGACCGTGACCGCGGGTCGGCGCATCGACTGCGGCGGCGCGCTCGTGCCGAGGGTCGGTGTCGCGATCGGTCTCGGAGCGCTCGCGGCCCTCGTCCCGGTGCTGCTGACCGGGGCGCTCGCCCCGGAGCCGCGGGCCGTGCTCCCGTTCGCGGCGCAGGTCATGGGTGGCTCGATGACCGCCGCCGCGCTCGCCGGCAGTCGGCTCCGTGACGAGGCGACGACGGGGTGGGACCAGGTCGAGGGCTGGCTCGCCCTGGGAGCGACGCCGCGCCAGGCCGTCGGACCGTTCGGTCGCATCGCGGTGACCCGCGCGCTCTCCCCGGCCGTCGACCAGACCCGGAGCGCAGGTCTCGTGACCTTGCCGGGAGCCTTCGTGGGGCTGCTCCTCGGAGGCGCCGGCCCCGCCCAGGCGGCCGAGGTCCAGGTCCTCGTGCTGGTGGGACTCGTCGCTGCCGAGACCGTGTCGGCCGCGGCCCTCGTCCGGCTGCTGGGGCCGTCCTACGGGACGGCCCGTCCCGGTCCGGACCGAGGGCGCAGCGAACGATGACGACCTGGAGCGCCGGCCTGCGACGCCGCCGTAGGCCCCGTGGGACTCGAACCCACAACCCGCGGATTAAAAGTCCGCTGCTCTGCCAATTGAGCTAGAGGCCCGGGGCGGCGAGCCGCCCGCGGTGCCATCTTCGCAGAGCGGGCCGGTCGCGGTCCGGTCCGCCGCTACCGTGGCGCGATGCGGCCGCTCCGGTACTCCATCAACGTCATGCTCGACGGGTGCGTCGACCACCGGGTCGGGGTGCCCGACGAGGACGTCCACCGCGTCGCGGCGGAGCACCTCGAACGGTGCGACGCGCTGCTGCTCGGCCGGGTCGTCTACGAGATGATGGAGAGCGCGTGGCGACCGCCGGCGCTGGACGCGATGCCGGAGTGGGCGCACGACTTCGGGCACACGATCGACCGGGCCCGCAAGCACGTCGTCTCGAGCACGCTCGAGAGCGTCGACTGGAACGCCGAGCTCGTGACGGGGGACCTCGAGACCGCCGTACGCGCGCTCAAGGAGCAGCCCGGCACGGGCATCGCGACCGGCGGCGTCACCCTGCCGACCGCGCTGGCCGAGCTGGGCCTCATCGACGAGTACCAGGTCGTCGTCCACCCGGTCGTCGCCGGGCGCGGGCCGCGGCTGCTCGAGGGACTCTCGCGACCCCTCGACCTCGAGCTCGTCGAGGTCGAGGAGCTCGGGTCGGGCACCGTGGTCCGCCGTTACGTGCCGCGGACTGCCTGACGCCACCCGGCGTGCAGGAATGTCGGGCCGCGCGGGATCGTTGGACGAGGCAGCACCCGCCAGGACCATCGCCCCGGAGGCACCGCATGAGCAGCACGCCCGTCCAGTTCGGCATCGACACGTTCGGCGATCTGCCGCTCGACGACTCCGGTGAGCTGCTCGGCCACCCCGAGGCGATCCGCCAGGTCGTCGAGGAGGCCGTGCTGGCCGACCAGGTCGGCCTCGACGTCGTCGCCCTCGGCGAGCACCACCGCCCCGAGTACGCGATCTCGACGCCCGAGACCGTGCTCGCCGCGATCGCGAGCCGCACCGAGCGGATCAAGCTCGCCTCGGGCGTCACCGTGCTGTCGTCGGACGACCCGGTCCGCGTCTTCCAACGCTTCGCGACGCTCGACGCCCTGTCGAACGGTCGCGCCCAGGTCATCCTCGGACGCGGCTCCTTCACCGAGTCCTTCCCGCTCTTCGGCTACGACCTCGCGGACTACGACCGGCTGTTCGAGGAGAAGATCGAGCTCTTCGTCAAGCTCCTCGACGAGCAGCCCGTCACGTGGAGCGGCTCGACCCGCCCGGCCCTGACCGACGCCGACGTCTACCCCAAGACCGCCTCGGGACGGCTCGACACGTGGGTCGGCGTCGGCGGCTCGCCGCAGTCCGTCATCCGCACTGCCCGCTACGGCCTGCCGCTGATGCTCGCGATCATCGGTGGCGCGCCCGGCCGGTTCGCCCAGTACGTCGAGCTGTACCGCCGCGCGACCGAGCAGATGGGCACGACGGCCCACCCGGTCGGCATGCACTCGCCCGGCTTCGTCGCGGCCACCGACGAGGAGGCCATGAAGATCGCCTGGCCCGGTTACCGGACGATGCGCAACCGGATCGGTGCCGACCGCGGCTGGCCGCCGATCACGCCGCGCGAGTTCGAGGCCGAGGTCGCCGGCGGGTCCCTCTACATCGGCTCGCCCGAGACCGTCGCCCAGCGCATCGCCGCCGCGATCCGCGTGCTCGGCGTCGGCCGGTTCGACCTCATCTACACGCTCGGCCCGCTGCCGTCGTCCGCCCGGCGCACCGCCGTCGAGCTGTACGGCTCCGAGGTGGTCCCGCGCGTCCGCGAGCTGCTCGCCGACGCCCCCGTCGCCGCCCGATGAGCGAGGTCCAGCGCCTCGGCATCCTCGGGGCCGGCAAGGTGGGCACCGTGCTGGCCCGCCTGGCGGTCGCCGCCGGCCTCGACGTCGTGATCGCCGGGTCGGGCGACCCCGAGGTCATCGCCCTCACGGTCGAGGTGCTCGCCCCGGGCGCGCGGGCCGTGACGGCCGACGAGGCCGTCGCGGACGCCGACGCGGTGATCCTCGCGCTGCCGCTCGGCAAGCACCGGACGATCCCGAGGGAGGCGCTGAGCGGGCGGCTCGTCGTCGACGCCATGAACTACTGGTGGGAGGTCGACGGCGTCCGCGACGACCTCACCGACCCCCGCACGTCGACGTCGGAGATCGTCCAGGCCTTCCTGGACGACGCGCGCGTGGTCAAGGCGTTCAACCACATGGGCTACCACGACCTCGAGGACGGCGCCCGGCCCGCCGGCAGTCCCGACCGTCGCGCGATCGCCGTCGCCGGGGACGACGCTTCGGACGTCGCCGTCGTCTCGGGGCTCGTCGACCGGCTCGGCTTCGACCCCGTCGCGCTCGACTCGCTCGCCGACGGCGTGCGGCTCGAGCCGGGGACCGAGGCGTTCGGCGCCAACACCGACGCGGCGACGCTGCGCGAGCTCGTCGACCGGTTCCCGGCGACGCCGCGCGGTCGCGAGGTCCTCGCCGCCCGCGCGTGACGACGTTCTGGGACGTCCGTACGAGTCCTGGTTTCGTCCCCGCGCCTGGTGACGCCGCGTTACCCTGGCCTCACCTCGTGCATTCCCCCCGTGCACGACGTACCCCTCAGGAGCCCGCGACATGACCCCCGAGCCGCTGGACCAGCGTCTGCGTGACGACGCCGTCCTCGACGAGATCGAGACGACGAGTCGTCTGATCATCGCGGCGTCGGGCAGCGAGCGGCCGCTGAGCCAGTCCGAGGTCGACGCGATCCTCGGTCTCGCCGCCGAGGGGTGAGCGTCGCGGTGACCGCCGTGTGTCGGTGTGATGTCCAACCGATTGACACCGGCTCTCCCCGACCCCCTAGCATTGTCTCGGCCTGACCAGATCTGACGGGAGCACTGGAGTGCGTTTTCGCATCCGACCGGTGGAGACCTCGTTCTACGACCTCTTCACGGAGTCGGCGAACCACCTCGTGAACGGCGCGAACCTGCTGGCGCAGATGCTCGACCCCGCCAGCGACAAGGACGCGATCGCCGAGCGCATGCGCGAGGCCGAGCACCAAGCCGACGAGACCACCCACCGCATCATCCAGACGGTCAACAGCACCTTCATCACGCCGTTCGACCGCGAGGACATCTACCGCCTCGCGTCGACGCTCGACGACGTCATGGACTTCATGGAGGAGGCCGTCGACCTCGTCGGCCTCTACGAGATCGACCAGCTGCCCACGCAGTACGCCTCCCAGATCGAGGTGCTGCAGCGCGCGACCCAGCTGACCGCCGAGGCCATGCCGCGGCTGCGCACCATGAAGGACCTCGAGGAGTACTGGATCGAGATCAACCGTCTCGAGAACCAGGGCGACCGCTCGTACCGACGGATCGTCGCCGACCTGTTCAGCGGCAACTACAAGTCGCTCCAGGTGCTCAAGCTCAAGGACATCACCGACTCCCTCGAGCACGCGATCGACGCGCTGGAGTCCGTCGCCAACACGGTGGAGCAGATCGCCGTCAAGGAGTCCTGAGCGTGGATCTCGTCCTGGCGCTGGTGGTCGTCACCGTCGCCATCGCGCTGTTCTTCGACTACACCAACGGCTTCCACGACGCGGCCAACGCGATCGCGACGTCGGTGTCGACGCGGGCCCTCACGCCCCGGATCGCCCTCGCGATGGCCGCGGTCCTCAACTTCGTCGGCGCCCTGCTCGGGGTCGAGGTCGCCAAGACCATCAAGGACATCCTCAAGGGGTTCGACGCCGTCACGGCGCCCGAGCACGCCCTGACGATCGTCATGAGCGCCCTCGTCGGCGCGATCACGTGGAACCTGATCACCTGGTACTTCGGCATCCCGTCGTCGTCGTCGCACGCCCTCATCGGCGGCCTGATCGGCGTGGGTCTCGCGGCCGGCGTCACCGTCGACTGGGACAAGGTCGTCGACAAGGTCGCGATCCCGATGGTGCTGAGCCCGCTGATGGGCTTCTGCGGGGCGTTCGCCGTGATGACGGCGATCATGTGGATCTTCCGACGGCGCAACCCGCACACCGTCAACCGGGGCTTCCGGCTCTCGCAGGTCGTCTCGGCCGCCGCACTGTCGCTCGGGCACGGCCTGCAGGACGCGCAGAAGACGATGGGCGTCATCGTGCTCGCCCTCATCGCCGGCGGCGAGCACACGTCGGCCAACGACGACATCCCGCTGTGGGTGATCCTCGCCGCGGCCACCGCGATCTCGCTCGGCACGTTCTCGGGCGGCATGCGGATCATGCGCACGATGGGTCGCCGCATCATCGCCGTCGACCCCCCGCGCGGCTTCTCGGCGGAGTCGACCGCTGCGGTCGTGCTGTACGGCATGGCGATCTACGCCCACGCCCCCGTCTCGACGACGCACACGATGACCTCCGCGGTCATGGGCGCCGGCGCGACCAAGCGCTTCAGCGCCGTCCGGTGGGGCGTCGCCCGCAGCATCGTCACGGCCTGGATCGTCACCCTCCCGGCCGCGGCGCTCGTCGGCGCCATCACCTACGGTCTGCTGCGTCTCGTCATCCCCGGCAACTGACCCCACGGTCCTCGCACGGCCCCGCCGATCGAGGCAAGCCTCGCGGTTCAGGGGAGGCTTCCCTCGATCGGGTGCGGTTTACCCGCTCGAGCGGGTAAACCGTGGCCCGGGGAGCTGGACGGCAACGGCCCCGCGAGCCGAAGCTCCCGGGGCCGTCCGATCGGGGCAAATCTCGCGGTTCAGGGGAGGCTTCCCTCGATCGGGTGCGGTTTACCCGCTTGAGCGGGTAAACCGCGGCGGCGGGTCAGCCGAAGCGGCCCTGGATGTACGCCTCGGTGGCGGGGTCGTCCGGGTTGGAGAAGATCTTCTCGGTCCGGCCGGACTCGACGAGCTTGCCCGGCTTGCCCACGCCCGACAGGTTGAAGAACGCGGTCTCGTCGGAGACGCGCGCCGCCTGCTGCATGTTGTGGGTGACGATGACGATCGTGTACTCGTTCTTGAGCTCGTGGACGAGGTCCTCGATGACCGACGTCGAGATCGGGTCGAGCGCGGAGCACGGCTCGTCCATGAGCAGCACCTCGGGCTGGACCGAGATCGCGCGGGCGATGCAGAGGCGCTGCTGCTGGCCGCCCGAGAGACCCGAGCCCGGCCGGTCGAGGCGGTCCTTGACCTCGGCCCACAGGCCGGCGCTGCGCAGCGACCGCTCGACGACGTCGTCCGACTCGGACTTCTTCATCCGCTTGCTGTTGAGCTTCTGGCCCGCGAGGACGTTGTCGTAGATCGACATCGTCGGGAACGGGTTCGGGCGCTGGAAGACCATGCCGACCATGCGGCGGACGTTGACGGGGTCCATGTCGGCGCCGTACAGGTCCTCGCCGTCGATGAGGACCTTGCCCTCGACGCGCGCGCCGGGGATGACCTCGTGCATGCGGTTCAGCGAGCGCAGGAAGGTGGACTTCCCGCAGCCCGAGGGGCCGATGAACGCGGTCACGGACCGTGCCTGGATCGGGATCGACACACCCTCGACGGCGAGGAAGTCGCCGTAGTAGATGTTCAGGTCGGAGACGTCGATGCTCTTGGCCATGGGGGGTCCTTTCAGGGCCTCACTTCTCGCCCTTGGGCGAGAACAGGTACGAGACGAGACGGGCGACGAGGTTCAGCAGCATGACGATGATGAGCAGGACGAGCGCGGCGCCCCACGCCCGGTCGAGGCTGAACTCCGGCGGCACGCCGGGGTTGCGGATCGAGGTGTACGCGAACACCGGCAGCGTGGCCATGCGCCCGTCGAACAGGTTGAAGTTCACCGAGTCGGTGTAGCCCGCGACGATGAGCAGCGGGGCGGTCTCGCCGATGACGCGGGCGATCGCGAGCGTCACGCCGGTGACGATGCCGGCGAGGGCGGTCGGCACGACGACCTTGGAGATCGTGCGCCACTTCGGCACGCCGAGCGCGTACGACGCCTCGCGCAGCTCGTTCGGGACGAGCTTGAGCATCTCCTCGCAGGAGCGGACGACGACGGGGATCATCAGCACGGACAGGGCGACCGAGCCGCCGATGCCCATCCGGACGCCCTCGCCGAAGAACAGCACGAACAGCGCGTAGGCGAACAGGCCGGCGACGATCGAGGGGATGCCCGTCATGACGTCGACGAGGAAGCGGATCCAGCGGGCCATCCGCTTGCCCTCGCCGTACTCGACGAGGTAGATCGACGTGAACAGGCCGATCGGGACGCTGATGACCGTCGCGGCGCCCGTGATGAGCAGGGTGCCGATGATCGCGTGGTAGATGCCGCCGCCCTCGCCGACGACGTTGCGCATCGAGTAGGTGAAGAACTCGGCGCTCAGGACGGGGACGCCCTTGCTGACGACGGTCCAGATGATGCTGCCGAGGGGCAGCAGGGCGAGGCCGAACGCCGAGTAGACGAGCACCGTGACGAGCCGGTCGGTGGCCTTGCGGCCGCCCTCGACGAAGCGCGAGGCGACCGGGAGCGCGAGCTGCAGCGCCCACGCGAGCAGCAGGGGCCGCAGCAGGCCGAGGCCGAGCAGCAGGCCGCCGACGACGATGACGGCGCCGGCGCCGGCGAGGACCGGGGCGGTCCACGACGGCAGCGTCCGCGAGGACAGCCGGGTGTGCAGGTCGGGACCGCCGCGCCCGGGCCGGGTGGGTTCGAGAGTCGAAGTCATGTCGGTCAGTCCTCAGTTGGCGCCGGAGAAGTCCTTGCGGCGGTCGACGATCGCGCGAGCGACGAAGTTGACGCCGAAGGTGATGACGAACAGGACGAGGCCGGACGCGATGAGCGCGTTCACGGACAGCCCGCTGGCCTCGGGGAAGCTCAGCGCGATGTTGGCGGCGATCGTCGAGGGGTTGGTCGAGCTGATCAGGTTGAACGTCACGACGCCGCTCGCGGAGAGCACCATCGCGACCGCCATCGTCTCGCCGAGCGCGCGGCCGAGGCCGAGCATCGACGCCGACACGATGCCCGAGCGGGCGTACGGGAAGATCGCCATCCGCGCCATCTCCCAGCGGGTCGCGCCGAGCGCGAGCGCCGCCTCCTGGTGCAGGCGCGGAGTCTGCAGGAAGATCTCGCGGCAGATGGCGGTGACGATCGGCAGGATCATGAGGGCGAGCACGACGCTCACGGTGAGGATCGTGCGGCCAGTCGTCGACGCGGGGCCGGCGAACAGCGGGATGAAGCCGAGGTGGTCCTCGAGCCACTGGAACAGCGGCACCATCTGGCCGGCCAGGAACGCGATGCCCCAGGCGCCGTAGACGACGCTCGGCACGGCGGCGAGCAGGTCGATGATGTAGCCGAAGGTCGCGCCGAGGCGACGGGGCGCGTAGTGCGAGATGAACAGCGCGACGCCGATCGCGATCGGGACGGCGATGAGCAGCGCGAGCGCCGCGGCGAGCAGGGTGCCGAAGACGAGCGGCCACACGTACGGCAGGAACCGCTCGCCGCTCTTGACCTGGCTGGGGTCGGCGAGGATGCCGGGGATGCCCTCGACGGTCAGGAAGATCGCGACGCCGGCCAGCGTCAGCAGGATCAGCGAGGCGGCGCCGAAGGAGATGCCGGAGAACACGCGGTCGCCGGGTCGCCGGGGGGCGCTCTGGGCGCGGGGGGCGACGCTTCGTGTCGATGGTGCTCACGGCGGGCCTTTCAGGACGAGGGGGAGAGCGGGACCGGACCCCGGGCCCGTCGCACGAGCGACGGGCCCGGGGTCCGAGGGGTTCAGCTGGCCTTGATCGAGTCGACCGCGGTCTTGACCTTCGACGCGAAGTCGGAGGTCAGCGGGGGCCGAGCCGGCGGCGTCGGCCGCGGCCTTCTGGCCCTCGGTGCTCGTCACGTAGGTGAACCAGGCCTTGACCAGGTCGGCCGTCTTGGCGTCCTTGAAGGTCTGGCACGTGATCTGGTACGAGACCAGGACGATCGGGTAGACGCCGGCCTCGGTCGAGGTGCGGTTGACGTCGACGGCGATGTCGGTGTCGCCGCGGCCCTCGACCGGCTTGGCCTCGTCGAGCGTCTTCGAGGCGGCCTCCGGGGTCACCTCGACGAACTCGTCGCCGACCTTGACCTTGGCCTTGCCGAGCTCGCCGGCCTGGCTCTCGTCGGCGTAGCCGATCGTGCCCTTGCCGTTCTTGACGGCCGAGACGACGCCCGAGGTGCCCTCGGCGGCCTCGCCACCCTTGACGGGCCACGTCTCGACGACGCCGCCCTTCCAGGCGCCCTGGCCGGCCTTGTCGAGGTAGTCCGTGAAGTTCTTCGTGGTGCCCGAGTCGTCCGAGCGGTGCACGACGGTGATCTTCGTGCTGGGGAGCTTGGCGTCCGGGTTGTCGGCCTTGATGGCGGCGTCGTCCCAGCTCGTGATGCTGCCCTGGAAGATGCCGGCGATCGTCTTCGGCGAGAGGTTCAGGTCCTTGACGCCGTCGAGGTTGAAGATGACGGCGATGGGGCTGACGTAGGTCGGCACCTCGACGATGTCGCTGCCGCACTTCTTCTTGGCGGCCGCGATCTCCTCGTCGTCCATGTAGGCGTCCGAGCCGGCGAACTGCACGCCGCCGGAGACGAACTGCTCACGACCGGCGCCCGAGCCCGAGGGGTCGTAGTTGACGGTGGCGTCGGGGTTGGCGGTCTGGAAGCCCTTCTTCCAGGCGGCGACCGCGGACTCCTGCGAGCTGGCGCCGGCGCCGTTGAGCGTGCCGGAGACGGAGTCGCCGTTGCCCGAGTCCGTCGAGCCCTCGTTGGCCGCGCCGCACGCGGTGAGGCCGATCATCAGGGTGAGCGCGGCGGCGGCCGGGGCGGCCTTGCGCAGCTGGTTGCGGTTCACGGGGGGTCCCTTCTGGGGTCGTGCATCGAAGAATGTCGCTGGGGACGTTAGGGACCGCAGGTGAAGCAGACCCCCGGCGAAGGTGAACCAGGGGTGAACGGTGGGGCAACGCTCGGGTGCCCTCGCTGGTCAGGGCGTGATCGGGGTCGCACCGGCTGTTCACCGAGCGGCCCCGACGGGCGTCAGGAGACCGGCAGGACGAGTGGCTCGGTGGCGACCACGCGGCCGCGCCGGTGGTGGACCACGACCGCCTCGCCGGGCGCGAGCGACGGCGTCGGCAGGCCCAGCGCGTCGAAGACGTACGGCAGCGTCGGCCGGTGGCTGCACAGGACGGCGGGCCGCTTGCGGTCGGTGAGGGAGGCGACCGCACGCTCGACGGCGTCGCGGCTCGAGCCCTCGGACAGCCGGTCGTCGAGGCGCAGGAACGTCGCGAGGCTGTTCGCGTACGGGTCGAGCGTCTGCGTGCAGCGCAGCGCGGGCGAGCTGACCACGCGGGAGACCCCGTAGGCGGCGAGCTCCGGCACGAGCTCCTTGGCCCGCGCCAGGCCGGCCCGCACGAGCGGCCGCTCGTCGTCGGGCCCGCGCCAGGAGGCCCTCGCCGTGGCCTTCCCGTGGCGCAGCACCACGAGGGTCCGGGTCTTGTGGCCGTTGCCCCGGCGCAGCGCGTCGAACTCGTCGAGCAGCTCGACGTCGTGCTGGTAGGTGAGCAGCGACCGCGCGTCGCTCACCCGCAGCCAGCGGAGCTCGTCGACCTCACGGTTCGGGACGACGTCGTCGTGGTCGGCGCCCTGCAGGCGGGCCACCCAGTACGAGACGACCTTGGTGCCGCTCGACACCTGGTAGCGCGTCGGGCTCAGGGGGCGGCCGAGCCGGACCCGCAGGCCGGTCTCCTCGGCGATCTCGCGCACCGCCGTGGACCGGATCGTCTCGCCCGGCTCGCTCTTGCCCTTCGGGAACGTCCAGTCGTCGTAGCGCGGACGGTGGATCACGAGGACCTCGAGCTTGCGTCCGGACTGGGGGCTCCTGCGCCAGACGATGCCGCCGGCCGCGGTCGTCACCCGTTCACCTGCCATGCTGCACATTGTCACGGTCGACTGTTTCCGGGAGGTGAGCGCGGGGTGGTTTCCTCGTCCGGACGCGCCTGGCGCAGCTCCGCCCTCGCGCTCGTCGTGCTCGCCCTCGCCGCCGCCGGGGCCTGGGGGGCAGGGGCCTGGCGCGGCGACGAGCGGCCGGCACTGGGCGCCGCGCTCGACTCCGTCCCGGCCGCGACCGGCGCCTGGAGCTTCACCGACTGGCAGGGCGTGCGGGCTGTCGTCGGCCGCGGTGCCTCGCCGAGCGACTTCGTGGGGGCCGCCAGCCGGCGGGACCTCGCGACGCGTTCCGTGCTCGCCTCGTCGGCCGACGAGATGCAGGAGCTGCTCGGCTGGTCGCCGCGGGACCTGCGCTGGGAGTCGTACGGCATCTCCGACGACGGCGAGGTCGCCGTGCTGCGGCTCGGCGACGACCTGTCGCCGGACCGGGTCGAGCGGGGCCTGCGCGAGGCCGACTTCACCCGCGACGGCAACCTCTGGGTCGCGCCCGGCGGCGCCAGCACGACCGGCGGCCTGCCCGACCTGTTCGGCCGACTCGCCGTCGTGCCCGACCGTCGGGTCGTCGTGATCGGTTCCGACCGGCGTCAGGTCGACCGGGCCGTCGACGTCGTCCGCGGCCGCCGCGACTCCCTCGCCGACGTCCGCCCGGCCGCCGAGGTCGCGCGTCAGCTCGTCGGCAGCCAGACCGCGCTCGTCCAGCTCGGGCGCACGGCCTGCGCCGCGACGGCCGTCGGGCCGGAGGACGAGGCGGCCGCCCGGGCCGCCGTCGACCGGGCCGGTGCCCTGAGGCCGTTCCGGGCCGCCGGTCGCGGTCTGCAGGACCCGGGCGGCGCGGGGTTCGCGCAGACCGCCCGGTTCGCGATGGTCTTCGGGTCCGACCGCGCGGCCCGCGACCAGGCCCCGGTCCGTGAGCGGCTCTCCACGGGTGCCTACGTCGGACGGACCGGGCGCGTCGAGGACAGCTTGCGGCTCACGTCGGTGCGCACGCAGGGACCGGCGCTGACCCTGGCGTTCCGGCACGACCCGTCGGCCGAGGCGCTCATGGTCGCGAGCGGTCCCGCGCTGTTCGCGGCCTGCCGCGTCTAGCGGGGCTCAGACCCGCGTGCGCCGCTGCCGGGCCCGGGCGATCAGCTCGGCCTGGACGTCCTGCTCGCCCTTGTGACGGCGCCACTCGCCCTCGGGACCGAGCCACCACGAGGTGGTCTCGTCGGAGGCCATCGTCGTGAGCAGGTCGCCGAGCGACTGCACGTGCTCCGGGGACGGCACCGCCACGAGCACCTCGACCCGGCGGTCGAGGTTGCGGTGCATCAGGTCCGCCGAGCCGATCCAGGCCTCGGGCTCGCCGCCGCCGGCGAACCAGTAGACCCGGCTGTGCTCGAGGAAGCGGCCGAGCACCGACCGCACCCGGATGTTCTCGCTGAGCCCCGGGACGCCCGGCCGCAGGGCGCAGATGCCCCGGATCACCAGGTCGACGCTCACGCCCGCGCGGGAGGCCTCGTACAGCCGGTCGATGAGCACCTCGTCGACGAGCGAGTTCACCTTGATCGCGATGTGTGCCGGCCGGCCCGCGCGGTGGTGGGCGACCTCGCGGTCGATGCGCTCGACGAGGCCGTCGCGCAGCCCGCTCGGCGCCACCATGAGCCGGCGGTACTGCGACTGCTGCGAGTAGCCGGACAGGTTGTTGAACAGCTCCAGCAGGTCGCCGGTGATGTCGGCGTCCGTCGTGAGCAGGCCGATGTCCTCGTAGACGCGGGCGGTCTTCGGGTTGTAGTTGCCGGTGCCGAGGTGGGCGTAGCGGCGCAGGCCGTCGGGCTCGTCCCGCACGACGAGCGCGAGCTTGCAGTGCGTCTTGAGCCCGACCAGGCCGTACACGACGTGGCAGCCGGCCCGCTCGAGCTTGCGGGCCCACCGGATGTTGGCCTGCTCGTCGAAGCGCGCCTTGATCTCGACGAGCACGAGCACCTGCTTGCCGGCGCGGGCCGCGTCGATCAGCGAGTCGATGATGGGGGAGTCGCCGGACGTGCGGTACAGCGTCTGCTTGATCGCCAGGACGTGCGGGTCGGCGGCGGCCTGCTCGATGAAGCGCTGCACGCTCGTCGCGAACGAGTCGTACGGGTGGTGCACGAGCACGTCGCGCTTGCGCAGCGCGCCGAACAGGTCGGCGGGGCTGGCCGTCTCGACCTCGGCGAGGTGCTCGTGCGTGCCGGGCACGAACGGCTCGAACGACAGCTCGGGTCGGTCGAGGTCGGCGATCTGGCCGAGGCTGCGCAGGTCGAGCGGACCGCGCAGGCGGAACACCTCGTCGCGGTGGACGCCGAGCTCGGACACGAGCAGGTCGAGCACGGCGTCGTCGATGCTCTCCTGGACCTCGAGGCGCACCGGCGGGCCGAACTTGCGGCGCAACAGCTCCTTCTCGAGCGCCTTGAGGAGGTTCTCGGTGTCGTCCTCCTCGACCTCGAGGTCCTCGTTGCGGGTCACGCGGAACGCGTGGTGGGCGAGGATCTCCATGCCGGGGAACAGCCGGTCCAGGTGCGCCGCGATGAGCTCCTCGAGCGGCACGTAGCGGCTCTCGCCGACGGGGATCCAGCGGTCGATGACCGGCGGGACCTTGACGCGGGCGAAGTGCTCGCTGCCGGTCTCGGGATTCCGCATGACGATCGCGAGGTTGAGCGAGAGGCCCGAGATGTACGGGAACGGATGGGCCGGGTCGACCGCGAGCGGCGTCAGCACCGGGAAGACGCGTTCGCGGTACAGCTCGCCCAGGTCGTCCTGCTCGGAGGTGCTGAGCTCGTCCCAGTGGACGAGCTCGATGCCCTGCTCGGCGAGCGCCGGCAGGACGTCGTCGGCGAAGGTCTCGGCC
>JAQIJP010000057.1:0-15225 GCA_036946185.1 Aeromicrobium erythreum
CTCGCGCAGGCAGGCCTGGCACGGTCCGTGGTGCTCACGACGGGGGTGTCGGCAGGACGTGCACGGCTCGTCGTCCGCTGTCGCCCCGTGATCGAAGGGCGGGACGACGACGGAGACGAGGCACCAGAGCACGGCGGCAGCTCCGACGGCCCTCCACCCCCACGACGGGTCCAGCAGCAGGGCGACCACGAGCAGGAGGAACACGCTCCACGCCAGGACGTCGCCTACGAGGCCGAGCGCACTCCGCACCGGCGCGGTCCGGCGTCGAAGCGCCCGCAGTGCCTCTCGCATCAGCCGAGGTTAGCGGTGCGGAAGGTCTCGGCGCGTCGGGACGTTGACCCCACCATGACCACCATCGGACTCATCGGCAGCGGCAACATCGGCAGCACGGTCGCACGTCTAGCCGTCAAAGCGGGCTACGACGTCGTGCTCAGCAACCGGCGCGGACCGGAGACCCTCACGGACCTCGTGGAGCAGCTCGGCCGCATGCCCCGCGCCGCGACCGCGGCGGAGGCGGCCGAGGCTGCCGACCTCGCGGTCGTCACCGTGCCGCTCAAGGCGCTCCCGGACGTCCCGGTCGAGCCGCTCGCCGGCAAGGTCGTGATCGACACGAACAACTACTACCCGAGCGCGACGGGCACATCGCCCGCCTCGATGACGAGTCGACGACGACCTCGGAGCTCGCCCAGGAGCACCTTCCGGAGTCGAAGGTCGTCAAGACCTTCAACAACATCTACTTCGAGCACCTGGCGCGACTCGCCCGCCCGCACGGCGACCCCGAGCGCTCTGTGCTCGCGATCGCGGGCGACGACGCCGAGGCGAAGCAGACCGTCGCCGCGTTCCTCGACGCGATCGGTTACGACGCCCACGACGTCGGTCCGCTCGCCGAGGGCTGGCGCTACCAGCGCGACACCGCCGCCTACGCCGCGCTCTACCACGACCCCGACCTGTCCTTCGGGCCCGACTCGGGCCGTCAGGTCACGTCCGAGCTGCTGCAGCAGCAGCTCGACGCGGCCCAGCGATACCGCGACATGTGAGGACCCGGCAGACCGTCCGGACATGACGAAGCCCCGGTGAGCAAGTGCTCACCGGGGCTTCCGACGTCGGGCTGACAGGATTTGAACCTGCGACCCCTTGACCCCCAGTCAAGTGCGCTACCAAGCTGCGCCACAGCCCGTCCGAACCTCGGCAACTCTACACCGACGGGTCCTCGGACCGTGCACCCGGCTCCGGTGTGATCGGCAGGTCGCGACGGCTCGTGAAGACGCGCTCGGTGCCGTCGACGGGGTCGGTGAACGCCGCCTCGTGCGCGAGCAGCTGCAACGGCGCCGTGAAGTCGTCGACGTCGACGTCGAGCACCGCCGGGTACAGCGGGGTCGCCGACGATCGGGACGCCCAGGCCGTGCAGGTGGACCCGCAGCTGGTGCGTCTGGCCGGTGCGCGGCGTGAGCCGGTAGACCGCCAGGGTCGCCGCGCCGCTGCTCCAGCTCGACGAGAGTCTCGGCGTTGGGCTCGGCGTCCGGCACCACCCGCACCTGCCAGGCCCCGCGGTCCTTGCACAGGTGGTTCCGCACCATGACCGGCAGCGCGAGGTCGTCCCGCCACGGGGCGAGGGCCCGGTAGGTCTTGCGGACGCCACGGTCCTGGAACAACGTTTGGTACGCGCCCCGCCACCGCCGCTCGGTCGTCAGGACGAGCACCCCGGACGTGATCCGGTCGAGCCGGTGCGCAGGCGAGAGCTCGGGGAGGCCGAGCTCGTCGCGCAGCCGGACGACGACGCTCTGCGCGACGTGGCGCCCCCGCGGGATCGTCGACAGGAACGGCGGCTTGTCGACCACGACGAGCCGGTCGTCGCGGTGCAGGACGTCGATCGCGCCGGGCACCACGGGCTCGTCGCGCAGGTCCCGGTGGAACCACACGAACGTGTGCGGTCGGTAGGGCTCCTCCCCCGACAGCGGCGTGCCGCGCTGGTCGACGAACCGGCCGTCGGCCAGCATCGCGGCCACGTCGACCCGCTCGGGCAGCCGGTGGCGCAGCCAGTCGCCGAGCGTGTCCCACGGCTCCGGACCGGCACCGCGGTCCGGAGTGCGGACCCAGGCCGCGCCCAGGCCGTGGCGCGGCGGCAGCGGCGAGCGCGGCGGCACGGGTCAGCGCTTGCGCTTCTCGCGCGGACGCTGCTGCACCTGCACGGGCGAGCCGGCGAAGCCGAACTCCTCACGGAGCCGACGCTCGACGTACCGCAGGTAGCCGGCCTCGAGCTTGCCGGACGTGAACAGCACGAAGGTCGGCGGGCGCCGTCGAGACCTGCGTGCCGAAGAGGATCTTCGGCTGCTTGCCGCCGCGTACCGGGTGCGGGTGCTCGGCGACGAGGCGACCCAGGAAGGAGTTGAGGGCGCCGGTGCCGACGCGCGTCTCCCAGCCCTCGAGCGCCGTGTCGAGGGCACGGACCAGCCGGTCGACGTGCCAGCCGGTGCGGGCGGCGACGTTGATGCGCGGCGCCCACGGCACCTGGACGAGCTCGCGCTCGATCTCCCGCTCCAGGTAGTAGCGGCGCTCCTCGTCGACCAGGTCCCACTTGTTGAACGCGATGACGAGGGCGCGTCCGGCCTCCGCGACCGACGTGATGATCCGGATGTCCTGCTCGGTGAGCG
Source organism: Aeromicrobium erythreum (assembly GCA_036946185.1). Taxonomy (GTDB): domain Bacteria; phylum Actinomycetota; class Actinomycetes; order Propionibacteriales; family Nocardioidaceae; genus Aeromicrobium; species Aeromicrobium erythreum_A. Next base: position 2,652 of record JAQIJP010000057.1, read on the forward strand.
GCTGGCTCGCGTCGATGATCATGACCGCGACCTCGGCGCGGTCGATCGCGCTGCTCGTGCGCAGGCTGGCGTAGTACTCGTGCCCGGACGCCTCGCGCACGCGGCGCCGGATGCCCGCGGTGTCGATGAAGCGCCAGGTGCGACCGCCCAGCTCGACGAGCTCGTCGACGGGGTCGACGGTCGTGCCCGAGGCGTCGTCGACGACGACGCGCTCCTCGCCGGCGAGCTTGTTCAGCAGGCTGGACTTGCCGACGTTCGGCTTGCCGACGATCGCGACGCGGCGCGGCCCGCCCTCCTCGGGGTCCTCGTCCGGCGGGGCGTCGGGCAGCGCGTCGAGCACCGCGTCGAGCAGGTCGCCGCTACCGCGCGCCCGTGCAGGGCCGAGACCGAGTACGGCTCCCCCAGCCCGAGGTTCCAGAGCGACGCCGCCTCGGCCTCGCCGCGCTGGTCGTCGACCTTGTTGGCCGCCAGCACGACCGGCTTCTTCGCCGCACGCAGGATGCGCACGACGGCCTCGTCGGCGTCCGTGATGCCGACGGTCGCGTCGACCACGAACAGCACGGCGTCGGGCGGCCTGCACGGCGATCTCGGCCTGGGCGGCGATCCGCTCGGCGAGGCCGCGGGCGTCCGGGTCCCAGCCGCCGGTTGTCGACGACCGTGAAGGCCTTTCCGTTCCAGATCGCCTCGTACGGCACCCGGTCGCGCGTGACGCCGGGGACGTCCTCGACGACGGCCTCGCGGCGGCCGATCATGCGGTTGACGAGGGTCGACTTGCCCACGTTCGGGCGACCGATCACGGCCAGCACGGGCAGGCGGGTCCCCGGGTCGGGGGACGACGGGCTCAGACATCGGTGGCTCCTTCGGGCAGCGGACCGGGCAGGGTGCGTCCGGTGCTGCGACGGGCGTGGTCCAGGTGCGCCAGCAGGTGCGCGTGGACCTGGTCGGCCGCCTCGGCGACGGCGGTGGTCGTGCGGGGCCACGGTCGGGCCGCCAGCTGCAACGGCCGTCCGTAGACGACGTCGAGGCGGGACCCGCGCGGCGGGCGTGACTCGGCGCCGGCACCCGGCTCCCGGGTGCCGAAGATCGCGACGGGCACGACGGGCGCGCCGCTCACGAGCGCGAGCCAGGCGACCCCCGGCCGCACCTCGCGCAGCTCGCCGTCCCCGCGCTGCCCCTCCGGGTAGACGGCGACGGCCTGGCCCGCGGCGAGCGCGTCGGCGGCCCGGCGCATCGCCCCGGTGTCCTGCCGCTCCCGGTGCAGCGGCAGCTGGCCCGCGAACCGCAGCAGCCGTCCGGTGCGGCCGACGAACGCCTCGCTCTTGACCAGCGCGTGCGCCGGTCGCGGCGCGCAGACGATGAGCAGCGGGCCGTCGAGCCAGCCGATGTGGTTCGCGGCCAGGATCACCGGGCCGGACTCGGGCACGTGGTGCGCCCCCACCGTCTCCAGCGTCCAGCGGCGCCGGATGTGCCGCTGCGCGAGGGGGCGCAGCAGCGTGAGGCCGGACTCGGGCAGCCCGCGTGGCGCGGGGACGTCCCGGGTGCCGGTGGCGAGCAGGTCGCTCACGCGGAGTCCTGCACGGCCTCGACGAGGCGGACGACCTCGTCGACGACCTCGTCGAGGGTCAGGTGCGTGCCGTCGATGAGGGTCGAGCCCTCGGCGCGGGTGAGCGGCGACGCGGCCCGGGTCGAGTCGATCCGGTCGCGACGACGCAGCGACTCCAGGGTCGCGGCGGCGTCGGCGTCGCCGGCCTCCGCGGCGCGACGCGCGGCACGGGCCTCGGGGTCGGCCACCAGGTGGACCTTGACGGCGGCGTCCGGCGCGACGACCGAGCCGATGTCGCGGCCCTCGACGACGATGCCGCCGGTGGCCTCGGCGATCCGCCGGCGCTGCAGGGCCACGAGCTGCTCGCGCACCTCGGGCACGGCGGCGACCGGGCTCACGTGGTCGGTGACCTCCTGGCCGCGGATCGGGCCGGAGACGTCAGTGCCGTCGACGTGGATGGCGGGTGCCTGCGGGTCGGTGCCGGACGTGATGACGACGTCGGCGGCGTCGCGGGCGATCGCCGCGGGGTCCTCGAGGTCGGTGCCGCGCTGGAGCAGGCCCCACGTCATCGCCCGGTACATCGCCCCGGTGTCGAGGTACGCGAGCCCGAGGCGCGTCGCGACACCGCGGGCGGTGCTGGACTTGCCCGAGCCCGAGGGACCGTCGACGGCGACGACCAGGGGGGGTGCTCATGGATGTGCTCCTCAACGGTAGGCGGACCAGCCGCGCTCGGTGAGCGACGTGACCAGGTGGTCGGCGTCGCCGGTGACAACCGCGATCTCGACGAGGCCGACCGGCCGGCCGAGCTCGTGGTCGATGCGCATGTCCTCGATGTTCACGCCCGATTCTCCCGTATGCGCGAACAACCGGGACAGGGCGCCCGGCGTGTCGGGGATCTGGACGTAGACGGTGGCCAGGTCGGCAGGCGTCCCGCCGTGCTTGCCCGGGATCAGGCGGGTGCCGGCGCGCCCCGTGCCGAGGACGTCCGCGAGCGTGCCTGCGTCGACCGAGCCCGGCGCCAGCGCGTCGATGACCCGGTCCAGGTCGGCCCGTACGGCACGCAGCTGGGCCCGGACCGGCTCGGCGTTGGCCCCGAGGATGTCGATCCACAGCCGCGGGTCGCTGCCGGCGATCCGGGTGACGTCGCGCAGGCCGGGTCCCGACAGCGCCAAGTGGGAGGTGGGGGCGCCGGTGAGCCGGGAGGCGGCCAGCACCGACAGCAGGTGCGGCAGGTGCGAGACCAGCGCGACGGCGGCGTCGTGGTCACCGGCGTCCATCCGGATCGGGACGGCGCCGAGCATGACGGCGATCTCCTCGACGAGGCGGACCGCGTCGTCGCCGGAGCGCTCCGTCGGCGCGATCGCCCACGGCCGGCCGGCGAACAGCTGGGCGGACCCGGCGGACGGCCCCGACCGCTCGCTGCCGGCCATCGGGTGGCTGCCGACGTAGCGGTCGGCCCCGGGCCGGGCGGCGACGGCGGCGCCGATGCCCGCCTTGACGGAGGCGACGTCGGTGACGACGGCGTGCGGCCAGCGCTCCAGCGCGCGTACCGCGGTGTCCGCGGCGGCCGACGGCGGGACGGCCACGACCACGGCGGCCGGCGCCGGGGCCTCACCCACCGTGCCGGCGCCACGCTCGGCCGCGTCCGCCGCGACCGTCGGGTCGGCGTCGGTCAGGAACACGTCGATGCCCTGCTCGCGCAGGCCGAGGGCGACCGACGTGCCGATGAGTCCGCAGCCGATCACCTGGGTGGGCGGCAGAGCGGTCATGCCTGAACGCTATCGAAGAGCGCACCCGTGTCGTCACGGGAGAGCTCGCGCAGCTCGCCGACCGAGAGACCGCCCAGGTGCAACGGGCCGAAGGCCGTGCGGGTCAGCTCGCGGACGGGGTGGCCGACGTGGGCGAGGAGCCGACGGACGATCCGGTTGCGGCCGATGTGGACGTCGAGCTCGACGAGCGAGCGGCCCCGCGAACGGTCCTTGACGACGAACCGGTCGACAGCGGCCGGGCCGTCGTCCAGCTCGACGCCGGAGCGCAGCGTCCGGCCGACCTTGTCGGACACCTCGCCGTCGACGAGTGCGACGTAGGTCTTGGTGATCTCGAACGACGGGTGCGCGAGCCGGTGCGCGAGGTCGCCGTCGTTGGTCAGCACGAGCAGGCCGGACGTGTCGGTGTCGAGCCGCCCGACGTGGAACAGCCGCTCGGGCCGCGACGCGACGTATTGCGCGAGGTCCGGCCGTCCCTGCTCGTCGGCCATCGTCGACACGACGCCGCGCGGCTTGTTGAGCACCAGGTAGACGTGGCCGGACGCGGGCGGCAGCCGCTTGCCGTCGACCCGGATGACGTCGGCGACGGGGTCGACCCGCGCGCCCATCTGGGTCACGACCTCGCCGTTCACCTCGACGCGACCGCTCGCCATGAGCTCCTCGCAGCGCCGACGGCTCGCCACCCCGGCCTGGGCGAGCACCTTCTGGAGCCGGATGCCCTCGTCGTTCACGCGGTGCTCTCCGGGGCCTCCGGGGCCGGCTCCGGCGCGTCAGGCTCCGGCCGAGGCTCCGGCGCGGCGACCTGCTCGGGCTCGTCGACCTCGTCGATCCCGGGCAGCAGCGGGGCGATCTCCGGCAGCTCGTCGAGGCTGTCCAGGCCCATCCGCTCCAGGAAGTAGCTGGAGGTGCGGTAGAGCGTCGCGCCGCTCTCGCCGTCGTGGCCGGCCTCCTCCAGCAGCCCGCGCGTGACGAGGGTGCGGACGACGCCGTCGACGTTGACGCCGCGGATCGCCGAGATCCGCGAGCGGCTGATCGGCTGGCGGTAGGCGACGACCGCGAGCGTCTCCAGCGCGGCCTGCGTCAGCCGGGCCTGCTGGCCGTCCAGAACGAACCGCTCGACGGCGGGCGCGAACGCCTCGCGCGTGACGTAGCGCCAGCCGCCGGCGAGCGGCCGCAGCTCGAAGCCGCGCTCCTGCTCGTCGTACTCGGCGGCGAGGGCGACGAGCGCGTCCTCGACGTCGGCGGGCGGGTGGCCGACCGCCTGGGCCAGCGTCAGGTGGTCCAGTGGCTGGTCGGCGACCATCAGCACGGCCTCGAGCGCCGGCCGGAGCTCGAGCATCTCCAGCTCGAGCTCGTGCGGGCCGCGGGGCAGGTTCTCGCTCATCGGTCCTCGTCCTCGGTGTGGGTGGCGACGGGCTCGACCGCGGGGCCGGCGGCCGGGTCGGGCGGGGTCTCGGGGGCGGCGGCCTGGTCGAACTCGTCGCCGACGTCGATGTCGACCTCGGCGTCGTCCGTGCCGGTCCAGCGCAGGTGCAGGTCACCGAGCGGCGTGGCCTGCTCGAAGCCGACGACGCCCTCGCGGAACAGCTCCAGCAGCGCCAGGAACCGGGCCACCGTCGTCATGACGTCGGCGTCGGCGCAGAGCGCGCGGAAGGTGGTCGTCCGCTCGCGGCGCAGCCGGTCGACGACCAGGTGCGCCTGCTCGCGCACGCTGACCTGCGGCGCGTGCAGGTGCGTGAGGGACAGGATCGGCACGGGCTTGGGCTCGAGGGCCCGCGCGGCGAGGGCGGCCAGCTCCTGCGGCCCGACGCTCACGACCACCTCCGGCAGCAGCGCGGCGAATCGCGGCTCGAGCCCGACCGTGCGCGGGTAGCGGCGCCCCTCGGCGGCCATCCGCTCGGCGATGATCGCCGCCACCTGCTTGAACGCGCGGTACTGCATGAGGCGGGCGAACAACAGGTCGCGCGCCTCGAGCAGCGCCAGGTCGTCCTCGTCCTCGACCTCACCCTGCGGCAGCAGCCGGGCGGTCTTGAGGTCGAGCAGGGTCGACGCGACGAGCAGGAACTGGGTCGTCTGCTCCAGGTCGCCGTCGAACGCCTTGATGTAGGCGATGAACTCGTCGGTCACGCGGGACAGCGCGACCTCGGTGATGTCGAGCTCGTGCTTGCCGATGAGCTGCAGCAGAAGGTCGAAGGGGCCCTCGAAGTTCGCGAGGGACACGGAGAAGCCCGGCGCCCGCTCCTCGGGCGCCGTGACGTCGGTGTCGGTGCTCATGTCAGGCGTCGTCACGCAGCCGTCGAGCGACGTCGCTGTCGTCGCCGCGCTCGTCCCAGTCGGCGAGCGCGATCGCGAGCGCGGCCCGCACGAGCCGGCCCCGGTCGACGTTGCGTCCGAGCGCGGTGCGCAGCTCGAGCCGCGCGCGCTCGACGGCCATGAGCTCCTCGGACGTGACGTAGACCGTCATCTTCTCGTCGTGCTTGATCCGGCCGCTGCCGCGGGTCGGGGTCGACGACTCCGTGGGCTCGGCGTCGGCCGGGGCGCCGGCGGCCGGGGGCCGCGCCGGCTTCGTCGTGGGGCGGAACAGCTCGTCGGCCCCGGGCAGGTTCACGCGTCGGGGCATCGCACGAGCACCTCCCGGGCCAGCTGGCGGTAGGACTCCGAGCCCGGCGAGGACGGGGCGTACTCCGTGATCGGCTCCCCCGCGACGGTCGAGTCCGAGAACTTGACGGTGCGGCGGATGACGGTGTGGAACACCAGGTCGCCCCAGCCCTGGACGAGGGTCTGCAGCACCTCGCGACCGTGCAGCGTGCGGCCGTCGTACATGGTGCCGAGCAGCCCGATGATGCGCAGGTCGAAGTTGGTCCGGTCGCGGACCTTCTCGATCGTCTCCTTGAGCAGCGCGACGCCGCGCAGCGCGAAGTACTCGCACTCGAGCGGGATGATGACGCCGTCGGCGGCCGTCAGGGCGTTGACCGTCAGCAGGCCCAGCGACGGCTGGCAGTCGATCAGGACGACGTCGTAGTCGTCGAGCACGGGGCGCAGGACCCTCGCAAGGACCTGCTCGCGGCCGACCTCGGTGACCAGCCGCATCTCCGCGGCCGACAGGTCGATGTTGGCGGGGGCGAGGTCGAGCCCCTCGACGCTCGTGGACCGGATGATGTCGCGCAGCTCCAGCTCGCGGTCCATCAGGACGTGGTAGATCGTCTGCTCGAGCTCGTGGGCGTTGAGCCCGAGCCCGACGGTCATGGAGCCCTGCGGGTCGAGGTCCAGCAGCAGCACCTTGCGTCCCGCCTCGACGAGTGCGGCCCCCAGGTTGATGGTGGTCGTCGTCTTGCCGACGCCGCCCTTCTGGTTGCACATCGCGATCACCTGGGCGCGGCGTCCCGGGGTGCGCGGCGAGGGCTCGGGAAGGGTCGGGAGCGGGCGTCCGGTGGGCCCCAGCTCGTCGCTCATCGATGTCCTTCTCGGGTCGGTCGCGGACGGGTCCTCGACACTCTACAACCGGTCCAGGGCGTCAGTGGGCAGCACGCGGGTGCGCGGTCGCGTACACCTCGCGGAGCTTCTCGATCGTGACGAGCGTGTAGATCTGGGTGGTCGTCACGGACGCATGGCCCAGCAGCTCCTGGACCACCCGGACGTCGGCGCCACCGTCGAGCAGGTGCGTCGCGAACGAGTGCCGCAGGGTGTGCGGGGGACACCTCGGTGGTGATGCCGGCCCGCTGCGCGGCCCGCGTCAGCACGGTCCAGGCGCTCTGGCGGCTCAGGCGTCCGCCGCGCGCGTTGAGGAACACCGCGGGCGGCGACCCCTTCGCCGACACGAGGGCGGTGCGGGCCCCGGCCAGGTAGTCCTCGACCGCCGCGAGCGCGTACGAGCCGACGGGGACGATGCGGGTCTTGCCGCCCTTGCCGTGCAGCCGGGCCGTGCCGTTCTCGAGGTCCAGGTCGTCGACGTCGAGCCCGACGGCCTCGGAGATCCGGGCCCCCGTGCCGTACAGCACCTCCAGCAGCGCCCGGTCGCGCTTGGCCAGCGTGGTCCCGGGCTCGCCCGCCGCCTGCAGGATCGCCTCGACGTCGGCGAGGTCGAGCGCCTTGGGCAGCCGCGCCGCCGGTCGCGGGGGCTTGACGCCGGCCGACACGTCCGTCGCGACGAGCCGCTCGCGCAGGCAGAACTTGTGGAAGCCGCGGACGGCGACCACGGCCCGGGCCGTGGAGGCCGCGCCGAGCGGCGGGTGGTCCTCGTCGCCCGTGCGCAGCGCCGCCAGGAAGCCGAGCACGTCGGCCTCCTCGACCGCCGCGACGTCGTCGCGACCGCGCGCGTGCAGCACGTCGGTGTAGCGGCGCAGGTCGCGCCGGTAGCTGCCCAGCGTGTTCGCCGCGAGGCCGCGCTCGACCCCGAGGTGGCTCAGGTAGTCGGCGACGGCGCGCTCGAGCGGCGTGGTCACCGCGACCGGCGGGCGCGCTCGGCCAGGACCGCGGCCACGGTCATCGCGTCCGCGACGCGACCGGCCAGCACCGACGAGACCACGGTCTCGAACGGCACCCACCACTGCTGCATGTCGGCCTCCTCGGCCTGCCGCTCCTCGCGCTGGTCCTCGGGCACGGGCCGCAGCCCGCTCGCGCGGAACACCGTCCAGCGCTCCGTGGAGTAGCCCGGCGTGGCGGCGAGGCGCAGCAGCTCGGTCCACTCCTCGGCCTCGACGTCGGCCTCCTCGGCGAGCTCGCGCTGCGCCGCCGCGAGCCCCGACTCCCCCGCCACGTCGAGCGTGCCGGCGGGCAGCTCGACGAGCCGGGACCGGACCGGGTGGCGGTACTGCTGGACGAGCAGCACCCGGTCGTCGGCGTCGAGCGCCAGCACCCCGACGGCGCCGTTCGGACGCACGACCGCCCGGCCGTGCTCGGTGCCGTCGGGCGCGACGATCGTGTCGACCGCCAGCGCGACGTACGGGCTGTCGTAGTGCGTGGTGCTGTCCGCGACGGGCCACTCCTGGTCGGCGTCGGCGACCTCGGGGCCACCCAGCCGGCCCGGCAGGTCCGGGTGCGGCGTCACGCGGTCCCGTCCTCCACCGGCAGGCGCAGCTCGCGCTGACGCTGCAGCGCCGCCCCCACGAGGCCCGCGAACAGCGGGTGCGGGCGCGTGGGCCGCGACCGGAGCTCGGGGTGCGCCTGGGTCGCGACGTAGAACGGATGGACGTCGCGGGGCAGCTCGACGAACTCGACGAGCGTGCCGTCGGGCGACGTGCCGCTGAAGACCAGTCCGGTCGACTCCAGCTGCTCGCGGTAGCCGTTGTTGACCTCGTAGCGGTGCCGGTGGCGCTCCTCGACCTTGTCCGAGCCGTAGAGCTCCGCGACGATGCTGCCCGGCGTCAGGGCCGCCTCGTACAGGCCGAGGCGCATCGTGCCGCCGAGGTCGCCGGCGCCCTCGACGAAGGCGTGCTGCTCGGCCATCGTGGCGATGACCGGGGCCGTGGTCTCCGGGTCGAACTCCGAGGAGCTCGCGCCCTCGATGCCGGCCGTCACGCGCGCGTGCTCGATGACCATGCACTGCAGGCCCAGGCACAGGCCGAGGGTCGGGATGCGACGGGTCCGGGCGTACGTGAGGGCGCCGATCTTGCCCTCGATGCCGCGCACGCCGAAGCCGCCGGGCACGCAGATGCCGTCGACGTCGGCCAGGTGCCGCGCGGCACCGGACTCGGTCGCGCACTCGTCGGACGGCACCCAGCGAAGGTTCACGCGGGTGTCGCGCGCGAAGCCGCCGGCGCGCAGCGCCTCCGCGACCGACAGGTAGGCGTCGGGCAGGTCGACGTACTTGCCGACGAGCGCGATCGTGACCTCGTCGGCCGGCTGGTGGACGCGGCGCAGCAGGTCGTCCCACTCGGTCCAGTCGACGTCACGGAACGGCAGGTCCAGGCGACGCACGACGTAGGCGTCGAGACCCTCGGCGTGCACGACCTTGGGGATGTCGTAGATCGAGGGCGCGTCGCTCGCGGTGACCACGGCCTCGGGGTCGACGTCGCACATGAGCGAGATCTTGTTCTTGACGCCCGTCGGGATCGGCCGGTCCGAGCGGCACACGATCGCGTCGGGCTGGATGCCGATGCTGCGCAGGGCGGCGACCGAGTGCTGCGTCGGCTTGGTCTTGAGCTCGCCCGACGGGCCGATGAACGGCACGAGCGAGACGTGCAGGAAGAACACGTGGCCGCGACCGATCTCGTGGCGCACCTGGCGGGCCGACTCCAGGAACGGCTGGCTCTCGATGTCGCCGACCGTGCCGCCGATCTCGTGGATCACGACGTCGACGTCCGGGCCGCCCATCGAGAGCATCCGGTCCTTGATCTCGTTCGTGATGTGCGGGATGACCTGGACGGTGTCGCCCAGGTAGTCGCCGCGGCGCTCGCGCGCGATGACGTCGGAGTAGACCTGCCCGGTGGTGACGTTGGCGCGGCCCACGAGGTCCTCGTCGAGGAAGCGCTCGTAGTGACCGATGTCGAGGTCGGTCTCGGCGCCGTCGTCGGTGACGAACACCTCGCCGTGCTGGAACGGGTTCATCGTCCCGGGGTCGACGTTGAGGTAGGGATCGAGCTTCTGCATCGTCACGCGCAGACCGCGGGACTTGAGGAGCCGCCCGAGGCTCGAGGCGGTGAGCCCCTTGCCGAGCGAGGACGCCACACCGCCGGTGACGAAGACGTGCTTGGTGACCGCGCTACCTGCCACAGTGCCTCCCGTGGATCATGGGTAGGACGGGGTGTCCTCCACGGGATTCCAGCCTACCAACACCGCGACCCGGCGGACCAGCGACACGCGTCAGGAACGCGGCACGGCACCGTCGGCGCTGCGGGAGGTGCCCCAGCTGCCGCTGCGGCCGGCCGCCTCGCTCGCGAGGGCGAGCACCGTGACGACGCGGCCCGCGGCCGAGTCGGTGACGTCGACGGTCGAGACGCGGTCGTCGACGCCGGCCCCGCGCAGGCCGGCGACGAGTCCGCCGTCCTCGCTCGAGGCGCTCGGTCCGGCCACGACGACGCCCTTGCCGCTGCGGTCGAACGCCGCGGCGAGCTGCTCGACGACCTCGGCGCCGTCACCGGCACGGCTCGGCCCGGCCACGACCACCGTCAGGTCGGCCATCCGGCTGGGCTTGCTCGACCAGGACAGCAGCCCGGCCTCGTCGAACGCCGTCGAGATCGAGGTGGCGGTGCCGTCGACGGCGCCTCCGGCCTTGCCGAGGAAGGCGCGGCCGAGGGCGGCGCCCACGCGCGAGTAGCTGCTGCCGGTCGAGTCGACGCCCTGGACGTCGCCGGCCGACTCCTGCGCGACGCTCTCGGCGAACTGCCGCTCCGAGGAGTCGAGCAGCTTGCCGGTCAGCTCACCGCGAGCCGTGACGGTCGCGCCGGCGCTGCGCAGGTCGGCGACGACCGACGAGACCTCGGCCGCCCGGGCCCCGGGCAGCGACAGGACCGCGACGGAGCGCTTCGAGAGCGTGCCGTCCAGCAGGTCCGGGCCGGTCCGCGCGGCGTACCCCGCCTCGAACCGGCTCAGCGCCGGGTCGGCGCCGGTGGAGTCGCCGCTCAGCCGGTCGCCCGTGTCCTGCAGCAGGCCCGAGCCCAGGGTGACGCCGGCGGCGAGGGCCAGCAGCACGGCCGCGAGCGAGACGAGGTGGTAGCGGAAGGTGATCACGAGAAGAGTCCTTCGATCCAGGTGCGGACGGAGCCGGTGTCGCCGGTCAGGTCCTGCCACCACTCCTGGCCGACACCGGTGGTCCCGACGGCGACGGCCACCGCGACGATCCCGGCGAGGAGGACGAGCAGGACCGGCCAGACCGCCATCGGGGCGCCGACCATGTGGGAGACGGCCTTCGCGTCGACGAGCTTGGTGCCCGCCCGCAGGCGCGTCACGAACGTGCTGGCGACCTCGGCCGCGCCGCGGTCCAGCAGCGCGACGAGGTCGGGAGCGGCGCCGACCTCGACGATCACCGGGGCGTCGTTGGAGTCAGCGAGGATCAGCGCGAGGTCCGAGGCCGCGCCGCTCGCGACGAAGACCTGGACGTCGACGCCGGCCTTCTCGAAGCGCTCGGCGCTGCGGCCCTCGAGCGGCGAGGGTGGTGGTGACGACGACGTCGGCCCCGCTGCGCAGGGCGCGGTCGGAGAGGTCGTCGAGCGACCCGACGACGACGTCGGGCGTCAGGCCCTCGCCGAGCAGGGCGTCGGGCACCGGCCGCCACGCCCACGAGCACGGGGTCGTGCTGACGCATCCAGCGGCGCAGGCCGGACAGGTCCGATCGCCAGTCGTGGGTGCGGCTCACCACGACGACCGGGCGCTTGCGCAGCCGCGGGGCCAGGTGCGGCACCCGCGCGCCCTCGAGCAGCATGGCGCGCTCGCGCTCCAGGTGGTCGCTCGCGTTCGCGGTCGAGCGAGCCGAGGCGCGTCGAGAGCCCCTGCTCGGCGTCGCCGAGCTGCTGCGAGACGGTCGCGTCGTCGAGCTCGACGCCCTGGGCGACCAGCACGTCGTCCTTGAAGATGCGCGCGCCGTCGACCCGGACGGTGTCGCCCGAGCGCAGCCGCGACCAGATGCCGTCGCCGACGCGGTCGACGAGCACGACGCCGGCCTCGGCGAGCACCTTCGGGCCCAGGTTCGGGTAGCGGCCGGTCGACGACGACGCGGCGTTGACCACCGCCCGGACGCCGGCCTCCACGAGCTCCTCGGCCTGGCCACGCTCGAGGTCGGCGACGTCGATCACGGCGATCTCACCCTCGCGGAGCGTCTTGGCGGGGTCACCGGGTCGGGCGAACCGCACCACGCCGGTGAATCCGGTGGCGCCCTCGGCCTGCTGCGGCGCCTGGCGCCGGTTCCATCGAGACATCGTCGTCCATCGTGACACGGCGGACGGGATCATCCCGGCAGCCGTGCGGGGCGTTTCGCGACCGGTCTCAGGCCTCGCGCCGGGCGCCCTCGAGCAGCTCCGACGCGTGGGCCCCGCGCCGTGGCCGAGTCCTCCTGGCCGGCGAGCATCCGGGCGAGCTCCCTCGACGCGCTCGTCGTCCCCGAGCTCACGGACCGAGCTGCGGGTGACCGAGCCGTCGTCGGCCTTCGAGACGTGGAAGTGGTGGTCGGCGAACGCCGCGACCTGCGGCAGGTGCGTGACGGCCAGCACCTGGACGTGCTCGGCGAGCGCGGCCAGCCGACGTCCTACCTCGACCGCGGCGGCGCCGCCGATGCCGGCGTCGACCTCGTCGAAGACCATGGTGGGCACGGTTGCTGCGGTCGGCCAGGACC
>JAQIJP010000058.1:0-22881 GCA_036946185.1 Aeromicrobium erythreum
CTCCACGGGCCCAGTCTCTCAGCCGCGCGCGTCCCCGGCCGACGAGGCGTCCGCCAGCCGGTCGGCCCAGCGTCGCATCGTCGCGCGCACCTCGTCCGGTGCCTCGACGAGCGTCACGTCGGCGTCGAGGTGGCCGAGGCCGAAGACCGCCCAGTGCGGGTCGCGCGACTCGATCGCGACGCGCGTGCGGTCCGGGCTCCGACTCCAGGACGCGGGCCCACGGGCCGGTGCGGGCCTCGACGTGGGCACGGTCCGCCGCGACGTCCACGACGAGCTCCATCGCCCGCTCGCGACGCGACAGCCGCGACCGCACGTAGGCGCCGGCGTCGCCGCCCGGGACCTCGCGCGGGCGGAAGGTCGCCGCGGGGTGCCCTCGGGGTCACGCATGCGGTCGAGCCGGAACGAGCGCCAGTCGTGCCGCTCGAGGTCGTGGGCGAGCAGGTACCAGCGGCTGCCGACCGTCACGATGCGGGTGCGGCTCGACGTGCCGCCGGGTCTCGGTGCCGTCGGCCGCGCGGTACCCGAACCGCAGCCGCTCGCGGTCGCGGGTCGTGAGGGCGACGGCCCCGAGGACCGCGGCGTCGACCTGCGGCGCCACCCGAGAACGGTGCAGCGACGGTGGCCGTGCGCAGCGCCTCCGCGCGACGCCGCAGACGGGCCGGCAGCACCTGGGTGACCTTGGACAGCGCGGCGAGCGAGGCGTCGGCCAGCGGGCCGGAGACCGCGGCCGCATGGGCGCCGAGGGCCATGACGAGCGCGATCGCCTCGTCCTCGTCGACGGTCAGGGGCGGCAGCGACGCGCCGGCGCCGAGCTGGTAGCCGCCGTGCGCCCCCGGTGTGGCCTCGACGGGGTAGCCCAGGTCGCGCAGCCGCTCGACGTCGCGGCGCAGCGTCCGCTGCGACACCTCGAGACGGGCGGCGAGCTCGCCGCCGGGCCAGTGCCGATGGGTCTGCAGCAGGGACAGCAGCTGCAGGGTGCGGGCGCTGGTTCCGGACATGGCTCCAGATTCTTCCAGATCGCGGTCAGGAACTGACCGCAATGGTTCATACCGTCGGGGACGACAGAGAGTCCCTCACCCGATGGAGCAGACATGAGCACCTCCACCCTCGACGCACCGGTCCGCGGCCGCGACCGCCGCGATCCCCGCGCCCCTCGCGTCCCGACGGTCCCCGTCCCCACCGGACGGGCCCGCACCACCGCCCTCCTCGTCCTGCTCGTGGCCTCGGCCATGGAGCTCATGGACGCCAGCATCGTCAACGTCGCCCTGCCGTCGATCGAGGCCGACTTCGGCGCGACGGGGGCGCAGCTGCAGTGGATGGTCGCGGGGTACCCGCTGGCCTTCGCGGTCGCGATGATCACCGGGTCCCGGCTGGGCGACGCCTTCGGCCGCAAGCGCCTCTTCGTCGGCGGGCTCGTCGCCTTCACCGTCATGTCGGCCGCGTGCGGACTCGCGACGGACGCCGGCATGCTCGTCGCCTTCCGGGCGCTGCAGGGCCTCGGCGCCGCGGCGATGATCCCGCAGGTCATGTCGAGCCTGCAGGTGATGTACGCGCCGCACGAGCGGGCCAAGGCGATGGGCGCCTTCGCAGGCCTGGCGGGTGTCGCGACGGTGCTCGGACCGATCGTCGGCGCGCTGCTGACCGAGCTCGACCTGGCCGGCACGGGCTGGCGTGCCGTGTTCCTCGTCAACGTGCCGATCGGCGTCGCGGTCGTGGTCGCCGCGGTCAAGGTCGTGCCGGAGTCGCGGGCCGAGCGTGCGCCCCGGTTCGACGCGGTGGGCCTGCTCCTGCTCGCCGGTGGACTCCTCGCCGTGCTGTACCCGCTGACCCTGGGCCGCGAGCTCGGCTGGCCCGTGTGGGTGCACGTCCTGATGGTCGCGGGCGGCGTCTCGCTGGTCGGCTTCGTCCGGATCCAGCGGCGTCTCGAGCGGACCGGCCGGGAGCCGCTCGTCGCGACGAGCCTGTACCGCGACCGGTCCTTCGCCGCCGGGACGAGCTTCCTGGGGCTGCTGTTCGTCGCGATGTCCGCGTACTTCGTCGCCCTGACGATCTTCCTGCAGGCGGGCCTGGGCTGGTCGGTCCTCGAGGCCGGGCTGGTCAACGTGCCGTTCGCGCTCACGACGGCCGTCGCGGCGGGTGTCGGGGTCGGCGTCCTGGCGCCGCGGTTCGGCCGCCGCGTGCTCCAGGTCGGTGCGGTCGTGGCGGCCGTCGGGTTCCTGGCCGTCGCGTGGACCGTCCACCACGCCGACGCGACGACGTCGGGCTGGGCGTTCGTCCCGGCCTTCGTCGTGGCGGGTCTCGGCTTCGGTCTCGTCGTCGCCCCGATCGGTGCGTTCACCCTCGCGAACGTGCCGGTGCACCACGCGGGGTCGGCGTCCGGCCTGTTCAACACGACGACCCAGCTCGCGAACGCGGTCGGCGTCGCGGTGCTCGGCACGGTCTTCTTCCAGGTCGCGCAGGACAGCGGCTCGACGGTCCCGGCCGACGCCCTCGGGTCGGGGGTCCAGGTCGTCCTGGTGCTCGGTGCGGTGCTGCTCGCGGCCGCCTCGGTCGTCGCCCGGGCGCTGCCGCGGACCATGCCGCAGGACCCGACCACGGCGCACTGAGCCGCTCCGTCGCGGGGCCCGGTCGCCGCGGGGCGACCGGGCCCCGGCGCGTCCGAGACCGGTCGAGGCAATCTGTGCGCTTCAGGGGAGGCTTCCCTCGATCGGCATCGGTTTACCCGCTCGAGCGGGTAAACCGATGCCGCTGAGGACTGGGTCACATTCGCGCAAGCCGAGTGGCCGCCTCCGGCGGGGCGGTCCTACGATGCCCCCTATGGCACCCCACCCCGGTCCTGGACACCCCGCGCCCAGCGATCCCGGCTCCGGTGACTCGGGCTCGGGCGTCGGTCCCGAGGCGACCGTCGCCGTGCCCCTCGCCGAGGGCGTCGACCACGACGTCGCGGCCTGGGAGAAGGCCACCGCGGCGGTCCTGCGCAAGACCCGCAAGCTCGCCGACGACGCCCCCGACGCCGACGTGTGGGGCCTGCTGACGAAGCAGACCCTCGACGGCATCGGCGTCACGCCGCTCGGCACGCCGGCCCTCACGGCCGACCTGCCGCCGGCCGGCCTGCCCGGTCAGGCGCCCTACACGCGCGGCGCGACCGCGACGCGCGAGCTCGTCGGCTGGGACGTCCGGGCCTGGTTCACCGACCCGGACGTCGACCGGACCGCCGAGCACGTCGTGACCGACCTCGAGAACGGCGTCAACTCGCTGTGGCTCTCGGTCGGCGACGGCGCCGTCCCGGTCGACGCGCTGCCCCGCGTGCTCGAGCCGGTGTTCCTCGACCTCGCCCCGGTCGTCCTCGACGCCCCCGACGACCCGCTCGCGGCGGCCCGGGCGCTCGACGCGGTCCTGGCGGACAAGGCGGTCGAGCCGCACCCGGCGACCAGCTACGGCGCCGACCCGATCGGCGCGGCCGTCCGCGCCGGCAGCGACGACGTCGACCTCGCGGTGGCCGTCGAGGTGGCCCGCCTCGCGGCGGATCGCGGCGCGCGCGGCGTCGTCGTCGACGCGACGGCCGTGCACGACCAGGGCGCCTCCGACGTCCAGGAGCTCGCCTACGCGCTCCTCGCCGGTGCCGCCTACCTGCGGGCGCTCGTCGAGGCCGGCTTCTCGGTCGACGACGCCGCCGAGCAGCTCGACGTCCGGCTCGCCGCGACCGACGAGCAGTTCCCCACGATCGCCAAGCTCCGGGCCGCTCGCCGGCTCTGGAACCGCCTCACCGAGCTGAGTGGCGTCTCCGAGGGCCGTCGCGGCCAGCGCCAGCACGCCGTCACCTCGCGGCCGATGATGGCGACCTACGACCCCTACGTGAACATGCTCCGCACGTGCGTCGCGACGTTCGCGGCGGGCGTCGGCGGCGCGGACGCCGTCACGACGCTGCCGTTCGACGAGCCGCTCGGCCTGCCCGAGCCGTTCAGCCGCCGGATCGCGCGCAACACCTCGAGCCTGCTGATCAGCGAGTCGCACGTCGGCGCGGTCATCGACCCGGCCGGTGGCGCGCACGCGGTCGAGAAGCTGACCGACGACCTCGCCCACGCGGCCTGGGAGCTCTTCGGCGAGCTCGACGGCCAGGGCGACCTCGCCGCCGCGCTCGGCGCGCTGCGCCCCCGGATCGACGACGCCGTGTCCCGGCGCGCGCTCGACGTCGCCCGCCGCAAGCGGCCGGTCACGGGCGTCTCGGAGTTCCCGAACCTGCACGAGGAGCTGCCCGAGCGGCGGCCGTACGGCCGCGAGGTCCGCGTCCACCGCTACGCCGTGGAGTTCGAGCAGATGCGCGACGCCCGCGCGGCCCAGCCGGTCTTCCTGGCCACGATGGGCACGGTCGCCCAGCACACCGCCCGGGCGACCTTCGCGGCCAACCTTTTCGCGGCCGGCGGTGTCGACACCGTCACGGCCGGCCCGACCGACGGCGTCGACGCCGTGGTCGAGGCGTACCGCCAGGCAGACGCCCCGGGCGTCGTGTGCCTGGCCGGCACGGACGCGCTGTACGAGGAGTGGGGTCGTGACCTCGTCACGGCCCTGCGCGAGGCGGGGGCGCGCCACGTCGTCCTCGCCGGCAAGGCCGACGTCGGGGCCGACAGCACCGCCGCCGCCGGCCTGGACGCGCTCGCGTTCCTGCGGGCGATCCGAGAGGAGCTTTCGGCATGAGCATCCCCAGCAGCTTCGCGGGCCTGCCGCTCGACCCCGAGCAGCCGTACCCGAGCGACCCGCAGGCGTTCGCCGCCGCGACCGACGGCGCCGAGCCGTGGGACGCGCCGGAGGGCATCGCGGTCAAGAACCTCTACACGCCGGCCGACCTCGAGGGCCTCGACGGCCTCGACACGTACCCGGGCCTGACGCCGTTCCTGCGCGGTCCGTACCCGGCGATGTACACGACGCAGCCGTGGACGATCCGCCAGTACGCCGGCTTCTCGACCGCCGAGGAGTCGAACGCCTTCTATCGGCGCAACCTCGCCGCCGGCCAGAAGGGCCTGTCGGTCGCGTTCGACCTCGCGACCCACCGCGGCTACGACTCGGACCACCCGCGGGTCAAGGGCGACGTCGGCATGGCCGGCGTCGCGATCGACTCGATCTACGACGCGCGCCAGCTGTTCGACGGCATCCCGCTGGACCAGATGAGCGTCTCGATGACGATGAACGGCGCCGTCCTGCCGGTGCTGGCGCTCTACATCGTCGCGGCGGAGGAGCAGGGGGTGAAGCCGGAGCAGCTCGCGGGGACCATCCAGAACGACATCCTCAAGGAGTTCATGGTCCGCAACACCTACATCTACCCGCCGGCGCCGTCGATGCGGATCATCTCCGACATCTTCGCCTACACGGCGCAGAAGATGCCGCGGTTCAACTCCATCTCGATCTCCGGCTACCACATCCAGGAGGCCGGGGCGACGAACGACCTCGAGCTCGCCTACACGCTTGCCGACGGCGTCGAGTACATCCGGGCCGGCCTCGACGTCGGCCTCGACATCGACGCGTTCGCGCCGCGGCTGAGCTTCTTCTGGGCCATCGGCATGAACTTCTTCATGGAGGTCGCGAAGCTGCGGGCGGCCCGCGCCCTGTGGGCCCGGCTCGTCGGCGACTTCGACCCGAAGAACCCCAAGTCGACGTCGCTGCGCACGCACTCGCAGACGTCGGGCTGGAGCCTCACGGCGCAGGACGTCTTCAACAACGTCCAGCGCACGTGCATCGAGGCGATGGCCGCGACGCAGGGCCACACGCAGAGCCTGCACACGAACGCCCTCGACGAGGCGATCGCGCTGCCGACCGACTTCAGCGCCCGGATCGCGCGCAACACCCAGCTGCTGCTGCAGCAGGAGTCCGGCACGACCGGCACGATCGACCCCTGGGGCGGCTCCTACTACGTCGAGAAGCTGACGCGCGACCTCGCGAACCGCGCCTGGGCGCACATCCAGGAGGTCGAGAAGGCCGGCGGCATGGCCAAGGCCATCGAGCAGGGCATCCCGAAGATGCGCGTCGAGGAGGCTGCGGCCCGCACGCAGGCCCGGATCGACTCCGGCCAGCAGGTCGTCGTCGGCGTGAACACCTATCGGCTCGCCGACGAGGACCCGCTCGAGGTCCTCAAGGTCGACAACAAGTCGGTCTACGCCCAGCAGGTCGCGAAGCTCGAGCGGCTGCGCGCCGAGCGTGACCAGGCCGAGGTCGACCGCACCCTCGCGGCGCTCACGGCGAGCGCCGAGCGCGGCGCGTCGAAGGACGGCTCGCTCGACGGCAACCTGCTCGCCCTCGCGGTCGACGCGGCCCGGGCCAAGGCGACCGTCGGCGAGATCTCCGAGGCGCTCGAGAAGGTCTACGGGCGGCACCAGGCCGTCATCCGTACGATCAGCGGTGTGTACCGGACCGAGGCGGGACAGAGCGGCAACGTCGCGAAGGTCGTCGAGGCGACGGAGCAGTTCGAGGAGGCCGAGGGCCGGCGTCCGCGCATCCTCGTCGCCAAGATGGGCCAGGACGGCCACGACCGCGGCCAGAAGGTCATCGTCACGGCCTTCGCCGACATGGGCTTCGACGTCGACGTCGGCCCGCTGTTCTCGACGCCGCAGGAGGTCGCCCAGCAGGCGGTCGACGCGGACGTGCACATCGTCGGTGTCTCGTCGCTCGCGGCGGGCCACCTGACGCTGCTGCCCGAGCTCAAGCAGGCGCTCGAGGACCTCGGCCGCGGCGACATCATGGTCGTCATGGGCGGCGTCATCCCGCCCGACGACGTGCCGACGCTCAAGGAGATGGGTGCGGCCGAGGTGTTCCTGCCCGGCACGGTCATCGCCGACTCGGCGCTGCGGCTGCTCGAGACGCTGCGCACGACCCTCCAGCACTAGATGGCGGCGCCCTCGCTCGAGCACCTCGTCGACGACGTCCGCGCTGGCCGACGGGCGGGCGTCTCGCGCGCGATCACGCTCGTGGAGTCGCGTCGCCCGGACCACCGGGCGACGGCGCGCGAGCTGCTGACCGCGCTCGGCCCGCACGCCGGGGGAGCGGTCCGCGTCGGCATCAGCGGCGTGCCGGGCGTCGGCAAGTCGACCTTCATCGAGGCGCTCGGCATGCACCTCGTCGGCAAGGGCCACAAGGTCGGGGTGCTGGCCGTCGACCCGTCGAGCGTGCGCACGGGCGGCTCGGTGCTCGGCGACAAGACCCGGATGGCGACGCTGTCGGTGCAGCCGGAGGCGTACATCCGTCCGTCCCCGAGCGCCGGCACCCTCGGCGGCGTCGCGCGTGCCACGTCCCAGGCGATGACGGTGCTCGAGGCCGCCGGGTTCGACGTCGTCCTCGTCGAGACCGTCGGCGTGGGCCAGTCCGAGGTCACCGTCGCCGGGATGGTCGACACCTTCCTGTTCCTGACGATCGCCCGCACGGGCGACCAGCTGCAGGGCATCAAGAAGGGCATCCTGGAGATCTCCGACGTGCTCGCGGTCAACAAGGCCGACGGCGAGCGTCGCCAGGAGGCCGAGGCCACCGCCAAGGAGCTCGCCGGCGCGCTCCGCCTCGTCTACGCGGGCACCCAGGACTGGGTCCCGCCGGTGCTGACGTGCTCGGCGCTGGAGGCCCGCGACATCGACACGGTGTGGAGCCGCGTCCTGCGGCACCGAGAGTTCCTCGGGCAGCGCGGCCTGCGCGAGAAGCGCGCGCAGCAGCAGCTCGACTTCGCGTGGGCGCTCGTGCGGGACGAGCTCGACCAGCGGCTGCGGTCGAACCCGGCCGTCGCCCAGGTGCGTTCCGACATCCGGACAGCCGTGCTGGCGGGTGACCTGCCGGCCGCGGCCGCCGCGGACGCGATCCTCGCCGCCTACGACGGCGACGCCTGAGCCGTCACGACGGGCCCGATGGGTGGTCCGGCGCAGCGTCGGCGTGCCCGAAACCGGCGCGTCACCCGGTGAACAGCACGTGAATGATCTCAAGTGACTAGTCCGAACTAGTACCAAAGGACTAGTCCGTGTAGTACTGTCGTGCACACGATCACACAGGCGACCGGGGGGTCGCAGGTGAGACCAAGGGCATGAGAGCCCGACCATCTCGGGGGGATGGTCGAGATCCAGCCTTGTGGGGCCGGCCGTCTCGGGGGGGATGGCCGGCCCCCCACTCTTTTCCGTAGTGGGGGCCGGCCATCCCCGGCCGGGGCCCGCGGTTTACCCGCTCGAGCGGGTAAACCGACACCGATCGAGGCAAGCCTCCCTTGAGTCGCGACGTTTGCCTCGACCGGCCGGGGCCCGCGACGGGTCAGTTGAACTCGGCCGGGTCGGGGCCCGTGCGCTCGTCCTTGTTCAGCGCCGAGATCGCGGCGACCTCGTCGTCGCTCAGGCTCAGCTCGAGCGACGCGAAGTTCGACCGGATCCGCTCGGGCGACGACGACTTCGGGAAGACGATGTTGCCGAGCGCCAGGTGCCAGGCCAGGACGACCTGGCCGGGGTCGGCGTCGTGGTCCTTCGCGATGCCGGTGATGACCGGGTCGTCGAGCACGCCGCCCTGCGCGAGCGGGCTCCAGGCCTCGGTGGCGATGCCGTGCTCGGCGCCGTAGGCGCGCAGCGTGTCCTGCGTCAGGTAGGGGTGCAGCTCGATCTGGTTGACGCTCGGCGTGGTCAGGCCCTCGTCGGCCAGCCGCTGCAGGTCCTGGGCGCGGAAGTTCGAGACGCCGATCGAGCGGACGCGACCGTCCGCGAGGAGCGTCTCGAAGGCCTTCCAGGTGTCGACGAAGGTGTCCTTCGCCGGCGTCGGCCAGTGGATCAGGTAGAGGTCGAGGACGTCGAGCCCGAGCTTCTCCATGCTGGTGTCGAAGGCGCGCAGGGTCGCGTCGTGGCCCTGGTCGCTGTTCCACAGCTTGGTCGTCACGAACACCTCGTCGCGGGGCAGCCCGGCGGCCTGGAGCGCTGCGCCGACCTCGGCCTCGTTGCCGTAGATCTTCGCGGTGTCGATGTGGCGGTAGCCGACCTCGAGCGCCGTCTCGACGGTCGCCTGGGTCTCGGCCGGGTCGACCTGGAAAACCCCCAGGCCGAGCTGCGGGATCTCGACGCCGTCGTTCAGGGTCACGGTGGGGGCAACGGGCATGGCAGATCGCTCCTTCAAGCGGGTGGGTCGGGCGCGCCGGTCACGGCACGCGCATCTCGTCCAGCATGCCAAGCGGGCGCGTCGACGCAAGCCGGCCGGACGTCGGCCTCAGAGCGCGCCGGAGCGGCGCAGCTCGCGCAGCAGGTACGGGGCCAGCGTGCGCGTGTACGTGATGGTGAGGTGGGAGTTGTCGCGGTAGACGTTGACGCCGCCGATGACCGCCGGGCACTCGTCGTCGCGGCAGTAGAACGGCGTCAGGTCGATCGAGCGGGCGTCGGGGACGCGCTGCGTCGCGGCCTTGAACGGGTCGCCGTAGCGGAACGCCTCCTCGGTGTCGACCGAGCAGCGGTCCCGGCGGTCTTTCGGCTCGCGCTCGAGGCACTTCGCCGGCAGGAAGGTGTGGAACGGGTTGTCGCTGAGGGCCGCGATCGGGATCTTGCGCTCGGCGGCCGGCCGCCAGGCGCGGACGAGCCCGTCGACGCGGTCGTCGAACGAGCCGGACAGAAGCTTCGCGTAGCCCGTCGTGACGATCAGGTCGATGTCGGAGGCGTTGCTGCCGATCCAGCGGTCGAGCGAGCCCTTCCAGGTCCGGCACGTCTGCTGCCGCTGGACCTTGTCGGTCTCGGTGGAGTCGTCGCGCGTCCAGGCGCAGCCGCCCTTGAGCTGGGCGGTGAGGGAGATCTCGCCGAGGTCGGCCAGTCGGACGAAGGCCGGCATCATCGCGCGGGCGTGCGAGTCGCCGATCAGCACGACGTGCGGTGCGTCGGGGTTGCCCTTCGCGGGGAACTCGCAGGACTTGAGCCGGGAGACGGCGTCGTCGGCCCAGCACTGCGGGTAGTCCGCGAAGTCGTTCGCGACGTCGGTGCCGTTGGGCACCAGCATCGTGTCGAGCCGCGGGTTGTCGCAGGGGACCTCGGGGTCCATCGACGCGGCGCCGAAGCACCGGGGCATGTTCGCGTTGACCTTCGCGGTCAGGGCCGCGGCCTCCGCCTCGGCCTGGGCCCCCTCGTGCTGGCCGAAGCCCGCGACCGCGACGAGGACGGCGACGCCGCCGAGGGTCGCCAGGCCGGTCCGCAGCGGACGGCGCAGGCCGAACCGGCGGGTGCGTCGGACCGGGTCCTCGACGTACCGCTTGGTGAGCCAGGCCAGGAGGATCGTCCCGACGAGGATCGCGACCCGGGGCCAGAGGCCGAGCTCGTGGCCGAGCGCCGCCGGCAGGATCACGATCGGCGGCCAGTGCCACAGGTAGAGCGAGTAGGAGATGTCACCGAGCCACTGGACCGGTCGCCACTCCATCAGGCGTCCGGGGGACAGCGGCCCCGACGGACGCCCGGCGAGGATCACCGCGAGGGTCGCGGCGACCGGAGCCAGCGCCGCGGTGCCGGGGAAGGGCGTCGTGGACCCGAACAGCAGCCCGCAGGCCGCGAGCCCGGCGAAGCCGGCCCAGGACAGGAGCGACGCCGCCGTGGCCGGCAGGGCCCGGGGGCCGCGGGCCAGCCACGGCGCCAGCAGGGCCCCGGCACCGAACTGCCAGGCGCGGGCCGGCGAGGCGAAGTAGGCCAACTGCGGGTTGGTCGCGGTGACCCACAGCGAGTAGACGAAGCAGGCCGCGGTCGTGCCGCCGAGCACGACGACCAGCACCCGCCGCATCGACCAGCCGCGTCGCCGGGCCAGGAGCACCGCGGCGAGCACGAGCAACGGCCAGACGAGGTAGAACTGCTCCTCGACCGAGAGCGTCCAGTAGTGCTGCACGGCCGAGGGGGCGTTGTCGGCCGCGAGGTAGTCGACGGCGTCGGCGGCGAGCACCCAGTTCTGGACGTAGACGGCCGACCCGATGATCTCGCGGAAGTTCTGCTGCCACACCGACTCGGGCAGCCACGCGAAGACGCCGACGGCGCTGACGAGCAGGACGAGGTAGGCCGCGGGCAGCAGCCGGCGGGCGCGCCGCGCCCAGAACTCGCGCAGCGAGATCCGGCCGCGCTGCTCGGCCTCGCGCAGCAGGTGCGCCGTGATGAGGAAGCCGGAGATGACGAAGAAGGCGTCGACGCCGACGTAGCCGCCCGGGAGACGTCCCGGCCACAGGTGGAACAGCACCACCAGGAGGACGGCGACCGCCCGCAGAGCCTGCACTTCGGGCCGGAAGTCGGCACGGGAAGGCGTCTGAGGCACGCACCGATCCTAGAGACCAGGATCAAGGGGGTCGCGGGGGACCGTTCCGGCCGGGTCCGACCGGTACCCTCGGAGGCGGTCCCTGCCCCGCGATCCCCGGAGAAGCCCGTGCTCAAGCGTGTCGCCGTACGCGCCTACCGTCTGCTCTGGCGACTGCTCGCCCTGCTGCGGATCCGGCCCCCACGGCGACTGCTGCCCGGCTTCCGCGGGCCGCTGCTCTCGGTCGTCATGCCGGTCTACAACGTCGAGGCCTACGTGGCCGAGGCCGTCGAGAGCGTGCTGGGCCAGTCCTACCGCAACCTCGAGCTCATCGTCATCGACGACGGGTCGCTCGACGGGTCGACGGCGATCGTGCGCCGGTACGCCCGACGCGACTTCCGCGTGCGGTACGTCCGCACGCCCAACGGCGGTCTGGCCACGGCCCGCAACCGCGGCGCGGAGCGGGCGCGCGGCACGTACCTGACCTTCGTCGACAGCGACGACGTCGTGCCGCGTCGTGCCTACGAGACGATGGTCCGCTCGCTCGAGGCCTCGGGATCGGACCTCGCGACCGGCAACGTCGTGCGGATCCGCGAGGGTCACGCGGCGCGGCCGTCCTGGAACCAGCGGGCGTCCCACGACCACACGCTCGTCGGGACCACGATGAAGCAGCACCCGCTGCTCGTGCGCGACACGACCGCCTGGAACAAGGTGTTCCGACGCTCCTTCTTCGAGGAGCAGGACCTCGTCTTCCCGCCCGGGAAGCTCTACGAGGACATGGTGCCGATCACGCGCGCCCTGGCGCGGGCGCGGGCGATCGACGTCATCTCGGACGTCTGCTACCGCTGGCGCATCCGCGACGAGGCGAACTCGATCACCCAGCGGCGCTTCGAGATCCCGAACATCACCGACAAGGTCGACATGCTCTACGGCTGCCTCGAGCAGATCGAGCACGACCCGGAGCTGTACGAGGCGATGCTCGTCAAGATCTTCGAGGCCGACC
Organism: Aeromicrobium erythreum; assembly: GCA_036946185.1. GTDB lineage: Bacteria > Actinomycetota > Actinomycetes > Propionibacteriales > Nocardioidaceae > Aeromicrobium > Aeromicrobium erythreum_A. Next base: position 12,248 of record JAQIJP010000058.1, read on the forward strand.
TCTGGACGTACGCACCGCACGTCGGCGTCGGCGACACGGCGTTCGACGAGCAGTTCGACCGCGCGATGTCCGGCATGTGGCGCGACGAGTTCCTCGGTCGGATGAAGCTGCGCACGATCGTGAAGCTCGTGTTCTACGCGACCTACCACTACCTCGGGGCGCGGGCCGCCCAGGAGGCGCTGGGCTGGGGCTCGGCGCCGTGGCAGACGCTGCCCACCGAGTCGTCCGACGGCGAGGTCTACGTCCAGCGGCCGACGTCGCCCGACCTCTCCGGCGTCCCGCGGGAGGCGTTCAGCCTCACCCACCTGATCGACGTCCAGCCGCGCGTCACCGACGTCCGCTGGGTCGACGGCCGGCTGCGCGTCCGCGGCTGGGCCTACCTGCCGCAGGTCTGCGACGCACCCGAGCAGGAGGTCGAGCTCGTCCTCGTCGGCCCCGGCGACCGGCGGCAGCCGCTCGAGGTGGCGCGGCGTCCCGAGCCTCTCGTCGAGGCGGCGTCGCGCAGCCCCTTCTACGACATGCTGGAGAGCGGCTTCGAGGTCCTCGTCGACCCGGCGCAGCTCGCCGACGGCGTCTGGACGCTCGAGGTGACGGCGCGGGCGCGCGGCATCGAGCGGACCCGCGTCGTCGACGACGTCCTGCAGTCCGGCACCGGCCGTACGGTGGCGGGGTCGCTCGTCGGCGGGCGCGTCGTGCGGGTCCTCGCGCAGCGACGCCGGCCGTTCGGCGTCGACATCGGTCGGCCCGACGTCGTCGTGACGGCCGTCGAGCCGGGCGGCTCGGAGGTCGCGGTGACCCTCGAGGCGCCGGAGCCGGTCGTGGCGGTGTGGGCCGAGAACGCCGACGGCCGGGACCGGGTCGAGGCCCGCGGCGTCGTCGCCGATCGCCGGGTCCGGGCCGTGCTCGCCCCACCGCCGCTGGCCACCGGCGCCGCACGCCAGCGGACCCTGCGGGTCCGGCTCGCGAGCGGGCGCACCGCGACCCCGTTCGTCGACGCCTCCGTCGCCGACCCGCTGCCCGTGTGCAGCGTCGTCGCCGCCCCCGGGACCGGCGACGCCCAGCTCCAGCACGCCCCCCGCGTCCTCGCCGTCGACGACCTCGAGGTCACCGACGGCCCACTGCTGCGCCTGGCCGGCGCCGGGCCGGCCGGCGCGCGCGGCACCGTCCTCGTCGAGGACCAGCACGGCGTCGCCCACGACCAGGTGCCCGTGGTCGTGGGTCGTGACGGCCGCTTCACGGCCGCCCTCGCGCTGCGCACGCCGGGCGGCGACGGCGTCGAGCGCGTGCTCCCCGCCAACAAGTACCTCGTGCGCGCGACCCTCGACGGCACCGAGCAGACCGTCCGGCTCCGGGCGCTCGCCGCCTCCGGCCGGCTGCCGATGCAGGTCGACGTGCCCCAGGCGCGGGTCCTGGTCGAGCTCGCGGCCGAGGGCCAGCTGCAGGTCCGTCCGTTCGCCCCGGCCAAGGCCGGCGAGCGGGGCGCCCGGGCGCAGCACGTGCTCGCCGAGCGCTGGTGGGGGTCCGCGGGGCCCAGCCCCGTCGGCGACAGCGTGTTCATCGGCTCGTTCACGGGCCGCTCGGTCGGCTGCCACCCCGCCGCGATCGGGCACGAGCTGCGTCGTCGCGGCTTCGAGGGCCCGGTCTACGCCGAGGTCGCGGACGGCTCGGTGCCGGTCCCGGAGACCTTCACGCCGGTCGTCCACCGCAGCGAGGACTGGTACCGGGCGATCGGCACCTCGCGCTGGGTCGTGAACAACACGGCCTTCCCGGTCGACGTCACGATCGGCGACGACCAGACCTACCTGCAGACGTGGCACGGCACGCCGCTCAAGCGGATCGGCCGCGACATCCTCCGGGTCCTGATGTCCCGCGCCTGGCTCGACCGCGCCGACCGCGAGGCGCGGGACCAGTGGACGCACCTGCTGTCCCCGTCGCCGTACACGACCGAGATCTTCCCGCGGGCGCTCGGCTTCGACGGCCCGGTGCTCGAGCTCGGCTCACCGCGGCTCGACGCCCTCGTGCGCGACCCCGACTACGCCCGTCGCCGCGTCCACGACCTGCTCGGGATCCCGGCCGGCCGCACCGTCGTCCTCTACACGCCGACCTGGCGCGACGACGGCCGGGTGAGCGAGCTGCTCGACGTCCAGGAGTTCGTGCGCCGTCTGCGCGGCCGCGCCACCCTGCTCGTGCGCGCGCACCCCAACGTGGTCGGCCTGACCCAGAAGCGCAACGTCGGCGTCGCCGAGGGCGACGAGGTCGTCGTGCACGACGTGAGCCGCTACCCGGTCGTCGAGGACCTCTACAGCGCGGCGGACGTCATGGTCACCGACTACTCGTCGACGATGTTCGACTTCGCCGCGACGGGTCGGCCGCAGGTCGTGTTCGCGCCCGACATCGCGGTCTACCGCGACGAGGTGCGCGGCTTCTACGTCGACTTCGACGAGTGGGCGCCGGGTCCCTTCGCGCAGTCGAGCGACCACGTCATCGACCTCGTGTCGGACGTCCCGGGGCTCACGGCCGCGCACGCCGACCGTCGCGCGCGCTTCGTCGAGCGGTTCCTGCCGCTCGAGGACGGCGGTGCCGCCGGGCGCGTCATCGACGCACTGGGCATCGGCCAGGACTGACCGGACGACGGACCCCCGCCGGCGGCCTGCTCGAGGAGCGGCGCCGACGGGGGTCCGTCGTCGGTGTCGTCAGCGCTGGGTCGTCAGCGCTGGGCCCACTCCGGGTTCCAGCCCTCGACCTCGTCGGCGCGTCGCGACTCGGGCCCGGTGTAGAGCGAGCTCGGGCGGATCAGGCGACCGGTGCGCTTCTGCTCCAGGATGTGCGCGCTCCAGCCCGCGGTGCGGGCCGACGTGAACATGGCCGTGAACATGTGCGGTGGGATCTGCGCGAAGTCGAGCATGATCGCGGCCCAGAACTCGACGTTGGTCTCGAGCACCCGGTCCGGGCGACGCTCGCGCAGCTCCTTGAGCGCGGCCTGCTCGAGTGCCTCGGCGACCTCGGCGCGCGGCGCCTTGAGCTCCTGGGCGGTGCGACGCAGCGTGCGGGCGCGCGGGTCCTGCGCGCGGTAGACGCGGTGGCCGAAGCCCATCAGCCGCTCGCCGGAGTCGAGGACCTTCTTGACGTAGGCCTCGGCGTCACCCGTCCGCTCGACCTCCTCGATCATCGACAGGACGCGGGCCGGGGCGCCGCCGTGCAGCGGGCCGGACATCGCGCCCACGGCCCCCGAGAGGGCGGCGGCCGCGTCGGCGCCGGTGGACGCGATGACGCGCGCCGTGAAGGTGGAGGCGTTCATGCCGTGCTCGGCGGCGGAGACCCAGTAGGCGTCGATGGCCTTGACGTGGTCGGGGTCGACCTCGCCGCGCCAGCGCATCAGGAAGCGCTCGGTGATCGTGCTGCACTGGTCGATCTCGGACTGCGGCACGAACGGCTGGCCCACGCCGCGGGCGGCCTGGGCCACGTAGGAGAGGACCATGACGGCGGCGCGGGCGAGGTCGTCGCGCGCCTGCTCGTCGTCGATGTCGTAGAGCTGCTTCATGCCCCACGCCGGCGCGGTGAGGGCGATGGCACTCTGCACGTCGGCGCGGATGTCGCCGGAGTGCACCGGGATGGGGAAGGGCTCGGCCGGCGGCAGGCCCGGCTCGTAGGCCCCGTCGACCAGCAGGCCCCAGATCTTCTCGAACGGCACGCGGCCCACGAGGTCGTCGATGTCGACGCCGCGGTAGCGCAGGGCCGATCCTTCCTTGTCCGGCTCGGCGATCTCGCTCTCGAACGCGACGACGCCTTCCAGCCCGTGGTGCACTTCGGTCATGAGTACCATCATGCCCTGCCGGCACGGGTCGGCGCTCGGCAGGAGGATCCCGGCATGAGGGCTCGGACCATCGACCACGCATCTGCGCTGGTCAAGACCCTGCTCCCGTCGTTCGGGTACTTCGGCGGGGGCGCGGCGGACCACCTGGTGGTGCCGGTCGGCTCGGCCGTGCGCGGCGTGGTGGTGCGACGGGTCGACAAGCTCAAGAACCACCTCCACCTGCGCGGGGTCCAGCTGTTCGCCGACGGTGCGCTCCTCGACGTCCGCGACCGCATCGTCACGGTCGGGACCACGCCGCCGCCCGAGGAGCCGCCGGCCACCGAGCACGTCCTGTGGGACCTGGACGGGATCTTCTCCGGCTCCCAGGCGCGGCCGTCCTGGACGGTCGAGCTCTCCGAGCCGGTCCACGTCGACGAGATCCACGTCCACAACCGGCTGGACGGCTACGCGCTGCGCTCGCGCTACCTCGCGGTCGACGTCATCGACCCCGACGGCACCCGTCGGCTCGTCCACGCGACGTCCGGGCAGGAGCAGGTCGATCGGACCATGGACCTGCTGGAGCGACTCGTCGGCCGCCCGGTCGGCGACGACGACGTCGAGGACGCCGAGGACGCGCGGGCCTGGCGGCAACGGGTCGTGACGGACGTCGTCGCGGCGCTCCGGGCCGGGGCGTGGCGCACCGTCGCGCCGCAGGAGTGGCTGCTGCTGCTCTCGCTCGTCCCGACCCGCACGGGGCAGCAGCTCGAGGGCGACGACTACGCGCTGCTCGGGCTCGCCCTCGTCGAGCAGCGTCACCGCGTGCCGGGGACGCCGTCCGGCCTGCGGTCGTTCGCCCGGGTGCTCTCGACCCGCGCGATGCTCGACGAGGTGGCCCGTGCCGTCACCGAGGCGGCGGAGCTGCTCGGCCTGCCGCCCCAGATGCTCACGCACCACGGGCTCCGCGACGCCGGGGTGCTGCGCCGCGAGCCCGAGCAGCAGCTCGCGATCATGCGTCGGCTCGTCACCGACATGGAGAGCCTCGGGCACCACGTCCTGCTCGCGTACGGCACGCTGCTCGGGGCCGTCCGTGAGGGTCGGTTCATGGCGCACGACGACGACGTCGACCTCTGGTACGACCTGCCGGCGCGCAGCGACGAGGAGATGTGGTCGCGGCGCGACGAGCTCTTCGCCCGGCTCGAGGCCCTGGGCTGGGAGGTCGAGCCGAACGGACGCTACGTCAACGCGCACGTGACCCGTGCGGACCTGCCGGGACGGCTGGACCTCTTCCCGCTGCAGCTGCACCGGCGCAAGGCGGCGCTCGCGATGGAGCACATGGAGGTGCGCAGGCTGCCGCGGTCGATCTTCCTGCCGCCCGGACGCGCGAGCGTCGAGGGTGTCGAGTTCGCGGTGCCCCGCCGGTCGGAGCGGTTCCTGGCCGAGCGCTACGGGCCCGGGTGGCGCACGCCCGACCCGTACCACGAGTGGACCTGGCGGCTCACCGACCAGTGAGTCGGCGCAGCGGTCCGGGCCGCTCCGCGAGCCGGGACTCGAGCTCGGCGACGCGACGCTCGAGCTCGTCGACTCGTCGCTGCAGGACCGTGGTGCCGTGCCAGGCCCGGGCGTCGAGCACCCGCGGGTCCTGGGAACGCACCGTCACGACCACCTCCGGCCCCCAGAGGTCGAGCGCGGCGAGCGCCTGGTCGAACGGGGCCTCGCCCGAGGGCGTCATGGCGGTGTGCGCCAAGCCGTGCTCGTCCAGGTAGGCCGCGATGCGCTCGGTCCGCCCCCGGTGGCCGCGCACCACCGGGCCCCAGTCCGAGCCCGTGTAGAGCTCCTCGACCGTCGTGCCCGGCGTGACGTCGCGCGCCAGGGTGCAGGGGATCTCGAAGTAGTCGGCCAGCTCACGGGTGCGTGAGTCGTGGGCGACGACGTGCGCCGGGGTGCCCGCGAGCAGAGCGGCCACGTTGCCGTGGATGCGGTGCCCGAAGACGAACGCCTGCGCGCGCATCGCCTCGATCCACGTGGGCGCGTGCAGGTAGAAGCGGGTCCGGTCCTCCGCGAGGAACGGGTGCGCGAGGTGGCCCGGGTAGTCGTCGTCGGGACCGGCCAGCGCGGCCCCGCCCAGCATGACCCGCAGGTCGTTCGCGTCCTGGGGCACGTAGACCGCGCGGCGGTAGTAGGCCGCGATGTCGCGCAGCCAGCCGGTCGGCACCGGCACGTCGGGCGTCAGGTTGACGGCGATCGGGCTGTCCCAGCGCAGCGGCGGGCGCTCCTCGCGGACGGTCAGGTCCGGACCGTGCAGGAACATCGACGGGCAGCCGATGACGCGCGTCTCGGTGAAGCCGAGGGAGGCCAGGTAGTCGGCCGTGAACTGCCCGCGGACGCCGATGCTCGGGCCGCGCTCGAGCACCGCCCGGACGAACCTCCGCGTGGCCTCGTCGACGGCGTCGTCGGGCTGCAGGGCGTAGTCGGCCGACCCCTGCGCGCCGACGCCGAGGATCGTGAGCGGCACCGTGAGCCGCTCCACGAACGCCGTCAGGTCGCGCAGCTGCGGCAGGAAGTCGCGGCGGAACGCGTTCGCGAGCGGCAGCACGACGGGCGTGCCCTCGTCGTTGATCCGCTCGACCTCGCGCACGAGGTTCCACATCGGCAGCGGCTCGACCTGCACGCCCGGGGCGCTCACGAGCCGCTGGGCGGACGCCGAGAACACGAGGTTGCCCGAGTTCTTGCCGAGCCACTTGGGCGCGGTCGTGATGTCGGCCGGCTCGAGGGGGTCCAGGTAACTGCGGACGACGACGCGCGACGGGGTGCTCACCGTCCGATTGTCCCCCGCCGGGTCAGGAGCCGGTCGCCCCGGCACCGAGACCCGGCTTCACGGCCGCGCGGCCGCGACCCGTGCGGACCAGGAACACCGGGTCCGGGTGGTCGGCGAAGTACTCGTCGGTGGCGTCGCGCGAGCCCTGCCAGCTGCCGTAGTCGTCGATGATGAGGATGCCGCCGGGCGACAGCCGCGGGTACAGGTGCTCCAGCTCGTGCCGGGTCGACTCGTACCAGTCGGTGTCGAGACGCAGGATCGCGATCTGCTCGGGGACGGTCGCCGGGATCGTGTCCTCGACCTTGCCCTTCACGAAGTGGATCTTGTCGCGCGGGTACTGCGAGGCGTCGAACGCCGAGGCGACGTCGTCGACCTTGCCGGGCTCCCAGATGGGCGCCGCGCGGTTGGTGCGCCGCTCCAGCTCGTCCTCGGCGGTGCGGCCGTGCCAGATGTGGACGTCGCGCTCCGTCGGCTCGGACATGCCCTCGTACGTGTCGTAGAGGTAGAGGTCGCGGCTGTGGTCGCCCAGGGCGTCGAGGGTGAGGGCGCAGCCGAGCATCGCCCCGCCGCGCCACACGCCGCACTCGACGATGTCGCCGGGGATCCCGGCGCGCGTGATGTAGCGGACGGCGTCGAGGAAGTAGTTCATCTTCTCGTGGCCGACCATCGTGCGGTCCTTCACGAGCGGCCAGATGCGCTGCATGTCCGGGTGGTAGTCGGGCGGCAGGTCCCAGAAGTGCCGGCGCGCGTACTTGAGCAGCTTCTGGTGCTCCGCCTTGACCTCGATGGTCCGGGCGCGTGACGCCTTCGCCTTCTTGCGAGCCTTCGCGGCGCGCTCCTCGAGCGCGGCGATCGTGTCGGTGCGCACGAGCTGCACCCCTGCGCCCCGGCGGAGCACGGTGTTGATCGATTCCTTGACCGTCATCGAGTGTTCTCCCTCACTGTTCCTCGTCCCCGATCAGAACACACCGGGCGCCTCGGACCAAAGCCCGTAACCTGGGGGGGTGCCTCTCTCGCGCGACCTGGCGGCGATGCGCACCGAGTACAGCCGGGACGGGCTGGACGAGGCGGCCGCCGGTGACGACCCCTTCGACCTGTTCGCCCGCTGGCTCGACGACGCGGTCGGGGCCGGCGTCCACGAGCCCAACGCGATGGCCCTCGCGACCGCCACCCCCGGACGGCGTCCCCTCGAACCGGATCGTGCTGCTGAAGGGGCTGGACCGCTCCGGCGCCGTGCTGCACACGAACTACGACTCGCGCAAGGGTCGCGAGCTCGCCGCCAACCCGCGGGCGGCGGCGGTCATGCTGTGGCACGAGCTGCAGCGCCAGGTGCGCCTCGAGGGCACCGTGCAGCGGCTGTCGGCCGAGGAGTCCGACGCCTACTTCCTGTCGCGTCCCGAGGGCGGCCGGGTCAGCGCCGCGGCCTCGCCGCAGTCGCAGGTCGTCCCCGACCGGGCGTGGCTCGAGCGTCGCTGGGACGAGGTCGCCGCCTCCGACGAGGCCGGCCGTCGCCCGGACGGCTGGGGCGGCCTGCGCATCGAGATCGACTCCTTCGAGTTCTGGCAGGGCCGCGAGAACCGCCTGCACGACCGGATCCGCTTCCGCCACGGCGGCTCCGGCTGGGTCCGCGAGCGCCTCGCCCCGTAGGGGACGAAGGATTCTGCATTCCGCACGACCGTTCGTGTCGGATGCAGGATCCTTCGTCCCCACCGGACCGCGCGGGTTCACCTGGAGGCCACCCGGGCGTGAGGAGCGGGACACGGGCGGGCGGGATCCTGGCGGCATGATCGCCACGCTGGGGCAGGTCCTGACCGGCTACCTGATGGCCTTCGCCGAGTCCGGCCTCGGGGTCGGGATGGTGCTGCCGGGCGAGACCGTCGTCGTCGTGCTCGCCGCCGCGATGCCGAACGCCTGGGCGGCGTCGGCGCTGTTCGTGGCGGTCGCGCTCGGGGCGACGAGCGGCGACCACCTCGGCTACTGGATCGGGCGCCGTTCCGGGGACCGGCTGCGCGGCTCGCGGATCGTGCGACGGATCGGCGTCCAGCACTACGACCGCGCGACCGACCTGCTGCGCCGGCGCGGTCCGCTCGCGATCGTCGCGACCCGGCTCCTGCCCGTCGTCCGCACGATCGTGCCGGCCGTCGCCGGGGCGTCGGGCCTGACGTACCGCCGGTTCCTGCCCGCGAGCCTCGCCGGGTCGGTGCTCTGGTCGGCGCTGTACGTCGGCGGCGGCACGGCGGCCGCGAGGGCCTGGCACGCCGGCGAGCACCTGCTCGGCCGGGCGTCCTGGCTGATCCTGCTCGCGGCGGCCGTCGTCCTGCTGCCGCCGCTGCTCCTGCGCCGGGTGCTCGCGGTCCGCCCGCCGCGGCCCGCCCCCGAGGTCGCGCGCTGGGAGCTCGACGGGACCCCGCGACCGCGACGCGCCCCGTGGTCGCCGCTCATCGGCGACGTCCAGCTGCGCCCCGGCGAGCCCGCCGCCGACCCCGTGCGCTGAGCCCCTCGCCGGCCCGGCGCGAGGCCGGTGGCAGCATGGACCGGTGAGCCGTCTCGCCGCCGTCCTGACCGACGTGCGCCCGCTGCGCGAGTCCGCGGCGTACCGCCGGCTCTGGATCGGGCAGGCGATCTCCGGCTTCGGCCAGCAGATGTCGGTCGTCGCGGTGGCGTACGAGGTCTACCGGATCACCGGGTCGTCGTTCGCCGTCGGCCTGGTGGGCCTCGCCGGCCTGCTCCCGCTCGTCCTGGGCGGCCTCTACGGCGGCGCGCTCGTCGACGCCTTCGACCGCCGCCGGGTCGCCCTGGTCTCGGCGCTCGGCCTGTGGGCCTGCTCGATGGCGCTCGTCGTGCACAGCGCGCTGCAACGTCCGCTCGGTCGGCGTCCTCTACACGATCGTCGCGGTGCAGTCGGCGATGTTCGCGGTCAACAACCCGGCCCCGCGCGGCGATGCTGCCGCAGCTGCTGCCGACCGCGCTGCTGCCCGCCGCGAACGCGCTCGGCATGGCGGCCACCAACCTGTCGTTCACGGTCGGTCCGCTGCTCGGGGGGCGTGCTCATCGCGTGGCGCGGGCCCGAGGCGGCCTACGTCGCCGACGCAATCCTCTTCGTCGCTGCGCTGTACTCGGTCGCGCGGCTCCCTGCCCTGCCGCCGAGCGTGCGCCAGCCGGTGCCCGGGCTGCGCTCGGTCGTCGAGGGCCTGCGGTTCCTCAGGCAGGCGCCGAACGTCCGGATGACCTTCGTGATCGACCTGTGCGCGATGGTGCTCGCCCAGCCGCGCGCCCTGTTCCCGGCGCTCGCGCTCACGGTGTTCGCCACCGGCCCGTCGACCCTCGGGCTGCTCCAGTCGGCCCCGGGCATCGGCGCGGTCATCGCCTTCGCGGTGTCCGGCTGGATCAGTCGCGTCCACCGGCACGGGCTCGCCGTGGCCGTCGCGGTCGTCGCGTACGGCGCTGCGTCGCGCTCGGGGGGCTGTCGGCGGTCCGCCGACACGCACCTCGGTGGGACCGCGCTGCTGTGGCTCTGCGTCGCGTTCCTCGCCGGGTCCGGCGCGGCCGACATGGTCAGTGCGGCCTACCGCTCGACGATCCTGCAGACGGCGGCGCCCGACGAGATGCGTGGCCGGATGCAGGGCGTGTTCATCGTCGTCGTCGCGGGCGGCCCCCCGTCTGGGCGACTTCGTGATCGGCTCGCTCGCCGCGCTGACGGGGGAGCAGTGGGCCATGACCCTCGGCGGCCCTGCTCTGCATCGGCGGCGTGCTCGCGTCCGTCGCGGCGCAGCGCCGGTTCCTCGCGTACGACGCGCGGGACCCCCAGCCCTAGGACCCAGCCGGAGGACCCAGCCCTAGGAGAACTGGCTGATGTCGATCTCGAGCCACACCTGCTCGGCGCGACCCAGCAGCTCGCCGTCGGGCGTGTGCAGCGCGGTCGCGGTGAGGAACTTGCGTCCGGACCGCTCGCGCAGCAGCCCGCTCGCGAGGAGCGGCTCGCCCGCGGCCGGACGACGCAGCACCTCGGCCGTCATCCGGCCCAGC
>JAQIJP010000059.1:0-12464 GCA_036946185.1 Aeromicrobium erythreum
CCCAACCTCTTCATCGCCGAGATCCAGGTCTTCAACATCCAGCCGAACGCCGTGGGGGAGTGCGTGCAGTACGCCACCGCGGTCCAGCTCGAGGGCGCACCCGAGCTCAACCGCCGGATGGTGTCGCAGTCCATCGGCTCCGTCGGCCCCGCCGGCATGCTCCTCGCCGACGACACCGAGATGTACGAGCGCAACCAGCGGGGCGTCGAGATGCTCGACCCCGAGTGGCTCGACGTCCGGCGCGGGCTCGTGCGCGAGGGCGTCGACGAGAACGGCTTCACGATCGGTGCCGCGACCGACGAGACCGGCATGCGCGGCTTCTGGAAGCACTACACCTCGCTCATGGAGGCATGACATGACCGCGACCACCCCGACCCGACCGTCTCCCGACGCACCCGCCCTCGGTCCCGTGCCGGACGGCTGGGACGTCCGGGACGTGGAGCAGTTCCTCTACCGCGAGGCTCGGCTGGCCGACGAGAACGACTACGACGGCTGGGAGGCGCTCTGGACGGACGACGCCATCTACTGGGTGCCGGCCGACGACCTGACGGCCGACCCGACCAAGCACGTCTCGGTCATCTACGACAACCGCAGCCGGATCTCGACGCGGATGAAGCAGGTCCGCACGGGCAAGCGGTACGCCCAGGCGCCGCCGTCGAACCTGCGCCGCATCATCGGCAACGTCGAGCTGCTCGGCGGCCGGCCGAACCCCGAGGGCGGCACCGACCTGGAGGTCGGCGCGAACGTCATGGTCCTGGAGTCCCGCCAGCGTACGACCCAGCTGTGGGGCGGCCGGACGACGTACCGGCTGCGGCGCGAGGGCGACACGATCCGGCTCGCGTACAAGCAGGTCGTGCTCGTCGACCACGACAAGGTCATCCCGACGCTCGGGTTCCTGCTGTGAGCGTCTCGATGGGTGGTCGCGGACCGTTCGAGTCGCCGGAGGGGGCGGTCGTGGGCAGCGAGTTCGCCGAGGTCGCCGTCGAGGTCGACGCGACCGCCAACTCGACGCGCCTGCGCGTCACCGACCTGCGGACCGGCCGGGTCCGGTTCCTGGACGCGCTCGAGCTCGAGACGATCGTCTGGCTGCCCGACGGCAACCTGACCCAGCTGCTCGACCCGTCGGCCGACCGCTGGAAAGAGGGCGGGACGGGCTGACGTGACCGCTTCTCCCCGCTCGACGGACCTCGACCTGACCCGGCACGTCCGTGCCGGCGACACCGTGGTCTGGGGCCAGGCGTGCTCCGAGCCGCGGGCCCTCACCCGGCTGCTCGTCGAGCAGGCCGACCGCCTGGACGACGTGCGCTGCTTCGTCGGCATCCCGGCGGGCTCGAGCCTCACGGTCGACACGGTCGGTCCGCTGCGGGCCGTCTCGTACTGCGGCTCCGGCACGAACGCGGCGCTGCACGCCGCGGGCCGGCTGCAGGTGCTGCCCGTCCACTACTCGACGCTGCCGGACCTGCTGGCCGACGGTCCGCTCGCCGCCGACGTCGTCCTCGTGCAGGTCTCGCCCGCGGACGACCAGGGCTTCCACTGGCTCGGGCTGGCCGACGACTACTGGGCCGGGGCGGTCGAGACCGCGCGGGTGGTCCTCGCCGAGGTCAACCCGCACGTCCCGTTCACGCCCGGCGCGCGACGGCTGCACCGTGATCGCCTCGCCGCCGTCGTGCACTCCGAGGAGCTGCCCGGCGAGATGCCGACGCCCGCGACCGACCAGCGGACCCGCGACGTCGCCCGCCAGGTCGCCGCGATCGTGCCCCAGGGCGCGACGCTGCAGTTCGGCATCGGCGCGCTGCCCGAGGCGGTCCTCGCCGAGCTGACCGGGCACGAGGACCTCGGCATCCACTCCGGCATCCTCAACGACACCGCGATGCGGCTCGTCCGCCTCGGCGCCGTCACCGGGGCCCGCAAGACGCGCGACCGGGGCGTCGCCGTCGCCGGCCTGCTCGGCGGGTCGCGGGAGCTGTTCCGCTGGGCCGACCGCAACCCCGCGCTCGCGCTGCGCAGCACCCGCTACACCCACCACCCCGAGGTCCTGCGCTCGTCGTTCCGGCTCACCGCGATCAACGCCGCCATCGAGGTCGACCTCACCGGACAGGTCAACGCCGAGGTCGCCGCGGGCCGCTACGTCGGCGCCGTCGGCGGCGCGATGGACTTCCTGCGCGGCGCCGGGGCGTGCCGCGACGGTCTGCCCGTGGTCGCGCTGCCGTCGGTCGCGCGGGGCGCCTCCCGCGTCGTCGCGACCCTGTCCGGGCCCGTCTCGACCCCGCGGGCCGAGCAGCTCGTCGTCGTCACCGAGCACGGCGTCGCCGACCTGCGGGGCCTGACCGTCGAGCAGCGCGTCGAGGCGATGCTCGCGATCGCCCACCCCGACCACCGGGCCGCGCTCGACGCGTCCGCCGACGCCGCACTCGCGGCCGTCTGACCCCGTCACCGGAGGAGAACCCCATGAGACGTGTCGCCGTCGTCGCCCCCGTCCGGACCGCCGTGGGCGCGTTCGGCGGGACCCTGCGCCCGGTGCCCGCCCACGACCTGGCCGCGGCCGTCCTCACCGAGCTCGTCAAGCGTTCCGGGATCGATCCGGAGCGCATCGAGGACGTCGCCTTCGCCCAGTCGTACGCGAGCTCGGAGGCGCCGTGCATCGGTCGGTGGGCCGCCCTGCACGCGGGACTGCCGATCGAGGTGCCCGGCTTCCAGGTCGACCGGCGGTGTGGCGGCGGGCTGCAGGCCGTCATCACCGCGGCGATGACCGTGCAGACCGGGGCCGCCGACGTCGTCGTGGCCGGCGGGGTCGAGTCGATGAGCAACATCGAGCACTACACGACGACCGCCCGCTGGGGCTCGCGGTCGGGCAACCAGGTGCTGTACGACCGCCTCGACCGCGGCCGCGAACGGTCCCAGCCGTCGTGGCGGTTCGGCGAGATCAGCGGCATGATCGAGACCGCCGAGAACCTCGCGTCCGACCTCGGCATCTCGCGCGAGGAGTCCGACGCCTTCGCCGCCCGCAGCCACCGGCGCGCCGCCGCGGCCTGGGCCGACGGGACCTTCGCGGAGGAGGTCGTGGCCGTCGACGTCCCGCAGCGTCGCGGTGACCCCGTCGTCCTCGACCGGGACGAGGGCGTGCGTCCCGACTCGACGCCCGAGTCCCTCGCGCGGCTGCGCCCCGTCACGCCGGGCGGCACCGTCACGGCCGGCAACGCGGCGCAGCAGAACGACGCGGCCGCTGCCTGCCTCCTGGTCGCGGAGGACCGGCTCGAGGCCCTCGGCCTGGAGCCCGTCGCCTGGTTCGACAGCTGGGCCGCGGTCGGCTGCGAGCCGTCCCGCATGGGGCTCGGACCCGTCGGGGCGACCCAGAAGGTGCTGACCCGCGCCGGGATCGGGTTCGACGACCTGGACCTCGTCGAGGTCAACGAGGCGTTCGCGGTGCAGGTGCTCGCCGTCCTGCGCGGCTGGGGCGTCGAGCCCCAGGCGGTGGAGGACCGGCTCAACGTCCACGGCTCCGGCATCTCGCTCGGGCACCCGATCGGGGCGACCGGGGTACGGATCCTCACGACGATGCTGCACGAGCTGCGGCGCCGCCAGGGCGACTGGGCGCTCGAGACGATGTGCATCGGCGGCGGCCAGGGCATCGCCGCGCTGTTCCGGGGAGCGCGCTGATGAGCACCGTCGTCCTCGGCTACGCCACGTACCTGCCGGTCCACCGGCTCGGTCCGGACAGCGGCCTGCGCACGCCGCGCGTCGTCGCCTCGTTCGACGAGAACAGCACGACGCTCGCGGTCGCGGCGGCGCGCTCCCTGCTGCGCCGCGCCGACCCGGCCGACGTCGCGTCGGTGTGGCTGGCGACCACGAGCCCGGCCTACCTGGACAAGACCAACGCCTCGGCCGTCCACGCCGCCCTCGGCCTCGCGCCGGACGTGTTCGCGACCGACGTCGTCGGCTCCGGCCGCTCGACCGTGGGCGCCCTCCGCGCCGCGTCCGCCCAGGGCGGTCTGGTCCTGGCCGCCGACGTCCGGGTGGGACGACCGGGCTCGAGCGACGAACGCCTCGGTGCCGACGCCGCCGGCGCGCTGCTGCTCGGCGAGGGCGACGGGATCGCCGACGTGCTCGCCCAGGCGAGCGTCACCGACGAGCTGCTCGACCGCTGGCGCCCGCCGACGAGCCTCGTCGGCGCCCAGTGGGAGGAGCGCTTCGGCTTCGAGCGGTACGCGGACCTCGTCCGCCGGGCCGCGGGCGAGGCCCTCGACCGCGCCGGTCTCGCGGAGGCCGACCACGTCGTCGTGGCGAGCGGCAACAGCGCCGTCGTCAAGCGGGCGGGCACGCTCGTCAAGGGCGCCCGGTCGACGACGACCTCGCCGGTCGGCTTCAGCGGTGCCGCTGACCTCCTCGTCGCGCTCGGTGCCGTGCTCGACACGGCCGGGCCAGGGGAGACGATCCTGCTGCTCTCGGCCGTCGACGGCTGCGACGCCCTCGTGCTGCGGACCACGGACCGCCTGCCCGAGCGGCGCCAGCCCGTGCCGGTGCGCGACCAGCTCGCGGCCGGGCGACCCGTCCCTTATACGACCTACCTCTCCTGGCGCGGCCTGCTCGAGCGCGAGCTGCCGCGACGTCCCGAGCCCGACCGACCCGCCGGCCCGCCGTCGCTGCGCGCGGCGGCGTGGAAGTTCGGCTTCGCCGGTGCTCGGTGCACCGAGTGCGGCTTCGTCCACCTGCCGCCGGTTCCCGTGTGCCGGGGGTGCGGCGCGGTCGAGCGGATGGAGGCCGTGCCGATGGCCGGCGCGCGCGGCACCGTGGCGACGTACACGGTCGACCGGCTCGCCTTCTCGCCCTCCCCGCCGGTCGTCGACGTCGTCGTCGACTTCGAGGGCGGCGGCCGGTGCTCCGTCGAGGTGGCCGACGCCGACCCGGCGACCGTCACGGTCGGGACCGAGGTCGAGATGACCTTCCGCAGCCTGTTCGTCGCCGGCGGGGTCCACAACTACTTCTGGAAGGCCCGGGTCGTGCCGGCCGGGGCCGTGAGCGCGGAGGAGGACGCATGAGCAGCAGGGGCATCGCCGACAAGGTCGCGATCGTCGGGATGGGGTGCACACGGTTCGGCGAGCTGTGGGACCGTTCCACCGACGACCTGCTGGTGGACGCCGTCGGGCAGGCGGTGGCCTCGGCCGGGATGCGTCCGGACGACGTCGACGCCTACTGGCTCGGCACCCTCGGCTCCGGCCAGTCCGGCCTGACGCTCAGCCGGCCGCTCGGCATCGACCACAAGCCGGTCACCCGCGTCGAGAACTACTGCGCGACGGGCTCCGAGGCGTTCCGCAACGCCTGCTACGCGGTGGCCTCCGGTGCGTACGACCGTGTCATGGCCGTCGGGGTCGAGAAGCTGAAGGACTCCGGCTTCTCCGGCCTGCTCCGCTCGGACCCGCCGGCCGACGGCACGGCGTCGGAGCTCTCGCTCACGGCGCCGGCCGCCTTCTCGCTGCTCGACCCGGCCTACACGACGCGCTACGGCGTCGACCCGGGCGCGATGCGCGAGGCCATGACGCACGTGGCCTGGAAGAACCACGTGAACGGCGCCCGGAACCCGCGCGCCCAGTTCCGCAAGGAGGTGTCGCGCGAGGCGATCGAGAACGCCCCGAAGGTCGCCGGTCGGCTCGGGGTCCTCGACTGCTCGGGCGTCTCGGACGGGTCGGCGGCCGCGATCGTCGTGCGGGCCGAGGACGCACACCTCTACACCGACCGACCGGTCTACGTGAAGGCGCTCGCCCTGGCCGCCGGCCCGATGCGCGGCGGCATGGACCCTGGCTACGACTTCACGACGTTCCCCGAGGTGGTCCGGTCGGCGCAGGACGCCTACGCGCAGGCCGGCATCACCGATCCCGCGCGGGAGCTCTCCCTCGCGGAGGTGCACGACTGCTTCACGCCCACCGAGCTCGTCCTGATGGAGGACCTCGGGTTCACCGAGCGCGGCCAGGCCTGGAAGGACTCGCTCGCGGGCGACTTCGACGCCGACGGCCGGCTGCCGGTCAACGTCGACGGCGGGCTCAAGTCGTTCGGGCACCCGGTCGGCGCGAGCGGCCTGCGGATGCTGTTCGAGGCCTGGCTCCAGCTGCGGGGCGAGGCGGGGGAGCGTCAGCTGCCCGACCCGCACCACGCGCTGACGCACAACCTCGGCGGCCGGCCGGGTGGCTGCGTCTCGTTCGTGAGCGTCGTCGGGAACGAGGCGGGCTGACACCGACGGCCACCCGCTTGTCCGGTCATTGATTCTAATGTAGATTAAAGAACATGGACGGCTCGACGACGGTGGACCGCAGCGCGCTCGCCCGGCGGCTCTACGCCGCCTTGGCGGCCGGCGACGCGGCGGCCCTCGGGGACGTCCTGCACCCGGACTTCACCGGCTCGGCCACAGCCGGTCTGCCGCGCGGCCTCGGCGGCGACTACGACTCCGCCGACGCGATGCGCACGGACTTCTGGTGGCGCATCGGTCGGACCTGGGCAGCCGCCGCAGAGCCGGACGAGATGCTCCTGCTCGAGGACGGCCGTCTGCTCGTGCGCGGCACCTACCGCGGCCACGAGCGCTCGACCGGTGCCCCGCTCGAGGCCGTCTTCAGCCACGTGCTCACGATCCGCGACGACCGCGTCCTGCGGCTCGAGCAGCTGACCGACAGCGGCGCCTGGGCGGCGACGCTCCCGGACCAGGGCACGATCGACCTGCGGGTCGACGACGACGGCGTCGCGCACCTGCGGCTCGACCGGCCGCACGTGCGCAACGCGATCGACCAGGCCCTCGCCGACGACACCCTGGCGGCGGCGCGACGGATCCAGCGCGACCCGTCGGTCCGCGCCGTGCTCATCACCGGTGCGGGGGAGCACTTCACCGTCGGCGGGGACATCTCGACCTTCGTCGAGACCGACCCGGACGACCTCGCGGACCTGCTGCGCGACATGACGACGCCGTTCCACGAGGCGTTCCGCGTCCTGGCCGACCTCGACGTCCCGGTCGTCACGGCGACCCGCGGCTCGGTCGCCGGCGGCGGCATCGGCTACGTCTACGCCTCCGACGTCAGCATCGCGTCCGAGACGTCCGTCTTCGTGACCGCCTTCAGCCGGATCGGCCTGTCCGGCGACGGCGGCTGGTCCTGGCACCTGCCGCGTCGTGTCGGCCTCGCGCGGGCCGCCGCGATCACCCTGCTGAACCGCCCCGTCCCGGCGGCCGAGGCGGGCGCGATCGGTCTGGTCAGCGACGTCGTGCCCGACGACGTCCTGGATGAGACCGCCCTGGAGGTCGCCCGCTCGCTCGCGCGGGGCCCGACCCGCGCCTACGGACGGATGCGGCGTCTGCTGCGCGACACGTGGGACCGCTCCCTGGCCGACCAGCTGCGGGCCGAGACCGAGCACCTGCACGCGTGCGGCGGCACGCGGGACGCCCAGGTGGCGATCCGTGACTTCGTCGCCAAGCGCCCGACCGAGTTCGAAGGACACTGAATGGACACCACCCTGACCGACCAGGCCCGCGACACCGAGGCCGTGCGCCTCGAGGTCGTCGACGGACTCGGCATCGTGACGCTCGCGCGGCCCGACCACGGCAACGCGATCGACGGCGAGCTCGGTGCCGGCCTGACGGTCGCGGTCGAGCGGCTCGCCGCCGTCGACGGCCTGCGGGCGGTGCTCGTGCGCGCCGAGGGACCGACCTTCAGCCTCGGCGGCGACATCGGCTACTTCCGCAGCCACGACCCCGCCGAGTACGGCCCGGTCTTCGGCCGCCTCGTCGACACCATCAGCCCGGCTGTCCTGGGCCTGCACGCCCTCGAGGTCCCGGTCGTGACGGCCGTCCAGGGCTGGACGGTCGGGGCGAGCCTCGCGCTCGTCGGGGTCGCCGACGTCGTGGTGGCGGCGGACGACGCGCGGTTCCGCGTCGCGTTCACGGGCATCGGCCTGCCCGGGGACGTCGGCGTCACCTGGTTCCTGCCCCGGCTCGTCGGACCACGCCGCGCGGCCGCCCTCGTGCTCGAGAACGAGCCGTTCGGTGCCGCCGAGGCCCTCGACTGGGGCCTCGTGAGCCGGCTCGTCCCGGCAGCCGACCTGCAGGACGATGCGCTCGCCACCGCCCGTCGCCTCGCTGCCGGACCGACGGTGGCGTTCCGGCACGCCCGCGCGAACCTCGCGTCGGCGTTCGACCACCCGCTCGCGGAGCACGTCGCGGCCGAACGCGCCTCGACGGTCGACTGCGCCACGAGCCACGACCTCATCCAAGGGATCGCGGCGTTCGCCGAGCGTCGCACCCCCGAGTTCGAAGGACGATGACATGACCGGACTGATCCACGACTCCGAGGAGCACGCCGCGCTGCGCAAGAGCGTCGCGGCGATCGCCGAGAAGCACGGGGCCGCCTACTTCCTCGAGCGCGGCCGGACGGGCGGCGACATCGACGAGCTCTGGACCGAGCTCGGTCGGTCCGGGCTGCTCGGCGTGCACCTGCCCGAGGAGCACGGCGGCGGGGGCGGCGGCATGGAGGATGCGGTCGTCGTCGTCGAGGAGCTCGCGGCGCACGGCATGCCGATGCTCATCTGGGTGATCTCGCCCGCGATCGTCGGCAGCATCATCGCCGCGCACGGCTCGGAGGAGATGAAGCGCGAGCTGCTGCCCGGCATCGCCGACGGCAGCCGCAAGATCGCCTTCGGTCTGACCGAGCCCGACGCCGGCTCGAACAGCCACGAGATCACCACGACGGCCCGCCGCGACGGTGACGGCTGGCGGATCTCCGGCCAGAAGTACTACATCTCGGCGATCGACCAGGCCGAGGCCGTCCTGCTCGTGACGCGCGACGCGGACGAGTCGGCCGAGGGTCGCAAGAAGCTCTCGATCTTCGTCGTCCCGACCGACGCGGAGGGCTTCTCGATCCAGCCGATCCCGACGTCGATCGTGTCGCCCGACGGCCAGTTCACGGTCTACCTCGACGACGTGCGCGTCGGTCCCGAGGCGCTCGTCGGCACGACGGGAGAGGGCCTGCGACAGGTGTTCACCGGCCTGAACCCCGAGCGCGTTCTCGTCGGCGCGATCTGCGGCGGCGTCGGGCGCTACGCGGTCGACCGGGCCGTGGCGTACGCCAAGGAGCGTCAGGTCTGGTCCACCCCGATCGGCGCCCACCAGGGCGTCGCGCACCCGATCGCCCAGGCGCACATGGAGGTCGAGGCCGGCCGGCTCGCGACCCAGCTGAGCGCCCGGCTGTTCGACGAGGGCCACCCGGGCGCGGGGGAGGCGGCGAACGTCGCCAAGTTCCTCGCCTCCGAGGCCGCGCTCAAGGCGCTCGACCAGTCGATCCAGACCCACGGCGGCAACGGGCTCGCGCTCGAGTACGGCCTCTCCGAGCTCTGGTTCACCACGCGCCTCATGCGGACCGCTCCGGTGAGCCGCGAGATGGTCCTCAACTTCGTCGCGCAGACCTCGCTGGGCCTGCCGCGCTCCTACTGATGGTGGAAGGAAACCCCATGGACGAGCTGAGCTACGACGTCGTCGTCGTCGGGGCCGGAGCGGGCGGGCTGTTCACCGCCGCCCGGCTGGCCAAGGAGGGGCGGCGGGTGCTCGTCGTCGAGCGGCTGGACAAGGTCGGCGGCCGGGCCTCGACGACCGAGATCGACGGCTTCAAGGTCAACGACGGCGCGATCGTCATCGAGGTCGGCGGCCTGACCGAGCAGACCTTCGCCGAGCTCGGGATCCCGTGGGAGATCCGCGAGCCGAGCCCGCCGATCCTGTACCGGATCAAGGGCAAGGACGTCGACGTCACCGGCGGTGGCTGGGGCTTCATGCTGAGCAAGCTGACCCGTCAGGGTGCCAAGCTCGTGTCCGGCCTGGGCGCCGCGCGCAACGACAGTGGCCTGCCCGAGGACGAGATCTCGACCGACGAGTGGGTGCGCAAGTACACGAAGAACGAGGGCGTGCGCGGGATCTTCCGCAACATGAGCGCCTCGATCTTCGCGGTCAGCTCCGACGAGCTCCCGGCGCGCGTGTTCCTCACCTACTTCACCCGCAAGAGCGCCTTCAAGCGGTTCGGGTTCCACCCCGAGGGCACGATCGGCGTCTGGCTGCAGCTCGCCGACAACATCCGCACGAACGGCGGCGACATCTGGCTGTCGACCCAGGTCGACCGCGTGAGCGTCGAGGACGGCCGGGTCACCGGCGTCGAGCTCGTGCGCGACGGAGAGCGGGTCGCCGTCTCGGCACCGGTCGTCGTGAGCGACGTCGGTCCGGCCGCGACGCTCGACCTCGTGGGCCGCGAGAACCTGCCGGAGGACTACGTCGCGCGGATCGAGAAGGGCGACCGGCCGTGCGCGATGATCGCGATCAACTTCGCGAGCCGCTCGCGCGTCTTCGAGGCGCCGGGCATGCTGAGCTTCGCCTCGACGCGGCGGATGGCGTACTGCGCGAACTTCACCGACGTGTGCCCGGAGATGGCGCCGCCCGGCTGGAACCTCTACGTCGCGACGTCGGTGCCCGAGCCCGCGATCGGCGACTTCGACGAAGCCGCCGAGATCGAGCTGCTGCGCCAGGACCTGCGCGACAACTTCCCCGGCTACGACGACGTGCGCGAGCTCAGCATCAACGTCACGCGCGACGGCTGGCCGCCGCAGCGGGCGGTGGCGGGCTTCGACATGCCGCACGACACGCCCGTCGCGGGCCTGTGGAACGTGGGCGACGGCGTCAAGGAGTACGCCAACGGCGGCACGACCGCCTGCGCCGAGACGGCGCAGATCGTGGCGGGCAAGGTGCTCGAGCATCTCTCGGCCCCCGCCTGAGGCGCGGCGGGCCCACCCGCGGGGTGGCCTGACCCGCAACATAAAAAGAGTTATGCTGTGTGACCCGGACAACAGGGGATCCGGTCAGCATGAGCGATCCAGACAACAGGAAGGCGGCGTCATGAAGGTCACCGTGGACTTCGGCAAGTGCACCGGGCTCGGCATCTGCGAGTCCCTCGCGCCCGAGTTCTTCGAGGTCAACGACGAGGGCGACCTCGTCCTGCTGAAGGAGGACATCAGCGACGACGAGCTGCAGTCCGTCGAGGAGGCCGTGGCGGGCTGCCCGACCGAGGCGCTGCGGATCGAACGATGACCGTCGAGCGTCTCGTCGTCGTCGGCGCCTCGCTCGCCGGCCTGCGCGCGGTCGAGGCCGCGCGCAAGGCCGGCTTCGAGGGATCGATCACCCTCGTCGGCGCCGAGCCGCACCTGCCCTACGACCGGCCGCCGCTCTCCAAGGCGTTCCTCGAGGCCGATGCCGAGGCCGAGCACCCCGTGTTCCGCACCGAGCAGACGCTCCGCGACGAGCTCGGCGTCGAGCTCGTGCTCGGCACGCCGGCGAGCGCGCTCGACACCGCGCGGCGGGTCGTCACCGTGGGGGAGCGCGAGGTCGGGTACGACGCCCTCGTGATCGCCACGGGGTCCGCGCTGCGGACCCTCCCGGGCACCGACCACCTCGACGGGGTGCACGGGCTGCGCACCCTCGACGACGCCGTCGCCGTCCGCGCGGCGCTCGACGCCGGGGCGCGGACCGTGGTCGTGGGCGCCGGCTTCATCGGCAGCGAGGTCGCTGCGGGCGCCCGAAAGCGCGGTCTGGACGTCACCGTCGTCGAGGCGCTGCCGACGCCGCTCGTCCGCGCCACGGGCGACCGGATGGGTGCGGCGATCGCCGCGCTGCACGAGCGCCACGGGACGCCGCTGCTGTGCGGTCGCACCGTGACCGCGGTCGAGGGCGACGGTCGTGTCGAGCGCGTCGTGCTCGACGACGGCACCGTGCTGCCCGCCGACCTCGTCGTCGTGGGCATCGGGATCGTCCCGTCGACCGGCTGGCTCGAGGGCTCGGGCCTCACGCTCGACAACGGTGTCGTGTGCGACGAGACGCTGTGGACCGGGGTGCCCGGCGTCTACGCCGCCGGTGACGTCGCGTCGTGGCCGAACCCCGTCATGGGGGAGCGGCAGCGGATGGAGAACTGGACCGCCGCCGCCGAGCAGGGCGCCGCCGCGGCCCGCAACGCGATCGACCCCGACCACGCCAAGCCCTACGGCACGGTCCCCTACTTCTGGTCCGACTGGTACGACGTCCGCATCCAGTTCGTCGGGTCGCCGGACGCCGACGAGGTCGCGCTCGTCGACGGCGACCCGCAGGCCGCAGGCCGCTGGGTGGCGCTCTACCGACGTGGCGACCGACTCGTCGGCGCGCTGACGGTCGACGGCCAGACCGAGGTCATGAAGTACCGGGTCATGATCGGCAAGGGCGCGTCGTGGACCGACGCGCTGGAGCACGCGGCACGGCGCAAGCAGCTGGCCGCCGAGAAGGCGCGGGCCGCGGAGGCCGAGCGGCAGGCCGCGGCGGCCGGGGTCTGACCGCGCCGGCTACGTGAGGCCGGCGAGCAGGAAGTTGCGGGTGTTGTCGACCAGCGTGTCGAGGTTGCCGCGCTGGGGGTCCCACCACTCGCTCGTCCAGT
>JAQIJP010000060.1:0-14891 GCA_036946185.1 Aeromicrobium erythreum
ACAGCACGTCGACGAGATCGCCGTCGTCGGACCGGTACCAGAGGATGACGCCGTCGACGACCTCCTCGGACTCACCGTCGACGAGCTCGTGGCCCGTGACCTGCTCGATGGCGGACCGCAGCTCGTCGTCGACGTCCTCGTCCCATCCGAGCTCCTGGATGACCGTGTCGGGCTTGAATCCCAACTGGGCGGCGTCCAACGGTTCCTCCTGCGTGCGTTACCGAAAAGTAGGGTCTGCACCTACTGAAAAGTAAGGTTTTTCAGCGGTTGTGGTGGTCTCACCCTAGCGAACTTGGCGTGGAAGGATGGAGGGGTCCACAAGACGTCGAGGAGTACTCATGCCTACCGGCTCATCCCCTTCCGCCGCCCGACCCGGGTCGTCCCGACCCGATGCGTCCGAGCGCCCGCCCGTCATCCACGAGGGCCTGCCGACGCAGCTCCCCGACATCGACCCCGAGGAGACGGCGGAGTGGGTGAGCTCGCTCGACGACATGGTCGACGAGCGCGGCCGCGCCCCGCGCCCGCTACGTCATGCTGCGCCTGCTGGAGCGGGCGCGTGAGCAGAACGTCGGCGTCCCGGCGCTGCGCAGCACCGACTTCATCAACTCGATCCCGCCCGAGCGTGAGCCCTGGTTCCCGGGCAACGAGGCGATCGAGCGCCGGATCCGGTCCTACATCCGCTGGAACGCCGCGGTCATGGTCTCGCGCGCGAACCGTCCCGGACTCGGCGTCGGCGGCCACATCGCCACGTACCAGTCCGCCGCGAGCCTCTACGAGGTCGGCTTCAACCACTTCTTCCGCGGCAAGAACCACCCCGGCGGCGGCGACCACATCTACATCCAGGGCCACGCCGCGCCCGGCATCTACGCGCGCTCCTACCTCGAGGGACGCCTGGACGAGGACCAGCTCGACCGCTTCCGCCAGGAGCACTCGCACGGCTTCGGCAACGGCCTGTCGTCGTACCCCCACCCGCGCCTCATGCCGGACTACTGGGAGTTCCCGACCGTCTCGATGGGCCTCGCGGCGATCAACTCGATCTACCAGGCGCGGTTCAACCGCTACCTGCACCACCGCGGCATCAAGGACACCAGCCAGCAGCGCGTCTGGACGTTCCTCGGCGACGGCGAGATGGGCGAGCCGGAGTCGCTCGGCGCGATCGGCCTGGCCGCCCGCGAGGAGCTCGACAACCTGACCTTCGTCGTCAACTGCAACCTGCAGCAGCTCGACGGCCCGGTGCGCGGCAACGGCAAGATCATCCAGGAGCTGGAGTCGACCTTCCGCGGCGCCGGCTGGAACGTCATCAAGGTCGTGTGGGGCCGTCAGTGGGACGACCTGCTGGCCCGCGACACCGACGGCGTCCTGGTCAACCAGATGAACCGCACCCCCGACGGCGAGTTCCAGACGCTGTCGGTCGAGTCCGGCGCGTACAACCGCGAGAACTTCTTCGGGCCCGACCCGCGCCTGCGCGCGATGGTCGAGCACCTGTCGGACGAGGAGATCGAGCGGCTCCCGCGCGGCGGCCACGACTACCGCAAGGTCTACGCCGCGTTCGACGCCGCGACCAAGCACACCGGCCAGCCGACGGTCATCCTGGCGCACACCATCAAGGGCTGGCTGCTGGAGTCGTTCCAGGGCCGCAACGCCACGCACCAGATGAAGAAGCTCACGAAGGACGACCTCAAGGGCTTCCGCGACCGGCTCAACATCCCGATCTCGGACGAGCAGATCGACCGCGACGAGCTGGCGCCGTACTACCACCCGGGCCCGGACAGCGACGAGATCCAGTACATGAAGGCCCGGCGCGACGCGCTCGGCGGCGGCCTGCCGCAGCGCCGCGTCGACCCCGTCTCGCTCAAGCTGCCGGAGCCCGACGTCTACCAGCCGCTCAAGCAGGGCTCGGGCAAGCAGCAGATCGCGACGACGATGGCGTTCGTCCGGCTGCTGCGCGACCTCATGAAGAACGGCGAGGTCGGACCGCGCATCGTCCCGATCGCGCCCGACGAGTACCGCACGTTCGGCATGGACTCGATGTTCCCGTCGGCGAAGATCTACAGCCCGCACGGCCAGACGTACGAGTCGGTCGACCGCAAGCTGCTGCTGGCCTACAAGGAGTCGGACCAGGGCCAGCTGCTGCACGAGGGCATCAGCGAGGCCGGCGCGATCGCCTCGGCCATCGCCGCGGGCAGCGCGTACTCGACGCACGGCCAGCCGATGATCCCGGTCTACCTCTTCTACTCGATGTTCGGGTTCCAGCGCACCGCCGACTCGATCTACGCGATGGCCGACCAGCTCTCGCGCGGGTTCCTCGTCGGCGCGACGGCGGGCCGCACGACGCTGACCGGCGAGGGCCTGCAGCACGCCGACGGCCACTCGCCGCTCATCGCGCGCACGAACCCCGCGGTCGTCCACTACGACCCCGCGTGGGGCTACGAGATCGCGCACATCGTCGAGGACGGCCTGCGGCGCATGTACGGCACGAGCGACGAGCACCCGCACGGCGAGGACGTCATCTACTACCTGACGGTCTACAACGAGCCGATCAACCAGCCCGCGGAGCCCGACGACGTCGACGTGGAGGGCATCCTCAAGGGCGCCTACCGGTTCCGTCCGGCGACGGCCGGGACCCACCGCGCGCGCATCCTGGCGTCCGGCGTGGCGCTGCCGTGGGCGCTGAAGGCCCAGGAGATGCTCGCCGAGCGCTACGACGTCGCCGCCGACGTCTGGTCGGTCACGTCCTGGAACGAGATCGCCCGCGAGGCCGTCGAGGTCGAGCAGTGGAACTTCAACCACCCGGGCGAGTCCCAGCGGGTCCCGTGGATCACGCAGCGCCTCGACGGGGACGTCGTCACGGTCGCGGTCAGCGACTACATGCGCGCCGTCCCGGACCAGGTCTCGCGCTGGGTCCCCGGCCCGTGGCAGTCGCTCGGCACCGACGGGTTCGGCTTCGCCGACACCCGCGCGGCCGCCCGCCGCACGTTCCAGGTCGACGCCGAGTCGATCGTCGTCGGCGTCCTGCGGACGCTCGCGAGCCAAGGGCGCCGTCGACCCCTCGGTGGCGGCCCAGGCGTTCCGCGACCTCGCCGTCGACGACCCGACGGCGACCCTCGGCGTGAAGCAGGAGGGCGGCGACGCCTGACCCGGTGACGTCCGTCACCTGCTGCCGGGTTCCTCAGATTGCTCACAGGAGCCCGGCAGTAGGATGACGCTCATGCTCCGACGCTGGCCGTACACCTTTGCCGTGTGCCTGTCGCTGGCGGTCGGCGTCGCGGCGATCGTCATGTCGGTCACGCAGGACGTGCCGCTGCGCGACCCGGAGGGCTTCCTCGGCCCGGCCTACGTGCGGCTGCCGCTCATCGGCCTGCTGTTCTTCCTGGCCGGCATCCTGCCCCCGACGCTCCGGCGGGCCGGCGTCTGGCCGCTGTCGAACCTGCGCAACGTGCCCGGGGTGTTCCGCCAGATCCTGCGCGACGAGTGGACGTGGGGCCGCGTCGGCAACATCGCGGCCGGCCTGATCAGCTTCTACATCTGCTACGTCAGCTACCGGAACCTCAAGAGCGCGCTCCCCCAGGTCCGCACGCACCTGTACGACAAGCAGCTGCTGGACCTCGACTACTTCCTGCTGTTCGGGCACAACCCGGCACCGCTGCTGCACGACCTGCTCGGCACCGGCGTGGTCGCCCAGGTCCTCGCCACGGCCTACGTGTCGTACCTGCCGCTCATCCCGCTGACGCTGGGCGCGCTCCTCGTCTGGAACAAGGACGTGTCGCTCGGCGCCTGGTACGCCACCGCGCTCAGCCTCAACTGGGTGCTCGGCACGATCAGCTACTACGTCCTGCCGACCCTCGGCCCGGCGTTCTCGCAGCCGAGCATGTTCGCCGACCTGCCGACGACGGCCGCCTCGGACCTGCAGAACTCGTTGTTCCGCGCCGCGGCCCGGTTCTACGACGACCCGGCGGGGTCGAGCATCTACGGCATCGCCGGCTTCGCGTCCCTGCACGTCTCCGTCGTCGTGACGGCGTGCCTGTTCTTCCAGCGCACCGGCCAGAAGGCCGTGGTCCGCTACGCGGGCTGGGCGTTCCTCGTCATGACGGTGCTCGCCACCATCTACTTCGGCTGGCACTACCTCGCCGACGACGTCGCCGGCGCGGTGATCGGCTGGGCGTCCGTCTCGATCGGCGCGTGGGCCACGGGCAACCGCGGCCGACGTCGGCGGCGCAACGTCCGGCCCGTGGAGGAGCAGGACGAGTCGACGCCCCGCCCCGGCCTGAACGACCGGACGCTCAGCCGGCGACCGTGACGGTCGGGTCGTCGCCCGACGCCGCCGCGAGCTCGGGCGTGTCGCCCCGGCGCAGCATCGCGCGCCAGCGGCCCCGGTGGTAGCTCGCGGCCGGGTTCTGCTCGACGAACTCGAGCAGCATGGCGACGAACTCCTCCGGGCGGTCGCGGTGCGGGAAGTGGCCCGCGCCCGCGATGACGTGGACGTCGGACAGCGCCTGCCGCCGCGCGTTGTCCGCATGGCTGACGGGGATCACCCGGTCGTCGTCGCCCCACACCACGAGGACCGGCACGATCCGGGCGAGGTAGGTGCGGTCGGTCATCGTGACGTACTGGCCGCGCCAGTTGAGGACGTGGCTCGTGACCCGCTGGACCGCCCGCCGGGCGTTGGGGTCGGCGAAGCTCTCGTAGATGTTCGCGACCTCGTCCAGGTCGCGAGCCGCCGGAAGGCCGGTCCGCTTGAGCCCGCGCAGCGACGCGGCGACCGGACGACGGAACGGCGCGAGCGTGCCGAGGCGCAGCGCCGCGCCGGACCCCGGCACCGTGAGCATCCGGATGAGGGGGCTGACCTCCCGGCCGAGGCCGCCCGTCGCGACGAGCACGATCCGCTCGATCCGGTCCGGGAACTGGTACGCGAACTGCATCGCGACGCCGCCACCGAAGCTGTGGCCGACGACCGTGACCTTGTCGATGCCGAGCAGGGTCAGCAGGTCCCGCATGCCGTTGGCGTAGCCACCGAGCGAGTAGTCGGCGTCCGGCTTGTCGGACGCGCCGTGGCCGAGCAGGTCCGGCGCGATGACGGTGAAGTGCTCCGCGAGCGGCGCGACGACCTGGTCCCACGTCCGGGAGTCGCAGCCCAGGCCGTGCAGGAGCAGGAGGGCGGGGCCGGAGCCGGCCCGGCGGAACGCGCGGCGGTAGCCGTGCACCACCAGGTACTCCAGGCCGTCGTCGCTGGTCATGGCGTCATCGTAGGTGCCGCCGGGGTCCGGCCGACAGGACTTCGAGCGAACGTGACCTGATCGATACACTCGCGTCGTGCCCACACGAGCCGAGGTCCGCGCGCAGGTCCGCGACATCCTGGTCGCGGTCGTCGACTGCGACCCCGACGCCGTGACGGACGACGCGGTGCTCAAGACCCTCGGGGTCGACTCGCTCGCCCTCGTCGAGGTCGCCGACGAGGTCGGCCGACGCTTCGGCCGCACGATCCCCGACGAGACCGTCGACGCCATGACCACGGTCGACGACGTGGTCCGGGCCGTCCTCGAGCCCGGCACGGTGTCCGGGAGCACCGTCCCGACGCCCCAGGTGCCCGCCGCCGCCACGGCGGCGGGAAACGGCGCGACAGCGACCGCTGCCACCTCCGGGACCGCGTCGTCCGGACGCACGCTGACGGGTCAGTCGAGCGCCGCGACCCGGCTCGCGCTCTGGTTCGTGGCCGCCGGCGCGACGATCGGCCTGCTGTTCGGCTTCGGCGGCTCCCTCGCGGTCCAGGCCCTCGGCCTCGGCGACGTCAACCTGCCGCCGATCAACCCCGAGACGAGCGCGACGCCCACGCCGACGCCCTCCGCGACCCCCACCCCCACGCCCACGATCGACGAGGAGTCGCCCGACCCGACGTTCCAGATCGAGTCGGCCCAGGTCTCGCCGGGCCAGCGCTTCCGGATCAGCGGCCGCTTCCCCGACCTCGACACCGGCGCGGTGCTCGACGTCCAGGTGCGCGACGAGGGCTCCGACGAGTGGGACGACTTCGCCGGCGTCAAGGTCCAGGTCAAGGACGGCGGCCGCTTCGAGACGCAGATCTACACCTCGCGCACGGGCGTCCGGGAGTTCCGGATGAAGGCCGAGGACGGCGGCCAGGTCTCCCCCGTCGCCAAGGTGCGCATCGGCTGACCGCTCGCCCCTTCCGACGGCTGAGCCTGTCGAAGCCCCGCGGACCCGACCGGTCGACCAGCAGCGGGTCCTCGGGTCAGATGACCTGGTGCAGCCAGCGGACGGGGGCGCCCTCGCCGGCGTGGCGGAACGGCTCGAGCTCGCGGTCCCACGGCACGCCGAGCAGCTTGTCGAGCGCCTCGTCCATCGAGACCTCGCCCAGGGCGGCCTTGGCGCGGAACGCCTTGATCCGGTCCTCGGGGATCAGGACGTCGCCGTGCAGGCCGGTCAGGGCGTGGAAGATCCCGAGCTCGGGCGTGTAGCTGTAGCGGGCGCCCTCGCTGGACGCGGTGGGCTCCTCGGTCACCTCGAAGCGCAGCCGCTCCCAGCCGCGCAGGGCCGACGCGATCGACGCGGCCGAGCCGACCGCGGCCTGCCAGGACAGCTCGGCGCGGTAGGTGCCGGCCTCGGCCGGCTGCGGGACCCAGTCGAGCTCGACGGTGGTCCCGAGCACGCCGCTGGCCGCCCAGGCGACGTGCGGGCACAACGCCGAGGGCGCGGAGTGGACGTACAGAACGCCACGGGTGGGGATGCTCATGGTGCCTCCTGTCGAGAATCCGCCTTCCCCAGCGTCCTCTGGAAGCACCGCGACAACCGGCCGCGTGGGTCCAGTGTGCCCCATCCGCCCCGTCCGCACCAAGTGTTCGGCCCGGTTCGCGGGCTCCGTGCGAGCGGGTGTGCGGTCACCGGCCTCGTGTGAGGATGGCGCCATGACCTCCTCGGTGCAGGACAACCCCGCGGCCTCCCGGTTCGAGATCGAGATCGACGGCGAGCTCGCCGGCTACGTCGACTACCGCCGCGACGGCGACGTGTACGCGCTCCCGCACACCAAGGTGCTGCCGCAGTTCGAGGGCCGCGGCGTCGGGTCCGAGCTCGTCCTGGCGACGCTCGAGCAGATCCGCGACCGTGGCGGCTCGGTGCTGCCGTACTGCCCGTTCGTGCCGAAGGTCATCCGTGACCACCCCGAGCTGACGGACCTCGTCCCGGCGGACCAGCGGGAGATGTTCGGCGTCTGAGCTCAGCCGACGAGGTGGACCGTGAGGCCGTGCTCGCGCCACACGTCGGCCACGTCGTCGCGGTCCTCCCAGGCGGTGTGCGGTGCGAACCCGTCGGCGAGCAGCCGCTCGAGGATCTCGGCCTTGACGACGTGGTCGGGTCGGTAGTCGCCGACGATCCGCATCTCCAGGCGGTCGTAGGGCACCTCGTGCCGGGCGAGCCAGTCGAGCGTCAGGTCGCGCCACACGAACTCGCGGGACGTGACGACCAGGACGGCGTCACCGGCGTCGTGCGCGGCCCGGACGGCGGCGAGCACCTCGGGATCGGCCGGCGCGTCGGCGGACGCCGCGTGGAAGGCGGCGAAGTCCCGTTCCTCGCCCTCGACGAGGTACGCGACGGCCCGCGTGTCGCACAGCGTGCCGTCGAGGTCGACGACGACGGCTGGGACGCCCGCGGCGGGATCGGTCATGGGGCCAGTCTCCCCCACGAGCCCCGGACCGGGCCGGAGCCCGGCCCGAGGGCCGTGGTTGCGTGGCGCTCCCTCGCCCCGCGCCGGGAGACGCTTCGTCGCGCCACGAAGAGGCGCCGACTCCCGACGGGCCACGCTCGACGGTGCGTCGCGCTGCCGTGGTCCTGCATCCAATGATGACCCGTTCGGGGGTCATGCCGCCAGCGGATCGGCACTCTGCAGAAGAGCTGAACAAGTTTCGGCCGGGTCCGGTGGGGCGGGTGGGGCTCGAACCCACGACCCAGGGATTATGAGTCCCCTGCTCTGACCGGCTGAGCTACCGCCCCGCGGTCAGCCTAGTGGGCGGCGCAGGGCTCAGGCGGCCGAGGCGGCCTGGTCGCGGTACCAGGCCACGACGGCGTTCGCGTGGCCGCGATCCATGCCGTGGTCGGTCCGCAGCAGCTCGACGAGCTCGGTGCGACCGCTGACCGGTGCGGTCGCGACGAGCTCGAGCCAGTGGTCGATCGGCCGACCGTACTGCCGCTCGATCGCCGGGAAGTACGCGGCCGGGCCCTGGCGGAGCCAGCGAGGGACGTCCTTCATGCCTCGCACGGTAGGCGGTCCGTCGGACGAGCAGGTGAACGCCGGACGAGCAGTCCGGGACGAGGCGGCGAGCAGTCGGTTCAGGCCGGCTTGAAGCCCGTGACGAACCAGCCCTTGGCCGTGTGCCCCATGTCGACGACGAGGCGGCTGCGGGTGGACGTCGGCTGCGTCGCGGACCCCGCGCGGGTGCGCTGCGTGAGGAACACCAGCAGCCGGGCCGAGTCGGTGTCGCCGCTGACGACGGCGGCGTCGGCCACGTCGGCCTGGGTGATGACCTTGCGCTTCTCGGCGTTCGGCCCGACGACGTCGGTCAGGAGCGTGCGGTACCGCGTGCGGAAGGGTCCGGTGGTGTTGCCGGCGGCGACCGCCAGGTCGGCGTCGAGGGTGCGGTAGTCGTAGGACAGCATCGCCCCGACCCGGGTGCGGGCGCTCTCGAGGGCGGCGGCCCGGGCGTCCCGGTCGCTCTCGACCTGGTGCGCGCGCCAGGCGACGACGCCCGTCGTCGCCGCGAGCACCGCGACGAGCACGGCGCCCACGACGAGCCCGCGGCCGGAGCCGAGGCCGCGCAGGCCGCGACCGGTCGCGCGCAGCAGTCGCGGCGCCCACGCGAAGGACGGCAGCCGCAGGGTGATGGTCCCGCGTCCGCCGCTCACGAGACGAACTCCATCCCGGACACGAGCCAGGAGCCGTCGACCTCGCGCAGCGAGACCTTGAACCGGTAGCTGCGCGGCTGCGGCTTCTCGCTGCGGGCGTTCTTGACGGTGCCCGACGACGCGACGAGCACGGTCGCCGACCGGCCGGACAGCGCCGTCAGGCCGGCCGAGTCGACCGACCCGGTCGACACGACCTTGTTGGCCTTGAGCGCGGCGCGGAACGCGGTGGCCTGCGAGCGGAACTGGGACTTGAAGTCGCTCGTCGTGCCGGCACCGATCCGCGCGATGTCGGCGTCCGACGACGCCGCGTCGACGCGGACGAGGGCCAGCACCTGACGCTCGGCCGCGGCGACGGCGTCGCGGCCGCGGTCCACGTCGGACGTCGCGGTCGCGAGCCGCTGGACCTGGAGCCCGCCGACGACGAGCAGCCCGACCAGCAGCACGACCACGAGCGTCGCGCGCAGCAGGTCGACCGGGACGTCGATCCGACGTTCCGTCATCGCCGCAGGGGCGTGGTCAGCACCGACTGCCATGACTCACCTCCCGGTGGATCGGAGACCCCGCCGAGCATGTCGACGAAGGACACGGGGGACGTTCCCCCGCGGGCGGCGGACCGCGTCGCGGCCCGCCCGTCGGACGTCGCGCCGTCGGGCACGGGTCCGCCGGTCACGCTGCCGTCGGCCCGGACGATGCCGGGCGACGACGCGCTCTCGGTGAAGAACAGCCCGCACGAGGCCGGCGTCCCGCCGCGACGACCCGCGACGTTGGGGCACGGCTGGTTGCGCGCGCCACGGACGACCTCGGGGGCCGTCGACGGCTTCTTGCAGTAGAGGCCGGACGGGGTGTCGGTCAGCGACGTGATCGCCGGGTCGCGCCGGTCCTTGACCGGCAGGTAGCCGGTGATGCAGGGCGGCGGGTCGTTGACGTTGAGCTTCAGGTCGAGCTTCGCCGCGCCCCGCTCGTGACCCGTCGCGTGGGTCGACAGGACCTTGCCGAGCCGGCCCTGCAGGGCCGGGTAGGTGATGAGCACCTGCCGGATGTTCTTCTCGTAGATCCGCAGCATGCCGGCGACCGTCGTCGTGGAGCGCAGCGTGGCGGGCAGGCTGGGCCGCACCGTGTCGAGCAGCCCGGACGCGGCCCGGGTCGTGCCCGGCACCTCGTCGACGACGCCGCGCAGGTCGCCGTCGCCCGCCTGCAGGTCGCCCGTGAAGGACTCGAGCGAGGTGATCCACGCGCTGGTCGTCGGCGCGAGCTCCGTCTGCGTGCGCAGCAGCGGCCGGGCGGTCTCGATGAGCGACGTCGTCGCCCGGACCTCGGACTGCGCCGTCCGGACGAGCTTCGTCGTCTCGTCGATCACGGTGCCGAGGTCCTGCCCGGAGCCGCCGAGTGCGGTGTCGACCTCGTCGAGCAGCGCGGTCGTCTGCTCCTTCGGCACCGACTTCAACAGGCTGTTCAGGCTCTCGAGCACGGGAGCGATCTGCGGCATCTCGCGCGTGAGCCGCTGCGGCACGACGGCACCGTCGCGCAGGTAGGGACCGTTCGCGTCCTTCGGCTCGAGGTCGACGTACTGCTCGCCGATGGCCGACGTGCTCTTGATGCTGACCGTCGAGGACGTCGGGATGCGCACGTCGCGGTCGACGCTCATGCGGACCCGGACCCCCTCGGGGGTCAGGACCAACGCGCGGACCTTGCCGATCGTGACGCCGCGGTAGGTCACGAGCGCCCGCGGGTACAGGCCGCTGGCCTGGGCGAAGTCGGCGGAGATCTCCTGACGGCCGATGCCGGTCGCCGCAGGCGCGTCGGCGTACTTGAAGCCGGCCAGCCCGAGGGCCACGACCGAGAGCACCGCGAAGATCGCGAGCTGACGGCGCACGGTGCGGGTGATCATCGGCAGCCTCCGAGCAGCGCGGTGACGACGGTGCAGGACGGCTCGGCCTGCGGCGTCGCGGACGACGACGGTCGCGGGGTCGGCGACGCGCCGGTCCCGGCCCGCGGCTTCTCCTGGGCGCTGCCCCCGAGGAGGTCGGTGATCGAGCGGCGGGTCCGGTCGTCGGCCCCGAGCGGGTCGGCCAGCGGGTCGCTCATCGCGGCCGACGTGTCGGCCGCGGCCCCGGTGCCGACGAACGCGCTGAGCAGGCTCGGGACCGAGGCGTCGAGGGTCAGGAACAGGTTGCCGTAGTCGCCCTTGAGCGCCTTCGGTGTCGTGCTGACCGGGAACGGGATGGTGACGAGGAAGTCGAGGGACTCCGGCAGGGCCTTGCCGCTGCGCTCGAGCTCCTTGACGATCGGCCGCAGGGCGCCGAGGTTGGCCAGCAGGGACTCCTGGCTCGCGTTGACGAGCTGGTTCGTGGTCGCCGAGAACCGGCCGAGCGTCGTGGTCGCGTCGACGAGCAGGGCACGCTGGCGCTCCAGGGCGGCGAGGCCCGGACCGATGTCGTCGATCGCCCGGGCGACGGTGGCCCGCTGGCGCGCGATCGTGCGGGTGAGGCGGTTGAGGGACTCGAGTGCCCGCACGATGTCGTCCTTGCGGGCGTCGAGCGTTCGCAGCAGCCGGTTCAGCCGGGTGATCAGGTCGCGGGTGTCCGGCACCCGCTGGTCGAGCGTCGTGTTGAGCTCGGTCGTGATGTCGTTGATCTGGGAGAGCCCACCGTTGTTGAGCAGCAGGGAGACGCCGGCCAGGATCTTCTCGGTCTCGGGGTAGGTGCCCGTGAGGTCCTGGCGCAGGACCGCGCCGGCGCGCAGGCTCCCGGACGGGTCCGGCGGGTCGACGACGTCGACGAACTGGGCGCCGAGCAGCGTCTTCTGGCCGATCGTGAACCGCACGTTCGCCGGCAGCCGCTCGGACTTCCTCAGGCGCATCGTGACGTGCGCCTGGAAGTCGACGACCGTGATCTTCGTGACGGTGCCGATCACGACGTCGTCGTGCTGGACGGTCGAGTTCGGGACGAGGTTGTCGACCTTGTCGAAGACGCCGGTCACCGTGTAGCCGTCCGAGCCGAGGGCGACCTGCCCGGGCAGCGTGTTGTCGTTCGGGTGCAGGGAGCAGCCGCCCGCGACGAGCGCGAGGGCGACGACGACCGCGGTCGCGCGCCTCATCGGCCGCCTCCGAGGATGCCGCCGAGCAGGCCCGAGCCGTTCTGCGGGCCGCCGGTGAGTCCTTCGACCAGACCGGTCAGCTGCTTCGTCGGGTCCGGCGCCTGCTGCGACCCGGTCCCCTGGCCCAGGTCCGAGATCCGGTTGCCGGGGACCCCGGGGACCTTCGACAGGTTGAGGACCTCGAGCAGCGGCTCGATCGAGTCCCGGCACTGGGTGGTGGAGCCGCCGACCGACATGACCAGGCCGCACACGAGCTGCGCGGTGCCCTGCAGGTTCGAGATCGAGGCGGCGCCGGTGATCGCGTTGTTCTCGACCGTGTTGTACAGGCCCTCGGCCGCCGTGGCCGCCGTCTGGAACACCTGGGCGAGCGCGTTGGTGCGGCCGGCGAGGGTCTTGGACAGCTCCTGGGTGCGCTCGAGGCTCGCACCGATCGTGCGCGTGTTGTCGTCCAGGAAGCCGTCGACGAGCCGCAGGGCCTCGCGCAGGGCCTTCAGGGTGCGCCGCAGCTGGTCGCCGTTGTCGGCGAGCGTGCCGGAGAACCCGGCCAGCTCCGAGCTGGCGCCGCGCAGCGCCGCGTCGTTGACGACGAGGTTCTTGGTGAACGTGTTGAGCTGCTTGATGGTCGTGAACAGGTCCTCGCGGTTGTCGGACAGGTCGCCCGACGCGGCACGCATGGCTCGCACGCTCTCGCGCAGCCGCTCGGCGTTGCCGTCCCCGAGGTTGTCGTCGAGGGTCGTGATGGCCTCGTCGAGCGCACCCGGGTCCTGGCCGGCGCCCTGCGGGCCCAGCGCGGTGGACAGCGCCGTGAGCTCCTTCTTGACCTCGTCGAACGACACCGGGACGGCGGTGCGGCTCTGCGGGATCGTCGACCCGTCGGCCATCCGCGGACCGTCGACGTAGCCGGGGGCGAGCTGCACGAACCGTCCGTTGACGAGGCTCGGCGACACGATCGCGGCCTTGGCCCCGGCCGGGATCGGCTGGTCGCCGACCGTCATCTCGACGCGGACGCGCTGGCCGTCGGGCACGACCTTCTCGACGCGGCCGACCTTGACGCCCATGACCTTGACCTCGTCGCCGACGTAGAGGCCCGTGCCGGACGTGAAGTAGGCGTTGATGCGCGTGCCGCCGGACGGCCGCAGCTGCAGGAACGCGGCGGCCAGCAGGACCAGGACCACGACGACGGCCGTGGAGCGTCGCATGGACATCACTTCTCCCCTTCCAGGAGTCCCGAGAGGACGGGGGCGAGCGTCTGCGGCTCGGTGAGGTTCTGGATGTAGGCGTTGAAGAACGGGCCGCTGCCGACCGCCTCGCCGAGCTCCGTCGTGTACCGGGACAGGCCGTCGATCAGGCCCTCGACGCTCTTCTTGTTGCGGTTCAGCAGGTCGAGCACCTGGTTGAGCTGCGTCAGCGCGGGCCTGACCTTGGCGCGGTTCTCGCGGACGACGGCCGTGAGCTGGTCGGCGAGCTGCTGGGCGGAGCGCAGCAGCGAGACGACGACCGCGCGCCGGTCGTTGAGCCGCGCCAGCAGCGACTCGCCCGAGCGCAGCAGCGTGGCGATCTCCTGGTCCCGGTCCGCCAGGACCCCGCTCACGTTCCGGGCCCGCGCGAGCAGCTGGGCGAGCGCCTTGTCGTTGTCGTCGATCGTGCGCGCCACCTTCGTCACGCCGTCGAGCGCGCCCGCGAGCTCGGGCGGGGTCTTCTCGAAGGTGCCCGACACCGTCCGCACCGCCTTCGTCAGCTGGTCGACGTCGATCGAGTCGACCGTCGTCGTCAGCTGCGAGAGCGCCTGCGTGATGTCGTACGGCGACGACGTGCGGGAGACGGGGATGACGTCGCCGGCGCTCATCCGGCCGCTGCCCTCGGGGACGACCTTGAGCGCACCCTTGCCCAGCAGCGTGAGGGTCACGATGCTCGCCCGGGAGCTGCGACCGATCGTCACGTCGCGGTTCTCGACGTCGAAGTCGACGAGCACCTTGCCGCGGCCGAGGCGGATCTTCGCGACCTCGCCGACCTTCGTGCCCGACACCATGACCGGGTCGCCGGACTCCAGGCCGCCGGCCTCGGTGAACTCGGCCGTCATCCGCTGGGCGTCGTTGACGAGCGGCAGCTTGTCGAACCGGTAGACCAGCCCCATCACGAGCACGATGACCACCGTGCCCACGAGACCGAGCATCGTGGGACTCATGCGTCCCTCGTCGCGTCCGTTCACGCCTTGCACCTCGAGACGTCGCTCGTGATCCACGGCAGCTCGACGACCTGCGAGTCCTCGGACTCGGGGCTCAGCCGGACCTTGACGCCGCAGAGGAAGAAGTTGAAGAAGCTGCCGAACGATCCGGTCCGCAGGACCAGCTTGTAGTGGTCGGGGTAGGCGCGGAGCGTGCGCTCGACCATGGCCTGCGACTGGTTCAGCGTCGCCGCCGTGCCACGCAGCGAGTCCAGCGTCGGCGAGAGGTCGGTCCGGGCCCGGCCGAGCAGCGCCGAAGCGTCCCGCGAGAGACCGTCGAGCTGCGACGCCGCCGTCAGGACCTCGGGCGCCTGGCGGTCCAGGCCCTTGACCACCAGGCTCAGCTGGTCGACGACGGTGCCGAGGGCGTCGCCGCGGCGGTCGAGGGTGCCGAGCACGGTGTTGAGGTTGTCGACGACCTGGCCGACGAGCTCGTCGCGGCTGCCGATCGTCGTCGCGAAGGAGTTCACGGTCGACACGAGCGTCGTGACGGCCGACGACTGCCCCTGCAGCACGAGCACGAGCTGCTCCGACAGGGTGTTGATCTGGCGCGGGCTCAGGCCCACGAACAGGGGCTTGAACCCGTTCAGCAGGGTGTCGAGCTCGAGCGCGGCGGCGGTGCGCTGCTTCGGGATGGTCGCCCCGACCGGCAGCCGCGCCGCGCGGG
>JAQIJP010000061.1:0-15020 GCA_036946185.1 Aeromicrobium erythreum
GAGCGAGCGCAGCAGGCCGATCTCGTCGTCCGACAGCGCCACCGTGTCCCGAACGCAGGCGGAGATGCGGTCGGCCTCGTCGGCGAGCGTCCGGCCCTCGTCGGTCAGCCGGACGTGCACGACCCGGGCGTCGTCGGCCGAGGGGCGACGGTCGACCAGGCCCCGGACCTGCAGCCGCTTGAGCAGCGGCGACAGCGTGCCGCTGTCCAGGCGCAGGCGGGCGCCGAGGCTCGAGACCGTGATGTCGTCGTCCTCCCACAGAACCATCAGCACGAGGGTACTGCGGGTACGTGAGCTTCAGGCGCCCGAGCGGCTCGCGGTAGGCCGCCGTCAGGGTGCGGGACGCCGCGTGCAGGGCGAAGCACAGCTGGTCGTCGAGCTTGACCGTCGTCATGGTGCACACGGTTGCACACCGAAGGATTGCCCACAACTCATGTCGGGCGGATCACGCTCGTGTCGTCCGCCGTGGGACGATCGAGCCGTCCCGACCCCGCTCCAGGAGGTGCCGTGCTGCGCGTGCAGTGGTCGCTCGACGACGACCGCGACGGCGTCGCCGAGCTCGCTCCCGGGAGCCGGTTCGTCGTGGCGCGCCGGATGGGTCTGCCGGAGCAGCAGCCCGTCGTCGTCGAGGAGCTCGGCGGCTCGACGTACGTCTTCGTCCGGCTGCCGTACGTGAGCGACCCGTCCCTCGTCGTGACCGCCGCGCCGGGCCATCCGGTCGTGCACCGCGGGCAGCGCGCCAACGGCGCGGTCGTCGAGATCGTCTCGCCGACGAGCACGACGACTCCGGTGCCGGGCCAGCGCGTCTCCGTCACCGAGCCCGGGACCCGGGTCCGTCTCGACGTTCCCGGCCTGCGTCTCGACCTGGAGCTCGGGTTCGACGCGCCGACCGTCCCCGACGACGGCACCGGCACGGTCCAGCTCGGGGTGGACGCGTTCGAGCGCGACGACACCTGGCTCGTCGCCGCGCTGGCCGTCGCGCTCTCGCCCGACCACGGCGTCGTCGCCACGGCGAGCTCAAGGAGGCGTTCGCCGCATGGCGCGGCACCGAGGTGCCGAGCGACGGGTCCTTCGACCGCAACGTCCTGCGCCCCGCGCTCGAGCGGCGGGCCGTCGAGCTGCCCGGGCCGCGGCTCAACAAGATCCTCTACCTCGTCGAGCGCTGCCGACGGACCGCCGAGTTCCCGCCGCCGGTCCTGGAGCAGGTCCGGCGGCGGCTCGACCGGTCGCGCTGAGTCAGGCGGTGGCGCCGCGGTTGAGGTCCTCCTCGGCCTCGACCGTCGGCGGCTTCGGGTCGTCGACGCTCTCGGGGCCGGTCGAGTAGACGACCTCGTCCTCGGGCTCGGCGACGTGCTCGTCGGGGTGCGGCGGCCACGTGGAGCCCGCGCCACCCGCGGTCTTCGCGGGACCGCTGGAGGCGGTGCTTGCCGGTGTCGGCGTCCTCGACGGCGTCCTTCACCTGGTCGGCAGCGTCCTCGGCCTCGCGCTTGGCCGTGCCGGCCGCCCTCTCGGTCGCGTCGGCGGCGGTCCTCGATGGCGTCCGGCGCCTGGTCGGCGACGTCCTTCACCGCGTCCTCGGCCGCGTCCGCCGTGTCCTCGACGGTCGACTGCACCGACCGTGCGGCGTCCTTCACCGAGTCCGGGGCCGCGTCCGCGGCGGATCCTGCGACGTCCTTGACCTGGTCCGCGGCCTTCGACGCGGCGTCCTTGACGGTGCCGCGGGCGTCGTCGGCGTGGTCGCGCACCGCCGAGGCGGCGCCGGAGAGACCGTCGTCCTGCAGGCCCTGGACGGCGTCCTTGGCGACCTGCTGCGCCGCGCTCGCCGCGTCACGCACCCGCTGGTCCGACGACACGCGCTCGGCGGCGTCGCGGATCTGGTCGTAGCGCTCGCGTCCGGCCCGCGCGCCGAGCACGTAACCGATGCCGAACGCGGCGATGAGCTTGAGCTTCACTGAGGTCCTCCCGAGTGGGGTCGACGGTGGTCCCTCCACTGTCTCAACCCCCTCCGGACGTCGCACGCCGGCACCGGTGAGGGGCGGGTCACTCCCCCAGCGCGTGCCGCAGGCGTCGGGCGAGGGTCGCTGCCACGGGGTGGTGCGGCGCTCGACCGTGCGGCGCAGGACCTCCTCGGACGCGACGACGGTCAGCGACCGTCGGGCCCGGGTTGACGGCGGTGTAGAGCAGCTCGCGGGTGAGGACCGGCGAGTCGTCGTCGGGCAGCACGAGGGTGACGTGCTCGAACTCGCTGCCCTGGCTGCGGTGGACGGTGCTCGCGTAGGCGCTCTGGACGGCGGCGAGCCGCGCGGGCACCGACCTCCCGGCCGGTGTCGAGCCGGACGACGAGGTGCTGGTCGTGGGAGAGCGTGACGCCGACGTCGCCGTTGGTGACGCCGAGCGCGGCGTCGTTGCGCGTGACGAGCACCGGGCGGCC
Organism: Aeromicrobium erythreum; assembly: GCA_036946185.1. Classification (GTDB taxonomy): domain Bacteria; phylum Actinomycetota; class Actinomycetes; order Propionibacteriales; family Nocardioidaceae; genus Aeromicrobium; species Aeromicrobium erythreum_A. The sequence continues at coordinate 2,432 of JAQIJP010000061.1, forward strand.
GGCGAACCACGGGCGGGTCGGGTCGGGGAACGCGCGGACGGCGCGCTCGAGCTGGTCGTTGAAGCGGGGACGCCCCGGCCGGCCCGTCGCGGTGGGGCGCACAGCAGCCGGTGCCCGGCGAGCGTGTCGAGCGCTCCCTGCGGGTCCTGGGCCGCGGCGGCAGCCGCGACGGCCCGGGCCTGCTGGAGGGGTTGCCCGGCCAGGACGTCAGGGCAACTCGGCCGGGTCGACGCGGCGCACCTCGGCCCCGTCGCGGGCCAGGACCGCGAGCGTCCGGGCGGCGTCCCCGGCCACGACGGCCTCGGCGAGGTCGCCGATCGCGCCGGCGAAGCGGTGGCTGCGCGACAGCCGCGACACGGGGGCCGACGGCGTGTCGCCGAGCCCGTCGACGACGTCGCGCAGGACGGGCACCGGCCTCGACCGACGCCAGCTGCTCGGCGTCACCCACGAGGACGAGTCGGCACGAGGGCGGCACGGCCTGCACGAGCCGCTCCATCATGAGCAGCGAGACCATCGAGGTCTCGTCGACGACCACGACGTCGTGCGCGAGCCGCTGACCCGCGTGGGTGGCGGAACGTCGTGCGGGCGGTCCGGCAAGGGGCCGAGCAGGCGGTGCAGCGTGACCGCGTGCAGCGACCCCAGCCAGGCGCGCTCGTCGTCCGTGAGTGCGTCGTCCTCGGCGGAGTCGGCGATCGCCTCGCGCATGCGGGCCGCCGCCTTGCCCGTGGGCGCGGCCAGGCCGACGCTGATCGGCCGCGCCGTACCCGCGGCGGCATGCTGACCCCGCAGCGCGACAAGCAGCCTCGCGATGGTGGTGGTCTTGCCGGTGCCCGGACCTCCGGTGAGGACACTGGTCCACGACCTGGCGGACCGGTCCGCGGCCGCCCGCTGCTCGGCGAAGGAGGCGTCGCCGAGAAGGCGGTCGAGGTCGGCGGCGAGGCGGGGCTCGTCGACCGTCGGCGGGTCGGCGCGGAGCCGCTCGACGAGACGGTCGGCGAGCGAGACCTCGAGCCGCTCGAACCGGCGCAGCTGTACGCGGGTGCCGTCGACGACGAGCACGGCGTCCTGGCCGGTGGCGAGCGGTGACCCGGCGACGCGCCCGGCCCAGGCGTGCGGGTCGTCGACAGCGTCGGGCCAGTCGGCGTCCGGGGTCTCGGCCCGGACGTCGACGAGGTCGGTGGCGAGGTCGAGCGACGACGAGCCGAGGCGCGCACCCCGGACGGCCAGGGCGAGGGCGAGCAGGACGGTCTGGTCGTCGACGCCACTCGCTCGTCCGGTCGCGCGGGCCACGTGGACGTCGGCGGCCGCGAGCACGCCCGCCCGGTTGAGGCTGCCGAGGACGCCGGCGACGTCGAGCACCTGCTGGCGGTCGAACGGGTCGGTCTCGGGGACGACGTCGGTCATCGCGGGCCTCCGTCCAGCAGGTCGCTCAGGCCCAGCACGAGGGCGGTGGGCGGGCGCCACGAGAACACGCCGAACGGCGTGCCGTCGGCGCCGCGGGGCACGTCGGGACCGGTCATGCCGCGCACGAAGAGGTACAGCACGCCCGCCAGGTGCGTGTCGGGGTCGTAGCCGCGTAGGCGCCAGCGCAGGAACCGGTGCTGCGCGACGGTGTAGAGCATCGCCTGGAGCGGGTAGGTCGTGTGCAGCATCGCGTCGGCGAGCCGTTCCGGTGCGTACGCGCCGAGCCCTCCGTCCGGCGGCTCGAGCCGGTTGGTCTTGTGGTCGACGACGAGGGTGCGGCCGTCGGGCGTGCGCATCAGCAGGTCGATGGAGCCGGTCAGGTAGCCGCGCAGGGTGCGGCCGCGCAGCTCCGGCCCGCGCAGGTCGGGCGCGAACGGCCGCAGCGGGTCGCCGTCCGGGAGCGTCGACTCCATCAGGTCGGCGACGTCGGCGAGCGTGCCGGGGCGTCCGGACGGCCGGTCCCCACCGCCGAGCGGGAGCTCGAACTCGACCTCGCGCAGCGGTCGGGCCGCGAGGACGTCGAGGAGCGTGAGGTCGTCGACGAACGGCCCGAGCGGCGTGCGCACCGCGGCGACCAGGGCCGGCACGAGGACGGCGGTGTCGACGGCCAGCGGCCGCCGGGCGAGCTGCTCGGCGACTCGGAGCGCCACCTCCGACTCGAGGTCGTCGGCCGTGGGGTCGAGGTCCTCGAGGACGCCGTGGACGAGGGTGCCGAGCGCGGCGCCGCCGGCGAGGTCCGCCCAGGGCGACGGACCGAGGCCGCCGTCGGCCGCCACGGTGACGGCGACCTCGTCGTCGGGCCCGCTCACGGTGGGCTCGCTGCCCACGCCGGGGGTCTCGTCGACGCGGACGAGCGACGTGTAGGAGGTGCGACCCCAGGTCAGGTCGACCGACCGGTCGAGGCTTCGCACGGCGAGCTCGGCGGTCTCGCGCGCCGGCTCGAGCGGGTCGACGGGTCGCGGCCGGACGGGCTCGACCGCGACGGCGCCGTGCTCCTGCCAGGTGCGCAGCCGCTGGACCGCGTCCTGGTCGGACGGCACCGCAACCTGGTGCGGCACGTCCGGCCGGGTCGGGTCGGGACGGAACAGCAGGCGGTGCAGCGCCGCGTTGGCGGCGTCCTGCGTGGGGCACCAGTGCAGGACCACGCGGCACTGCGCCCGCGTGAGCGCGACGTACAGGCGGCGCAGGCTCTCGCCGGCCTCCTCGGCGCGCCCGGCCTCGACCCGCTCGGCACGGCCCGGTCCGGCGTCGCCGCCGACGTCGAGGCTGCGCTCGCCGTGCTCGTCGTGGAACCGGACGAGGTCGGGCTTGCCGACCCAGCGGTTGAACAGGAACGGCGCGTACACGACGGGGTACTGCAGGCCCTTGCTGACGTGGGTGGTCAGGATCTGCACCGCGTCGGCGTCGCTGTCGAGGCGACGGCTGCGGGTGGACGCCTGCGCGCCGTCGGCCCGACGGTCGACGAGCCAGCGCAGCAGACCGCCCAGGCCGAGGTCGTGCTCGCGCGCGGCCTGCTGCAGGACGTGCCCGACGTGCTGCAGGTCGGTGAGCCGGCGCCGGCCGCCGACCTCGCCCAGGACGCGGGCGACGACCTCGACGTCGCCGACGACGGCCTCGACGAGTCCAGCGGTGCCACGGCTCCGCTGGACCTCGACCAGGGTGCGCAGCCGCGCGGCGACGTCGTCGGTGAGCCGCTCGGCCCCGGCGGCGAGCTCCTCGGCACGCAGCCCGAGGAACGGACCGGTGGCCGCGGCGCGCACGAGCCCGCTGCGGTGCGGCGACTCCAGCGCGGTCAGCAGCGCGACCCACGCCTCGCCGGCCTCGCTGGCCAGCACGTCGGTACCACCGCCCCGCACCGCGGCCACGCCGTGCTCGGCGAGCGCGGCATGCAGCAGGTCGCCGTCGGCGTGGCGCTCGACGAGGACGGCGATGTCGCCCGCACGGACGGGTCGGGGGCCGTCGCCGGGGTCGTAGGTGGCGCCGCTGGTGAGCAGGGCGACGACGTCGCCCGCGACGTCGCGGGCGATGATCCGCCGAGCCGTCGCGATCGAGACCTTGCGCTCCGCGGGGGTGCGGGCGTCGTCTCGGGTGACGACGCGCAGCCGGACGGCGGCGTCGCTGCCCGGGTCGGTCAGGCGCGAGCCGCTCCGGGCGGCCCGCGCGGGCCGCACGACGATGCGCGGGTCGCCGAGCGCCGCGCCGCGCATCAGGGCGTCGACGCCGCGCACGACGGGCTCGTCGCTGCGGTGGTTGACGAGCAGGGTGCGGCGGTCCGTGGCCTGCTCGGCGGCCCGCAGGTAGGTGGCGACGTCGCCGCCGCGGAACGCGTAGATGGCCTGCTTGGGGTCGCCGACGAGGATCATCGTGGCGTGGCCGACGAACGCCCGCTCGAGGATCTGCCACTGCACGGGGTCGGTGTCCTGGAACTCGTCGACGAGCACGATCCGCCAGCGCTCGCGCATCACGGTGCGCGCTGGCGCGTCCGGGTCCTCGAGGGCCTCGGCGAGGCGCTGCAGCAGGTCGTCGTAGGAGAGCGTGCGCGCGGCGAGCCGACGGCGGGCGGACTCGTCGCGGACGGCGGACGCGAACCGGCGACGCAGTTCGGGCTCGGAGTCCGGCTTCGCCTCGACGGGGTGCAGGCGGGCGGCGGGGTCGCCGACCGCGGCCGCGCCGAGGGTCCGCGCGAGGTCGGGCCCGAAGGGCGGCACGGCTCCACGGCCGACGGCCCGGAGGTACAGGTCGGAGACGACGTCGGCCACGAGGTCGCCGTCGTCCTCGACGAGGGTCGTGCCGGGCTCGACGTCGCCGGTCGTGCCGAGGCTGCGCAGGACGGCGTGGCAGAAGCCGTGGGTCGTCGTGATGGTGGCCTCGTCGAAGCGACCGATGGCACGGCGCAGGCGGCGACGCCGCTGCTGCCGCTCTTCGGTCCCAGCCCGGTGCAGGAGCGCGAGCAACGGGTCGTCGGGATCGGTCGGGGTGTCGTGGGTGAGCGAGGCCTCGGCGTCGACGAGACGCTCGCGGACGCGGTCGCGCAGCTCGGCGCTGGCGGCCCGGCCGAAGGTGACGACGAGCAGGTCGTCGAGCTCGGCCTCGCCCTCGGCGACGAAGCGCGCGACGAGGGCAGCGATGGCCCAGGTCTTGCCGGTGCCCGCGCTGGCCTCGAGCAGCGTCGTGCCGGTGGGCAGCGGGTCGTCGATGCGGAACTCGGTGGGCTCGCTCATGCCGGCCCCCAGCGGTCGAGCAGCGGGGTCCAGAGCCGGACTGCGTGACGCTCCAGCCCACGGTCGAGGAGGTCCTGGACCGTCGCGTCGGCACCGAAGGCGAGCCGGTGGTACGGGTCGTCGTCCTCGCGCAGGAAGCCTGTGAAGCGGTCGCTGGCCCACTCGTCCTGGGCCCTCCGGCTCGCGACCTGGGGCTTGTTGACGCGGACGCCCTCGGCGTAGGCCTGGGAGGTCTTGACCGGCAGCGGCAGCGGCTCGGTCAGGCCTTGGGCGCGCAGGTCGAGCAGCTCGCCGAGCAGGGCGAGCGCGTCGTCGGTGCTCGGCGGGCGCAGCTCGCCCGCACCGGGTGCGTAGCGGTAGCCCGACCCGACCCGACCCACCAGCCGGAACGGCACGCCGTCACCGGAAGCCGCCAGGGCGAGCACGTCGACCCACGGACGGGTCAGGCGCCCGCCCTGGATCTTGGACGGCGTCACCCGCAGCCCGTGGCCCGGCCGGAGGTCGGTGACGGTGCCGACGACGCGCCGCCCGTCCGGCAGCTCGACGTCGACGTCGCGACTCGTGGCCGGCTCGTCGCGCCAGCCGTCGGTGAGCTGGACGAGTCGGGCCAGGTCGTCGCGGAACGACTCGAGCAGCTGCTCGCCGAGCGGACCGGGCGGGACGAGCCCGCGGCGGCGCTCGTCGGCCTCGGCGTCGAAGCCGTCGACGCCCTGCAGGACGGCCTCGAGGACGCGGTCCTTGACCTGCCACTGCTCGAGGTGGTCGAGCGTGAGCGGCACGCCGTCCGGCGGCGGCTCGACCTCGGACGGCACGAGCACGTCGAGCCGCGAGCGGAAGAACGTGCGGACGGGGTGCGCGACGAAGGCGCGGAGCTCGTCGAGCGTGACGACGTCCTGCGAGACCGGCTCGAGCGGACGGGCGAGGAACGGCTGGACCGGCCGCGGTGGGCGCTCGACGGCCTGCGCGCCCGCGTAGGCGACGGGGTCGAAGCTGAACGGGCGCCCGGCCACGACTCCCCCGGGCGTGAACGAGCGCGGGTCGAAGGACTGCAACGGGTGGCGGACGAGCACGTGCTCGCGGACTCCCTGACCCGGGACCGTGCGCTCGAGCTGGTCGAGGAGCTCGCCGACGGGCGTGGCGGGCGGCAGCTCGCGGCCGGTGTGCTCGCTCGCGCCGGTGTACGTGACGACGAGGTGCTCGGTCGCGGACAGGACGGCGTCGAGGAAGAGCTGCCGGTCCTCGGCGGCGGCGTCGCGCTCGCCGACGAGCGGGTCGCGCGCCAGGACGTCGTCGCCGAGCGGGGTGGGCGTGCGAGGGAAGGCGTCGGCGTCGAGGCCGAGCAGGCACACGACCCGGTGCGGGACCGAGCGCATCGGCACCATCGTGCAGACCGTGAGCGAACCGGTGCGGAAGCTCGTGCGCGTGGGCCGGGCCGCGAACAGGTCGTCGAGCACGGCGCCGACCTCGACGACGGTGAGGTCGCCGTCGCCGTCCCCCTCGGCGAGCTCGGCGAGGCCGCGCAGCACCTGGTCGAGCTGCCAGGCGTCGCGGGCCGTGGTGTCGGTCAGGGCGCGGACGGCGTGGCCCAGCTGCTCGGCCCAGTTTCCGCGCGAGCGGGTCGTCGGACCGGTGACCACGGCGCCGAGCCGGGCGACGACCTCGCTGAGCCGGCCGACGAGGTCGATGTCGGTGCTCTGCAGGTCGTCGAGCGGCAGCAGGCCCCCGGGGCGTGGACCGTCGGCGCCGCCGGGCTCGGTGGTGACGCCCACGGCGAGCCGGTCGAGGCCGGAGCGCCAGGTGTTCTGGCTCAGGCCGGCCAGGCCCCACGCCCCGCGGTCGTCGGCGTCGAGGCCCCAGCGGACGGCCGTGGCGAGGAGCCAGTCGTCGATCCGCTCGAGGTCGTCGTCGCTGAGGCCGAAGCGTCGGCGCACGGGCTCGAGCGCGACCAGGTCGCGGACCTCGGTGGCGGTGACGCGGTGGCCTGCGGCGAGCGCGACGACGGCTCGCAGGGCCTCGGCGACGGGGTTGGTCGCGCCGGTGGCGCGGTCGGCGATGCGCACCCGGAGCCGGTGGGCCGGGTGCTGGACGCCGGGCACGTCGTCGAGTCCGAACGCGGCCTGGACGAGCGGGGCGTAGGCCTCGACGTCGGGGCACATGACGAGGACGTCGCGCGGCTCGAGGGTGGGGTCGTCGGCGAGCAGGCCGACGACGACCTCGCGCAGGACGTCGACCTGCCGGGCCGGGCCGTGGCAGGCGTGCACCTGGACGCTGCCATCGGCGGGGTCGAGCGTGCGGCCGGGCGCGCCGTCGCGGTCCGCGGCGAGGTCGGACTGGAGCAGGCCGAGCAGCGTGTCGGGCCGGCCGGGGCCTGGCCGGTGGTCGACGACGGCGTCGGCGGGCAGGGCGAGCTGCAGCTCCGTCACGTCGCGGCCGCAGGCGGTCAGCAGGGTGTTGCCCTCGTCGGGTGCGGGCACGTCGGCACGTCGTCGTCCCTTCGACAGGCTCAGGGACCCAGGGGCGGCTGAGCCTGTCGAAGCCCCCACCGCCTCCCATCGGACCCGCGACGGGTGCGGCAGCCACAGGTGGACGTCGCGCCGCTCCCCCAGGGCCGCGACGACGTCGAGCTCGGCGGCGGGCATGCGGGTGTGGCCGACGAGCGAGAGCCGCTGCGGCAGGTCGGGCTCGAGGCTGCCGTCGCGCAGGGCTGCCGCGGTGTCGGCGAGCCGGTGGTCGGGTGACGGCGTCCCGGCCAGCCGGGCGTGCGCCCGGCGCCAGAGCTCGGCCTGCCAGCGCTGCTCCGGCGCGAGCTCGCCGCCGAGCCCGTCGACGTCGTCGCCGGACTCCCAGGCCTGCACCATCCAGGGCCGCTGGCGGGCGTAGCCGTGCAGCAGCGTGGCGACGCGTCGAGCGGTCGGGAAGCGGCGGCTGCGCCGGAGCGCCTCGTCGGCGGGCGGCAGGCCGTGGCCGACGTGCCGGGCGACGATCGCCAGCCAGTCCTCGTCGATCGCCTCGTCGACGACGTCGAGCAGCGTCCACGCGAGCCGTCCTGGCGACCACGGGTCGTCACGATCGCGGTCGGTGAGCTCGGAGACCAGGTGCGCCGGGCGAACGAAGTCGACGCCCGCGCAGATTCCGTCCTGCCGGCCGTCGCTCGCGCCGAGCCGGTGGCTGACGGTCTGGGCGAGCCAGCGCTGCAGCCCGTTGGCCGCGACGACCACGACGTCGCGCTCGAACGGGTCGTGCGGCGGCGTCGCGAGCAGGCCCGCCAGCCCCTCGGCGAGCACGTCCGAGCGCTCGGCACGATGGATGATCAGCGGCACGGTCCGAACCTACGGCCTGACGCCGACACTGTCTGCCACCCGCTCGTCGCGCCGGCACACGTCGTGCTGGCACGATCGGGTGCATGATCCGGTACCCGGCCCCGCTCCGACCTGGCGACACGATCGCCGTGACCGCGCCGTCCTCCGGCGTGGCAGGTGTCGCCGCCGAGCGGGTCGCGTTCTGCGTCGACTGGCTCCGGGCCGAGGGCTACGAGGTGGTCGTGGGCGACTGCATGGACGGGACGCGCATCACCTCTGCGTCCGCCGAGCGCCGCGCGGCCGAGCTGACCAGGATGCTGTGCGACCCCGACGTGCGCTGCGTGCTGCCGCCCTGGGGCGGGGAGACCGCGATCGACGTCGTCGACCTGCTCGACTGGGAGGCCCTCGGCGAGGTCGAGCCGACCTGGCTCGTCGGCTACTCGGACCTCTCGACCCTGCTGCTGCCGATCACCACGCGGCTCGGGTGGGCGACGCTGCACGGCGACAACCTCGCCGACACCCCCTACCGACCCCCGGCCGGACTGCTGCCGTGGACGGATCTCGTGTCCGGGCCCGGACCGCACGTCCAGCAAGACTCCGGCCTCGTCGCCGACTGGTGGCGCTTCGAGGAGGATGCGACCGCGACCCGGTGGCGCAAGCTCGGCGAAGGCCGGTGGCGACTGCACGGAGCGGAGTCGCTGTCGGTCAGCGGCCGGCTCGTCGGCGGGTGCATCGAGACCCTCACCAACCTGGCCGGGACCCCGTACGGCGACGTCGCGGCCTTCGGCGCGCAGCACGCCGACGACGGCCTGATCGTCTACCTGGAGGCGGCCGAGGACGGCGCCAACACGATCTGCCGGAACCTGCACGGGTTGCGGCTGGCGGGCTGGTTCGACCACGCACGCGCGATCGTCGTCGGCCGCACGAACGCACCCGACCACCCCCTGATGACGCAGGATCAGGCCGTGCTCGACGCGCTCGGCCGGCTCGATCTCCCGATCCTGCTCGACGTCGAGATCGGGCACGTCCCGCCGCACCTGCCGCTCGTCAACGGAGCGATCGCCACGCTCACGGTCGACGACGAAGTGCACGAGATCGTCCAGGAGCTCGTGTAACTCGTCTCTCGTCGTGCCCCGTCACCCCGGCGGCGGGAGACTGGAGGCATGGCGGTCGAGTCCAAGACGTGCGTGGCGTGCGGGCGGCGGATCGAGTGGCGCAAGAAGTGGGCGCGCGACTGGGAGGACGTCAAGTACTGCAGCGACGCGTGCCGCCGGCGTGGCGTCTCCCCCGTCGACCGGCAGCTCGAGGAGTCGATCCTGGAGCTGCTGGCCCAGCGCGGTCGCGACACGACGATCTGTCCGTCGGACGCCGCACGTGCGGTCGGCGACGCGGACTCCTGGCGCGACCTGATGGAGCCGGCGCGGCGGGCAGCGCGGAGGCTGGTGGACCGCGGCGAGGTCGAGATCACCCAGGCGGGGCACGTCGTCGACCCGTCGACCGCGAAGGGGCCGATCCGGATCCGCTCCGCACGCTGACCCTGGCCCGGTCGGCTCGGCGGGACCGACTACCGTCGGAGGACGTGGCCAAGCTCCTCCCCCAGTTCGCCCGATGGACCCCCGCAGCTCTCGACGTCCTGCGCGAGACGGCGTCGCGCTACGGCGCCGTCATCACCGTCTCGGACCTCGCCGACGAGGTCGTCCGCCGGACGCGGATCGAGAGCCCGACGTCGCGCCGCACGTGGCTCGGCGACTTCATGGAGATCGTCGCGCTCGCGGCCGACCGCGCCGGCGACCCGCCGCTGACGTCCCTCGCGGTCCAGCGCGACGGCACCGTGGGCGACGTGTACGGCCGCTCGGTCCTCGCAACGACCGGTGACGTCGTGAAGGACGTCGAGCAGCGCGCGGCCGAGGACCGGCTGCTCTGCTACCGGGCGCTGGCCCAGGACCTGCCCGCCGACGGCGGCACCCCGCGGCCCGCGAAGGTGCGTCGTGAGGCGTCGACCTCCGGTTCCGTTCCCCGCGCGACCCGGACCCCGAAGCCCGAGCCGCGGCCCGTCAAGGTGTGCCCGACCTGCTTCACGGCCCTGCCGGCGACGGGGATCTGCGACCTCTGCGACTGAGGCTCAGCTCGTCCTCCGCTCGAAGGTCAGGTGGACCACGCCGCTCGGCGAGCTGACGGACTCGATGTCATAGTCGGCCTCGAGTCCCTCGATCCCGTCCCACAGCCGCGATCCGCACCCGAGCACGATCGGCACCTGGACGAGGTGCAGGTGGTCGACCAGCCCGGCGCGCAGGAACTGCTTGACGACGTCGGCGCCGCCACCGATCCGGACGTCGCGGTTCCCCGCCGCCTCCCGCGCGGCCGCGAGCGCCTCCTCCGGTGTCGCGTCGAGGAAGTGGAAGGTCGTGCCGCCTGCCATCTCGATCGACGGTCGCGGCCGGTGCGTCAGGACGAACACGGGCGTGTGGAAGGGCGGCGTCTCCCCCCACCAGCCGGCCCAGTCGGCGTCGTCCTGCCACCCGGGCGGGCCGAACTTGTTGGCGCCCATGATCTCCGCACCGATCCCGATCTCGAACCGCTGCGCGAAGGCGTCGTCGACCCCCGTCGAGCCGCCCTCCTCGCCGAACATCGTGCGCCCGAACCGGGTCGCGAACATCCACTCGTGCAGCCGGTGCCCGGCATGCCCCATCGGCGCCTCGAGCGACTGCGGCTCCCCCGCCGCGTACCCGTCGATGGAGATGGCGAGGTTGTGGACACGGACGAAGCTCATGCTAGGGAGCTAACGCCAAATTTGGGTGCCGTGTCCATGCTCCGTGCCAGGATGATGCATGCCGTTCTCCCTGGACGAAAGCAAGCAGCTTCGGCAACAAGCCATGCAATGGCTCGAAACACGGCCGTCTGATCAGGTGGACTTCAACTGGACGACTCAGTTCGAGTACGCCGGCCAACGCGTTCCCCTGCTCGACCGTCAGCGCGGAATCAGAAAGCCTGCCGGCATGGCCTCCGCACTCGCGATTCGAACGACATTCACCCCTCCGGGCCAAAGCCCGCCGTACGCCGACGCCGTCGGGCCCGACGGATTGCAGCGATACAAGTACCGGGGTGACGACCCCAACCATGCCGAGAACGTCGCGTTGCGGGACGCGATGCAACACCAGCTGCCCTTGATCTGGTTCGTCGGGGTCGCGCCGGGGTTGTACGAGCCCATCTACCCCGTCTGGATCGTTGCCGATTCACCGAGCCGTCTCGAGTTCACGCTGGCGCTTGATGAGGCGCAGCGGCACTACTCTGCGTCGGCCGCGAACGACGCTGACTATCGGCGCTACATGCAACGTCTGACGAAGTCACGGCTTCATCAAAGGGTCTTCCGCGCCCAGGTCATGGGCGCCTATGAGAATCGCTGCGCTGTGTGCAACCTCGGCCATGCTCGACTCCTCGACGCCGCTCACATCATTGCGGACAGCGAGCCGAAGGGTCAGCCGGTCGTGCCGAATGGACTCTCGATGTGCAAGATTCATCACGCTTCTTACGACTCAGGCATTCTCGGCATCCGTCCAGACGACCTAACGTTGCACATTCGCCAAGACATCCTTGAGGAAGTCGACGGCCCGATGCTGCGCCACGGACTGCAGGAGATGCACGACGTCAAGTTGATGAAGCTTCCGTCGACTCGGGCGGCACGTCCCGACCCGGAGCGCCTGGCGATCCGCTACGACCAGTTCCTCAGCGCCTGACAACGAAGCGCCCCGACTCATCCGAGTCGGGGCGCTTCGTCTACTGCGTGATCAGCTGCAGCCGCTGGTGCTGCCGCAGCCCTCGCAGACGTGGCAGGAGCCGGCGGGGCGCATCTTGGTGCCGCAGGTCATGCACAGGGGCGAGTCGACGGCGGAGCCGGTGATCTCCTCGAGGAGCTCGGCCGACGTGTGGGCCGTGGACGGGGCCGGCTTGGCCGTCTCCGCCTGGACCTTCGCGGCCGACTCGGAGACCTGGGCCTCCTCGACGAGCTCAGCCGTCACCTGGGCGGCGTCCTCGACGGGGGCGCCCTTCTCGGTCGGGGCGGACTCGACGAGCTCGGCGGCCGTCGTGCCCTGGCTGACCGGCTGGTGCGAGCCCGTGTCGAGGTAGCGCTGGCGCTCGGCGGCCGAGTGGATGCCGAGGGCGGACCGGGTGTCGAAGTCCAGGTAGTCCAGCGCCAGACGACGGAACACGTAGTCCATGATCGACTGCGCCATCCGCACGTCCGAGTCGTCGGTCAGGCCGGCGGGCTCGAACTTGAGGTTGGTGAACTTCTGGACGAAGGTCTCCAGCGGCACGCCGTACTGCAGGCCGATCGAGACGGCGATCGAGAAGGCGTCCATCACGCCGGCCAGGGTCGAGCCCTGCTTGCCCAGCTTCAGGAACAGCTCGCCGAGCTCACCGTTCTCGTGCGCACCCGAGGTCATGTAGCCCTCGGCGCCACCGACGCTGAACGACGTCGTGATCGAGCGACGCGACTTCGGCAGGCGGCGACGGATCGGCTTCTCGACGACGACCGTCTTGACCTCGGCGGTCTCCTCGGTCGAGGCCTTCGCCTTGTCGTCCTGGCTCTTCTGGCTCGACAGCGGC
>JAQIJP010000062.1:0-13523 GCA_036946185.1 Aeromicrobium erythreum
ACTAGGCTCCCGGCATGGCCCGGCGGATCGTCCTGCTGCGCGCCGTCAACGTCGGCGGCGCGAAGCTGCCCATGGCCGAGCTCCGCGAGGTCGCGGAGGAGCTCGGCGCCACGGACGTGTCGACCTACATCGCGTCGGGCAACCTGCTCTGCACGCCGCCGGGCGACCCGCAGGACTTCGACCGCGCACTCGAGCAGGCCGTCGAGAAGCGGTTCGGGTTCTTCCGCGAGGTCATCTCCCGCAGCGCCGACGAGCTGCGCGCGAGCCTCGACGCCTTTCCGTTCGACGTCCACGAGCCCAAGCTCTGCTACCTGAACCCGCTCACCGAGGCGCCGACCGCCGAGGGGATCGAGGCCCTGCGGGCCAAGGACGTCGGCCCCGACGAGTGGAAGATCGACGGCGCCGAGATGTGGCTGCGCTACGCCGACGGCATGGCCGGCACGAAGCTCACGCCCGCGCTCATCAAGCGCTGCCTCGGCGTCCACGGCACCGCCCGCAACCTCAACACGGTGCGGAAGCTGCTCGAGCTGGCGGAGGCCGAGTGAGCGCGAGTGACTTGGTCCTTCCCCTCATCCCGATCGTGGTCTGGGCGACTGCGGTGACCATGAGGCGGCGGCTCACGGCGACGATCTTCGACGATCGCGACCCGGCAGATCTTCGGGACGTCCGACGTTGGGCGGAGACGACCGCGGCTCCCCTGCTCTGCCGCGTCGCCTGCGTGTCGCTCTTGATCGGAGGGCTCGGCAGCGTCGCACGCGGGCACGAGACAGGTTGGATCGCCGCAGGAGCCGGGGTGCTCTTCGTCCCCGCGTCGCGTGCCACGAGAGATGTCCGAAGCACGGTCCTGGGCCTGCTGGGCGACCGCGGACGCGTGGTGCGATCGGATCGTCACCGGCGTCGTGAGGCTCAGGTGCGGGCCTGGAGAACCTGGCCGTGGCTTGCCCTCCTGGTGTCCTACGGTCTCGTCGGCGTGACCGGCTCGCGGCTCGCCGTCGCTGCGGTACTCATCTCGGCGGTCGCGATCTTCGCCTCGATCCTTCCGGCTCTCTGGCTGCGGAGCCGGATCTATCTCCAGGGCGACGACCTCGACGAGCGACCGGCCGACTGACCGACGTCGACCTACCCTGGACGGGTGGAGACGCACGCGCCGGCACCGTCCCTGCGTGACGTGCTGCCCGAGGACGGGGTGCTCGTGCTGACCGGCGCGGGGGTCTCGACGGACTCGGGCATCCCGGACTACCGCGGACCGGGGTCGGTGCCGCGGACGCCGATGACGTTCCAGCAGCTCGTCGCGAGCGAGGACGCGCACCGGCACTACTGGGCCCGGGCGCACCTGGGGTGGTCGACGATGCGGCGCGCCGAGCCGAACGCCACCCACCACGCCCTCGCCGCGATGCAGCGCGCGGGACGCCTGCACGGCCTGATCACCCAGAACATCGACGGCCTGCACGAGCGGGCCGGACACCGCGACGTCGTCGACCTGCACGGCCGCGTCGACCGGGTCGTGTGCCTCGACTGCGGCACGCGGTCGCCGCGGGCCGAGGTCGAGCGGCGGCTCGCCGTGCTCAACCCCGGCTGGACCGAGCAGACCGTGCGGCACGCGCCCGACGGCGACGCGGTGCTCGACGACACCTCGGGCTTCCGGGTCGCGCCCTGCACCGTCTGCGGCGGCCGGCTCAAGCCCGACGTGGTGTTCTTCGGCGAGAGCGTCGACAAGCCGGTCGTGGAGCACTGCTTCGCGCTCACGGAGTCCGCGCGGACGCTGCTCGTGCTCGGCTCGTCGCTGCACGTCATGAGCGGGCTGCGGTTCGTCCGCCGCGCCGCGAAGCTCGGCGCCCCCGTCGTGATCGTCAACCGCGGCACCACCCGGGGCGACGACCTCGCGACCCTGAAGATCGACGCGGGCTGCGCCGAGACCCTGGCGGACCTCGCCCCGAGCCCTAGGCTGGTGCCGTGACCGACCTGCGCCACGACCCCCGGACCGTCCGATGAGCGGCGGCATCGTCGCGCTGCTCGACGACGTCGCCGCGCTCGCCAAGCTGGCCGCCGCCTCCGTCGACGACGTGGGCGCCGCGGCGGGTCGCGCGAGCGCGAAGGCCGCGGGCGTGGTCGTCGACGACACCGCCGTGACCCCGCGCTACGTCCAGGGCCTGCGGCCCGAGCGCGAGCTCTCCATCATCGGCCGGATCGCCAAGGGATCGCTGCGCAACAAGCTGCTCATCATCCTCCCCGCCGCCCTGCTGCTGAGCCAGTTCGCCGAGTGGGCACTCACCCCGATCCTCATGGTCGGCGGCGTCTACCTGGCGTTCGAGGGCGCCGAGAAGATCTGGGAGAAGGTCGCCGGGCACCACGGCCCCGAGGAGCCGGCCAGCTCGACGGGCGAGGTCGACGAGAAGCAGGTCGTCGCCGGCGCCGTCCGCACCGACTTCATCCTGTCGGCCGAGATCATGGTCATCGCGCTCAACGAGGTCAGCCACGAGCCGTTCGTGGCCCGCGCGCTGATCCTCGTGGTCGTCGCGCTCGGCATCACGGCGCTCGTCTACGGCGTCGTCGCGATCATCGTCAAGATGGACGACATCGGGCTCGCGCTGAGCCGCCGCGACGGCGCGGCCGTGCAGAAGGTCGGCCGCGGACTGGTCAAGGCGATGCCGCGGCTGCTCGCGGTCCTCGCCACCGTCGGCATCGCCGCGATGCTCTGGGTCGGCGGGCACATCCTGCTCGTCGGCGTCCACGACCTCGGCTGGGACCTCGTCTACGACGCGGTGCACCACCTCGAGGAGCGGGTCGAGGACGCGGTGTCGACCGGCGGCGCCGCGCTCGCCTGGCTCGTCAACACGACCGCCTCGGCGGTCATCGGCCTCGTCGTCGGTGCCGTCGTCGTCGCCGTGCTGCACCTGGTGCCGCGCCGGGGCGCGGCGAAGCACTGAGCTAGACCGGCGCCGCGGTGCCGGGACGGGCGGCGAGGACCCGGACGTCGCCGTCGACGTGCCAGTCGCCGAACCCGGTCGGGACCGCCACGACGTCGCCCGCCGTGACCTCGAGCGACCCCCGCCCGTGGATCGTCCCGTGCCCGTCGAGCACCACGAGCGCGGCGAAGGCCGCGTCGCACGCGGCGCCGTCGGTCAGCAGGTGCAGGCGGAAGAACGGGTCCGCCTCGGCCGGCAGCAGCGACGTCGACGGTCGGCTCGGCGCGTCGAGGTCGTGGTGGACGGCCAGCGCGGCGAGCCGCTCCGGCGTCGTCGCGCCGTGGTGCATGGCGCGTTGTGCGAGGTCGTGCCCGAGCCCGAGGTGCGCCTCGTCCGGGCCGGAGGTCGTGATCGACCACTCCAGCAGGATCGAGAAGTCGGTCGGCTCCTGGACCTCGGCGACGAAGACGCCGGCACCGATCGCGTGTGGCGTGCCGGCAGGCACGAGGATGCCGTCGCCGCGCCGCACCTCGACGCGGTGCATCTGGTCGAGCAGCCACTCGCCGTCCTGCAGGTCGCGGGCGCGGGCGACCTCACCGGGGTCGACGTCGTCCCGCCAGCCCAGGTGCACCGCGGCGCCGGGCTCGGCGTCGAGCACGAGCCAGGCCTCGGTCTTGCCGTAGGCGCAGTCCAGGTGCCGCGCGGCGAACGCCCGGTCCGGGTGGACGTGCACCGGGAGACGCTGCCCCGCGTCGAGCAGCTTGAGCAGCAGGCCGACGTCGCCCGGCCACGCACCCAGCCCGCCGGTCCACGCGGCGGCGTGCTCGACCACGAGGTCGCGCAGGACGTGCCCCTCGGTCGTGACCGACAGCC
This sequence comes from Aeromicrobium erythreum, assembly GCA_036946185.1. Classification (GTDB taxonomy): domain Bacteria; phylum Actinomycetota; class Actinomycetes; order Propionibacteriales; family Nocardioidaceae; genus Aeromicrobium; species Aeromicrobium erythreum_A. The sequence goes on from JAQIJP010000062.1 coordinate 3,780, forward strand.
CCTGGGCCGGGTCGTCGACGCGTGTCGCCGTGGACGCGATCCACTCCTCCGGCTGGTGCGTCGACGTCGGCTCGACCCCGCGCAGCGCACCGATCCGCGCGCCGCCGCGGTAGAAGTGCTCGACCAGGTTCGGCCGCAGCAGGACCGGGCCGTGGCCGTCGTCGGTCATCGACTCAGCTGATCTGTCGCAGGCGGATCGTCTCCGGCAGCTTCGCGAGCTCGGCCAGGACCGCCTCGTCGACCGGGTCGGAGACGTCGGTGACGACGTAGCCGATCTCGCCGCGCGTCGCGAGCGACTGCTTCTCGATGTTGACGCCGAAGTCGCCGAGCAGGCCGTTGAGCCGCGCGAGCACGCCGGGCGCGTTCTCGTGCACGTGCGCGAGGCGACGCCGGGTCGTGTCCGCGGGCAGGTTGAGCTCGGGGAAGTTGACGCTGAGCGACGTGCCGCCGGCGGCCGCGTAGGCCCGCAGCTTCGAGGCGACGAAGCGGCCGATGTCCTGCTGGGCCTCCTCGGTCGATCCCCCGACGTGCGGCGTGAGGATGACGTTCTTCAGGCCACGCAGGTCGGACTCGAACGCGTCGCCCTGGCGCTTGGGCTCGATCGGGAACACGTCGACCGCGGCGCCGGCGATGTGGCCGGACTCGATGTTCTCGCGCAGCGCCGCGGTGTCGACCGCGATCCCGCGCGACAGGTTGAGGAACAGCGCCCGCGGCTTCATCGCGGCGAACTGCTCGGGACCGAAGATGCCGGCGTTGCCCGGCCGGCCGTCCACGTGCAGCGTGACGACGTCGGCCTCGCCGAGCAGCTCCTCCAGGGTGGAGCAGCGCCGGGCGTTGCCGAGGGCGAGCTTGTCGTCGATGTCGTAGAAGATGACCTTGAGGCCGAGCGCCTCGGCGATCACCGACAGCTGGCTGCCGATGTTGCCGTACCCGACGATGCCGAGCGTGCGGCCGCGCACCTCGTGGCTGCCGGCGGCGGACTTGTTCCAGACGCCCGCGTGCATGTCGGTGGACTTCTCGTGCAGGCGGCGCGCGAGCGAGATGATCTCGGCGATCGCGAGCTCGACGACCGAACGCGTGTTGGAGTACGGCGCGTTGAAGACCGCGATGCCGCGCCGCGTCGTGGCGGGCAGGTCGATCTGGTTCGTGCCGATGCAGAAGGCGCCGATCGCGACGAGGTCCGGGGCGTGCTCGAGCACCCGCTCGGTGATGTAGGTCGTCGAGCGGATGCCGAGCAGGTGGACGCCCTGGATCGCCTCGATGAGCTCGTCCTCGCCGAGCGCGCCGTCGCGCGTCTCGACCTGGTAGCCCTTGCCGCGCAGGAACTCCGCCCCGTCGGTGTGGATGTTCTCGAGCAGCAGCACCTTCACGTCGGTGTCGTCGAGCACGGGGCTCGCTTCGAGCGTCTGCGGGTCCATGGACATCATCATGCTGGTTCTCCTCCGGTCAGCGGGCATCGGCTGGCTGACACGGGGCCCAGGCGTACGGTCCCGACGTCCATCGCGTCGTCGCTCCCTGGTGGTGTCCACCTCAGCGCCAGTCGCGACGACGCCCCCAGTCTAGCGGGACGTCAGCGACGTCCCGCCACGACGGAGTCGACCGCGAGACGGCCGGGGCCGGTGAGCGCGAGAGCGAGACCCACGGCCGCCAGGACGGCCGCGAACTCGAGCCCGCCGTCGGCGACGAAGAAGGCGTCGCGGTGCGCGAACCACGCGGCGCCGACCATCGCCGCGCCGAGCAGGGCGGCGACGACGCGGGTCAGGGCGCCGAGGACGAGCAGCGCACCGCCGCCGACCTCGAGGCTCGCGAGCGCGACGGCGGAGAGCTCGGGCAGCGGGACCCCCATCGCGGCGAAGCCGTCCTGCGTGCCGGTGATGCCCTGCGTCCACTTCTGCAGGCCGTGCGCGACGAAGACGACGCCCAGCGCGACGCGGGCGACGAGGAGGCCGAGGTCGGTCGTGAGGCCGCCTCCGCGCGAGGTCGCGCGGTGGTCGACGGGCGTGCTCGTGCTCGTGCTCATGGGTCCCCCCGAGGGATCGATTGAACGGTCAACCGACGAACGGGTGGGACCCCCGTGAGAGTTCCGTCAGCCCTGGACGTGTCCGGTGAACCGCGCGAGCGCCTCGGGCGGGATCGGCTGGTCGAGGTTCGCCAGGCGGACCTGGCCCTGGGCGACCAGGCGGCCGTCCTGGTCGTGCGAGTCCAGGTGCCACAGCTGCTGGGTGCGGCCGCGGTGGATCGGCGTGGCCGTGACGGTGATCGTGTCGCCGACCTTCGCCTGGCGCAGGAAGTCGGTCGAGTTGTTCGTGCCGACGACGACGCCCTTCTCGCCCAGCCAGATCTGCGCGGCGACCGAAGCGGTCGACTCGTGCACGGCGCAGTAGACGCCGCCGTGCGGGATGCCGAAGGGCTGCAGGTGCTGCCCGCCGATCGTGAACCGCACGACGACCTTGTCGGCGGTCAGCTCCAGGTGCTCGACGCCGAGCACCCCGTCCAGTCCGGGCACGTCGCTCATGCTCGCGAGCCTAGCCGCGACGGACCGGTCGGCACGGTCCGGCTTGAGTCGTGTACCCCCCGGGGGTATGTTCGAGGCATGTCCAAGATGCTGATGACCCTGGCGGCTGCCGCCCTCGTCCTCGCCGGCTGCGCCGCGAGCGACAACGACGACGCCGACGTGACCTTCGCCCAGCAGATGGTCCCCCACCACGAGCAGGCCGTCGAGATGGCCGACCTCGCGCTCGACCCGCAGCGCGACGCGTCCGCCCCGGTGCGCACCCTCGCGACGCAGATCAAGAAGGCCCAGGGCCCGGAGATCCGGCAGATGAAGGACTGGCTCGACGAGTGGGACGCCGAGGACGAGTCCAACGACCCGATGGAGGGCATGGACCACGGCTCCGGCCACGGCGACCACGGCGACCAGGGCTCGGGCCACATGATGGAGGGGATGATGTCGGACGCCGACATGAGCCGCCTCGAGGCCGCCCGCGGCACCGCGTTCGACCGGCTCTGGCTGTCGATGATGATCGAGCACCACGAGGGCGCGATCACGATGAGCCGGACCGAGGTCAAGGACGGCGAGAACGACGACGCCAAGCAGCTCGCCCGCGACATCATCGCGACGCAGCAGCGCGAGATCACCCGGATGAAGCAGCTCCAGCGATGAGCGACCACGCCACCCACCCCGGGTACTCCGACGACAAGCAGGCCGTGCTCAAGCGCCTCGCCCGCATCCAGGGCCAGGTCAAGGGCATCACCCGCATGGTCGAGGAGGACACGTACTGCATCGACGTGCTCACCCAGGTGAGCGCCACCACGAAGGCCCTCGAAGCCGTCGCCCTCAAGCTCCTCGACGAGCACCTCGCGCACTGCGTCGTCGACGCGGCTCGCGCCGGGGGCGACGAGGCCGAGGCCAAGGTGAAGGAAGCGTCGGACGCGATCGCGCGTCTCGTGCGCTCGTGACGACAGGAGACCCCATGACCACCACCACGTACCGCGTCGACGGCATGACGTGCGGGCACTGCACCGCCGCCGTGACCGACGAGCTGACCGCGCTCGACGGCGTCCGCGAGGTCTCGATCGACCTCGTCGCCGGCGGCACCTCGACGGTGCACGTCACGAGCGACCACGACCTCGACCCCGCGGCGGTCGCCGCCGCCGTCGACGAGGCCGGCTACACCCTCGTCTGACCGGAGGACCCCATGACCACCACGCACCGTCTCGACATCGAGGGCATGAGCTGCACCTCGTGCGCCGCGCGCATCGAGAAGAAGCTCAACCGGCTCGACGGCGTCGAGGCGAGCGTCAACTACGCCACCGAGAAGGCGACCGTCCGGGCGTCCGAGGACGTCGACCCGCAGACACTGCTCGACGTCGTGGAGCGGACGGGCTACTCCGCCCGGGTGCACGACCCCTCGGCGGACCACGCGGGGCACGAGGGCCACGGCGGGCTGCACTCCGCGGAGTCCATGCGCCGCCGCCTCGTGGTCTCCTCGCTCCTGGCGGTGCCGGTCGTCCTGCTCTCGATGGTCCCGGCGCTGCAGTTCGACCTGTGGCAGTGGGTCGTGCTCGCGCTCGCGACGCCCGTCGTGCTCTGGGGCGCCTACCCGTTCCACTGGTCGGCCGCGATCAACGCGCGGCACGGGACCGCGACGATGGACACGCTCGTCAGCGTGGGTGTCGGCGCCGCGTACCTGTGGTCGCTGTGGGCGCTGTTCCTCGGCGAGGCCGGCGAGCGCGGCATGCGGATGCGCTGGACGTGGCTCGCGCAGGGCGCGGGCAGCCACGAGATCTACCTCGAGGTCGCGGCGGCGGTCACGGTGTTCGTGCTCGCGGGCCACTACCTCGAGGCCGATGCCAAGCAGCGCTCGAGCGCCGCGCTGCGCGCCCTCATGGAGCTGCAGCCGGCCTCCGACGTCCAGGTCGGCGACACGTTCACGGTGCGGCCGGGCGAGCGGGTCGCGACCGACGGCGTCGTCGTCGAGGGGCGGTCCAGCGTCGACGAGTCGATGCTCACGGGCGAGTCGGTGCCGGTCGACAAGCAGGTCGGCGACGAGGTCGTCGGGGCCACGGTCAACGTCGAGGGGCGGCTCGTCGTGCGCGCGACGCACGTGGGTGCCGACACCCAGCTCGCGCAGATGGCGCGGCTCGTCGAGGAGGCCCAGGAGGGCAAGGCCGACGTCCAGCGGCTGGCCGACCGCGTGTCCGCCTGGTTCGTGCCCGCCGTCATCGTCGCGGCGCTCGGCACGTTCGCGGTGTGGCTGCTGATCGGTGGCACGACGCTGCAGGCCTTCACGGCGGCGATGGCCGTGCTGATCATCGCCTGCCCGTGCGCCCTCGGCCTCGCGACGCCGACGGCGCTCATGGTCGGCACGGGCCGCGGCGCGCAGCTCGGCATCCTCATCAAGGGCCCGCAGGTGCTGGAGTCGACCCGCCGCGTCGACACGGTCGTGCTCGACAAGACCGGCACCGTCACGACGGGCGTCATGTCCGTGCAGGCGGTCGAGCCGGCGGACGGGGTCGGCCACGACGACCTGCTGCGGGTCGCGGCCGCGCTCGAGCACGCCTCGGAGCACCCCGTCGCCCGCGCGATCGCCGCGGCCGTCGACGAGCCGGCCCCGGTCGAGGACTTCACGAACCACCCCGGGCAGGGCGTCTCGGGCGTCGTCGACGGTCGGCCCGCACGGGCCGGTCGACCGTCCTGGGTCGGCGCGGGCCACGGCGGCGCCGGGACGGTCACCGCCGTCGAGCAGGACGGCCGGTTCCTCGGCACGATCACGGTCGCCGACACCGTCAAGGAGTCGTCGGCGCAGGCCGTGCGCGACCTGCGCGACCTCGGCCTGGAGCCCGTGCTGCTGACGGGCGACGCCCGCGACGTCGCCGCCGACGTCGCGCGGCAGGTCGGCATCGAGCGGGTCGAGGCCGAGGTGACGCCCGAGGACAAGCTGCGCACCGTGCAGCGGCTGCAGGCCGAGGGCCGGGTCGTCGCGATGGTCGGCGACGGCGTCAACGACGCGGCCGCCCTCGCCGCCGCCGACCTCGGCATCGCGATGGGCACCGGCACCGACGTCGCGATCGCGGCCTCCGACCTGACCCTGGTGCGCGGCGACCTCGCGACGGCGGTCGACGCGGTCCGGCTCTCCCGGGCCACCCTGCGCACGATCCGCGGCAACCTGTTCTGGGCGTTCGCGTACAACGTCGCGGCGATCCCGCTCGCGATGTCGGGCTACCTCAACCCGATGGTCGCCGGCCTCGCGATGGCGTTCAGCAGCGTGTTCGTCGTGACCAACAGCCTGCGGCTGCGCCGGTTCGCCTGAGCCGTCTCCTAGCCTGGCCCGATGAGGCTGCTGCGGAGCGCGTGCGTCCTGGTCGTCGGGCTCGGGCTGCTGGCCGGCTGCGGCTCGTCGGCGGGCGAGCCGCTCCCCGAGCGGCTGCCGGCGGGGTCGACCGTGTCCTTGCGCGACGTCGCCTGGGCCTCGGGCCGCACCGTGCACGTCGGCGACCGGACGGTGCGCGCACCCGCCGGGGTCGAGCAGGTCGCCGTGACGACCGGAGGCCTCTACCTCCGGGCGGGCCCGCGCCTGCTCGTCGTGACGGGCGACCGGGTGCGCGACACCGGCCAGCGGCTCCGGGGCGGGTTCGTGGTCGACCCGGCGGGGCGACACCTGGCCTACCTCGACGCGAGCCACGGTCCTCGCGACGACTTCGGCACGCGGCGACTCACGGCCGTGCTGTGGGACCTGCGCACGCACACGCGCGTCGCCGACTCGTCGACCGACCTGGGCGACCCCGGGTCGGACGACCTGACCGATCTGTACGAGGAGACCGAGCCCCGCGTGCTCGGCTTCGTCGACGACAGCCTCGTCGTCGGGACGACCGACGGGTACCGGCGGATCGCGCTCTCGGACGGTCGCGAGCGCGGACTGCGGGTCGAGGACGGGACGAGCCCGCTCGCCGCGACGCAAGGAGGCTTCGCCACCTCGGCCGACCGGGTCGGTGGACGCTGGCGGGTCGACCCCTTCGACGGCCGGCTCGCGGTGCTGTCGCCCACGCGCCGGTTTCTGCTGGTGAGCGAGGACGGCCTCCGCTGGATCGTGACCGACCGGCGCGGACGGCCGTTCACGGTCCCCGGCCTGCCGCGGGTGGTCCAGCCGGGCCCGTGGCTCGACGACTACACCCTGACCCTGATCGCCTTCGACGCGGCGCAGGACCCGACGGCGATCCTGCGCTGCGACCTCGCCGCGCGACGCTGCACCGACGTCGCCCGCGGCCCGGTGCTCGGGGACGCCCCGGTGCTCGGCTCGCAGACCGCGGGCCAGATCTAGCGCTGCGAGGTCAGCGCCTCTTCCGCCAGCCGGTGAGCTTGTCGAAGGCCCGGCCGTGCACGGGGGCGTGCTTGTCGATCGGGCGGACCTGGGAGTGCAGGGTGCCGCCGAGGCGCAGGTTGGCCCGCTCCACCGCGCTGGCGAGGCGGCGGGCGACGAGGCCGACCGTGCCGCCGTCGCCTCGGACGCCCCAGACGGTCGAGGTGAGCAGCCGACTGCTACTTGAATCCGAGGGCACCGACAAGGATGCCGAGGGGGAGCGTCAGTACTGCGCTGACGACCGCTACGCGAGTATCTCTTCGGCTTTCCCACCGGTCGCGTCGCCGGTCCTCTCGGGACTTCGCGACTACGCGGTGGCCGCGGTAGGGATAGCGCCATCGACGAGAGCTGCTCAACCAGCTGTTCACGAGCGCGCCAAGACCGAGAGCGGCCACAATCGTGAGGACGGCACCCCAGACGAGTGACCACACTGACGGTGCGTCGACCGTCAGGGCAGCGACCGAGCCGGCGATTAGCACGAGCGTTGGTCCGAAGGAGAGCGCCGCCCAGAGCACAATGCCCTGCCGCAGTCTTGGCCGTCCGGATCGCTCTAAGTGGTTCGTGAGCGCGACACCGAATCCGATGTCCTCGGCGGACACGGTCGGCTGCACGTTCTCAGAGAGCTCGATACGTACTTGGCGACCCTCGCCGCAGTCGGCGTCAAGCGCGAGGTTCTTGAGCTCCCAATCCGACAGGGAACCTAGCTCCTCGAACTGAACCTCTCGCGGGCTGTCAAAACTGGGTTCGCCGAATGGATCGCGGCAGACCAGACGGACCGTAGCGCCGGGGGTACTTCGCCTGGATCATGTCCCTCGCAGTCAGAAGCGTGTCCGGATCCAGGACGAGAGATCGCGTGGTCCACCAGCCCGGACCACCCTGTCTCGAGGTCGGTCCAAACATCAGATCGGCGATGAGCATCTGGAGATGCTATCGGGCTTTCAGAGCGCGATACGTGGCATCAATCGAGGCTTCGATCGGTGCGTCACGGCAGAGAACTTCGTCTGACACTCGCTTTGAGCGCCGGGAACAACTGAGACTTGGGAAGCCTAGGCATGTCGGTATGCGGCAGCGTTCGACGTTTCGGAGCAAGAGTTTTCATCGACTACCAGTCACCGTTGTTTGGGCGAAGACTCAGGCGGGGGTCATTTTCTTGCACCGGCACGACTCCGGCAACGACGAGACTCTTGCAACCTTCACGGCTGCGATGACCTTGCGCTACCAGCTCCTCCGGTGGGCTGCCGATCCTGACGGACAGTCTCTGCAATCGCTCAAGGAAATGCGGGAAGTCTCCTCGAGGACTGAAGTCGGCTGCACTTGCTCGACGCGGGCACGCGGCCTCGGCTCGATCGTTGTTCTCGGCGCGCAGGTGTTCGGTGAGTTCGGGCGGCCAGCTCCCGCGGCCGTTCACGCATACCGCGGTGTCGGTGTGATGCAGATTGCGCTGCGACCTCGTCGCGCGCCGGTGCGGCGACGTCGTCCGTGGCCCGGTGCTCGGGGACGCCCCGGTGCTCGGCTCACGGACGGCGGGACAGGTCTAGGTCCGCGCGTCCGACGGACGGCGCGCGTCAGCGCCTCTTCCGCCAGCCGGTGAGCTTGTCGAAGGCCCGGCCGTGCACGGGGGCGCGCTTGTCGATCGGGCGGACCTGGGAGTGCAGGGCGCCGCCGAGGCGCAGGTTCGCGCGCTCCACGGCGCTGCCGAGGCGGCGGGCGACGAGGCCGACCGTGCCGCCGTCGCCGCGGACGCCCCAGACGGTCGACGTGAGCAGCCGACTGCCCGTCGGGTGCGGCTGCACGGCCACGGGGGGTGGCGCAGCGGGCGTAGTGCTGGCGCAGGCCGACGAGCGACAGGAGCGGGAACACCTCGAGCAGGAAGTCGCTGCGGGTCGAGGCGGCGTCGTCGCCGATCGTGGCGTACCGGACTGACCAATCGGGGGTCGTGAAGGCCTCGGGCGCGACCGCGAAGCCGTCGGCGGCGAGCTCGGCCAGCACGGCCTCCTGGGCCTGCGCGGGAGGGGCCGTCGAGATCAGCTCGTGCGAGCGGACCATCGACCCGATGCGGAACGCGTGGTCGCTCATGCCGTGCTCACAGCCCGGAGGCTACCGTCCGGCGGGCGTCCGGGCCACGAGGTCGGGGTGGTGCAGGGCCGCGACGTCCGGGTGCGCGCGCAGCCGCGCCTTCAGCAGGTTCTCGCCGTACCGCGCGGACAGCACGTTGTCGGCGTCCTGGGAGACACCGCGGGCGCGCGCCGCGAGGTCCGCCGGCAGGTCGACGCGCGGCACCTCGGCGTCGAGACCCGGGTTGAGGAAGAACGGCACCGACAGCCGCTCCGTGCCGGCCGGCGGCGAGACGACCCGGTGGTTGGTCGCGCGCAGGTAGCCGTCGGTGGCGACCTCGAGCAGCTCGCCGATGTTGACGACGAACGCGTCGTCGCGCGGCGGGACGTCGAGCCAGCCGTCGTCGGTCTCGACCTGCAGGCCCGCAGCCCCGGGCTCGACGAGCAGCAGCGTGAGGAACCCGGGGTCCTTGTGCGCGCCGACGCCCTGACGGTCCTCGTCGTCCGCGCGGCCGGGGTAGCGCACGAGCTTGAGCAGGGTCGACGGCCGCTCGAAGGTCGTCGCGAAGTGGTCGGGCGCGGCGCCGAGGGAGGTCGCCCACTCGGCCAGCAGGCGGTGCCCGATCGCCGTGAGCCGCTCGGTCCACGCGGTCAGGACGGGCCGCAGCTCCGGGAGCGCCGCGGGCCATTGGTTCGGTCCGTCCAGACGCAGGTAGGCGGGGTCGCGCACGGGCGAGGGCTCGCGCTCGCTGCCGACGTCGATCTGCTCGCGCCAGTCGACGGCGCCCTGCGTCAGCTCTCCGCCGGTGCGCGTGTAGCCGCGGAACCAC
>JAQIJP010000063.1:0-13078 GCA_036946185.1 Aeromicrobium erythreum
TGCCACACTGAGAGACAGAGATTGACCAAAGGTGTGTTCGTTGCGCCCTGATGCCGATCCGTGAGGTGAGTGACCGGTGCGAGCAGCGCGTGGAGTGCAGCTGGCGGCAGCCGTCACCAAGCGGCTGGTCCCGGGGCTCGGCGCGTCCGACACCGCCGGTGACGACACCGGCCGGCAGGACGAGGCACCGCGGTCGACCCGCCAGCGCACGAGCACGAACGCCGCGAAGAAGACGACCGCCCCGAAGGCGGCTGCGGCGAAGAAGACCGCGGCCAGCCGGGCCGGGGCCGCACCCACGTCCGCCACGAAATCAGAAGAGACCGTGACCAAGACCCCTGCGAAGAAGTCGGCCGCCAAGGCTGCCGCCACGAAGTCCGCCACCGCCACGAAGTCGACGGCGAAGAAGGCGGCCCCCGCCGCCAAGTCGACGGCGAAGAAGTCTGCGGCGAAGGAGCCCGTGGCCAAGAAGGCCGCCGCGAAGAAGGCGCCGGCGAAGAAGGCCCCCGCCAAGAAGGCCGCCGCGAAGGCCCCCGACACGACCGAGGTCGTCGAGGCCGTCGCCGCGCAGGTCGACGCCAACGGCAAGAAGGTCCTGCCCGACATCCCGGACGCGGAGTTCGAGAAGGACCTCAAGAACGACCCCACCATCAAGGAGGACGAGTCCGCGGCGTTCACGCTGTCGGCCGCCGACGAGTCCGACGAGCCCGTCCAGCAGGTCATGGTCGCTGGTGCGACCGCCGACCCGGTCAAGGACTACCTCAAGCAGATCGGCAAGGTCTCGCTGCTGACCGCCGGCGAGGAGGTCGAGCTCGCCAAGCGCATCGAGGCCGGCCTGTTCGCCGAGGAGAAGCTCGCCAAGGGCGGCCGCATCTCCGAGAAGCTGCGCGAGGAGCTCGACTGGATCGTCGTCGACGGTCGCCGCGCGAAGAACCACCTGCTCGAGGCCAACCTGCGCCTCGTCGTCTCGCTCGCGAAGCGCTACACCGGCCGCGGCATGCTGTTCCTGGACCTGATCCAGGAGGGCAACCTGGGCCTGATCCGCGCGGTCGAGAAGTTCGACTACACCAAGGGCTTCAAGTTCTCGACGTACGCGACGTGGTGGATCCGCCAGGCCATCACCCGCGCCATGGCCGACCAGGCCCGCACCATCCGCATCCCGGTGCACATGGTCGAGGTCATCAACAAGCTGGCCCGCGTCCAGCGCCAGATGCTGCAGGACCTGGGCCGCGAGCCCACCCCCGAGGAGCTGGCGCTCGAGCTCGACATGACGCCCGAGAAGGTCGTCGAGGTCCAGAAGTACGGTCGCGAGCCCATCTCGCTGCACACGCCCCTCGGCGAGGACGGCGACAGCGAGTTCGGCGACCTCATCGAGGACTCCGAGGCGATCGTCCCGGCCGACGCCGTGTCGTTCACGCTCCTGCAGGAGCAGCTGCACGCCGTCCTCGACACGCTCAGCGAGCGCGAGTCGGGCGTCGTCTCGATGCGTTTCGGCCTGACCGACGGCCAGCCGAAGACCCTCGACGAGATCGGCAAGGTCTACGGCGTCACGCGTGAGCGGATCCGCCAGATCGAGTCCAAGACCATGAGCAAGCTGCGGCACCCGTCGCGATCGCAGGTCCTGCGGGACTACCTGGACTGAGTCCAGCGCCTCGCGCTTCGGGAATCCCCTGCAAGGTCGGGGGATTCCTGACGTTGTCGACGACGCACCAGCAGCGCGCAGTGCTTCTGGTCCGAATATCGATAGATTCTGGGCGTGTCGTCACGTCCGCCGGTGCCTCGTCGCACGGTCTTGTCGCGGGCGGCATTCTGGGCGGTGGCTGCGCTCTGGTTCGCCTTCTACGGCTCCGTCTCCGACGACCCGATCCTGCGGTACGGGGCATGGGCGACGTCGGCCTGCTGGATCGTCCTACTGATCTGGCATGCGCCGGAGCTGCGTCGCGCCATGCGCGGCAAGGGCGAGCGCGAGTGAGCCTTCGCCCCGCATGTCGACCGGGACGTCGACGTCGCCAACGCAGGGGCGCGCCCGAGCGGTCCGTGGGGGTGGAGCAGTGTCGCCGGGGATGATCTCTCACGAGCGAGACCTGGCGCGAAGACAGTAGGTCGAGCGCCCGGCCGCGTCCCGTCCCAGCTGACCCTAGGCCGTGGCCGGGGGGCCGCCGGAGTGGTCGTCGTCGTCCTTGTCCTTGCCGAAGAACGTGCGGAACGTGTCGTCGAGGAACTCGTCCCGGTCGGAGGCCTCGAACCACCCGGCGAAGGCCAGCACGCCGAACATGCAGATGCCGAGCGCCTTGCCGGTCCCCGGGACGAAGTCGCCACGGCTCCAGCCGAGCACCAGCAGCGCGAGGACCACGCCGGCGACGACTCGGACGACCCACTTCACGGCGACGAGGTTCGCACGTCGACGCAGGGCCGGCAACGTCGTCGGAGCTGATCGAGCCGATCGACACATCCCTCCAGCCACACCTGCACCAGCGGTCGCGAGGAGGCAAAGTCCTCGGTTCGGCGGATCCGCGGAGGCCGTGGGTTAGACTGTCGCGACTCGGACCTCCATCGGAAGAGATTGCTCGTGCCTTCACCTGGCGGATCCCGGCGCGCTCTGCGCGGACTCGGGGTGGGATTCCTCCTCATCGCACTCGTCGTCGGGCTCGGTTCCACCGCGCCCAGCGTCGCCCTCAAGGGCGAGGACAGCAACAACAGCGCTGTCGAGGGGACCGGCGAGGACACCGACAACAGCTCGACCCTGCCCTCCGGCGTGACGCCGCAGGACCAGGCGAGCACGACGGCCGCGGCGCCGGAGAACTGGTACGGCGAGCCGCCGCTCGTCGAGGCGAACTTCGCCCGCCCCGTGCGCGCGATCTCCAGCTACGCCAACAGCGACTTCTCCCAGCTCAACGACCTCGAGCGGCTCATCCGCGGCTCGTACCGCGACCCGAACACGGGCAAGGACCGGCCGTCGGCGACCCGTAAGGCGAACACGGTCTACATGTCGATCTCGCGCATGGAGAACTCCTACCGCGTCGGCCGCGAGCTCATCGCCGCCGCCCGCAAGGGCGTCACCGTGCGCGTCATCCACGGCAAGGCGTCGCAGAGCAAGGAGTCGCGCTGGCTGCAGCGCGAGCTGAACAAGACCCGTACGGGCAAGTTCAAGATCTGCGCCAAGGGCCGCAGCAACGCGTGCCTCGCGCAGCGGACCGGCGCGATCATGCACTCCAAGATCCTGATGGTGAAGGACACGTTCGACCGCGACAAGGTGCACCGGATGGGCGCCTTCTGGTCGGGCTCGGCCAATCTGGGTGGTCCCAGCGGCGAGAGGACCTGGAACAACGGCTGGACGATCTACAACGACAAGAAGATCTGGGTCCAGATGACGAAGGCCTGGGCCGACATGTGGGCCGAGCGCAACGTCAACGACGACTACCCGTACTACGTGCGTCGTCAGGTGTCGCGCGACCCGAACCGGTACGGCATCTCCGCGGCGGACGCCGTCAAGTACGGCTACAACAGCCGCGCGGCCTACCGGGGCGTGTTCTACTCCAACCGCTCCAACGTCACCTACTACATGACGCCGATCTACGCGACGCCCACCAACGGCCGCGACCCGGTCATGGCGATGCTCAAGCGCGTCATCCCCGACAGCCAGTGCCGCATCTATCTGCAGGAGAACCGGTTCAAGTACCGGCGGATCGCGGTGGCGCAGAAGCTCGTCGAGCTCGCGAACAAGGGCTGCCGCATCGAGGCGATCGCGTTCCGCGACGACCTCAAGGTGAACCGGATCGACCACTGCCAGCAGTGGATCCGCATCTGCAAGCCGATCCTCGACGAGTTCCGGCGCGCCAACGTCCGCATCCCGGCGGCGTGGGCCAAGCCGCACGACAAGACGATCCTCGTCGACGCCAAGATGAAGCCGAACGCCTACAACCCCGCGGAGACGCTGCCCAACGGTCAGCCCTTCCCGTCGGGCGGCGAGCGGATCAAGCTCGTCCAGGCCGGCTCGGCCGCGCTCACCGGCTCCAACCTCGTCGTCTCGGACGAGATCACGACGGAGACGACGAACCCGGCGATCTTCGATCAGTACCTTGAGCACTGGAAGGCGATCAACCGCTCGCGCGAGTTCCACGCCTACGCCTACTGAGGCCCGGCACGACGAAGGGCCCCGACCGACTGGTCGGGGCCCTTCGTCGTGCGTGGGTGGCTGGGTCTCAGTCGTCCTGCGAGCCGGACGCCGGGGCGCCCAGCCGGTCGGACTCGTCGTGGATCGCGACCGCGACCTCGCGCAGCTTGGCCTCGTGCGCGCGGGCGTGGTGACCACAGAACAGCAGCTCCGATCCGCCGGCCAGCTCTACGCGGACGTAGGCCTGGGCTCCGCAGCGGTCGCAGCGGTCGGTCGCGTTCAGACCGGGAAGTTCAGCGAGTGCTGACACGGTGTGACCTCGTTTCTCCTCAGGCGGCTACGTCAGGGACAACATCCAACCACGGGTGCCTGTTCCCTGCCCGCGACTATGACATAGGACATAGATACTCCTGCGGTGGTCCGTCGGCACGCAGGCGCGCGGTACGGCCGCGTGTCCTGCCGGGGCCGCGGAGCCCCTCTCGTTAGGCTGGGAGCACGGTCGCCGCGACCGCCATCAGCCTGCCCCCGGAGGACCATGTCGACCTACGACGCTCGCAACCTGTTGGTGCTGGAGGGCCTCGAGGCCGTCCGCAAGCGTCCCGGCATGTACATCGGCTCGACCGACACGCGCGGCCTCATGCACTGCCTCTGGGAGATCATCGACAACGCGGTCGACGAGGCCCTCGGTGGGCACTGCTCGACCATCCGCGTCGTCCTCCACCCGGACGGATCGGTCGAGGTCGTCGACGACGGCCGCGGCATCCCCGTCGACAAGGAGCCCAAGACGGGCCTGTCCGGCGTCGAGGTCGTCTTCACCAAGCTCCACGCCGGCGGCAAGTTCGGCGGCGGCTCCTACAACGCGACCGGCGGCCTGCACGGTGTCGGCGCCTCCGTCGTCAACGCGCTGTCGCTGCGGCTCGACGTCGAGGTCGACAAGGAGGGCGCCACGTGGGCGATGTCCTTCCGCCGCGGTGAGCCCGGCGTGTTCGCCGGCGCCGAGCCCACCGCGGACTTCACCGCCGACAACACGCTGCGGAAGACCGGCCGGGTCAAGAAGACCGTCACCGGCACCCGGGTGCGCTACTGGGCCGACCCGCAGATCTTCATCAAGGGTGCGCAGTTCTCCTACGAGGACCTCGTCAACCGCGCCCGGCAGACGGCGTTCCTGGTGCCCGGGCTCGCCATCACGATCGAGGACCGGCGCGGTGACGAGCCGCGCGAGGAGTCGTTCCGCTTCGACGGCGGCATCACCGAGTTCTGCGACTACCTCGCCGGTGACGAGGCCGTCACCGACGTCCTGCGGCTGCAGGGCGAGGGCTCGTTCACCGAGACCGTCCCGGTCCTCGACGACAAGGGCCACATGACGGCGCAGGAGGTCGAGCGCGACCTCGGCATCGACGTTGCGGTCCGCTGGGGCACGGGCTACGACACGACGCTGCGCTCGTTCGTCAACATCATCGCCACGCCCAAGGGCGGCACCCACCTCAACGGCTTCGAGCGGGGTCTGACGAAGACGTTCAACGAGGTGCTCAAGACCACCCGGCTGCTCAAGTCCGGCGACCCCGACGTCATCAAGGACGACGTGCTCGAGGGCCTGACTGCCGTCGTCACGGTGCGGCTGGCCGAGCCGCAGTTCGAGGGACAGACCAAGGAGGTGCTGGGCACGCCGCCGGTCACGCGACTGGTCAACCAGGTGGTCTCCCGCGAGCTCAAGCGCTTCCTGACCTCGACGAAGGCCGCCGAGAAGGCCAAGGCGCGGCTCGTCATGCAGAAGGTCGTCGACGCCTCCCGCACCCGTCTGGCGGCGCGCCAGCAGCGCGACAACCAGCGACGTAAGAACGCGCTGGAGTCCAGCGCCCTGCCGGCCAAGCTCGCGGACTGCCGGTCCAACGAGGTCGAGCGCAGCGAGCTGTTCATCGTCGAGGGCGACTCGGCGCTCGGCACCGCCAAGTCGGCGCGCGACTCGGAGTTCCAGGCGCTGCTGCCGATCCGCGGCAAGATCCTCAACGTCCAGAAGGCCAGCGTCGGCGACATGCTCAAGAACGCCGAGTGCTCGTCGATCATCCAGGTCGTGGGCGCAGGGTCCGGACGCACCTTCGACCTCGACGCGTCGCGCTACGGCCGGATCATCTTCATGGCCGACGCCGACTCCGACGGCGCGCACATCCGTTGCCTGCTGGCGACGCTGTTCTTCCGCTACATGACGCCGCTCGTCGAGGCCGGCCGCGTGTTCACCGCCGTCCCGCCGCTGCACCGGATCGAGCTCGTCAACCCCAAGAAGGGGCAGGACAAGTACGTCTACACCTACAGCGACGCCGAGCTGCAGCGCATGCTGGCCGACCTGAAGCGCCGCAACGTGCGCTGGAAGGACCCGGTGCAGCGGTACAAGGGCCTCGGCGAGATGGACGCCGACCAGCTGGCCGAGACGACGATGGACCCGCGCCACCGCACGCTCCGGCGTCTCACCGTCGACGACGCCGAGCGCGCCGCCGCGGTCTTCGAGCTGCTCATGGGCAACGAGGTCGCGCCGCGCAAGGAGTTCATCGTGCAGAGCGCCTACGACCTCGACGCCGATCGCATCGATGCCTGAGTCTCGCTACGCTCGGCGCTCGTGAGCGACATCAGCGACCCGGGCGGGGCCGGGCGGGGCGACCGGCGCCGGGCGCGCCAGGCCGTCGACGCGGCCTATGCGGAGGGCCGGGTCACGGCCGCGGACCGTGCGCTGCGGATGCAGCAGATCGAGGCCGCGTCCACCAAGGGTGACCTCGCGATGGTCGTGCGGGACCTGTCGGGACCGTTCGTGAGCTCCGACGGTCCGCGGCCCGCGGTCCAGCGGGCGGCGCCCTCGCGGCGGGAGGCCCCGGCGTCCTGGACCCCCACCGCTCCGGGTCCGAGCCAGGCACCGCCGACGGGCTATCCCCGTCCGAGCGGGCCGGCACGCCAGGGGCTCCAGGCCCGGACGATCGGCATCATCGCGGTGGCGGTCGCCCTGCTCGTCGTCGTCCCGGTGGTCGTGACCGTCGTCGGGCTGGTGTCGTCCGGGGTCTCGACGTTCGACCGCCCGCGGATCCGGACCGAGCCGACGGCCGCGACCCGGCTGGTCGGGGGGCCGGCCTTCGAGCCCGCGACCTGGCGCCGGTTCGTCGCCGACCTGCGCGAGGAGTACGGCGACGACGTCGAGCTGTGGTCGGTGTTCGCCTACCCGGACCGCTACTCCGGCTACGTCGTCCTCGAGGACGACCGCAGCCAGTTCGTCACGTGGAGCGACGGACGGCTGTCCAACACGCTCGAGCCTCGGGACAACATCGGCAGCACCCCGCCGATCCCGGTCGACGACATCGACCCTGCGGTGTTCCGCCGGGTCGTCCAGGCGGCCGTCGACGACCTGGGGGAGACGGAGCTGACGGCGCTGTACGTGTACGTCATGCCCACCACGTACGACGACACGTTCTACCGCGGGTCGGCGCAGGTCAGCGGTGAGAGCACGTCCGTCCGGTTCGACCGGGACGGCAACCGCATCACGCCGTGAGTCAGACGACCTGCTCCAGCAGGCCGGTGTCGACGTCGTAGACGAAGCCGCCGACCTCGATCGAGGACGGCACGAGCGGGTGCGTCTCGATCTTGTGGACGTCGGAGCGGATCGTGGCCTTCTGGTCGTCGATCGCGCCGAGGGTCATCCAGCTCGCGTCGACGCCCGAGGCCTGGGTGAGACGGCCGCGGAGCTCGTCCTCGGGGGCCGAGGCCATGGCGCACCGGGTGTGCTCCACGACCATGACGCGCTTCACCTGGAGGAGGTTGACACCGAGCACGACGGCCACGAGGGCCTGGTCGGTGACGCGTCCACCGGGGTTGCGCAGGATCTTGGCGTCGCCGGGCTTGAGCCCGATCATGCGCAAGGGGTCGATACGGGAGTCCATGCAGGTCACCATGGCCACACCCGCCTTCGCCACGCCGTCGAAGCCGGCGAGGTCGAAGTCCTCGGCGAAGGTGCGGTTGGCTGCCAGGAGATCGTCGAAGTCGCTCACGACGACGAGGGTAGTGACGCCCGGCGGCGCAGCAAGCCGAGAGACAGGATCGCGGCCGTGACGGCGCACACAGCGGCGCCGACGAAGACCGCGTGCAGCTGCTCGATGCCGGCGTCGCGGACCGCGTCGCGGTACGCCTGGCACGCCGACGCCTGCCCGCCGCACAGGTCGGCGGCCGGTGGGATGTCCTGCGAGGCGCGGTAGAAGGCCCGCAGCCCGATCGTCGTCAGGGCCGAGATGCCGATCAGCATGCCGACCATCCGGGCGACCACCAGCAGGGCGCTCGCGACGCCGTGGACCGCGTCGGCGGTGTGCTCCAGCAGCACGGCGTTGACCGGGGCGATCGCGAGCCCGAAGCCGAGGCCGGCCACGACGAGCGAGACCGTCTCGACCGGGTGCTCGAGGGAGCGGGCGTCCCAGGTGGCCATGTGTGCGAACGACGCCGCCGCGGCCAGCATCCCGACTGCCGTCAGCGGCGCCGGTGCCACGCGCCGCAGCAGCCAGCCCCCGAGGAGGGCGCCGACCGGCAGCGCGACGAGGAACCGGACGAGGACGAGCGCGGCGTCCAGCTGCGAGTCGCGGTACACCGTGAGGCGGGCGAAGAAGGGGATGTCGACGAGTGCCGCGATGAGTGACGCGCCGACCAGGAACGACACGACGAGCGCGCCCCACGCCGGTCGCGCGGCGAGCGCCCGGCGGGGGAGCAGCGGCGCCGTCGCGACCCGCTGGCGCCACACGAAGCCGGCCGCGGCCAGGAGGGCCACCGGCAGCAGCCAGGCGGCGTCCGCCGGGAGCCCGGCCCGCTCGGGGTCGGCCGAGGCGAAGGCGACGATCACCGCGCCGAGGCCGACCGTCAGGAAGGCGGCGCCCAGGAGGTCGGTCTCGCGCGCGACCTCGGGCCAGCTGCGCCACCCGACCAGGGGCCGGCGCGCCGTCGCCTGCCGGAGCACGAACATCACCAGCAGTCCGCCCGTCGTGAGGGCGACCGGGCTCAGCCAGCGGGAGTCACCGGTGACGGGAAGGAACGCCAGGCCCGTCGTCAAGCCCTCGACGAGGCTGCGGGGCTCGAGCATCGTCAGGCACAGCGCTGCGAAGGTCAGGGCGAGCAGGACGGCCCCGACCACGTCCGGTCGGCCGTGCCGCAGGTCGGCGTCCTCGACGGGGACCCGCCCGCGCAGGGCCAAGAGGGCCGCCGCGAGGACCAGTCCGATGGCCGCGTTGAGCCAGAAGATGTCGCGCCACGTGCCGAACGCGAGGACCACGGCGCCGTAGAGCGGGCCGAGCACGCTGCCGAGCTCCTGGACCGCCCCGACGACCCCGAGGGGGAGGCCGCGGCGGTGCGGCGGCCACAGGTCGGCGACGAGCGCGAGGGTCGGCGGGATCAGCCCGCCGCCGCCCACGCCCTGCAGGAGTCGTCCGGCCACCATCGTCGGCAGGTCGAAGGCCGCCGCGGTGACGAGCGAACCCAGCGTGAACACCACGAGGCACGTCAGCATCACGGGCACGCGCCCGCGCAGGTCGGCGACGCGGCCGATGAGCGGCAGCACCGCGACGTAGCCGAGCAGGAAGCCGGAGATGATCGGCGCGGCCCGCTGGATGTCCTCCACCTCGAGCCCGACCGTCGTCATCATGTCCGGCAGCGCGAGGACGACGACGTACGTGTCGGCCGCCGCGAAGCCGATCGCGACGGCGGCGAGGACCAGCAGCAGCCGCGACGACCGCGGGACCGTGTCAGCGACCACCGGTGCGCTTCGGCGGGTCGATCGTCACGTCCTGCTGGGACGGGGTCAGCCGGATCGTGTAGGTGACGTCGGGCGAGCCCTCGTAGAAGGGGCCCGTGATGGTGGCGTCGCGCAGGACGTCGTCGTCGTCCAGGCGGTAGCTGGCACGGAAGGTGCCGGCGGCGTCCGCCGTGTCGAGGTACTTCTTGACGACGCTCCCGCCGAGCCGGCCGCGGATCGACGTCAGGACGTCCTTGCCGTCGCGGGAGCGCTTGCCCTGCTCCAGGGAGCGCGTCTCGGTCAGCACCGTGGCCAGGCCTTCGCCCTTCGTCCCGACGAGGTCGGCCGGGTCGGGCGCCTTGAGGGTGCGCGGGTTGATGGACAGGAACACCGGCGAGAAGCCGGTCTTCGCCCAGACCTTGCCGTCGGTGGCGACCACCTCGGCGCCGAGGCTCGCGCCTCCCGTCACGACGGTGACCTTGCCCTGGAAGGCCGGGGCGTGGGTGCCGACGCCGGTGGCCGTCCGCAGCCCGCTGACGCCCGCGGGCAGCTCGTCGGTGCTGAGCGAGACCTTGAGGCTGGGGGCGTCGTCGATCGCCTTCTGGGCGGCCGCGAGGCGCTTCTCGAGCCCCGCGGTCGACTGCTTCGGCGCGTCGTCACCCGTGCAGCCCGCGAGGGTCAGGGAGACGGCGAGCGCGAGGACGGCGAGGACAGGGCGGGTACGCACGCGGCCAGTCTCGCACGCGCTCCGGTCAGGCGCCGGGCCGCACGACGGGCAGCTCGGCGGGCGGTCCGGCGACCGCGAGGACGGGCTGCGCCGGGGCGACGCCGGAGCCGTCGCGACGGTCCGTCGGCTCCGGCAGCTCGACCGGGCTGCCGGACGTGGCGCAGGCGACGGGCACGCCGTCGCCCACCCACGCCAGGATCAGTCCGTCCTCTCCCTTGAGCAGCCGGTGGCACCGCACGCCGCCCGTGGCCCGACCCTTGGCCGGGTAGATCGCGAACGGGCTGACCTTGGCCGCGCCCGTCTGCGTGCCGGGCAGCGCGTCGCCGGAGCCGGAGATCGTGACGACGTGCGCCGTCGCGGGGTCGGCCACGGCGCCGAACGCCACGACCCGCGCCCCGTCCGCGAGCTTGATGCCGGCCACGCCGCCGCCACCGCGACCCTGCGGCCGGACGAGAGAGGCGGGGAAGTGCAGCAGCTGGGCGTCGGACGTGACGAACGCGAGCTCCTCGTCGCCGGTGGCCAGCGGGACCACCGAGACGACGCGGTCGCCGTCGCCGAGCGAGACGATGTCCCACTCGTCGCGGTTCGACAGGTGGTCGGGCTTGACCCGCTTGACGACGCCGTCGCGCGTGCCCAGCGCGACGCCGGGCCCGTCCTCGTCGAACGCCATCAGGCCGACGACCGGGTCGTCGAGGTGGACGAGCTCGCGCAGCGGGATGCCGCCCTGCAGCGACGGGGACTGGGCGGTCGGGGGCAGCGCCGGGACGTCGACGACGTCGAGGCGACGCACGACGCCCGCCGCGGTGACGAGCCCGACCTGGCCGAGCGCCGTGGTGCGCACCGCGCCGACGACGACGTCGTGCTTGGCGCGTCCGCCGAGCGGGCCCAGCGGGTCGGCGTCGCTCGTGCGGGCCAGCAGCCCGGTGGCCGACATCAGCACCCAGCACGGGTCGTCGGTCATCTCGAGCGGCTGCTTGGCGGTGACGGCCCTGGCCGGCCGACTCCAGCAGCACCGTGCGGCGCGGGGTGCCGAACGTGCGGGCGACCTCGTCGAGCTCGTCGCGCACGACGCCGCGCAGGACGGCCGGGTCGGAGAGGATCTCCTCGAGCCGCTCGATCGTGGCGCGCAGCTCGTCGGCCTCGCGCTCGAGCTCGATCCGCGAGAACTTCGTGAGGCTGCCGAGGGTGCGGTCGAGGATGAAGTCGGCCTGCGCCTCGGACAGGTCGAAGACGGAGATGAGCCGCTCGCGCGCCTCGCCGCGGTTGTCGCTGCTGCGGATGAGCTGGATGACCTCGTCGATGTCGAGGATCGCGACGAGCAGGCCCTCGACGAGGTGCAGCCGGTCGGCGGCCTTGCGGCGCCGGAAGGTGCTGCGCCGGCGCACGACGTCGTAGCGGTGCTGCAGGAACACCTCGAGCATCTGCTTGAGGCCCAGCGTCCGCGGCTGTCCCTCGACGAGCGCGACGGCGTTGATCGAGAACGACGACTCCAGCGGGGTCGACTTGTACAGCTGCTCCAGCAGCGCGTCGGGGTGGATGCCGTTCTTGACCTCGATCACGAGGTGCAGGCCGCGGTTGCGGTCGCTCAGGTTCTTGACGTCGACGATGCCCTGGAGCTTCTTGGCCTGGACGAGCTTCTTGATCGCCTCGATGACCTTCTCGGGGCCGACGTTGTACGGCAGCTCGGTGACCACGATGCCCTTGCGGCGCGGGCGTGACGTTCTCGATGCGGGCCGTCGCGCGCATCCGGAACGAGCCGTTGCCGCCCGCGTACGCGTCGCGGACGCCGTCGAGCCCGACGATCTTGCCGCCGGTCGGCAGGTCCGGACCGGGGACGAACTTCATCAGGTCGTCCAGGTCGGCGCCCGGGTGGTCGATCAGGTGGCGCAGCGCCTGCACGACCTCGACGAGGTTGTGCGGCGCGATGTTGGTGGCCATGCCGACGGCGATGCCGGAGGCGCCGTTGACCAGCAGGTTCGGGATCGCGGCCGGCAGGACCTCGGGCTCGAGCTCACGGCCGTCGTAGTTTGGGCCGGAAGTCGACGGTCTCCTCGTCGATCGAGGCCGTCATCGCCTCGGCGGCGACGTCCATCCGGCACTCGGTGTAGCGCATCGCGGCCGGCGGGTCGTCGGGCGAGCCGAAGTTGCCGTGGCCGTCGACGAGCGGCAGCCGCATCGACCACGGCTGGACCAGGCGGACGAGCGCGTCGTAGATCGCCCCGTCGCCGTGCGGGTGCAGACGACCCATGACCTCGCCGACGACGCGGGCGCTCTTGACGTGACCGCGGTCGTGCCGCAGGTTCAGGTCGTCCATCGTGTAGAGCGTGCGGCGCTGCACCGGCTTGAGGCCGTCGCGCGCGTCCGGGATGGCGCGCGAGTAGATCACCGAGTACGCGTACTCGATGTAGCTCGTGTTCATCTCGTCCGTGATGTCGGTGTCGATGATGTGCTCGTCGAACTCCTCGACGGCAGGCGTGCGAGCCATGCGTCCTCT
>JAQIJP010000064.1:0-11407 GCA_036946185.1 Aeromicrobium erythreum
CCTCATCCAGGACGCCGTCGCCGAGTGGATCAAGCAGCAGAAGGCCGCCGGCAAGACCGACGCCGAGATCAAGAAGGCGATCGCCGAGTACGACCAGTACGACCGCTACGACTACGACGGCGACGGCGACTTCAACGAGCCCGACGGCTACATCGACCACTTCCAGATCGTCCACGCCGGTGGCGACGAGGCCGACGGCGATCCGCACCAGGGCGAGGACGCCATCTGGTCGCACCGCTGGTTCGCGTTCCTGACCGACGCCGGCATCACGGGCCCGTCGCAGAACAAGCTCGGCGGCACCCAGGTCGGTGACACCGGCATCTGGATCGGTGACTACACGGTGCAGCCCGAGAACGGCGGCCTGTCGGTGTTCGTCCACGAGTACGGCCACGACCTCGGTCTGCCCGACGCGTACGACACCAGCGGCAAGGGCGACAACAGCAACGAGTACTGGACGCTGATGGCGCAGAGCCGGCTCAACGGCAAGGGCGAGCCGCTCGGCACGCGTCCGGGCGACCTCGGTGCCTGGGAGAAGCTCCAGCTCGGCTGGCTCGACTACGAGGTGGGTCTCGACCAAGCAGAAGAAGACGCTCGAGCTCGGGCCGCAGGAGTACAACTCCGCCAAGGCCCAGGGTGCGGTCGTCGTCCTGCCGAAGAAGCAGGTCAAGATCGACTACGGCGCCCCGGCGTCCGGGTCCAAGCAGTTCTTCTCCGGCTCCGGTGACGACCTGTCGAACGCCATGACGACCGAGGTCGACCTGACCGGCAAGAAGAGCGCCGAGCTCACGGCGAAGGTCCGCTACGAGATCGAGGAGGGCTACGACTACGCGTACGTCCAGGCCTCGACCAACGGCACGGACTGGACGGCGCTCGACGGCACCATCGGTGGCACGGCGATCGCCGACGACACCTCGGGACGTCCGGGCATCAGTGGCAAGCAGGAGCAGTGGGCCGACCTCAAGGTCCCGCTCGACGCGTACGCCGGCCAGAAGGTGAAGCTGAGGATCTTCTACAAGACCGATGGTTGGTCTCGCGCTGCCCGGTCTGTTCGCGGACGACGTGAAGGTCAGCGCCGACGGCGCCGACCTGCTGTCCGACGACGCGGAGGACGGCGGCAAGGCCTGGACGTTCGACGGCTTCTCGGTCGTCGGCGACAGCGCCACCCAGCTGTACGACAACTACTACGTCATGGGGCACCGCTCGTACGTCTCGTACGACAAGTACCTCAAGACCGGTCCGTACAACTTCGGCTTCATGAACACGAAGCCGGACTGGGCGGAGCACTACTCGTACGGCAAGGGTCTGCTCATCTCGTACTGGGACACCTCGGTGGCCGACAACAACACGACGGACCACCCGGGCAGCGGTCGGAACCTGCCGATCGACGCCCACCCGGAGCCGATCGTCAACCTGGCGACGGGTGCCCCGTGGCGGGCGAGGGTCCAGGTGTGGGACGCGCCGTTCTCGACGCAGAAGTCCCCGTCGATGACGCTGCACACCAACGGCAAGCCCAGCTACGTCCGGGCGCAGAAGCCGCAGCCGCTGTTCGACGACACGAAGAAGTACTGGTACCCGGAGCTGCCGAACCACGGCGTCAAGCTGCCGGCGGCCGGTGTCAAGGTGCGCGTGCTCTCCGAGAAGGGCACGTCGATGAAGGTTCGGTTCAACTGATCACCGGTTGATCCGTCACGATCGGCGGGGGCGTGCGTCAGGGGGGCGCGCGTCCCCGCTGTCGTGTGCCCAGCCACGGGAGATCCGACGGTCGAGTAGTCGACGGAGCGAGGAACGAGCGACGTCGGCGTATCGAGACCAGTCCTGCGGGTGGTGGTCTCGATACGGGCGGCGAGGTCGCGCCGCCGCCCTGCTCGACCGGCGTATGGTCCGGCGGTCGAGCAGGTGACGGAGTGAGGGACGAGCGACGTCGGCGTATCGAGACCATTCCCGCGGGTGGTGGTCTCGATACGGGCGGCGGGCTCGTTCCTCGCCGCCGCCCTGCTCGACCGGCGAGGTTGCGCCGCCGCCCTGCTCGACCGGCGTATGGTCCGGCGGTCGAGCAGGTGACGGAGCGAGGGACGAGCGACGTCGGCGTATCGAGACCTCCGGCCGGGCTCAGCGGCGGGCGGACTCGAACTCGTCGATCGCGCCGGGGGCGCCGCCGAACTCGTCGGCCACCTCGCCGGCGACCTCCTCGGCGTCGTCGATCGTGTGCCCGTCCTCGTCGATGCCCTGGTCGGCGTCGGCGAGGGTGCGGTGGGCGGTCGACAGGACGACCGCCGCGAGGACGACCGTCACGGCCGCGATCGCGAACGGGACGTGCAGGTTGGTGCGCGCCACGAGCTGGCCGGCGGCGAACGGCGCGAGGCCGCCGCCGATGAACCGGACGAAGCCGTACGCGGCCGAGGCGACCGGCCGCTCGACGGGCGAGACGAGCATGACGGCCTGCGTCATGAGCGTGTTGTTGATCCCGATGAAGATGCCGGCGGCGATGACGCAGGAGACGAGCAGCGTGCGGTTCGACGGGTCGAGCGCGATGAGGGCCAGGTCGAGGCCGAACAGCGTGAACGCCGCGTAGAGCGAGACGGCCGTGCCGAACCGGCGCTGCAGCCACGGCGCGCCGACGACGGAGAAGAACGCCACGAGCACGCCCCAGGCGAAGAACACCCAGCCGAGCTGCGTGATCGACAGCTTCATCGGGAACGGCGCGTAGCCGAGCATCGTGAAGAAGCTCCAGTTGTAGAGCAGAGCCGCGATGCTCATCGTCAGCAGGCCGCGGTGCCGCAGGGCCTGGATCGGCGCGCCAAGAGACGTGTGGTGGTCGGGCTTGGGGGTCGCGGGCAGCAGGAACAGGGGTCGCGACGAGCGCGATCGCCATGAGGGCGGCGACGCCGAAGAACGGGCCGCGCCAGCTGATGTTGCCGAGCGTGCCTCCGACGAGGGGACCGGCGGCGATGCCGAGGCCGAGGGCCGCCTCGTAGAGGATGATCGCGCCGGCGAACCCGCCGCGCGCGCTTGCGACGATCGCGGCGAGCGAGGTCGCGATGAACAGGGCGTTGCCCAGGCCCCAGCCCGCCCGGAACGCGACGATGCCGCTGATCGAGCCGCTCGCGCCGGCGAGCGCCGCGAAGACGACGATGATCGCGAGCCCGACGAGCAGGGTGCGCTTGGCGCCGAGGCGGCTCGAGACCCAGTTCGTCACGAGCATCGCGACGGCCGTGACGACCAGGTAGCTGGTGAAGAGCAGGGTCGCCTGGCTCTCCGTCGCGCCCAGGTCCTCCTTGAGCGCGGGCAGGATGGGGTCGACGAGCCCGATACCCATGAACGAGATGACGCAGGCGAACGCGACGGCGTACACCGCCTTGGGCTGGTCGAACATCGAGACCTTCGAGGTCTGGTCAGGCGTGTGCATGATCCTCCGTGATCTGGACGAGCTCCTCGATCGCCGGGACGGCGGCCAGGAGGGATGACTGGTGGTCGGGGGAGAGCCGGTCGATGAGGTCGCGCAGGGCGGCGTCGACCGCGGCCCGCCGCTCGTCGAGCGCCTGCCGGCCCGACGGGGTCAGGGCGATGCGGGTCGCGCGTCCGTCGTCGGGGTCGGCCTCGCGCACGACGTGGCCCGCGGCCTCGAGCCGCTTGACGAGACCGGTCATGGCGGGCTGCGACGCGGACTCCTGGACGGCGAGGTCCGTGATGCGGGTGGGGCCCTGGGCGGCGAGTCGGCCCAGCGTGCCGGCGGCGGTACGGCTGAGCCCGGCTCGAGGGGAGACGCGGGTCAGCAGGACCGTCAGGTCGCGCAGCGCCCGCGCACCACGGGCCCGGTCCGGTTGCTCCATGCAACCAGATATATCACAACGTTATGCAAATGGCGCGGCGAGGCGGTGTGAGCCTCGCGACGTCCGTGCTCAGAGGTCGTACTCGACCACGAGCGGGGCGTGGTCGGACCACCGCTCGGCCCAGCTGGGCGCGCGGTCGACCCGGGCGGCACGGGCCGCGGCCGCGAGCTCGGGCGTGGCCAGCTGGTAGTCGATGCGCCAGCCCGTGTCGTTGTCGAAGGCCTGGCCGCGCATGGACCACCAGGTGTAGGGACCGTCGACGTCGCCGCTGAGGCTGCGGTGCACGTCGACGTAGCCGACCTCGTCGATCAGCCGCGTCAGGTGGGCGCGCTCCTCGGGCAGGAAGCCGGCCTTCTTGAGGTTGCCCTTCCAGTTGCGGATGTCGCGCTCGGTGTGGCCGATGTTGAGGTCGCCCGTGAGGACGACATGGTCGGACGCCTGGCGCAGCTCGGCCAGCCGGGCGACCATGCGCTCGAGGAAGCGGTACTTCTCCTCCTGCTTGGGGGTGCCGGCCTCGCCGCTGTGCACGTAGGCCGACACGACGGTGAGCAGCGAGCCGTCGTCGAGCGGCAGGTCGGCCTCGATCCAGCGGCCGGACTCGTCGAAGAACGGGTCGCCGTTGGTGGCGCGTGCGACCTTGGGCTCGGCGCGGCTCAGGACGGCGACGCCGGCGCGGCCCTTGGCCGCGGCCTCGGTATGGACGACGTGGTAGCCGTGGTGCGCGACGATCTCGTGGGCGACGTCGTCGGGCGCGCGGACCTCCTGCAGCGTGACGACGTCGCAGGCGGCCGCCGCGAGCCAGTCGTCCATGCCCTTGCGCATGGCGGCGCGGATCCCGTTGACGTTGACGGTGGCGAGTCGCAGCATGCGGCCAGCCTAGGAGCCGCCACCGACGGCCCGGCCGGGGGACCGTGGTCCCCGGGGTCTCACTCCGCGGCGCTGATCTGGACGACCTCGAGCGCGGACCGGGTGTGCTCGGTGATCGTGCCCAGCAGCTGGGGCACGGAGGTCGCGCGGAGCAGGTCGACCTGGTCCAGCGTGCCCAGCAGGGCGATGCCGCCCAGCTGCCAGCAGCGGGTGATCGGGTCGTCGTCGAGCTCGATCGTCGACGGCCAGCGGGGCTCGACGAACTCGGCGGCCTGGGCCAGGACCGAGCGCACGACCTCCTCGGTGCGGTCCAGCAGCTCGCGGTGGTCCTCCGACCACTCCAGCTCGTCGACCACGGAGACGTCGGCCTGCGGGTACGGGTCGTCCTCGCCCCACCGCTCGACCCGCAGTCGCTGGGTCCCGATCGCGACGACGGTGATGCCGCCGTCGCGGGCGTCGACCTGCTGGAGCTCGGCGAGGCAGCCGACGTCGAACCGGGCGTCACCGCCCCCGACCTCGCTGCCGCGCTCGATCAGGACGACACCGAAGTCCGCGGGATCGCGCCGCAGGACGTCGTCGAGCATCGTGAGGTAGCGCGGCTCGAACAGCCGCAGCGGCAGCGGCATGCCCGGCAGCAGCGCCGTGCCGAGCGGGAACATCGGGGTCACCGTTCCAGCGTAGGTGCGGTGACGGGTCCCGGCTCGGGGACGAGACCCGGCTCGGGTCAGAGGTTCTTCGTGGCGGTGTCGATGATCCAGGCGAGCTCCCAGGCCCGTTCCTTCCAGGCCGCGTACCGACCGCTGACGCCGCCGTGCCCGGCGTTCATCTCGGTCCGCAGCAGGATCGGGGGCGTCGCCGGTCGCCGTGGCCCGCAGCCGCGCGACCCACTTGGCCGGCTCGACGTACAGCACGCGGGTGTCGTGCAGGCTCGTGACCGCCAGGATCGCGGGGTAGTCCTGGGCCGTGACGTTCTCGTACGGCGTGTAGGACTTCATGTAGGCGTAGACCTCGGGGTCGTGCAGGGGGTCGCCCCACTCGTCCCACTCGATCACGGTGAGCGGCAGGCTGGGGTCGAGGATGGACGTCAGGGCGTCGACGAACGGCACCGACGCGACGACGCCGCAGAACGCGTCGGGCGCGAGGTTCGCGACGGCGCCCATCAGCAGGCCGCCCGCGGACCCGCCCTCGGCGACGAGCCGGTCCGGGCGCGTCCAGCCCTCGTCGACGAGGTGGTGGGCGGCCGCGACGAAGTCGGTGAAGGTGTTCTTCTTGCGCAGCAGCTTGCCGTCGTCGTACCAGTGCCGACCGAGCTCGCCGCCGCCCCGCACGTGCGCGATCGCGAACACGAAGCCGCGGTCGAGCAGCGACAGCCGGGGGATCGACAGCCCGGGGTCGAGGCTGATCTCGTACGAGCCGTAGCCGTACAGCAGGGCCGGTGCGGTGCCGTCGCGGGGCGTGTCGCGGCGCGCGACCACCGACACCGGGACCTGCGTGCCGTCGTCGGCGGTGGCCCACGTGCGGTGCTGCACGTAGTCGTCGGGGTCGTAGCCGCCGAGCACCGGAGCCTGCTTGCGCAGGATCAGCTCGTCGCGCTCGACGTCGTAGTCGTAGACCGTCGACGGCGTGACGAACGACCCGACGCCGACCCGGACGAGCGGCTGGTCCCACTCGGCGTTGCCGCCGACGCCGCTCGTGAACAGCTCCTCGCCGAAGTCGACCTCCTCCGGCTCGCCGAACGCCGCGAGTCCCGGCTGGTCACCGAGCCGGACCACGGCGATGCGCGCGAGGGCCTCGCGCCGGTACGACACGAAGACCGACCGGGCGAACACGTCGACGTCCTCGAGCCGGACGCCCTCGCGAGGGCCGATCAGCGTGGTCAGGTCCGCCGTCGACGTGACCCGGCCGGCCAGGACGTCGTCGACCCGGACGGCGTCGAGGCGGAAGTCGGCGTGGCCGTCGTTGTGCAGGACCAGGAAGTGGTCCTCGCCGCCGATGACGGCGTGCTCGAGCGAGTACTCGACCCCCTGGCGCCGCGGCAGGACGACGGTGAACTCGCCCTCGGGGTCGTCGGCGGCCAGGACCCGGACCTCGCTCGTGATCTTCGACGACGCCCCGATGACGAGGAACCGGTCGGAGTGGGTGCGCCCGACGCCGGCGAAGAAGCGCTCGTCCTGCTCCTCGTGGACGAGGACGTCGTCCGTCGCGGGCGTGCCGAGGGCGTGCCGCCAGATCCGGTGCGGGCGCCAGGCGTCGTCGACCGTCGTGTAGAAGACGTGGGTCGAGCCGGCCGCCCAGGTGACGCCGCCGCTCGTGCCGGCCACCTCGTCCGGCAGCAGCTCGCCGGTGCGCAGGTCCTTGACGCGGATCGTGTAGCGCTCGTCGCCGACGACGTCGACCGAGTAGGCCAGCAGGTGGCCGTCGTCGCTGACGCTGAAGCCGCCGAGCGAGAAGAAGTCGTGCCCCTCGGCCTCGGCGTTGGAGTCGAGCAGCACCTGCTCGCCGTCGACCGGCTGCTCACCGATCGTCGGGGGCGTCCAGTCGGCGGGGTCGTCGATCGGGCACCGGCAGCGGATCGCGTACTGGCTGCCCTCGCGGGTCCGCGTGTAGTACCACCAGTCGCCGTGGCGCAGGGGGACCGACAGGTCGGTCTCCTGGGTCCGCGCCTTGATCTCGTCGACGATCGTGCCGCGCAGCTCCTCGAGGTGCGCCGTCTGCGCCTCTGCGTAGGCGTTCTCGGCCTCGAGGTAGGCGAGGGTGTCCGGGTCGTCCTTGGCCCGCAGCCACTCGTACTCGTCGACCACGCTGTCGCCGTGGTGGACGCGCGTGGTGGGCCGCCGGTCGGCGACGGGGGGCGTGACGGGACGGCTCATGACTCGACGGTATCGGGCGGGGTGTCGCGGTGGCCCGGGGCCAGGGCGGGGTCGTCGGCGGCGAACGTGTGCACCGGTCCCGGCGGCGTGTGGCGGGTCTCGAAGCGCACCGTGACGCGCCCCAGGCCGGCTCCCCAGACCCAGCCGTCGCCGTGGTCGTCGTGGTGGACGTCCTGACCCGGCTGCCAGCTCGGTCGCGGCGGGGGAGCCGGTTCGTCGGCGGTGGCCTCCGGCTCGAGCACCTCGGGCTCGTCCGGGTCGTCGAAGAGGTCGTCCTGCACCCAGTCGGCAAGACCGCTGACCCCGACGCCGACGAGCCGGAGCCCACCGGCCAGGTCGGTGGCCTCGAGCAGGCCCTGCGCGGTCCGGGCCAGGACCGCCGGGCTGTCGGTCGGTCCGGCGAGCGTGGTGGAGCGGGTGTGGGTCTCGAAGTCGTGGTGCCGGACCTTGAGCGTGACGGTGCGGCCCGACAGTCCGTGCTTGGCGAGGCGGCCGGCGACCGAGCGCGCCATCCGGTCGACCTCGCGGCGCAGTCGCTCGCGGTCGGTGACGTCGGACTCGAAGGTGTCCTCGACGCTGACCGACTTGGTCTCGCGCTCGGCCACGACGGGGCGGTCGTCCTGCCCCCGCGCGAGGTGCCACAACGCCGTGCCGTGCGACTGGCCGAGCAGCCGCACGAGCTCGTCGGCGCTCGGGCCGCGCAGGTCCTCGACGGTGACGATGCCGACGCGTCGCAGCCGCTCGGCGGTGGCCGGGCCGACGCCCGGGATGGCCGTCGCCTGGAGCGGGCCCAGCACGTCGAGCTCGGTGCCGGCCGGGACGACGAACGCGCCGTCGGGCTTGTTGATCTCGCTCGCGATCTTGGCCATGAGCTTCGACGACCCGACGCCGACCGAGGCGGTGAGTCCGCCGGTGCACTCGGTGATGTCGTGACGCACCGCGGCGACGAGGTCGTCGACCTGCGCGGGGTCGAAGTCCGGGTCGCCCGTCAGGTCGACGAACGCCTCGTCGAGCGACAGCGGCTCGACGAGCGGCGACAGCTCGCGCAGGCGGCCCATGACGATCGCGCTGGCGGCCCGGTAGGCGTCGAACCGGCCGGTCAGGAACGCCGCGTGCGGGCACCGGGCCCGGGCCTCGGCCATCCGCATCGCCGACCGCACGCCGTGCACGCGCGCCTCGTAGGACGCGGTCGAGACGACACCGCGCTGGCCGATGCCGCCGACGATGACGGGCCGGCCGCGCAGCGACGGCTTGTCGCGTTGCTCGACGGAGGCGAAGAAGGCGTCGAGGTCCAGGTGCATGATCGACGCCGTGGACCGCATGGGTCCATCGTCGCAGCCCGTGCCGACACGGCTGTCGGCCCTGGCCTCCCGGCCGTCCACACGACGGGGTCCGTCCGAGGCCGTCCACAACCCGCTCGCGCGCCGCCCCGGGCAGGTCGTCGTCGCACGACGGTGGGGCGATGACCGACTCACCCGTCTTCACCGCCCACGACACCGCCGACCTCGTCAACGCGCTGCCGCTCGCGTTCGGCTTCACGCCTCGGGAGTCGCTGTGCGTCATCGGCACGCGCGGCCCGCGGCACCGCTTCGGGTTCTCCGCCCGGCTCGACCTGACACCCGACCTCGACGCGCTGCCGCCGCGGTGCGAGCGACTGCTGGCCCTGCTGGAGCGGCACGGCGCCGAGGGCGTCATCGTCGTCGCGGTCGACGACGACGCCGACCGGGCGCGCGAGGCCGCGCTGGCGATGCTGTCGACGCTGGAGGACGCCGGCACGGTCGTCCCCGTCGTCGTGGCGTGGGCCGACGACGAGACCGTCTGGGCCACGCACGACCCCGAGGGGAGGCCGCACCGCCGCAGTCCGCACCACCCTGCGGTCGTGCACGGCGTCGTGCACGGCCGCGACATCGTGGGCACGCGGGAGGACCTCGCCGCTCGGGTGGCCCCGGGCGCGGGGGAGCGACGGGCGTGGCTCGACGCCGCGATGCCGGAGGTCATGGAACGGCTCTGGACGTGGCTCGGTCCGCTGCCGGAGCCCTCACGGCTCGCGGCCGCCCTGGGCCGGGCCCTCGACCTCGTCCGGCGCGGCCCGGACCTCGACGACGGCGAGGTCCTCGAGCTCGCGGCGCTCGTGCAGCGCATCGAGGTCCGCGACGCCTGCTGGGAGGCGATCGACCGCGAGGCCGCCGCGGACGCCCTCGCGCTCTGGCAGCGCGTCGCCCGCACCGCTCCGGTCCCGCTCACCGTCCCACCCCTGTGCCTCGCCGCGATCAGCGCGCACCAGCTCGGCGACGGCGCGCAGATGAACGTCGCGCTCGACGCGGCCGACCGGGTCGACCCCACGTACTCGCTCGCGGTGCTGCTGCGCGAGCTCCACGACGCCGGGATCGGTCCGGCCGAGGTCGACGACCTGTGGCGCCGGCTGGGACGCGACCGGCGCACCGCCTGATCCGGACCCGCGCGAGAGCCCGGATCGCCCTAGGGTGTGGGCATGGGCCAGGAGGTCGAGGACCGCTCGTTCAGCCGTGAGGACCGCACCCGCCACCGCGCGAAGGTGCGTCGCTGCCTCGACGTGTTCGCCACGATGCTCGGCGACGAGGACTTCAGCGTCGAGGTGCCGCACGTCGGCGTCGAGATCGAGTTCAACCTCGTCGACGACGCGGGCGACCCGGCGATGAAGAACGCCGAGGCGCTCGAGGCGATCGCCGACGACGACTTCCAGACCGAGCTGGGCCAGTTCAACGTCGAGATCAACGTGCCCCCGCACCCCGCGGCCGGGTCCGGCCTCGCCGACATGGAGGAGACCCTGCGGCGCGATCTCAACCACGCCCAGGAGAAGGCCTCCGACGTCGGCGCGCACCTGCTGATGATCGGCATCCTGCCGACGCTGCAGGAGGGGCACTTCGGTCGCGACACCATCTCGCCGAACCCGCGCTACCACCTGCTCTCTGAGCAGATCCTGGCCGCGCGGGGCGAGGACATCGAGATCGTGGTCGACGGGGTCGACCGGCTGCGCACGACCGCCGACACGATCATCCCCGAGGCCGCCTGCACGAGCACGCAGCTGCACCTGCAGGTGCAGCCCGACGACTTCGCGCCGATGTGGAACGCCGCACAGGCGATCGCCGGGGTCCAGGTCGCGATCGGCGCGAACTCACCGTTCCTGATGGGCCGTCAGCTCTGGCACGAGACCCGCATCCCGCTGTTCGAGCAGGCCACCGACACCCGCAGCGAGGAGCTCAAGACCCAAGGGGTGCGCCCGCGGGTGTTCTTCGGCGAGCGCTGGATCACGTCGGTGTTCGACCTGTTCGAGGAGAACGTGCGGTACTTCCCGGCGCTGCTGCCGGTCGTCGAGGACGAGGACCCGGTCGAGGAGCTCGCCGCGGGTCGGGTGCCGTCGCTCGCCGAGCTGCGCCTGCACAACGGCACGGTCTACCGCTGGAACCGCCCGATCTACGACGTCGCCGACGGCCGTCCGCACCTGCGCATCGAGAACCGGCTGCTGCCTGCGGGCCCGACGGTCGTCGACACGTTCGCGAACGCCGCGCTGTTCTACGGTCTCGTCACCGTGCTCGGCACGAGTGAGCGCCCGCTCTGGTCGCAGCTGTCGTTCCGGGCCGCCGAGGAGAACTTCCACTCGGCCGCGCGCGGTGGGATCGAGACGGAGATCTACTGGCCGGGCGTCGGGTCGGTGCCGGCGCGTGAGCTCGTGCTGCGGCACCTGCTGCCGCTGGCGCACGAGGGGCTCGGGCAGATGGGCGTCGACGGCGACGTCGCCGGGCGTCTGCTCGACGTCGTGGAGCAGCGCTGCATCGCCGGCCAGAACGGGTCGACGTGGCT
>JAQIJP010000065.1:0-13106 GCA_036946185.1 Aeromicrobium erythreum
CTACGTCGTCTTCGGCACGGTCGTCTTCGCGATGTTCGCGGGCTTCTACTTCTGGTGGCCCAAGTTCACCGGCCGCATGCTCGACGAGAAGCTGGGCAAGATCCACTTCTGGCTGCTGTTCGTCGGCTTCCACCTGACGTTCCTCGTGCAGCACTGGCTGGGTGTCGAGGGCATGCCGCGTCGCTACGCCGACTACGGCCCGAACGACGGCTTCACGACGCTCAACGAGATCTCGAGCATCGGCGCCTTCCTGCTGGGCGCGTCGACGCTGCCCTTCTTCTACAACGTGTGGAAGTCCCGCAAGAACCCGCTGGTCAAGCTCGACGACCCGTGGGGCTGGGGCCGCTCGCTGGAGTGGGCGACGAGCTCGCCCCCGCCGCGGCACAACTTCCACTCGCTGCCGCGCGTGCGCTCCGAGAGCCCGGCCTTCGACCTCCACCACCCGGAGATCGCCGAGCTCGAGCTGCTGCACAACCCGGACGAGGGCAGCGTCTTCGCCGACGCCCCCGACGTCAACGGCAAGCGTGAGGTCGTCGAGGAGCACAAGAACGGAAAGGGCGGGACCGACTGATGAAGGCCGAGTTCTGGACCATCATCGGCTGCGGGATCTTCTTCTTCCTGATCGCGCCGGTGTACTGGATCCTCACGAACGACTGGACCGGCACGACCGCACTGGTCATGACGTTCCTGCTGTGCGCGCTGCTGGGCTTCTACCTGTACGTCGTCGCCAAGCAGATCCCGCCGCGTCCGGAGGACCGCAGCGACGGCGAGATCGCCGAGGGCGCGGGCGAGCAGGGCTTCTTCCCGCCCTACAGCTGGTGGCCGCTCGCGTGCGCCGGCATGCTCGCCGTGATCGTGCTGGGCGTCGTCATCGGCTGGTGGCTGTTCATCATCGGCGTCGCCTTCGGTGCCGTGGCGGTGTGCGGCTGGATCTTCGAGTACTACCGGGGCATCCACGCGCACTGAGTGCCGGCAGGACCCTGGGCGACGGCCCGCGACCACGCGTCGCGGGCCGTTCGCGTTGCGTCGGGGACGTAGGATGACCCGGTGAACGATCTCGCACTGCGGCCGCGCCGACGCGCCCTGCGCACCGTCGTGCTGCCGCTCGTCGTCGCCGGCGCCCTCGTCGCGGGCTGCACGCCGTCGGACGTGAAGAAGGCCGTCGAGCCCGCGAAGCCCGTCGAGCTCGGTGCGAACGTCGCCCCGAAGGCCACGGACGTCGCGGTCGACACGCTCGTGCAGGTCACGGCGCGTCACGGCGAGGTCGAGCGGGCCACGCTGCGCGACGCCGAGGGCAAGCAGACGATCGAGGGCAAGGTCGTCGACGGCCAGTGGAAGGCCGGCGAGCGGCTCGAGCCGGGCACCACCTACACGCTCTCCGCCGTGGGACGTGGTGACGACGACGCCACCCAGCGGATCACCCGCACGTTCACCACGCGCAAGCTCACCCTCGCGCAGCAGACGTACCCGTCGGTCGCGCCGCTCAAGGACGAGACGGTCGGCGTCGGCATGCCGGTGATCGTCACGTTCGACGTCCCGGTCAAGAACCGCGCGCTGTTCGAGGAGCACATGCACGTGCGCACGGACAAGGACGTCGTCGGCTCGTGGTCGTGGCTGTCGGACCGTGAGGTCCACTACCGGCCGAAGAACTACTGGCCCGCCGACACCAAGGTGACGATCGACCTCGACCTCAACAGCCTCCCGGCGGGCAACGGCGTGTACGGCCAGCAGGACCAGAAGATCCCGTTCACCGTCGGCAGCCGGATGGTCAGCGTGGTCGACGTGGCGAAGCACTCGATGCGGGTCACGAAGGACGGCCGGACGATCCGCCGGATCCCGGTCACGACGGGCGACCCGGGCCACCGCACCCGCAGCGGCACCAAGGTCATCATGGAGAAGCATCCGTCGGTCGACATGGATGCCGCGTCGACGGGTGTCGACGCCGACGCCCCGGACTACTACAACATCGCCGGCGTGAAGTGGGCGATGCGCCTGACGAACTCGGGGGAGTTCATCCATGCGGCGCCGTGGTCGACGGCAGCCCAGGGGCGCGCGAACGTGAGCCACGGCTGCACCGGCATGAGCACGGCGAACGCCGCCTGGATCTACGCGCGGAGCAAGCGCGGTGACGTCGTGCGGTTCGTCAACAGCCCGCGGCCGCTCGAGGACCGCAACGGCTGGACCGACTGGGACGTCTCCTGGAGCGACTGGCTCAAGGGCTCGGCCATCCAGGAGGGCCAGGCGCCCTCCACGCCGACCCCGTCGCCCACCACCGTCGCCCCCACCGCCGCTTCCTGACGTGATCTGAGGCCTTGTGGTCGCTGGAGCGACCACGATGTCTCGACCCTCGTCGCAGGGCGACGTGGTCTGAGCCTTTGGGGTTGCTGGGGCGACCACGGGGCCTCGACCCTGGTCGCGGGGCGACGTGGTCTGAGGCATTGGGGTTACTGGAGCGACCACAAGGCCTCGACCCTGGTCGGCGTGGGCCGGGGGAGCGGCGAAGCGACGTGGTCCGAGGCTTTGCGATTGCTGGGACGACCCCAAGGCCTCGTCCCTGGTCGCGGGGTGACGTGGTCTGAGGGTTTGGGGTTGCTGGGGCGACCCCAAGGCCTCGACCCTTGTCGCGTGGCGACGTGGTCTGAGGCTTTGCGGTTGCTGGGACGACCCCAAGGCGTCAACCCTGGTCGGTCGGGTCTGGGAGAGTGGCGAGGGCGACGTGGTCTGAGGGTTTGCGGCTGTCCGGACGACCACGAACCCTCGGAGTGCGTCGCGGGGACGCTCACGGCTCGCCGTGAGACGTCCACGGCCGTCCGACGTCCACGCCCCCCGCACCACGAGGGCCCGCCACCGGGTGGTGGCGGGCCCTCGTGGTGCGAGCTCGGTCAGTGGGACCGCGGGATGCCGGTCTCCGACACGCCCTGGAAGTCCTCACCGATCGCGTTCGGATGACCGTCGTGGTGGGCCAGGTGCTCGGCCGCGTGCTCCACGTCGTCGGTCGTCGGCTTGTCCAGCACGCCGCGGTAGTAGCGACGCTGCAGCCACAGGCGGACGCGCTCGCGACGACCGTGCGGGACGGCCACCCCGTTCTCGTCCTCCGTGAGCGGCGACGACTCGAGCTCGGGCAGCCGGTCGTGCGCGGTGAGCGTGTACTGCGCGCCCACCGGCAGGGGAGCGTGGCGCTCCGAGTAGCCGCCGTCCGGCGTCCGCTCGATGACACCCGTCTCGTAGCCGTGCAGGATGCGGTTCTCGTCCGCACGCTGCAGCCCGATGCAGATCCGCTTCGTGATGATGTACGCGATCACCGGGAAGACGAAGATCCCCACGCGGAAGATCTCGGTCATCGTGTAGATGTCGAGGTGGAACTTCGTCGCGATGATGTCGTTGCCGCCGGCCATCCAGCCGACCGCGTACACCGTCATGCCGGCGACGCCGAGCGCGGTGCGCGTCGGGTTGTTGCGCGGACGCTCGAGCAGGTGGTGCTCACGGTTGTCCTTCGTGATCCACCGCTCGATGAACGGCCAGGCGCCCAGCGCCATGAACAGCAGGCCGAGGCCGCCGACACCCGGGATGAAGACGTTCCAGCTCCAGGTGCGGTCGAAGAACGTGCTCTCCCAGCCGGGCATGATGCGGACCAGGCCCTCGGAGAAGCCCATGTACCAGTCCGGCTGCGAGCCGGCCGTGACCTCGGACGGGTTATACGGGCCGTACGCCCAGACCGGGTTGATCTGGATGATGGCGCCCATGAGGGCCGTGAAGCCGAAGACGACGAAGAAGAAGCCGCCGGCCTTGGCCGCGTACACCGGGAGCATCGGGTAGCCCACGACGTTCTTCTCGGTGCGTCCGGGTCCGGGCCACTGCGTGTGCTTGTGGTAGACGAGCAGCAGCATGTGGGCGCCGATGAGGCCCAGGAGCAGTGCCGGGATCAGCAGGATGTGCGCCATGTAGAGGCGGGGGATGATCTCCTCGCCCGGGAACTCGCCGCCGAAGATGAAGAACTCCAGGTACGAGCCCACGATCGGGATCGAGCGGATCAGGCCGTCGACGAAGCGCAGGCCCGTGCCGGACAGCAGGTCGTCCGGCAGCGAGTAGCCGGCGAAGCCCTCGACCATGCCGAGGGACAGCAGGCCGACGCCGATCATCCAGTTGACCTCGCGCGGCTTGCGGTACGCACCGGTGAAGAACACGCGGAGCATGTGCACCATCATCGCCGCCACGAACAGGGCCGCGGCCCAGTGGTGGATCTGGCGGATCAGCAGGCCGCCGCGGATGTCGAACGAGATGTGCAGCGTCGAGGCGTAGGCCTGCGACATCTCCAGGCCGCGCAGCGGCGCGTAGGAGCCGTTGTACTCGACCTCCGCCATGCTCGGCTGGAACCAGAACGTCAGGAAGACGCCCGTGATCAGCAGCACGACGAAGCTCCACAGGGCGATCTCGCCGAGCATGAAGGACCAGTGCTCGGGGAAGATCTTGCGCAGGTTCTTCTTCGCCGCGCCGGCGAGGCCGAGCCGGTCGTCGAGCCACTCGACGGGGCCGGCCGCCTTCTTGCCCAGGGCGGTGTCCTGGACCGGGGTGTAGTCGGCAGTGGTGTTACTCATGACTTCTCATCCAGCTTCTTCTGGTCGCGGGCCAGCTCCGGGTAGCTCGGGGCGACGATCTCGGGGAAGTCGCTCTGAGCCACGAGATAACCCTCGGAGTCCACCATGAGCGGCAGCTGCGGCAGCGGCCGGTGGGCGGGACCGAAGATCACCTTGCCGTTGTCCGCCAGGTCGAAGGTCGACTGGTGGCACGGGCACAGCAGATGGTGAGTCTGCTGCTCCCACAGGCTGATCGGGCAGCCGACGTGGGTGCAGATCTTGGAGTAGCAGAGGATGCCGTCGACGCCCCAGTTCTCGCGGCCCTTCGAGGGCGTGATGTCCTCGGGGCGCATGCGGACGACGATGACGGCGGCCTTCGCCTTGGCGGCGAGGAGCTCGTGGCCGTGGTACTCGGCCTCCTCCTTGCCCTCGGCCGGGAAGAACACGGCGGGCTCGCCGTTGACGAGCTGACCGACCTCGAGGTCGGACGGCTTGATCGGCAGGCCGGAGACGTCGTTGACGACGCGCATGCCCTTCTTCCAGACCGTCTTGTCCTGGCTGTGGGGGAGCGGGCCGAGGTCGCGCAGCAGCACGACGCCCGGCAGCGCGAGAGCGCCGACGGCACCCAGCAGGCTGTTGCGGATGAGCGGCCGGCGACCGACGCCGGACTCCTCGAGGCCCGCGTTGATGATGTCGAGGGTCTCCTCGCGGTCCTCCGCGGAGGAGGCCGCCGGGTGGCGCATCTCGACCATCTCATGGTCGGCCATGAGCTTCTTGGCCCACTGGATGATGCCGACGCCGATGAGCAGCAGGGCGCCGCCCAGCGTCGCACCGAGCGCGAAGTTGATGGCGGACCAGCCGAGGAACGTCTGCTCGTCGCCGATCGCGAAGTACGCGACGCAGAAGCCGACGGCGAGCAGCGTGGCGATGCCGAACATCGCCGAGATCTGCCGCTCGGTGCGCTTCTCCTGGGCGGCGTCGACGTCCTGCGGACGCCACTGGTGCGCCGGCAGGCCCGGGTCCTGAATCGGCTCGGTCGGCTCCAGCTCGTCGCCGTGGCCGTCCGTGGGCTCCAGGTCCTTGCTCATCGCTTCTTCTTCACTCTCGCTCCGTGGGCACCGATCCAGATCGCGAAGCCCGTGAGCACGCCGATCCCGATGACCCAGGTGAACAGGCCGTCGACGACGGGGCCGAGGCCACCGCCGGCGAGACCGCCGTAGTTGGGCTGGTCCTGCACCCGCTTGATGTACGCGATGACGTTGCGCTTGTCCTCGGGGGTGATGAGCGCGTCGTTGAAGACCGGCATCTGCTGCGGGCCGGTCTGCATCGCCTCGTAGATGTGCTTGGCGCTCACCTTCTCCAGGGTAGGCGCGTAGCGCCCGTCCGGCAGGGCGCCGCCGGCGCCGACGGAGTTGTGGCACGCCGTGCAGTTGGTGCGGAAGAACTCGCCGCCCTCACGCAGGTCGTTGACGCTGACGTTCTTGTAGTCGAGGTACTCGGACTCCGGGATGGCCGGGCCGGGCGCGAGCGACGCGACGTACGCGGCGAGCTGCTTGGTCTCCTCGGCCGTGTACTCCGGCGTCTTGCGCGGCGCCTGCGGGGCGGCCTGCGCCATCGGCATGCGGCCCGTGCCGACCTGGAAGTCGACCGCGGCGGCACCGACGCCGACCAGCGACGGACCGTAGTTGCCGCCGCTCTTGGTCGGGATGCCCTGGGCGTTCTCGCCGTGGCAGCTCGCGCAGCCGATCAGGAACAGCTGGCGGCCCGCCTCGACGTCGCGGGAGGACGCCTCCTCGGCGACGGCCGGCTTGGGGGACAGAGTTGCGTACGCCCCGCCGACGACCACGAGGCCGATCAGCAGAACCACGATTCCGGCGAGGGGATGCCGGCGTCGGGTCGACAGTTTCCGCACCGAGAACCTCATTCCTGCTAGGAGCCCACAGTGGACTCAGCGTATCCCGCGCCTGACGGGACCGCTTGACTTAGGTGGACCTTGCTCAGCGGATCAGATAGATGGTGGCGAACAGCCCGACCCACACGATGTCGACGAAGTGCCAGTAGTACGACACGACGATCGCGGAGATGGCCTGCTCGTGCGTGAACCGGCGCGCCACGAAG
The DNA here is from genome assembly GCA_036946185.1 of Aeromicrobium erythreum. Classification (GTDB taxonomy): domain Bacteria; phylum Actinomycetota; class Actinomycetes; order Propionibacteriales; family Nocardioidaceae; genus Aeromicrobium; species Aeromicrobium erythreum_A. The sequence goes on from JAQIJP010000065.1 coordinate 6,693, forward strand.
GTGCGGCCGATGACGAGGAGGAAGGCAATCAGGCCGCCGACGACGTGGATGCCGTGGAAGCCGGTCGCGAGGTAGAAGAGCGAGCCGTAGGCCGACGAGGGGATCGTGACGCCCTCGTGGACGAGCTCGGCGTACTCGAGCGCCTGCCCGCCGATGAAGATCGCGCCCATGATGTAGGTGAGGACGAACCACTCGCGCATGCCCCACTTGCCGATCTGCAGCAGGCTGCCCGTGCGTCCGGGGCGGCCGCGCTCGGCGGCGAACACGCCGAACTGGCAGGTGAACGACGACAGCACCAGGATCGTGGTGTTGGCCGTCGCGAACGGGATGTTGAGCAGCTGCGTCTCCTGCGCCCACAGCTCGGGCGTCACGTTGCGGACCGTGAAGTACGCCGCGAACAGACCGGCGAAGAACATGAGCTCGCTCGAGAGCCACACGATCGTGCCGACGGTGACCATGGAGGGACGCCCCTCGGTGCCGTGCAGACGTGAGGCCGGGATCGCGGAAGTAGTCGCCACGCGCCCATTATGTACGATGCGATCGTGAGCGAGCACGAGGCCCTGAAGGTCCTGGTCTACAGCGACGACAGCTCCGTGCGCGCGAGCGTCCTGGCGGCCCTCGGATCGCGGCCGCACCCGGATCTTCCGCCCTTCGAGTACGTCGAGTGTGCGACGGAACCCGCCGTGATCCAGCAGCTCGACGGCGACGGACCGGGTCGCCGGCCCGACCTCGTGATCCTCGACGGCGAGGCCACGCCCGCGGGCGGGCTCGGCATCGCCCGCCAGGTCAAGGACGAGATCTTCAAGGCCCCGCCGGTGCTGGTCCTGACCGGACGACCGCAGGACGCGTGGCTCGCGTCGTGGTCGCGGGCGGAGGCGGCCGTGTCGCACCCGATCGACCCGCTCGAGCTCGCCGAGGCCGTCATCGCCCTGGCGCGCGGCGTGCTGGCCGCGGGCCGCGTCGGATGACGCAGACCGTCTCGCCCCGGTCCTGGCCGGACCTGCTGGCCGTGCTGTCCGCGGGCGACGACCTGGACGCCGGCGCCACGACGTGGGCGATGCGCGAGATCCTCGACGGCAACGCGACGCCCGTGCAGATCGCGGGGTTCGCCGTGGCGCTGCGGGTCAAGGGCGAGACCGTCGACGAGCTCCGCGGCCTCGCCGACGAGATGCTCGCGCACGCCACCCTGCTCCAGGTCGACGAGCGGGTCGTCGACATCGTGGGCACCGGCGGCGACCGGGCCCAGACCGTCAACATCTCGACGATGTCCGCCGTCGTGATCGCCGGTGCCGGCATCGGCGTCGTCAAGCACGGCAACCGGGCCGCCTCCAGCCGCAGCGGCTCCGCCGACGTCCTCGAGGCGCTCGGCGTCCGGCTGGACGTCCCGGCCGACGAGGTCCTGGCCGTGCAGCGCGAGTCGGGCATCACGTTCTGCTTCGCCCCGGTGTTCCACGCCTCGTTCCGGCACACCGCCCAGCCGCGGCGCGAGCTCGGCGTGCCGACGCCGTTCAACTGGCTCGGCCCGCTCACCAACCCGGCCCGTCCCGCCGCGATGGCGGTCGGCTGCGCCAACGCGCACGTCGCGCCGATCATGGCGGGGGTCTTCGCCTCGCGCGGCACCGACGCGCTCGTGTTCCGCGGCGAGGACGGCCTCGACGAGGTGACCGTGTCGGGTCCCACCCGGTTCTGGTCGACGCGGGACGGCGGCGTCGAGGAGTCCGTGCTCGCGCCCGAGGACCTCGGGCTGGAGCGGGCGCCGTTGTCGGCGCTGCGCGGCGGCGACGCCGCGGAGAACGCGGCGGTCTTCCGCGCCGTCGTCGCGGGGGAGCACGGGCCGGTGCGCGACGCCGTCCTGCTCAACGCCGCGACGGGCATCGCGGCGCACGCCGGCGAGAGCGCCGCGCCGCTCGCGCAGCGGCTCGCCGCCGGGATCGAGCGGGCGCGGGAGTCGATCGACTCCGGGGCGGCGCAGCGGGTGCTGGACGCCTGGGCGGCCGCGACGCAGCGGCACGCGCCCCGCGACTGACCCGGTCGTGACCGGCTCGGCTCAGATGCCGATGCTGAAGGCGTCCTCGAGGTCGTGCTGGCTGAAGGTCTGGAAGGCGATCTGCGTCTGCGTCGACACGACGCCCGGCACCTTGTTGACCCGGTCGGCCACCACGGCCGCGACGTCGTCGACCTGACGCACCCGCACCATCGCGACGAGGTCGACATCGCCGGTGACGGAGTACACCTCGCTGACGCCGTCGATCGCCGCGATGGCCTCGGCGGTCTCGGAGATCGTGGCGACGTCGGTCTGGACGGAGACGATGGCGGTGATCACGCCCCCCAGCCTAGACCGGGTCGGACGCTCGGGGACGAGCTCGAGGTGGCGGGCGGCGGAGTCGAGCCGGCTCGACCAGGCGCCGCGCACCATCCGCAGCCCCGGGGTGCGCAGCCAGCGCAGCACGAGCTCGGTCTCCTCGGGCGTGGCGGCCGGCGCCGGGCCGTGCGCGGGCCGGACCGACTCGGCCGTGGCGACGAGCGCGTCGACCCAGCCGGCCGGGTGGGTGCCGTGCGGCATGACCCCGGCCGCGGCGAGCCGGCCGTGGCGGACCACGTGGATCTCCCAGCCGTCGTCGTGCGGGGCGGCCGCGACGAGCTGCTCCTGGGCGGTGAGCTCGTGCAGCCGCTGCGTGCGGGCCACGCCCCGCAGCAGCGCCGCCATGCGGTCGCGCCAGCGGGCCGCGTCCTCGTAGCGCTCGTGGACGGAGAGCTCGCGCATGCGGGCCGTGATGGCCTCGACGAGCGCCACGGGGTCGGCGGTCATGGCGCGGCGCACCGCGTGCACCTCGGCGTCGTAGACCGCCGGGTCGACCGAGCCGTCGCACGGGGACAGGCAGGCGCCGAGCTCCGCCAGGGCACAGGGCGTGCGGCGGGGGCTGCGCGGCATCCGGCCCGAGCACTGGCGGATGCGGAAGACGTCGTGCAGCGCCGTCATCGCGTCCTCGGCCGCGGCGCGCGACCCGAACGGTCCGACGTAGTCGGCGTCGTCGTCGAGGACGTCACGCACGACGGAGAGCCGGGGCCACGGCTCGCGGGTCAGCTTGAGCCACACGAGCCGCTCCGGGAACTTCGAGCGGCGGTTGTAGGGCGGGCGGTGCCGGTGGATGAGGCGCAGCTCGCGCACCTGGGCCTCGAGGGCGGTCGCGCACACGACGGTGTCGACCCGCTCGGCCAGGCGCACCATCTCGCCCATCCGCGAGCGCGACTCGGACTCGGTGAAGTAGCTGCGCACCCGGCTGCGCAGGCGCGCGCGACGTGCCGACGTAGAGGACGGCGTCGTTGCGGTCGCGGAAGAGGTAGACGCCGGGAGCCTGCGGGACGGCGTCGGCGAGGTGGCGCTTGCGGCGCTGCTCGGGCGTGACCTTGGCCGTGAACGCCGCGACCTCCTCGAGCGAGTGAACGCCGAGTGACCCGAGACGCTCGAAGAGGCCGTGCAGCACGTCGACCGTGGCGCGGGCGTCGTCGAGGGCCCGGTGGTTGGGGGTCGTCGTCGTGCGGAAGAGGCGCGAGAGGGTGGAGAGCTTGACGTTGGGGGCCTCCTCGCGCAGCAGCGCCCGGCGGGCCAGCGGCACGGTGTCGAGGACCTCGAAGCGCGGCCACGGGATCTCGAGCTCGCGCGCGGCGTGCTTGAGGAAGCCGGTGTCGAACGGGGCGTTGTGGGCGACCAGGACGCAGCCACGCGCGAACTCCAGGAAGCTCGGCAGCACCTCGGCGATCCGGGGCGCCTCGACGAGCATGGCGTCGGTGATGCCGGTCAGCACCGTGATGTAGGCGGGGATCGCCTCGTCGGGGTTGACGAGGGTCTGGAACTCGCCGAGGATCTCGCCGCCGCGGACCTTGACGGCTCCGATCTCGGTGATCTTCGAGCCCTTGGCCGCCGACGCCCCGGTCGTCTCGAGGTCGACGACGCAGAAGGTGACGTCGTGCAGCAGCCGCCCGAGGTCGTCGAACGTGCCCTGCGGGTCGTCGGCTGCCGGCACCGGCCGGACGGGAGGAGGAGGCACGTCCCGGACGCTAGGCGCCGCCACCGACACGTCCGCGCCGCGCCGCCGCGCGGGGCTGACGGTTTACCCGCTCGAGCGGGTAAACCGGAGCCGATCGAGGGAAGCATCCCCTGAACCGCGAGGTTTGCCTCGACCGGTGGATGGTTTACCCGCTGGAGCGGGTAAACCGGGGCCGATCGAGGGAAGCCTCCCCTGAGTCGCGAGGTCTGCCTCGACCGGTGGATGTTTACCCGCTTGAGCGGGTGAACCACGGAGCGCGGGGCGGGGGCGCGGTTCTGTCGGAGGCGGTGCCTAGCGTCGTGGGCACATCGAGAGACGAGGTGGACCATGGACCCCCAGCACCCGGGACAGCGCTCCTTCCCCGAGCCCGCCGGCCCGACGCCGCGGCCGGCGCACGGTCCGGGCGACGACAGCGTGGTCGTCGACTGCGACAGCTGCGTCGTGCGCGGCCCAAGGGCGTGCGGCGACTGCGTCGTCAGCGTCCTGCTCGGCGGCCCGCCGCAGGGCGTCGAGATCGACGCGGACGAGCGGCACGCCCTCGACCTGCTCGCCGACGGCGGGCTGGTCCCGCCGCTGCGGCTCGTCGTCCCGACCCGCGGTCCGGAGTCCCACGCGGGCTGAGGGCCGTGGCCTGCCTCACACGTGACCTCCGGCTCGGTTCCCCGACGCGCGACCGGAGCCCTGTAGAGTGGGCGACCGTGCGTCCGGAGTCTGCCGGTCGACCCGACCGGCATCGGACGCACCGCCGAGTCGCACGGGTGTGGGGAAGACAGCCGAGCGAGCCGGGGAACCACGTAGGTGGGGTGAATCGCGCGGTGCGCAGCACCGGGCGACGGGCGCCTTGGCCCGAACCCGTCAGCTCACCCGGTAGGCGCGAGGAACCGTTCCGAGGAGAAGTGTGCGCAGCACGACGAATCGCGCCCGAGCCGCCGCCGTGGTGGCCGGGCTGGCCGTCGCGACCGGTCTGGTGACCGGCACCGCCCAGGCCGAGCCCGAGAAGAAGGTCACCGAGAAGGACGTCAAGGCGGCCTTCCACCGGCTGGAGATCGCGAACGAGAAGGTCAACCAGCTCGGTGTCCGCATCGACGAGACCAAGGACGAGGTCGACGACCTCGACTCCGAGGTCAGGGCCCAGCTCGTCACGTACCGCAAGCAGCGCGCGGTCCTGGGTGCCTCGATCGCCCAGCAGCAGATGCGCTCGCCGCTCGGCCCGAGCGCCGAGCTGCTCAGCAGCGACGACGCGCGCGAGTTCCTCGACGGCCTCAACGCCGTCCAGGCCCTGAACAGCACCCGCGCCAACGAGCTGCGGGCCTTCGCCCGCACGACGCGTGAGCTCGAGAACCGCCGCGAGCAGCTCGCCGACCGCAAGCGCGAGCTGCGCCGCGACGTCGAGGAGGCCCGCAGCAAGCAGGCCAAGCTGCGGCGCGACCACGCGGCGCTCAAGGAGGAGATGGAGCGGCTCAGCGCCGCCGAGCAGGCCCGCCTCGCCGGCGGCGGCTCGCTGACCTTCACGGGCGACATCGACGCCTCCGGCCGGACCAAGAAGGCCATCCAGTTCGCGCTCTCGCAGCTCGGCGACCCCTACGTCTACGGCGGCACCGGCCCCGACGGCTGGGACTGCTCCGGCCTGATGATGAAGTCGTGGGCGGCCGCGGGCGTCTCGATCCCGCGCGTCGTCGGTCCGCAGTACAACGCGATCAAGCACGTCTCGATGGGCGACCTGCAGCCGGGCGACCTCGTCTTCTACGGCGACATGTCGCACGACGGCATGTACCTCGGCGGCGGCAAGGTCGTCCACGCCCCGCGCCCCGGCAAGTCGGTCGAGATCACGACCCTGTCCGGGTTCTCCAAAGCCGGGCGGGTTGTCTGACGGCGCGACGCCCCGGCGTCGACCGAGCCCGAACGTCGCGGCGGCGATCACCTTGGCGGTGGTCGCCGCTGCCGTCGTGCTGTGGCAGCGCCCGTGGCAGGGCGACGGCCCCGCCGACGTCGCCGTGCCGGCCGACGCCGCCCGGCAGCTGACCACCCAGGTCGCCGCGATCGGCGAGGCGTCGTCCCGCGACGACCTGCGCCGCGCCGCGGTCCCGGTGACGACGCCCGCCGGTGGGCCGACGACGTCTGGCAGGCCCGCCGGACCCTCGACGTGCAGGACGTCCGGCTGCGCTACCTCGACGGCGGGGAGGCCGCCGACGCGCGGGACGGCACGACGAGCGCCCGTGTGCAGGTGGCGTGGCGCCCGGGTCGGGACTCCGTCCTCGGCGACGCCCCGACCCGCGAGGTCACCGTGGCCCTGCGGCTCGCGCCCACGCGGGACGGCCGGCTCGCGGTGCGGTCGGTCGGCCGCTCCGGCGACGACCCGGTGCCG